>JBEKRD010000058.1:0-32498 GCA_049519075.1 Xanthobacteraceae bacterium | reverse complement strand
CCTTTTGGAACAGCTGTCGCCCTGACGGACGGCGGCCGCCTGGAACGACGATGCAACGAGCCTCGGGGCCCCTGCCCCGAAGTCCCGAGTCCTTGCCTATGGGACCGCCGCCTGCGGCTGTGCCGGCGCGGCGGACCGTCAGCCGAAATGTCTAAAAGGCCGCACTAGCCCCTTTCCCGTTATGAGAGTATGTTTTCTTCCACGCCAGCGAAGACCAATAAAAATATGGCGCCGAGTTGTAGAGGACACGTCCTGGGAGGGAACACGATGACCAACTCAACGCTACCCGTCCGTTCGCCGACGCGCCGCCAGATTCTCAAATCCGCGGCGCTCGGTTCCGCCGCCGCCATCACCGCCCCTTACGTCAAAGGCGCCTATGCGGCAGGCTCCTTGTCGCTCGGCGTATGGGACCACTGGGTTCCAGGCGCCAATGCCGCGCTGACCAAGCTCTGCAACGAATGGGGCGCCAAGAACAGTTGCGAAGTGAAGATCGACTACATCACCTCGCAAGGTGAAAAGGACAAGCTGACCGCGGCCGCCGAAGCCCAAGCCGGCACCGGCCACGACATCATGTCCCACCGCGACTGGAACGTCCGTATCCACCAGAACAATCTCGAGCCGCTCGACGATGTGGTCGGAGGCTTGATCAAGCAATACGGCCCAATCAGCCCGGTCGCCGAATACCTCGCCAAGATCAAAGGCACCTGGCGCGGCGTGCCGACCGCGGTCGGCGGCCAGGGAAAGCCGTGCTGCGCGCGCGTCGATCTCTACCCGCCGCATGCGGGAATCGACGGGCGCGTCCGGTTCCCGGCCGACGAGGCAAAATGGGACAAGGCCAAGACCGACACCTGGACCTGGGATACCTACCTCGCCTCGGCCGAAAAGCTGCACAAGGCTGGCTTCCCGGTCGGACTGCCGATGGGACAGTCGAGCGACGCCGTCGACTGGGTCGGCGCGCTGTACAACTCCTTCGGCGTGGTCATGGTCGACGGCAAGGACAACATCAAGATCAATTCCGACGAGACCCGAACCGCGCTCGAATATCTCAAAAAGCTGATGGCGGTGAACCCGCCCGAGGTCTACGCCTGGGACGACGCCGGCAACAACCGCTGGCTCATTTCCGGCAAGGGCTCGAGCATCATGAACCCGCCGAGCGCGTGGGCGGTCGCCAAGCGGGACAATCCGCAAGTGGCGGAGCAGTGCTGGACCCACCCGATGCCGCGCGGACCGAAGGGCCGCTTCGTCGGGCAATTGCCGCAATTCTACGGCGTGTGGTCGTTCTCCAAGAACAAGCAGGCCGCGAAGGAGCTCCTGACCTTCATTTCGCAGAAGGAGTCTTCCGCGCAACTGGTCGAGGCCTCGTTCGGCTACGATCTGCCCTCGTTTAAGACCATGTACGATCTCCCGACCTGGAAAACGGTCGGACCGCCGGTCGGTACCGTTTACGGCTATCCGCCGCGCGGCGACGAACAGACCTCGATCGCGGGTGCGCCGGCGCGCTCCGAGGTCGGCGCCCAGATCTACAATCAGGCGATCAACACCGTGATGGTGGCCAAGGTCACCCAAGGCAACGAGAAGATCGACGACGTCATCAAGTGGGCCGAGAACGAACTGGAAGGAACCTTACGCGCCTAGGCGCCTCCTCCCGCGCCGCCCGCGGGGAGCGCGGGAGGAACGAGGAGATTGAGCCAATAAAACGCGTGCCGGCCTTGGGGGGCCAGCGGGCGTCAAACACGACGGGAGGCTGATCCAAAGGGATCAGTGGCGTGGGATGGCTGATACTGTCCAAACATGGTCGCCAGACCTGCATGGCAGACTGCCAAGCATTGGTGCGTCGGCGTCGTCGTCGGCGCGCCACGGCTTGCGGCTGTTCATGCGCCGCCGCTCGACCATCGCGTTTTTGATGTGCCTGCCCTTAATCGTCATCATCGCCGGCCTTGTGCTATATCCGGCGTGTTATTCGATCTATCTGTCGATGCTGAACAAAGCGCAGACCCGCTTCATCGGCCTCGACAATTTCGCTTTCCTCTTGTCCCGCGACGTGTTCCGGCAGGTCGTCGAGCAGACCGCGATCTTCGCGCTCAGCGCGGTTTTCTTCAAAGCGCTGATCGGACTCATTACCGCGCATCTGATCAATAATCTGCCGGCCAAGGGCCAGCGCAAATGGCGCGGCATGCTGCTCGTGCCGTGGGTTATTCCGCTCGCTTTGTCGTCGCTCGGCTGGTGGTGGCTGTTCGATCCGACCCACTCCGCGCTCAATTATGTGCTTTCCAGTCTAGGTTTCGACGAAATTCCCTGGCTGAGCAGTCCGTATTGGGCGCGCTTTTCCGTCATTCTGGTGAACGTCTGGTACGGCGCGCCGTTCTTTTTGATCATGTATCTCGCCGCACTTAAATCGGTGCCCGAACAGCTCTATGAGGCAGCAGCCATAGACGGCGCCAATGCCTGGCAGAAATTCGTTCACATCACGCTGCCGATGATGCGCAATATCATCGCCATCACCGTCTTGTTCTCGCTGATCGTAACCTTTGCCAATTTCGACATCGTGCAGATCATGACCGCGGGCGGGCCGCGCAACATGACGCATGTCTTCGCGACCTATGCCTTCATGCTCGGCATCCGCTCCGGCGATCTGCCGCTCGGCGCCGCTACCTCGTTATTCATGTTCCCTATCCTCGCGATCGCTGCGATCTTCATCCTGCGCGGGGTCCGTAAACGCGGCCGGGAGATCGGATGAGCACGGCCGCACTGACCGCACGCCCGTCGCAACGTCTCACCATCCGCGCCAGCCTGCGCCGCAATCGGCGCTGGGCCCTGATCACGTCCTATGTTTTTCTGATCATATTTGCGATCTTCTTTCTAATCCCGCCCTATTACATGGTCGTCACGGCGCTCAAGAGCGATTCCGAGGTGGCGCGCATGGCGACCAATCCCTGGATCATCGCCGACGGACTCACCTTCGACCAATTCAAGATCCTGCTGACGCAGACCGACTTTCTGATTTTCTTCAAGAATACCGTCATCGTCACGCTGTGCACCGTGGCGATCACCATGGTGGTCAGCGTATTCGCCGCCTTCTCGCTCGGCCGGATGCGGTTCTGGGGATCGAGCATCCTGGCGACGGGAATTTTTTTGACCTATCTGGTGCCCGACACGCTGTTGTTCATCCCGCTGTTTCAGATCGTCAAATGGCTCGGACTGCTCAACTCCTATTGGGGCATGGTGCTGGTCTATCCGACGCTGACGGTGCCGTTCTGCACCTGGATCATGATCGGCTACTTCCAGTCGATCCCCAAGGAACTCGACGAGGCGGCGCTTATCGACGGCGCCGGCCACCTGCAGATGCTCACCAAAATCTTCATCCCGGTGGCGCTACCCGGCATTATCGCGGCGATGATCTTCGCCTTCACCGTGTCGTGGGCGGCCTTCGTCTACCCGATGACCTTTCTCTACTCGGCGGACCAGCAGGTTCTCACCGTCGGCACCGTGACCAGCCTCATTCGCGGCGACGTCTATAAGTGGGGCATGCTGATGGCCGGCGCCCTGGTGGCGGCCGCACCTCCGCTCGTGATCTACGCCTTCCTCATGGACTACTACATCGCGGGCCTCACCGCAGGCGCCACCAAAGGCTGACAGGAGGGTTCCCACAATGGCCGAAGTCGCGTTGCGTAACGTGGTCAAGCGCTATGACGATGTCGAAGCGGTGCGCAGCATCAGCCTCGATATTCCCGACAATGAATTCGTCGTTCTGGTCGGCCCGTCGGGCTGCGGCAAGTCGACGACGCTGCGCATGATCGCCGGTCTCGAGGAAGTCTCCGCAGGCGACATCTACATCGGCGGCGCTATCGTCAATGACCTCCCGCCGAAGGACCGCGACATCGCCATGGTGTTCCAGAATTACGCGCTCTACCCCCATATGTCGGCCTTCGAGAACATGTCGTTCGGCCTGAAACTGCGCAAATTCCCCAAGGACGAGATCAAGAAGCGCGTCGACCATGCCGCGCGCATTCTCGACATTACCGAGCTTTTGGACCGCAAGCCGAAGGCCTTGTCCGGCGGCCAGCGCCAGCGCGTGGCGATGGGCCGCGCCATCGTGCGCAATCCGAAAGTGTTTCTGTTCGACGAGCCGCTGTCGAACCTCGACGCCAAGCTGCGCGTGCAGATGCGCACCGAGATCAAGCGTGTCCATCAGATGGTGAAGACCACCACGGTTTACGTGACCCACGACCAGGTCGAGGCGATGACGCTTGCCGACCGGGTTGTCGTCATGAACGGCGGCGTGATCGAACAGATCGCGAGTCCGCAGGACCTCTATCATCATCCGCGGACGCGGTTCGTCGCCGGCTTTATCGGCTCCCCGGCAATGAATCTGATCCGCTGTCGCCTGGAGCAAAATGGCGTCGGCTTGCGGGTGCGGATTTCCGACACCATCAGCCTGCCGGTGCCGGCGGCTTTGTCGGCGCGGTATCAGGCGCTGATCGGGAAGGAACTTATTTTCGGGCTACGCCCCGAGCATATCACCGAACCGCGGCGCAGCGATCGCGACCAGGAAAGCGAGTTTGCGGCAACCCTCGACGTGGTCGAGCCGATGGGGATGGAGACGATGGTGTATTTCACCATCGATGGCCAGGAAGTGTGCGGCCGCGTCGAGCCCGGCAGCGCCAAGGGCCCCAGCGAACTCATGCCGCTTTACGCCGATATGAACCGCATGCACCTGATCGATCCGCAGAGCGGATTGGTACTGTAACCGTCACCTTGTCGCAAAAACGATCATCGCCGGGGCGCTGCCGCCCCGGCGATGACGATGAATTGCCCCGACTCTATTCAGGCGTCGTATTCAGCCGAGATATCCTGGCCGGTGTAGTCAGGCATGAATGCCGCCGACACCAGGCTTATGGCAGCACAGATGGCGATGTAGATCGCGATCGCGTAGCCGGTGTGGTAGGCGGCGAACAGCGCGGTGGCGATGAGCGGCGCCGGGCCGCCGGCAATCACCGAGGCCAGCTGATAGCCGAGCGACGCACCGCTATAGCGCAGCCGCGGCGTAAACGATTCCGCGATCAGCGCCGCCTGCGGTCCATATTGCATGTCGTGCGGAATGAGCGAGAGCACGATGGCGATGAACACCGCCGACGGGATCGCGGTGTCGACCATGCCGAAATACAGGAACCCGAACAGCCCCATCACCACGACGCCGATCAGATACATGTTTTTCCGCCCGATGCGGTCCGAGATATGACCGGCGAGCGGGATGGTGACGAACGAGACCAAGGCCGCCACCATCACCGCATCGAGAATGAAGTTGCGGTCCATATGCAGCGTGCCGACGGTGTAAGCGAAGACGAAAGCGGTAAAGACGTAGAACGGCGCTTGCTCGGACATCCGCAGCAAAGCCGAGAGGATGATCTCCTTCGGCTGCTTCTTGATGACCTCGAGGATCGGAGCGTGCTCGATCTTCTTGGTATCGAGAAGCTTCTGGAATACCGGCGTCTCGAGGATGCCGAGCCGAATCCACAGGCCGACGCCGACCAGGACGATCGAAAGCGCGAACGGGACACGCCAGCCCCAGGTCAGGAAGTCCGCGCCCGACCAAGCGCTGAACGCCATCACCGCCAGGGACGACAGCAGGAGCCCGCAGGGCACGCCGAATTGCGGCCATGACGCGACCAGGCCGCGCTGGTTATGGGTGCGCGACCATTCCATCGCCAACAGCACCGAACCGCCCCATTCGCCGCCGACGCCGATGCCTTGAATCGCCCGCAGCGCGGTCAAGATGACCGCGCCCCAGATACCGATCGAATCATAGGTCGGTACAAAGGCGATGGCGAAAGTCGCCAATCCCATGCACAGCAGCGTCGCAATCAAGGTCGCCTTGCGGCCGATCCGATCGCCGTAATGGCCGAATATCGCCGCGCCGATAGGGCGACCCACGAAACCGATAAAATAGGTTCCGAAGGCTAGCAGCGTTGCCGAGAGCGGGTTCTGATTGGGGAAATAGAGCTTGCCGAAGACAAGTCCGGCCGCGGTGCCATAGAGAAAAAAATCGTACCATTCGATCGCGGTGCCGACGGTGGCTGCGATGACCGCCTTGCGAAGCTGGGCGCTGTGTTCAGCGTCGTCCAGCGAACCAACTGTCGTTGCCATAGCCATGGCGACCCTCCCCCGGTTTCCTCGTTGTCGTGGGGCGGGCTTATCGTTGGCCCGCCTCCTGCCGTCAACGATACTGCGGGGCGTGGCGGATGGCTATAGCGAAGCGGTCGCAGGTTTGCCCAGCGGCGCCGGGGATTTGTGCAGCGCGAAATCGTGGGCGGCGACAGGATTTACGGCTTTATTGGCTCGGCTTGCCCGACGCCAGGACAGTGACCGGCGTCTGGCGATAATCGCTGGCAAACAGCCGCTTGAGATTGTCGACCTTCGGCAGGTCGTTGAAGACGATGTACGGGTAATTCGGGTGCAGGACCAGAAAGTCCTGATGATGCTCTTCGGCCGGATAAAAGCCCGTGAGCGGTTCCAGCTTGGTCACGATCGGTTCGGCGAAGACATGCGCCTTATCGAGCTGGGCAATATAATCGCCGGCAACCCGCTTCTGCTCGTCATTGGCAAAGAAAATCGCGGAACGATACTGAGTGCCCTCGTCGGGTCCCTGATAATTGAGCTCGGTCGGGTTATGGGCCACCGAAAAATAGATTTGCAGGATCTTTCCAAACGACACTTGTTGCGGGTCGAAAGTTACCGAAACCGACTCCGCGTGCCCGGTGCGCCCGGTGCTGACGATCTCATAATGCGCGGTCTCTTTCTGGCCGCCGGCATAGCCGGACACTGCCTGTGTGACGCCCTTGGTGTGCTGGTAGACCCCCTGCACGCCCCAGAAGCAGCCGCCGGCCAAAACGACGGTCTGCAGTCCGCCGCCCACGGACGCATCGACCGCTGGAGCCGGAATCGAAACCGCTGGCTCCGCAGCCTGCACCCGCCCCGCGCCAAAACCAAATAATGGAACGAGGATCAACGCTCCGACCACTCCAGTCAGCAAAATGCGCCGACCGTGATTGGCGCTCACTGCAACATTCGTCGATCTGCCAGTCATCTCGAATCTCCGCCCGTTCCGTCGCAAAACATATGGCGTTTTACGCCCATCCCAAGCGGCAGCGCCAATCACAATCGCCGCCATGACGTTGCACGTGGCGGTCACGACATCGTGTAAATGGCGTGGGGGACCGACTATTGGGAACGGGCAGCATTCAACAAAGGAATGTCGCTTACAGGCTTCGGCACCGGCTGCGATTGCAGATAGGCGTAGATATCGTCGAGTTCGTCGTCGCTCAGCACCGGCGGACGAAACGGCGGCATTGCACCATTTGTCGTCCGCACGAAAGATTTAAACGCATCGAGCGGCAGCGCAGTTCGGGCGATCACCTTGCCGTTGCTGGTTGCGATCGAGCCCTGGCCGTTGAAGTCGTGGCACTGCCAGCAGCCGTGTTGAATGAAGGCGGTCTTGCCCTTCTCCGCCGAAGCGGCAAGTGCAACGCTCGATCCGGCGACGCCCGATGCGAAAGCGATCACCGCGAGCAGCAGCGCCGTCGCACAAACGCGAATGAAATGCATTGATCTTCTCCTCAGCGCGGCTGGGTCACGACATTGACCAGCGCTGGCTGGCCGGATTTGACCACGGCGACCGCTTCCTTGATCGCCGGACCGAGATCGGCCGGATCGGTGATCGGCCCCTTTGCCCACCATCCCATCGATTGCGCAAGCTGATGATAGGCAATGTCGGGATTCATGATGCTGGTACCGATCGGCGCCAGATCGTTGCCGATATTGGCGACGCGATTGCGGAAGTTGGACAGGCGCTGGATGTGCATGACCTCCTGGTGATAACCGCGATTATTGTGCATCACGGCGAGCAACGGGATTTTGTGTCGCGCGGCGGTCCACAATACGCCCGGTGCATACATCAGATCGCCGTCCGACTGGATCGAGACCGAGAACCGGCCGAGATCGCGGTTGCCCAGCGCCGCGCCGATCGATGCCGGCGCGCCATAGCCGACACCGTAGCCGCCTGACGCACCGAGCCATTGATAATGTTTCTCCATCGGCCAGAGCCGATTGGCCCAATTGCTGGTATTGCCACTGGTCGAGACCAACGACCAATCGAGATCCTTGATCTGTGCATATACCTCCATCGCGAGCCTTGCGGTCGAGATCGGACTGGCATCCCAGGCGATGGCCGCCGCCTGCTTGGTGGCGTCGAGCCCTTTGGCGTGGGCTTGGCGGATGGCATCGCCGCGCTTGCTCAAGGCATCCTTGCGATCGTTGGCGACCGCCGACTTTACGGCTTCGATCAGCGACGGCAACGTCGCCTCGGCGTCGCCCGGCATCGACACGTCGATACTCTGAAAACGCTGGAAATCCTGGTAATTCGATTTGGTCAACAGTTCGACCGAAGTGATCGAGATCAGCTTGGTGTTCGGCTTGATCTTGGTGAGGTTTTGGCCGAAGCCGTCATTGCCATTATCGATAAAGCCGTTGACCGTGGCCCAGTAATCGGACAGCTCCATGCCGATAACAACGTCGGCTTGACCGACCACGTTGGCCGGCCTGTGGAGATAGTGGGTGTTGGGGAAATTCATCCGGTTGCCCTGGTCGACCACCGGCGCCTGCAGCAACTCGGCAAGCTCGACCAGAAGACGTACGCCGTCCGCCGTTCGCGCCGCGCGATCGACCACGATGACCGGCCGTTCGGCATTGGCGAGGAGCCGCGCGGCTTCCTTGACAGCGGCCAAGTCGCCCTGCGGCGGGGCGCTGGGAAAGAATTTCGGGATGTAGAGCGGCTCGCCGAAATCGCGAACCGGCTCCATCTGCAGGCCGCCGTCGAGCGCCATCATCACCGGACCATAGGGCGGCGTCGTCGCGATCTTGTACATGCGCACGAAGCTTTGCGCGAAATGTTGCGCTGACACCGGATTGTCGTCCCACTTGGTGAAGTCGCGAACGATCGCGTTGATATCCTGCCCGGAATGGAAGGTCGGAACCCCAGGCGCACGGTGCGCGGCATCGAGGTCGTTACCGCCGACGACAAGCACGGGCACGCGATCGCACCAGGCATTGTAGATCGCCATTGAAGCATGTTGCAGGCCGACCACGCCGTGGACCAACGTCATCAACGGCTTACCGGTGGCCTTGAAGTAGCCATGGCACATGGCAACGCCGGATTCCTCATGCGTGCAGGTGAGGAATTCCGGCATCGTGTTCTTGCCGTAATTGATCAGCGACTCGTGCAGGCCGCGATAGCTAGAGGCCGGGTTGGACGGCACATATTTAATATCGAGCGTCTTGATGACATCGACCATAAAGTCGGAGCCGGGCTTGCCCTCATTGCTTGACGGCATCTCCGGCGCGCCGGTCTCGGCCGCGGCGACATGGGCATTCGGCGGCAAGGCTGACGGCAATCGCGGCGGCCCCTGCACTGTCTGCGGGCCCGCGGCGGCCTGCGCAGAAGCCACGCCGCCCGCCGCGCCGGCGACAGCTGCTGCGGCGAGGAATTTTCGGCGATTGAGCTTTGCAGATGTTTCCTTGGTCGGCATCGTCATCTCCCCAGTCGTCATGTCGCTTCGGCCGTTAGCCGCGCCCGCCGGCTGCCGTCGCGAAGCGATTCAATTATCATCCCGGTGATCGGCGTCAAAGCCCGGCTCGCCGTCGAACGAGCATAGCTGACGGCTGCAGCTGCTGATCATTCCACGGGCAGCCAGTGGCGATAGCGACGCCGCGATCGCAACCGGAGATTAAGGATTCTCGTTAATGATGCGTGATCCTGCCCCGCCGGCGCAAAATCAGCCTATGAGCGCAAAATTGGCGCAGTCACCACTCGCAGCAGCTTCACCCGACGCCGCGATCGAGCGGGCTGGCGCGGCCCGCACCCCGCTCTGCTTTGTTATCGATCCCGATGAGAGCATTCGGCATTTTCTGTCGCTTATTCTTCATGGCGCCGGGATCGATACCGAGGAATTTCCGGACGGCAGTGGGCTGCGTGCCGCATTGGCCAGGCGCCCCCCCAACCTCATACTGCTCGATGTCCCGCTCGAATCCGCCGAGGCGATCGCAAGCGTGGTCGCGCTGGGCGCCAGCGGCTACCGCGGCCAAGTTCAGCTTATCAGCGGCCGCGGCTCGGCCGTGCTGGCGCACGTCAAGAGCATCGGCGAACAGCATCGTCTGCAGATGCTGCCCGTTTTGCGAAAGCCCTTCGAGACCAGTGTCGTCCTTAAACTCCTGGACGAGCTCAAGCTCGGCCACCCGCTTCCCGTCGCCGGCCGCATCGATCTCGACGAAGCCTTGGCCAACGACTGGATCGAATTCTGGTATCAGCCAAAAATCGATCTGCGCAAAAAGCAACTGGTCGGCGCCGAAGCGAGCGCGCGCGCGCGCCATCCGCAACACGGCCTATTGATGCCGAGCGCATTCATGCCCGGCGCACGCGAAGCGAGCCTGATCACGCTGTCCGAAAAAGCGCTGACCCAGACGCTGCAAGCCGGCCTCAACTTCGCCAAGCTCGGGGTCAATTTGCGAATGGCGGTCGACGTCCCCGTCAGCGCGCTGCTTAAGCTCACGGTCATCGACATCGTGCAGACATACAGGCCGCAGTTCGAAAAATGGCCGGGTCTCATGATCGACGTGCCCGAAGAGCAAATCATCACCGATCTCGCTCTGGCCGCCGACCTGACGCAGCGATTTGAACATCTCGGCGTGAAGCTCGCGATCGACGATTTCGGCCGCGGCTATTCCGCGCTGGCGCGATTGAAGAGTCTGCCGTTCGCCGAACTCAAACTCGACCGCGCTTTTGTCACCGATTGCGCCTCCGACAAGGTCAATGCGCCGCTGTGCAAGACCGTGATCGATCTCGCCCACGGTTTCGGCAGCGTCGCGGTCGCGATCGGCATTGAAAAAGCCTCCGATGCGCTGGCACTGGTCAGCATGGGCTGCGATTACGGCCAGGGCTTCCTGCTTGGCCAGCCGATGCCGCAGGAGCGGTTCACCGCGCTGTTACGCCAGCGTTCGACTCCGGCATCGCGGCCTGACGGCAATGCCACGCGCGTTCCGGAACAGCGGTCGGCCTGAACCGGTTCAATGCGTCCAGGCGCCGCGCCGCGTCGGCGCGAAATTGTCGGAATAGGAAATCCGCTGGCGCTGCGGCGGCTTGCTTTCGAAAATCTCAAACGCGATGCCATTGCGTTCGCAATAGGCGATGGCCTCTTCCTTGGTATGGAAATGAAGCCGCAATTGCTGCTTCATATCGCCTGAACTGGTCCAGCCCATCAGCGGCTCGACCGCGCGCGGCTGCTCAGGCTCGTAGGTCAGCAGCCATTCCTTGGTCTTGGCCGTACCGGACTGCATTGCGGTGCGGGCCGGCTTGTAGATGCGGGCGGTCATGTGCGTGTCGCTCCTCAACTTATCCATCACATCATTACATAAACACCCGCTTACGCGGCAATGCCGAAGCGAACGTGGCCGGGTGGTCGGGGCAGCAGGATTCGAACCTGCGACCTGTAGTACCCAAAACTACCGCGCTACCAGGCTGCGCCATACCCCGCCGGTCGCGGCTCTGGATACTCGTTTCGCTTGCTTGCAGCAAGCCGAGCCGGCCGGCGGCCCGGCCTAGTGTGACCTGCCGAAAATGGAGCCCGTTACCGTGTCGCCCGGAGCGATGCCGAGCTTTTGCGCCGTGCCGGCGATCACCTCAAGCACGGCCCGGACCGGACCGCCGGACGGTATCATGGCGTCCGACATCGGCTGCGCGTTTTTCGCGATGCTTCGAATGCGTCCGTCGCCTTCGATGAAAATTATATCGAGCGAAATGTAGGTGTTGTGCATCCAGAAAGTGGCCGGCTGGTCGGTTTTAAAGTCGAACAACATGCCGTGTCCCTGCGGCAGTACCTTCCGGAACATCAGGCCGCGGGCGCGTTCCGCGTCATCGGTCGCAAGCTCGACGGAAAATGCGTGGATCCCGGAATGGCTGGTAATCTTGATCGTGTCATGTCCCGACGCTTGCGCCGTTCCAAGCGAAACGAGAAGCGCGCAGGCAATCGTCAGTACAAGCGCGGCGACCCGCCGCGCCGTTGACTGCCAAAAGGGGGCGATCCAGTGGACTACCGATTCCATGATCTAGGTTCTTCGGCTTTGAAAATGCCGATGGGACTATGCCGCTGAACGGCCGGAACTTCAAACCCGGCGCCCTAGTGCGATGCGAGACCGAGTGGGCCGCTTTCCGGACGGATTTCAGCCGCCATCATGCCCTTTGGTCCCGGTCCAAAGCGCACCAACACGAACTGGCCGGGGCGCAGCTCGGTCAGGCCGAAGCGGCGCAGCGTCTCCATGTGAACGAAGATGTCCGGCGTGCCTTCGCCCCGCGTGAGAAAGCCGAAGCCACGCAACCGATTGAACCATTTGACCTGGGCCCGTTCGAGACCGCTCGTCGGCGTCACTGTCACATGGGTTCGCATCGGCGGCATCTGCGCCGGATGGATGGCCGTCGATTCGTCCATCGAGAGAACGCGAAACGCCTGCAAGCCCTTCGGCCCGGGCACAACCTCGCAAACGATCCGGGCCCCTTCATAGGCCGTCTGGTGGCCGTCGCGGCGCAGACAGGTCACGTGCAAGAGCACGTCGGTCATGCCGTTGTCTGGAACGATAAAGCCATAACCCTTGGCGACGTCGAACCATTTGATGACGCCGGCCATCTCGATGACGCGCGGCGCGGCTTCGCCGGTAACAGCGAGGTCGGGTCCGAGACCCGACTTGTTGGACTTTGGTTCAATTCCGTCCGACGCCATGACGCCGTGACCGCCGCCGTTGCTGGCGCCCTACGGGCGCATCACGAATCTGTAATTGAGGATAACACCGACGCTCCAATGGAAAAGGACAAAAATGCAACACCGCGATAAAAGCGTCATTGCCTGTGCACAAAGTGGATTCGTTCATTGGCCGACAAAGGGTTCGAGCACCGTTCCGATGTCCTGGCGCACCACCAGGTCCGCCACCTCATCGAAGTCGGTCGCTTCCCGATTGATGATAACAAGACGGGCACCATTTCGTTTTGCCATCAAGGGGAAGCCAGCGGCGGGCCAGACCAGCAGCGAAGAACCGATCGCCACGAACAAATCGCATGATCGGGCAAGCACCTGGGCGCGCTGCATCGCGGCGTCAGGCATTGCCTGACCGAACGACACGGTCGCGGTCTTTATAAAGCCGCCGCAGCTCGGGCAGTCTGGTGCGCAACCATTCGCCTCATCCATGCGGCGGCGCACCCAAGCTAGTTCGTAGCGCTCGTCGCAGTTGAGGCACAACGCAAAAGTTGTATTGCCGTGCAATTCGACGATGTGTTCGGGCTCTATCCCCGAAGCCTGATGCAAATTGTCGATATTCTGCGTGATCACCGCGGGAACTTTACCGGCGCGATAAAGGCTGGCGAGCGCGCGATGGCCCCGACCCGGCCGGGCGCCGCCGAACTGGTCTTCCATAGCGAAACGCCGCCGCCAGGATTCGTTGCGCGCCTCCTGGCTGGCCAGGAACTCGCCGAACGGAATCGGCTGATTCTTGGTCCATAAGCCACCGGGCGAGCGGAAATCGGGGATGCCACACTCGGTCGAGATGCCCGCCCCGGTGAATGGCACCATGGCACGGGCTTCATGGACCAGTTCCATGAGCCGCGCTATGGCGCTATCAAGGTCCGGCGCTATCATTCGTAATCGCCCGCCGCGCCCGCGCCAAACCCACTTCGCCTTGCCATACCTATCAGACCCAGCTCACGGGATCGCGGTCAGCACAGCAGCCAAACCGTTCCCTTGTCGGACCAGCGGAGGTTCTTCCAAATGCGGTATCTGCACACAATGCTTCGCGTACGCAATCTCGACGACGCGCTCGACTTCTATGTCAACAAGCTCGGCCTTATGGAGGTACGCCGCCGGGTCGACGACAAAAATAAGTATACGTTGGTGTTCCTGGCGGCGCCCGCCGACGACAAGCTCGTCGCCAGCGGTCCGGCCAACCGGCAGGCGCCTCTGGTTGAGCTCACTTACAATTGGGATAGCGAGGACTACGGCGAGGCGCGCTATTTCGGCCACCTCGCCTACGAGGTCGACGACATTTACGCGCTGTGCGAGAAGCTGATGAAGGCGGGCGTGACTATCAACCGGCCGCCACGCGACGGCACCATGGCCTTCGTCCGCTCGCCCGACAAACATTCGATCGAGCTGTTGCAGAAGGGCGAAGCGCTACCGCCGAAGGAGCCCTGGGTGTCGATGCCCAATACCGGAAAGTGGTGAACCGGCGGCATTTTAGTTTGCGGCACCGGATGACACCGAAAGGTGGCAACGGATTTTCCGAAATGATCACGTGTAATCAAAATACTAGAGCGCAAATTGCTTCAGAGTGAAGCGATTTGCGCTCTGAACCAAACCCCTTTATACGTCGCCCGCCACCATCGGAGCGCGCATTTGCGCTCGGTAGCGCCCTTCGTCTAGCGGTCTAGGACACCGCCCTTTCACGGCGGTAACACGGGTTCGAGTCCCGTAGGGCGCGCCATTGATGCTTGGCGATGAACCGCATGCTCCGGGCAGCGGCAGCGCACTTTACTGAGTATAGGCACCGGCGCCGAGAACATAGTCGCCGACCTGGAGCGCATAGGTCTTTTTATTATCGGCTTTCTTGGTCACCGGATTGGTCATCCGATATTCGGCCCAGCCGCCGCCGCCCTTGGCGGCCGTAATGATCAACTTGCCGAACTCTTTGCCATCCGCGTCTTTGAGCGTGGTGGCGTCACGCCCGACCAACATGGGAATACCGGGGGCACTCAGGATCTTGCCGTCGGCCGAGTACACAAAAACAAAAAGATCGCGATCCATGTAGCCGCCCTTCGGATCGGCGAAATCGGTCATGGCCTTGTCGGCTCCGACGTCCTTGAAATGAACCGCAGCCTTCTCGACCAGCGCTTTTGCTTCGTCCGGCGTACCGCGTTCTTGCGCGATCGCTGGACCAACAGCGAGCACGAAAGCCAAGCCGAGTGCACCCGTCCAGTTAGCAGGTCGCATTGTAGTCCTCCAAGTCAGAGAGTTGATGAGAGACGAATCGCTCTATTGGGAAAGACGGTAGCAGTCAGACCGGCCATGCATATGTACGCATATACCCTTATGGGGAATCTGAATGCCGCAAATCGCTCTTCGCGGTTTTGAAACGAGCGATCCATTTCGGTCTGACATCACAGCAGCCATCAGCGACGTCCTGCCTGGACAACGCGACGAGCCTGCGGAGCAAGACTGGCCGCAGGGGACATCTCCCGCACCGCCGAGCGTTCGGTCGAGACGCTTGCAGGCGATCCGCTCTCGGCGTCTACATCGATCCGAAAGAACCCGACGCGCTCATCCATCGCCTTGGCTTGGTATTCGAGAGTCTTGGCGGTGGCGGCGTTCTCTTCAACGAGCGCCGAATTCTGTTGCGTCACCTCGTCCATCTGGGCCAAGGCCTTGTTGACCTGATCGATCCCGCTCGCCTGCTCGCCGCTGGCATTAGCGATGTCGGCTACGATGTCCGCGACCTGCTTGATCGATTCGACGATCTGAGTGAGCGCGGTGCCCGCCTCACTGACGAGCTCGACACCGTCCTTGACCTGATTGTTCGAGTTGGTGATCAGGTTCTTGATGTCTTTGGCCGCTTGCGATGAGCGCTGAGCCAGGCTGCGCACCTCAGACGCCACGACCGCAAAGCCCCGGCCTGCATCACCGGCGCGCGCGGCTTCCACCGCGGCATTGAGCGCCAGCAGATTGGTTTGTCGCGCAATCTCGTCGATGACGCCGATAATGTCGGAAATCTTGCGGGAGGACTCCTCGATCTTCGCCATTGCCTCAACCGCCTTGGCGACCACTTGGCCGCCGCGGTCGGCAACCTGCCGCGTAGTGGCGGCCGAGGAATTGGCCTGCTGCGCGTTCTCGGCATTTTTCTTCACGGTCGCGGAGATTTCCTCCATCGACGCGGAAGTCTGCTCGAGGCTTGCCGCCTGCTCCTCGGTGCGCTGCGACAGGTCGGTGGTGCTCGTGGAAATCTCAGTCGAGGCATTCGTCACTTCGCGCGCCGAAGCTTTGATCTCGCCGACGGTTGCGCCGATCCGTTCGGCCATCTTATTGGCGTCATCCTTCAACTGCCCGAACATGCCGTGATATTCGGCGGTGATCCGCGGCGTCATATCGCCGTCGGCCAGCGACCCCAGCATGCCGACCAGATCTTGCAGCGCATTGCCGGTGTTCTCGCAGAGCGTATTCATCGCTGTGGCCAGATTGAGCATGAAGTCCGTCTTGCCCTCGAGCGGCACGCGCTTGGAAAAATCGCCGGCGACCGTGGCCTTGACCAGGTCGTCGAGTTCCCCTTCGACGGCCTTCTGGGCGGTCTCGTCCTTCCATTCGACCGACGTGCCGACCCGCTGACGGCCGTCATTGAAGACCGGCGCCGCGATCAGTTGGAATTTTCGGCTGCCGACGCTGATATGAGACTCGAAGGCGCCGGTTAGGCCGTCCAGCAGCTTTCGCTGATGGCTTGGATTCTTATGAAAGACGTCGATGCTGGCGCCGATTAACTTGCTGGAATCGAACTGCGGCAGCCCCTTGCGCAGCTCGGCCTCATTCTCGCGAAGCATCTTCTGCAAGGAGGTATTCATATACATGATATTGTACTGATCGTCCGCGATCATCACATTGGATGCAACCGCGTCGAGCGCGGCGCGGACGCGGAAATTGATCACCTTCTGCGCGATCGACGCTTTGAAGATCTCCGTCGCCCTGGCGATATCGCCGATTTCGTCACCGCGTGCCCGAAACGGAACCTCGACGACGCGGTCGTTGGTCAGATCGAGCAGCACAGCCGCGATCTTGCGCAGTGGCTTGGCGATCGACAGCGCGCCAAAGGCGGCGGTCCCGAACTGCACGATGATGACGAAGATGCTCACACCCAGAACGATATATTCCATCACCGCTCGGAGATTTGCCGAAGCGACTTTGACGATTTGGG
Organism: Xanthobacteraceae bacterium; assembly: GCA_049519075.1. GTDB lineage: Bacteria > Pseudomonadota > Alphaproteobacteria > Rhizobiales > Xanthobacteraceae > BOG-931. The sequence continues at coordinate 15,455 of JBEKRD010000058.1, read as the reverse complement.
CATCCTGCTTGACACCCTGGAGCAGTTCGTCGGCAACGGCTGCCATCGCCGCGGCAGCGGGCCGGGCTTTGACCTGAGCGATCTGGTCGATGTCAGCCCCGAGCGCCTCGACGTGCGCCGCGTCCGCGTAGGACAGGTCGGCGCCGACCGCCTTGCTCTCGATATCGAGCTTCTCCGTTTTTGTCGCGACCAGCTGCCGGCTGAGGGCGTAGTAGTTGTCGCCGTCGTCCTTCAGCGCGTCGATACGCTCAAGGTCCCGCTTTGCATTCTCTTCCAGCTTTGCGCTTTGCTGCATCGCCGTTATGAGCCGTTGCAAGGCGTCGCGATTTGCATTGATGTATTTGTCGGCCGCCGCAAGCTCCAGCGGATTGCCGGCGAGACGTGCGTCGCCGAGACCGCTTTGGAAGCCGCGAACCGTGGCCTTGGCTTCCAGCGCGGCTTGCAATAACTCGCTTTGACGATCCGCGCGGTCCGCTGCCGCCCCGAGATAACCATTGCTGACGATCTGGCTGACGAGCATGACTGCGACAAGCAGGATGCCCAGACCCGAAACGATTGCGAGCTTCGTTGCGATGCGGAGGCGAAAACGCAGCATAGGCAGGTCCCTTTGCCTGTTTCCTTCTGGATTCGATGTCTGCATCGCGCGTTTCCGCGCCACCCCAGGGGAAAAGACTTTCGCTGCCGACGATAGAAAGTGGGGGCTTAATATGGCTATAAGGCGCTCAGCGATCGGTACGATCAAAATTGTTGATCTGGGTTATTAAACCCGCGCGCTAAAGTACCGCGCGCGGGGCTTGCCGTATTGCAGGCGCTCGCTTCCCGCAATGGCGCGGCGGCGGATTGCGAGACCCGGCTCCGCCGCACTTGGCCAAAATCCGGCAATAGACGATGATGCAATGAACGAACGAGGCAAGCTCCCATGTCCGACGCGCTCGAACTGCTCACCACGCGGCGCTCCTTCAAGCCGATCGAACTTTGCGGCCCTCCTCCCTCCGCGGCCGAAATCGATACGCTGTTGACCGTCGCGTCGCGGGTGCCGGATCACGGCAAGCTCGCGCCTTGGCGATTTATCCTGTTCGAAGGCGAGGCGCGACGTGCCGCGGGCTCAGCTATCGCGGCTGCATACCGCGTCAAATATCCGGACGCCGAAGCCGAACAGGTCGAGGCCGAACGCGCACGGCTGACGCGCGCCCCATTGGTCGTGGCCGTGGTCAGCCGCGCCGGTGCGCACGTAAAAATTCCGGAATGGGAGCAAGTGCTCTCGGCCGGAGCCGCCGCGATGAATCTCGTTCTCGCCGCGCATGCGCTCGGCTACGGCGCGAGCTGGATCACCGAATGGTACGCGTATGATCGCGCGGTGCTTGACGCTCTTGGCCTCGCCCCGCACGAGCGCATCGCCGGCTTCATCCACATCGGCAGGCCGCCCGGCCGGCCCGAGGACCGGCCGCGGCCGCCGCTTAGCGAGATTGTGACCCGCTTCCCGGACTAGCCACGAAGCGCGCCGCTCTCCCGGCGACAACTACGGCGGCAGCTTGAGTTCGAAGTCTCGCTGACGCGCACCATTAGCCTATCGCAGCCGAAGGGCGCCGGAAGAACCCCGGCGCCCTAAACGCAGGACAGCCCCGCTGATCGAATCGATCCGTCACATGCCGGCATTGATCTCGGTCTGGAGCGTGGCGGCATTCGCCGCGTCGTTTTGCTCTTCCGCAGCGGCCATCGACGCGTTCAGCGCGTTGGTATCGTTCATCGACTGGATGGCTGCGTTTTCCTCCGAGGCGTCGACGGAGGCCTGGGCGGCGTCAAAAGTCGGGGTGGTATCGGCCGGCGTCGAATAATCATAGGACGGCGTCACATCCGACCTGCCCCCAGCGCCGCGCGCGACCTGCAGCGGAAAGCCGCCGCCAAACAGGCCTTGGATGAACTGGCCGAGAGTGGCCGGCCGCGGAGCAACCGCATAAGTTCGGCGCGGCACAGCGTGTTTGGTAACGACGGGTTTGGCGACAGCATGTGTGGCAACACGCGCATGCACCATCTTTGTGGCGGCATTGGCCTGATTGTCGGCCGCGAACGCATTTGCGGCTAACGCAAGCGAGGCGAAGATCATTGTGGAAGCAATAAGCGATTTCATGGCACGCTCCTTATGTGTCGGCCTTGAGCCGAGGAGAATCCCCGAACGCTGGAACCAAGGCTAATCGCGTCAAGATTGGGGAGAGATGGCCAACCAATTAATTCGCGTTCATGTTTTCTACCGAGCACTGAGGGTGCCACTTGCGCCACGACTGGCATGGCCGTCGCAAGCTCCAAACAAACAAGGTTTCGCGTGCAGCGCACAATTCATGGAACTGTTGCATCGCAACCGGAATTTCTTCGCGCCAACTCCTTATCGGCGACGTAGCTTGGTCACGCCGGCGCCACAGAGTAGCCCTAGCGTTTCACCCGGGCGGAGAGTTGGTTCAGGGAGAAAGCACCGTGGCTCTGCAAGCTGACACAGAGAACGCTACGCGCTTGGTGACCTACGGCAAGAATCATTGCCCACAATGCAGCGAATGGCTGCTCGCCCCTGACTGGTCCGAATATTTCAGCGAACGCTGCGTGCGGCACGCTTGGTCGTGCGACGATTGCGGCTATCGTTTTGAGACTTCGGTTTTCTTTGCCAAGCCGGAATAAGCACCTGGCTCGCACCCGCGACTATTTGGGCACGCGCCCGGTCATCGTCGCGGCGGATAGGTGTGCTGACGCCCATTGAAATCGTCGATCGTGCGACCATCCGCGCTGAGATATTGGGGGCCGATGGGCGATTTGCCGAAGCCGCCGGGAATGTCGAGCACATAAGACGGCTGGCATAGGCCGGACGTGCGGCCGTGCAGCGCACGCATCAAATTCTGACCATCGGCGATGGTGGTGCGGAAATGCCCCGTGCCCGGCGCCAGATCGCCGTGGTGCAGGTAATACGGCTTGATCCGGCATTCGACCAATGCCCGCATCAGTGCGCCGAGAGTGTCGACATCGTCGTTGACGCCGCGCAACAACACCGACTGCGACAGCATTGGGATGCCGGCGTCAACCAATCGCGCGCAAGCCGCGCGCGCTTGGTTGCCGAGCTCGCGTGGGTGATTGGCGTGCAGCACGACAAACGTCGCCTTCTCGGTGCGCAGGGCCCGCACCAAGGCGACCGAGATATTTTCCGGCGCGGCAACCGGCAGCCGCGTGTGCACGCGAATGACTTTGACGTGATCGATCGCGGCAAGCTCGGTCATCACAGCGTTGAGACGGCGCGGCGACAGGACCAGCGGATCGCCGCCGGTGAGGATCACTTCCCAGATTTGAGGGGTGCCCCGAATATAGTTGATCGCCTTCGCATAGGCTGAACCCGATAACGCGCCCCGCCCCGGCCCGACCATCTCGCGGCGAAAGCAGAACCGGCAATAGACCGCGCAGGCGTTGACGAGCTTAAGCAGCACCCGGTCGGGATAGCGGTGGACCACGCCTTCGACGGGTGTGTGGGCCGCGTCGCCGATCGGATCGCCGCTTTCCTCGTCACGGCGATCGAGCTCGCGCGCATCGGGCACGAATTGCCGCGCGATCGGATCGTTCGGATCGACCGGATCGATCAATTCGGCAAGCACCGGGGTAATCGCCACCGCATAGCGCGCGGCGACCTGTTCCAGCGCCGCCAGCCGATCGCCACTGGTGAATGGCGCATCGTCGGGCGCGGCGGGAATTCGCATCGACCTAATAGCCGTCATCCTGGTGACTCCTGAATGGGCGTCCATAACACCTGGTCGATGCGTGACGCACCCGTCGCCAGCATAACCAGGCGCTCAAGCCCGAGCGCGATGCCGGACGCCGGCGGCATCTCGCCAAGCGCTGCGATGAAATCCTCGTCGATCGGATAGCGTTCGCCATAGATTCGTTCCTTCTCGGCCATTTCGTGTTCCAGCCGGCAACGCTGCTCGCGCGCGTCGTTCAGTTCGCCGAAACCGTTGGCGAGTTCGACGCCGCAGACATAAAGCTCGAAGCGTTCGGCAACACGCGGATCGCGCCCCGGCCGTGCCAGCGCCGAAAGCACGGCCGGGTATTCGTCGAGAATGGTGGCGCGCCCGATGCCGAGATTGCCCTCGATGCGCTCGATCAGCACGCGACTGAAAATATCGCCCCAGCGGTCATCGTCGGCGATACGGATGCCGGCCGCCTGGGCAGCACCGGCAAAGCGCGCGCGATCCGGCTCGCCGCCGGAAAGGCTCGCCAAAAGATCGATGCCGGAAAAACGCCAAAAAGCCTCGGCGACGGTCATCCGCTCGGGCTCGGCGAAGGCGTCAGCCGTGCGGCCGCGGAAAACAAACTGCCGGGTCCCCGAGGCCCGCGCCGCCTCCCGCAGAAGAGCCGTGCAATCGGCCATCAGCGTCCCATAGGGCTCGTCAGCGCGATACCATTCGACCATGGTAAATTCGGGATTGTGCAGCGCACCGCGTTCGCGGTTGCGGAACACTTTTGCAAATTCAACAATGCGCCGCTCGCCCGCCGCCAGGAGCTTTTTGCAGGCGAATTCCGGCGAAGTCCGCAGAAAAAGCCTTGAGGACGGCGTGCCGTCGGCCGCCATCAGCGCCGTCGCAAAGGCATGCAGATGGGTCTCGTTGCCGGGCGATCGGGTGAGCGCCCCGGTCTCGACCTCGACGAAGTCCTGGCCGGCGAACCAGGCGCGCAGCGCGGCTATGATCCGGCCCCGCGCCAGCAGAGCCGGCCGCCGGTCGGCATGAACATGGGGGGCCCAATAGGGCGAGGAACGAGGGGCAGTGTCCGGCATGGTCCGATGTCCTTGTCTACGGCCGGATGAGGAAATAACTAGCTCTCGGGCTGAAGATCGGTATGTTGCGCCCAGAATCGAAGCCACCACAGTCGAGGAAGCCGTGAGAGTCATCGCTAGCTCGTTGCGAAAAGGCAATATCGTCGATCTTGACGGCAAACTCGGGGTCATCATGGCCATCGAGAACATCCATCCCGGCAAGGGTACGCCGGTCACCCAGATGGACGTGCGCCGGATCGCCGATGGCGTGAAAGTCTCGCTACGCTACAAGACCACCGACCAGGTGGAGCGCGCCTTCGTCGAGGACCGCAAGCATCAATTTATGTACGAGGACGGCGAAGGCTTCCATTTCATGAACATGGAAAGTTACGATCAGGTCGCACTGCCGGCCGACATCATCGGCGATCAGGCGCCCTATCTGCAGCCCGAGATGGAAGTGACGATCAGCATGCACGACGACACGCCGGTGGCGATCGAGCTGCCGCCCAAGGCGGTGCTGGAAGTGGTGGAAACCGAACCCTCGATCAAGAGCCAGACGGCGGCCTCGTCCTACAAGCCCGCGGTGCTATCCAATGGCGTGCGCACCATGGTGCCGCCTTTCGTCACCACCGGCACCAAGATCGTGGTAATGACCGCTGACGGCAGCTACGTCGAACGTGCGAAGGATTGATTTTCGCGGTCTGGCCGATGCGCGGCGGCTCGCCGCCCGTCAGCGTTGCAAAACGCCGATGACCTTGCTGGCAAAACTCAGCCGCTCCGCCATCAGGCCGATCACATAGGTGAGCAAAGCCTGCACCAAAGCGGCGTGCTCGACCTTGAGCCGCTCAAACACCTCGGTCCGCAATTCATAAGCAACGGTCGCGATTTCAGCCTGCACGGTCGCGCTTCGCGACCGCCCGGTGAGCAGCCCCATCTCACCGATGGTGGTATGGCGCCCGAGGCTTCGCACCCGAATTGAGTTACCTCCCTCGAGATTGACGATGACGCCAACGCGGCCTTCGAGAATGAAATGCATCGAATCGGACGGCGCGCCTTGCTGCGCAATGATGTCGCCGGCTTCGAATTCCTGTCGCTGGCATTGCGTTGCAAGCCTGTCGGCAAATTCGGCATTGCCGAGAGCTTCGCCGAGCCACTCGCGCAGCGAACGCACCTCGCTGCCGGCGTCGCTATGCGCGGCGACGATGGCGTTCTCGCAGACTTCAAGCGCGCGGTCGAGTTCCGGCACAACAATGACGTCAGAGGAAATGAATCGATTATCGCCGAATGTCTTCGCGATTGATGGGCTGAGGTTTACCAAAACCAGACGCGCGCCAAGCGCAGCAGCCGCCTGCTTGATCTGCGTGAAGCTGTGGACAGCGGACGAGTCGATGCCGGTGACTAGTCGAAAATCGAACAGCAGAAAGCGGCATTCCGCGCGTTGCGCCAACAATGCCTTGACGTGTTCGTAGAGCCGGTTGGCGGAACCGAAAAACAGGTAGCTTTGCAGGCGCAGACCCTGCAACTCGCGGCCGTGCAGCGCCAGTAGCAAAAGCTCCTGCGCGCCGCGATCCAGCGAACTGCGATATTCGGAGCCGTCGAAGGCCAGTTTGATGGCGTTGATGCGGCTCGCGCTCAACGCGAATGTGGCGCAGCCGAACATAATTCCAATCGACACACCGGGCAAAAATCCCCACCAGACGATGATGAAGGTGATCACCACGAGGGAGACATATTCGAGCCGCGCGAGCTGGCCCGCCGTGCGCACGATCCAGCGATTAACCGCATCGTAGCCCATCGTGACCAGGAGGCCGCCCAGCACACATTTCGGCATGTAGCCAAGAAATTCGGGGTTGATGAGCAACGCCGCCGAGGACATTGCCGCGACAATCAGTCCGGAGACCCGGCTGTTGCTGCCGACCAGAAAGTTCAGGTTGGTCCGGCTATTCGAGATGCAGCCAACGTAACCACCAAGCGCCGCGCAAATCAGATTCGTACTGCCCTGCACTTTAAGTTCACGGTCGAGATTGGCCTCGTGCTTGGACGCCATCTCAATCGAAGTCAGGTTGAGCAACACGCTGATAGTGCTTACGAACATGACGGCGATAAAATCCGCACCGAGTTCCGGCAGGCCGGACCATGGGAATCGCGTCAGTTCAAGCGTCCAGGGCGGAGCAAACGCCCTTGCCGACGGCAGCGCGAACATCCAGCTCCGAACCTGGGCATCGCCGAGCGAGTTCCCGAGAAGCAAAACAACGACGTAAAACACCACGATGCAGATCAACAGTTGTGTCGGCAGCGCGAACGGTGTTTTCCAATACTGCCGGCCGATGAGGAGGAAGGCTGCGACCGCGATCGCCGCGAGCAGTTTCTCCGCGGAATCGATGTTCAGGAAATAATGGACGTTCGCGACGCCGAGAGCATGGCCGGTCAAGATCTTTACGACGCCCAGCAACATTAGGCATCCGGAAGCGCCGAGAAAGCCGCCGATCACCGGATAGGGAATGAAGCGGATGGCGCGGCCGAGGCGCGCCAGACCGAGACCGCACATCAGCAGGCCGGTCAGCGCGGAACTGAGCGCAAGAGCGATCAATGTGGCCGTGAGCAGGCCGTCGTCGGCGCCATTCGGACCGCTATTCGCGCCAAGTCGCGCCGCGACCGTGCCGACGAGCGCGGCAATGATCGCGCAGGTCGAGCCGTCGGGTCCGCCGATCGTAAAAGGCAGCGAGCTGCGCCATGACGTCACCGCCCCGCTGATGGTCCCGGTTATGAAGGTCGCCGTCAGCCCGTAGGCGAGCCAAGGCGCAAGCGGCCCGGAGAAGATCAGTGCTGCGTAGGACAGGTAGAACAGAAGGGAAAAGACACCAACCACCACGCCGGCGATCACGGAGCGGACTAGCGGCGCATGCAATCCCCCACGGATGGGGGGAAGTATTTTCCCGGATCGAATGGCCGTCTCGCTCACGCAATTTCCGATTTGCAAATTCCAGCTTGGTTTTCATCCCGGAGGGATCGGAGGGTTCGCAGGTTTGACGCTTATTTCGCCATTGAGTTCCGTATCCCGGCTGAATCCCAACTATCATGGATTGATGCTGATATCGAGGACGCACGCCCCAATCCGCCGCGTGCCTTTGGGGTTCGTTGCTCGCCTGTCGGCGTAGGACGGCCCCGATCGGTCCTGAACGTTTATTCATTGTGAGCGCCTGCACGAGCGGCCTGCGCATGAACCACCGCGGCACCGCTTGGCACACTGCGCGTTGACGGCAATAGTAGGCAACCTTGTTTTCGGGATTTTCGTCGTGCGTACTTCGGCCAAATTCGGCAATAGACTAATGGCGACCGGGATCGGTTGCGCCGTGCTGCTCGGCTCGGTGCAGGCGGCGCTGAGCGTGAACTGTAAACCCGGCCATTTCCGCCCACCCTATTTCATCAAGAGCATGGGCGCTTGCGGCTTCGATCCGGAAACCCTGAGCTTCGCCGGCGCACCCGCCGCGCAGGCCATGTGCCTGATGCGCGGCATGGATGCGACACGTAATCTGGCGCCCCGCCTCGATACGCTGCCGGTGGCGATCGCAAGCCGCGTCGGCGAGACGACGGGGCTACCCTCGCGCGAGGCGCTGTCGAGCTTGCTCTCCAAACGGGATCTGGAATGGTCGTTTGCCGCCTATCTCTGGCAGCCGGTGTCGCGCGCGCGCGACAACGATCCCGACGCACCGATGGCGCGCTATTTCGTGATCCACGACACCAGCGGGCCGAATTACGGACACCGCGCGTTACCGGACGACATCAATAGCGCTGCGGGATTCAACAACCTGGCCAACTTTGCTTGCTCCGACGGCTGGGGCCGCGCCCACATCTTCATCAACCGGGCCGGTCAGATGCTGGTCGCGCACGATTACTCAATCGCATGGCGCGAGACCAAGTTCGAGCAGGCCGCCGAATTCGGCGGTGCGCTGCAGGGTCTGTTCCTGCATAACGAACTTGTTCAGCCGCGGCGCAGCGCGCCCGGCCACGGACGCAGTAACGATGCGCGCTCCCCGGACCCCGCCTTCACCGCCGCACAATACGATCGATTGGCATTGCTGTATGTGATCGCGAGCGTGCGCGCCGATCGCTGGCTCATTCCGGCTTTTCATGCCGCGCTCGACGCCGACATTCCAAATGGCCATGACGACCCCTTGAATTTCGATATCGAGAGCTTCGCCAGGAGCATCGACGGTTTGGTCGATGAGCTGCAACACCCGGAGCAGATCGCGGCCTTACCTGCCGCGCCCGCGGAACCGACGGACGAATTGACGGAGCCGCTCGACCCGCCATCGATCGCGGAGCACGCCACAGCGATCCAACCCGGCAGCCTGGCAACGGCGCCAGCGGTTGATCCGAGCGTCACCGCCTCGACGGCACCTACCGATGAACAGGCCGCCAAACCGGCGCTGTTGGACACGATCGTCGCGCCGCGGCAGAGCGAACCCCGCGTCGAACAAAAGGCCGACGGCGCCGAGCGTTGCGAAACGCGCCGTGTTAAAGGTCATCGGCGTCGCCTTTGCGAGCCCGTTCGCGCTGAGCGGCACGAGCGCGCAAAGCACGTCATTCGGTCAGTAGACCGCGGTGGCGCGAACGAAGAACGTGACGCACGGCCTCATCGACGCGACCCGCAGCCGCATCATGCGCGGAATTGGTCCCGACACGGCCGGGCTTGAGGCGTCCCCAAGTCAGCCGGAGAGTTCAAAGCGGCTCTGTCGCATCAAGGCTTGTGAACTGGCTCGCGATCCGGTTGGATGCGCCCCGCCGACGCTACCCAATTCGCAAGACGAGGAAATGCCCGCCATGACGCCGCCCCCCGCCGCGACCGCACGCGCCACTGACGCCGACCCCGCCGTCGCCAAGATCGAACGTCCGACGCCGGCCGGCGCCAATGCGCCGGGTTTCGGCTCGGACGTGATCGCCGACGCGCTGCGCTCGCTCGATATTCCGTATATCGCGCTCACCCCCGGCGCGAGCTATCGCGGGCTGCACGACAGCATCGTCAATTATCTCGGTAACGCGAAGCCGCAGATGTTGCTCTGCCTGCACGAGGAAGCCGCGGTCGCCGTCGCCCACGGCTATGCCAAGGTGACCGGCAAGGCCATGGTGACCGCAGTGCACTCCAATGTCGGGCTGATGCACGCCACCATGGCGATGTTCAACGCCTGGTGCGACCGCATGCCGGTCGTGGTGCTCGGCGCCACCGGCCCGGTCGATGCCGCCAAGCGACGGCCCTGGATCGACTGGATCCATACCGCCCGCGATCAAGGCGCGCTCGTCCGCGACTACACCAAATGGGACGATCAGCCCGCCTCGCCCGCCGCTGCGCGGGAGGCCATTTTGCGCGGTACCTGGATCGCCAACACCGTGCCGCAGGGACCGGTCTACATCAATTTCGACGCTGAGTTGCAAGAAGCGAAAGTTGCCGAGCCGCTGCCGGCGATCGACATCGCCCGTTATATGCCGCAGGTTTCGACCGCGGCCCCCGCCGACCTCGTGCGCGAAGCTGCCGCGACGCTCAAGGACGCCAAGCAAGTGTTAATTCTCGCCGGCCGCGCCTCGCGAGATCCGGCGGCCTGGAATGCGCGCGTCGCGCTTGCCGAGGCGCTCAACGGCCGCGTCGTCACCGACCTCAAAATCGGCGCGAGCTTTCCGACCCACCACCCGCTTTACATCGGCGCGCCTCGCGCAATCACGGCTGAGAGCGTCGATGGGTTGAAGAACGTCGATGTTGTGCTCAGCCTCGATTGGGTCGATCTTGCCGGCGCGCTGCGCGCCTTCGGACCTTCGCCGTCGGCCAAGGTGATCCAGATTTCGCTCGATCATCGCATCCACAATGGCTGGAGCATGGACCACCAGGCGCTGCCGCCGGTCGATCTCCTGCTGTCGGCCGATCCCGATCTCGTGGTGCCGGAATTGGTCAAGGAGATCGGCAAGAGTTCGAAACCGCACGCCGTGCCGACCCCACGCAAATTATCCGACAAGGAGCCTGCGGGCTTCACCAATGAGCATATCGCGCGCGCGTTGCGGCAGGTGCTCGGCGACCGCTCGGTGACCTATACCCACCTCCCGCTGTCGTGGGACGACAGCTGGATCACATTCCGCCATCCGCTCGATTACGTCGGGTCCGACGGCGGCGGCGGCGTCGGCGGCGGACCGGGCATTTCGGTGGGCGCCGCGCTGGCGCTCAAAGGCACCGGGCGCTTGCCGATCGCGATCTGCGGCGACGGCGATTTTTTGATGGGTGTCACCGCGGTATGGACTGCGGTGCATTATAAGATCCCGCTGTTGTTCGTGCTCGCCAACAACCGCTCGTTCTATAACGACGAGTTGCATCAGGAGCGCATGGCACGCGCGCGCAATCGCCCGGTCGAAAACAAATGGATCGGCCAGCGCATGTCCGATCCCGAAGTCGATCTCGCCGCCATGGGGAGCGCGCAAGGCGCGCAAGGCTTTGGCCCGGTCACCAAGCCGGCCGATCTCGCAGGCGTCCTGCTCAAAGCGATCGCGGCGGTCGATGCCGGCCAGGTGGCCGTCGTCGATGTGCGCGTCGAACCCGGCTATACCGCGGTTATGACCGCCGCCATGACGCGCGCCGGAAGCTGAACGCCGATGTCATTGGTCTCGACGAGCGATCGCGCGTTTTCCGCTCCTCAGGAAGTCCCGGCGATCCTCGTCGTCGACGGGGTGATGATGCGCTTTGCCACCGCCGAGGGCGAGGTCATCGCTCTCGAGAAAATATCGTTCGATGTCGCGCCCGGCGAGTTCCTGGCGGTGATCGGACCGTCGGGCTGCGGCAAATCGACTCTTTTCAACATCATCGGCGGCCTCCTCACCGGTTACCGCGGCGATGTCGCGGTTGGCGGCGAGACGATATGCGGCCCGCACCCCTCGATCGGCATGGTTTTTCAGGAGGAGTCGACGTTCCCCTGGCGTAATGTCGTCGACAATGTCGCTTTTCCGCTGGAAATCGCCGGTGTGCCGCGGCGCGAACGCCTCGACCGGGCCCGGCATTTCGTCTCCATGGTCGGCCTCGACGGCTTCGAAAAGCGCTATCCGTCGGAACTCTCCGGCGGCATGCGCCAGCGGGTGTCGATGGCGCGTACGCTCGCCTCGCAGCCGAAGATTTTGCTGATGGACGAACCTTTCGCCGCGCTCGATGAGCAGACCCGGTTATTGCTCGGCGACAAAGTGCTGCAGATTCAGCAAGCGCTCAAGCAGACCACGCTCTTAATCACCCACAATATCACCGAAGCGGTGCAACTCGCCGACCGCATTTTGGTGATGAGCTACCGCCCCGGCCGGGTCAAACGCATCGTCGACATCAATCTGCCGCGCCCGCGCACGTCCGAGATCGTATCGAGCGAGGCATTCGGACGTTACGTGGCGCAGATCTGGAGCGATCTGCGCGAGGAAGCAAGTCGCGGCATGGTCGACGACGAATCGCGCGCGTTGCACGCGCACGATCACAGACACGAGCACAAAGCATGACCTCCGCGGCAGGCGCCGCGCGCCGCTTGGCGCCGCCCGTCGTCGGGTTCGGCTCAGCCGTGCTCTTTCTTGTCGCCGTGGAAATCTTCATTCGTCTCGGCCTGATCAATCGCTTCATCGTTCCGTTGCCGTCCGAGGTCGCGGCAAGCTTCGGCCGCGTCATCGTCGACGAGGATATCCTTCACCGCTTCCTGCAAACGGCCTGGGAATGTTTCGCCTCCGGCGTGCTGCTCACCGTGTTCGGCGTCGCGCTCGGCGCCGCGATGCATCGCCTGCCGCTGTTCCGCCGCGCCTGCGAAACCTGGGTCGCGGCCTTCGCCTCGGCGCCGCTGGTGCTGGCCTATCCGTTGTTCCTGGTGTTGTTCGGCCGCAGCGCGCTGACGATCATCATGCTGGCGTTCCTGTCGGGGCTGCCGCCGGTCATTCTCAAGACGCTCGAGGGCCTCTCGGCGACCCGGCGCGTGCTGATCAATGTCGGCCGCAGCCTCAAGCTCACGCCGGCACAGCAGTTCCGCAAGATCCTGCTCCCCTCCGCTTTGCCGACGATCTTCGTCGGCATTCGGCTCGGATTGATCTTTGCCCTGATCAACGTGGTCGGCGTCGAATTCTTGATCAATTTCGGCGGCCTCGGGCAGTTGATCAACGACCTGGCCGAGCGCTACGACCTTCCGGGCGTCTATGCGGCGATCTGCTTTGTCATTCTCGTCAGCGTCGTGTTCTTCGTGACGACAGAAAGGGCCGAACGATGGCTGAGATCGGTCGGCTGACGCAAGTGCGGCGCCCGCCGCCATGGCTGTCGGCAGTCACGCTACTACGCGCGGCAATCGTGCTCGCGGTGCTGCTGATCTGGCAGGGTCTCGCCGTCTCCGGCTGGTTCTATAGCGGCGTCATGCCGTCGCTGCCGAAAATCTGGGATGCGCTGGCCAAGCTTTTGTCGAGCGCCGGCTTTTATTGGAACCTCGGCGTCACGGCCCAAGAAATCGTCGTCGGGCTTGCGCTTGGCGGGCTTTCGGGCGTCGTCGCCGGCCTTGTTGTCGGCGCCAATGCGTTTGTCGCCAAGGCCTACGAGCCTTATTTGCATTACCTCGGCCCGACGCCGAAAATTATCTTCTTTCCGGTCATGATCATGTGGTTTGGCGTCGACTCGGGGTCGAAGATCGCCATGGGCGCGGTCTCGTGTTTCTTTCCCATCGCGCTTAACGTCACCGCCGGCATGCGTCAGATCGATTCCGTGCTGATCAAGGTCGGGATGAGTTTTCGCGCCAATCCGTGGCAGATGGCCACCAAGATCTATTTGCCGGCGATGCGCCATCCCGTGATCAACGGTTTGCGGCTCGGGCTCGGCGTCGCTTTGATCGGCACGCTGCTCGCGGAAACAAAACTCTCCAATCGCGGCATCGGCTTTCTCGTCATCCAGGCCTATAATAATTTCGATATGCCGCGGCTTTACGCCGTCCTCGTCGTGCTGTTCGTGCTTGCCATCGGAGTCAATACCCTGGTAGCGCGATTTAGCGGCCTCGACGAAATCAAACAAAAGTAACGGGGCGGCAACGCTCCATTGCCAGGAGAATTGAATGAACACCGCTGTCCCGCCGAAGTCGCTCCAAGTGCCAGCCCTGCAACTGCCGGCGCATCGCGATGCGTTTTACGGCGGAAAGTGGCACAAGGCAAAATCCGGCCGCTCCGCCGACGCCATCAATCCCGGAACCGGTGAATCGCTCGGCGCCGTCGCCGATTGCGGAGCGGCGGATATCGATGCTGCGGTTGGCGCGGCCAAGGCCGCTTTTCCAGCTTGGCGCGATACCCCGCCGCTCGAACGCGCCCGTTTGCTCAAGCGCATCGCCAATGTGTTGCGCGATCACGCCGAAGAGCTCGCCATGATCGACGCCGCCGATTGCGGCAACCCCTATGCCGAGATGGTGCGCGACGCGACCATCGCCGCCGCGCAGATCGAATTTTATGCCGGTCTCGTCACTGAGATGAAAGGCGCCTCGGTTCCGATGGGCCCGGACGTGGTGAATTTCTCGGTGCGCGAGCCGCGCGGTGTCGTCGGCCGTATCATCCCGTTCAATCATCCGTTCATGTTCTGCGCCGGCAAGGCTGGCGCGCCGCTCGCGACCGGCAACACGGTGGTGATGAAGCCGCCGGAGCAAGCCCCCCTCTCCTCGCTGCGCCTCGCCGAACTGATTGGCGATATTCTGCCGCCCGGCGTCTTCAATATCGTGCCCGGCGGCAGGGAAGCGGGCGCAACGCTTGCCTCCCATCCCGACGTCGCCATGATCGCGCTGATCGGCTCGGTGCCAACCGGTCGCGCCGTGATGAAAGCAGCCGCCGACACCCTCAAGCCCGTGATGCTCGAACTCGGCGGCAAGAACGCGCTGATTGCCTACCCCGACGCCGATCCGGACGACGTCGCCGACGGCGTCATCGGCGGCATGAACTTCACCTGGTGCGGCCAATCCTGCGGCTCGACCAGCCGCGCCTTCATCCACGAGAAGATCTACGAGGCCGTGCTCGCCAAGGTGAAGGAGAAGATCGCCTATTACAAACCCGGCATCGCCACCGATCCGGCGACCACCATGGGCGCGATCATCTCCAAGACCCAGCACGAGCGCATCCTGGGATTCATCGACAGCGCCAAGCAGGAAGGCGCCCGGCTCCTGAGCGGTGGCGGTAGGCCCGCCGACCCTGCGCTCGCCAGCGGCTTTTTCATCGAGCCGACGGTGTTCGTCGACGTCCAGCCGACCATGCGCATCGCGCGAGAGGAGATTTTCGGCCCCGTGCTCGCGGTCGCCAAATGGAGCGATGAAGGAAAGATGCTGTCCGAGGTGAACGCCGTCGAGTACGGGCTGACCGCCTCGATCTGGACCAACGACCTTTCGACCGCGCACCGCACCGCGGCGGCGATGCAGGCCGGTTTTGTCTGGATCAATGAGGTCTCGAAACATTTCCTCGGCGCGCCGTTCGGCGGCTACAAGCAATCCGGCATAGGCCGCGAGGAATGTTTTGAGGAGATGGTCGCTTATACACAGGAGAAGAATATTCACGTGAGGCTTAAGCCGGCCAAACCGTGAGCGCCCGCCATTGCTGGCGTTGCGTCGTGAGAGCTTTATCCGTCGCGGATTGAGGCTCTCAGCACGGATTTTCGCCGGACGGTGAA
>JBEKRD010000057.1:0-32712 GCA_049519075.1 Xanthobacteraceae bacterium | reverse complement strand
AAAACAACTGGCTCTGGTCGCCGGTCTGTCGACCCATCATGGCAAGCCTCCACCGCCGAATCCCTCCAGACGACGGAATCACTATTCGCCGAAAATCACGAGCCCTTTTTCAACGGTATCGGCCAAAAGCTGCCGCGCTGCTTTTTGACCGGACTGGCGATTAGGCGAGATTGCAACTCAGTTTGAAACGGAAGAGCCTGCCAACCGAGGTTGCCAAAAAGAGAGGCCCCACGACTTAGCGTACAATGCCCGCGCCCTAGGTGCCAACGTCATTATGGCACGCTTCGGAGCGCTCTACCGACAAGAGACATTGACGCCGTAAGGTGGTAATTTCGGGATGTCATCATCACTATGGGCAGCCTGTCGTCGTACTAAACTATGAACCATGAGCGCGCCGCCTACATTGCGAGGCATCATTGCGAGGCTTGAGAAGGGGGTAGCATGATTCATTTCCGTTGGATCTTGCAAGGCAGTGTTTCGGCAGCTTTCCTACTGAGCGCGGTTTTGGCGGCTTGGTCTGACGAAGTTCCAGTGTTGGACCTCAATCCGATCTGCCACGGCATCGCCCAAGCAGCGTCAAGTGCTGGCGAAAGGGGCGGACCAGATTTGTCCTTTGCGCGGTGCGTGAGGAGCGAGCAAGCGATGAAGAGAAAGCTTGCCAAGGAATGGTCCGGTTTCGCCTCAGCAGATAAGCAGAATTGTGTCGCAGAAGCGACAATGGGCGGGTTAGCGAGTTACACCAATCTTTTTGGTTGTCTCCAATCAGCGACGACAGCCCGCAAGATGTTTAACAAACCGAATGGTAATTATCAGATTGAACGCTAGTGAGGGTATTAGTTCGCCGGTCGAAATCGTTGCTTTTATGGGATTCGCCGCGCGTCTGTTATGGGTCATTCGCCACCTTGGCGGTCGGCTGCGGCGGCCGCTACGCCCCTAATAACGGACTCGAGCTGCGCGGGTTTATGAGGCCCGCCGCAGCAAATTGATCTAGATTGCCCCTATGTGCGGCCGCTTTACATACAAGCTGACATGGGAAGAAATTGTCCGGCTCTACCGGCTCACGCTCGATCAGCCGGCACAGAACACGCGTGCTCGCTACAACGTCTGCCCGACCACGACAATCGACACGATCGTTGCGAATGACGGCAAGCGCCAGCTTGCGCGCATGCGGTGGGGCCTTTTGCCGTCGTGGTGGTCGAAGCCGCTCAAAGATTTGCGGCTTGCTACGTTCAATGCTCGCGCGGAAACGGTCGCCGAAAAGCCGATGTTTCGCGCGGCATTCAAGCGCACGCGATGTCTCATTCCGGTGTCGGGCTATTACGAATGGCAGGACGCGCACGGCGGCAAACAGCCGTGGTATTTCACTGCGCGCGACGGCTCCCCTGCCCTGACAATGGCCGGGCTATGGGATGAATGGCACGACAAGGCGAGTGGCGAAACGCTCGAGTCGTGCACGATGATAATTACCGAACCGAATAAGTTTGTTGCTGAGGTGCACGACCGCATGCCGGTGCTGCTCGCGGAGCGGGATTTTGAACCGTGGCTGAGCGGCAGGGCTGGCTTGGAATTGCTCAGCCCCGCGGCGAACAATCTGCTGCAAAAGTGGCCGGTGTCAAAGCGCGTGAGCAGCTCGCGAGCGCCGGACGAGGATGCGACGTTGATTGAGGAGGTCTCAATCTAAAAAAGTGTTGCGTAGGAGCAATCGACGGCGCCGCCTAAAGTACGTTGCAGGGCGCGGCCGTACATCCGGGCTCGCGTCCTGCAGCGCACACCCCCGACACCATCAGGGGCATGGTCGCAGAATCGGATGCGTTAGGTTAAGGAAGCATTAAAACGCGAGCGACGAGGCTGAGAATCGTCGCTTTCCCGCAACAGCGAGAGCTCACTATTCTAACTCTTACGTGGACACAGCGCCGGTCAAGCTCAGCTCCGGCTGGCGATCTACGGCAATGCTGCTCACGCGTGACGAGGCGCGGCGAATGGCGGCCAGCTTCGCCAAACTGCCACAGCTGCTGAAAAGATCGCTCTGAATAAGGAAGCGACTCAGCTAAAACACATGGGAGGCGAGGTCGAAGGGGCAATACCGCGCTATGGCTGAAGATAGCTATTACATCGATCTCAGGGAAGAATGCGCGCGCTGCGTGCTCAAGGCGAAAACTAGTGAGAATGAAGCGGACATATGGGCTTGGGTACTGCTGAGCAAAAGTTGGCTTAACTTAATTGACGCGCGGCGTAGCATGGTAGAAGAGCAGCCGCCCAAGCCTAATATCCGAACACTCGCCGCCCGCGCTGCTCACGCGTGAAGCCCCAACCCTCCGCGATTTACATCAAGGGCGGCATGGGCATCATGAACGCCACTGCGGCATTGATTGGCTTCTTCGGCGTTATCATTGCCATGCTGTGCGCCGTGGGTGCCGCGTATTACTCACAGCGAAAACCAGAGATTGACGATAACCAGTTGGAATTTCTGGAAGAAGTGGCGCGCGAACACGAGCTGGGGATCGCGGACAATCGAAAAAGGCTCATGTGGCTGATCCACCTGGTCGAAAATAAATACGAGGTCTCCGTCGCACAGGCTGCGCGCCTTGACCGCGTGCGCGGCATCCTCCGGCATGTCCAAGGCTGATATGTTGCTCACGTCGGGTTTTTTTGGTCGACGCCTATCGTTACCAGGTAACGTAAATTTCGCTCTCGCGTTGCGGCGGATATTTCGATCCGATATTAGATCCGCGTCGCCACTGCCCCGCCAATCTCCTCAGTGCGGCGGGTTTAAATGACCAAATTTATTTATCGGCTACTGCCAAAGCCCCGGCCGAAAGGTTGGGGCTTTTTTTGTCTGACAAGCCCGCAGGAGCGGCGTGCACAAGACGGAAATTTAGGTTTATGCTCAAAGCCATTTACGCCATCGCGACAGCCGCGATCATAGCGGCCGGCATTATTGCGCTCCCCGGAATTTATCCTCGGGATAGCCATAACGCTAAGCTGTCCGCCAGCGAATGCCAACAGAACGCTTGGCCATACCATCAAACCTCGTGTCCGAACGGTCAACAGAACTCCTCGACCGCATCCCGCGCTGTGCGGATCATCCCGGCCGATCGAACAAGTAGGCACTGATTGAGCCCGCTGCCGAATCAGCTCATAAAGCAGGCATGGACCCTGAAGAAGCCATCAGCCTTTTGATACTCGGCAGCATGGCCGGCTTCGCTTTCTATTTGGTCTACGCCGCGACCTCGTATTGGTGATCCAGTCATTTTTTCCCTTCGGCGGAGAATTTCAGCCGTGGCTGGGCTGGCAGACTGCGCCGAAACCCCACTTCATGAATGTCCCTATTGACGGAGGCTCGGCAATTTTGCTGAGCCGCTTGACCAACCGGCGGCCTTGATCGCGTTTGTCACATTTTCCCGCTTAGCTTCGGTTTGCGTCACAGTCTCCCTTGCTCGTGCTAGCAGCGCAGCGGCCTCAGTCTTCTGCCGCTCGATCTCATTGATGCTCTCGAACAGTTTTAAATGTGCCTCTACTTGCACCCTTTCGCGCTGAATCTTTTTCAGCGTCGCGTCTGATGCACGCCGGTGAGCTTCCTTTTGCACAACTAGCTGGCCGTGAAGATCGGTCAAAAAGTCGACGATCGCTTGGTGACCGAGCGGTTGATAATACGGCTCGCCGATACCCGGCCCAACTTTCGGTGGCGCTGTAAAAAGTTCGACGAAGTTTTCAGCGAGACGCTGTGGGTTGTCCATTGTCAGCCTCCAAGCTCTACGCCATAGCCGCCGAGCGCAGGCGCGCTAGCGGCCGGCGAGTATCTGATAGGGTTCGTGTCGTTCTCACATGCTGATCGGCGCATTTTGATCGCGCCAAGCAGCGAAGGATTCAGCGAAAGGAAGTGATTGAACACCATCCAACTTGGCAGGACTTTGAAGCTGGCCAAGCCAATTTTGTCATCCTCACGATCGAGAGACCTTACCTCAAGAAGCATTTTTACTTCGGTTTCAGACATGGGTTCGATGGCCGCGAGTATTTCAGGTGTTATGTACACATCGACGGCATTGTTTATCCATTCCAGAAAGCGCAGGCGGTGGCCGGTGGTCATCGTCTGGGTCGTGAGTATGTATTTGATGTAAGCAATGAACAGCAAAGTAAGTTTGGAGCCGCACGGCACATGGAGGACAGCCAATTCATCCGTGGTAAGCGAGGCAAGCCAAGCGCTGCGCTGATCTTCGGTCATGTCGGCAGGGTCGACGTTCACTGATTTGCCCCCTCGGGAACGATGGTGAATTCAGCGTCGACCAGCGGCGGCAAGTCACGGATACCGGCCCGCCGCGCGAGTTCGTCAATTCGCGCAAGCACGGCCGTCGTGGCGGCGATAACTTCGTGTGGTTCCTTATGCTCCACCACGACATTGTGGGTCGTCTGCAGCGGTCGGCGCGGTCAAGCACCATATCAATGCCGCGGGCGTGGTCGCGATGAGTAGGATCGGCGAGAAGATTTTCTAACGCCGTGATTGCGGTTGGCGACAAGCTGCGCAACCGGCGCTGCGACTCTTCGGAAATTGCTGCCTGGATGCTATCGCTGACATTCAGGCGCGACCCGATAACCGAAAGCGACTTATTCGTACTTTTCGGGCTGCCGTAGCCGGCTACTCGCGCAGCCCAAAGCACGCGGCCTTCCTTACGCGGCGCGTCGAATAGCGCGCACACGAAAGCCCGCTGGCGGTCGTTTTTGAGCGCCCGCATAGCCGGCCCGTATTCGATGCCCTCGCGCTCAATGTCGGCCTCGATTGTCATAAGCCTGTCGCCCCAAGGCGAAGGCCGCCCATGGAAAGGTACGAGGCCGCCGCTGGTGAAAAATTGTCGCCTAGCGAACGCTGGGCCGCCTGCTGTGCATTTTGCAAAGCAGCAAGTCGCTTTTTGCGGTCGGCCTCAGATTCGGCAGCGCCGCCGAGACCCAACGCTCGAGCAGCGGCAGAAAGATCAACCGCCAATGGATTGCTCCGCGCAGGTCGAGCGTTCGGTGCGCTTAAATTCAAAGACCGCCGCTGGCGCGGCAGCGGGTGCCGGCGCAGGCATATTCACAACACCGCGGCCGGCCTCAAACTCGTCAAGCCGCCTGCGAACCTCCGCTGCGACTGCCTTGCCTTCCTGCTGTGTGATGACGGCAAGAAGATTTCGCGCCTGCTGATTTGCAGGCAATGCGCCGCTACCGCGCTCAAGCGGAATGCCGGTGACGGGGTGGCGAACCGCCCCGGCGCCATACACGGCCTTTTCAATCACCGAAAGCGGTAAGCTTAGGTCTGTCGGCATAGCTTTCTCCTTCACGCTGCTTTCACGGGTGCAGCACGGACAATTTGCAACAACGCCAACTCGGATTGGGCCGCTCTGTCGCCGGCTCGCCAGCGCTTGACCCATTCTCCGTCCGCGAACAGCCGATCCCTCTCCTCAGCAGCCCACCGTTTTTCATGCGCCGCGACGGGCTTGCCTTCGCGGACCATCTTCGCAACATCTTCGGGAATGGCGGCGCGGGTACGCATGTCGTCGATTGCCTGCTCACGCGATACGGCAACTTGGTCGGCGCGCTGCGCCGCTACCTGCTCCGCGATCTGGGGACAAAAGTCGGCGGGATTTACAGTTTCGCCAAACCCCCAGCGGGCGCCGGACGACATGACGCGGTTCATCTCGGTACGCTTTGCCGGGTCGCCCTTTTCGAAAGCCGCTTTCCATTCCGGGTCGGTCACGAGCCGAGCTCTTTCGGCCCATACGTCCGCAACCGTGGCCGGGGGTGCCGGCGCTACGTTCAATTCCTCCGCAGCGGTGGCCGCTTGGGACGGGATGCTCATGCCGCGGCCTCCTGATCGGATTCGGCCGCTGGCGGCGACAGCGCGCGCAAGTCCTCGATAAGTTCGGCAAACCGGGGGTGCTTCTGCCGCGGCAAAGTCACCTGCCTTTCGTTCGATGTGCCCAATCTTCGCATCCATCGACCAGCCCGCCGCCTTGGTAATCATCGGCTTGAAACACTCATCGATGCACGACAGAGCGCGATCGGTCGAAAGCAAAGCCTGATGATATTCGGCAACATGGCGCGGGCGCGGATAGATCGCCGGCCAATTGGCGCGAATGGCAACCGCCTCTGCGGTCATTTTCCGCACGGCGGCAGCAACAACCTTCAAGGCGTTTGCCAGCTCCGCAGCGGCCGCAGCGCGGGGCGGCAGCAACTCAGTCTCGATGCGAGCAACACCCGCCAAGTGGGCGTCATTCCGCTGCTCGCGCTGCTCATTGGCAAGGCGGGCCTGCAATGAGGCAACACCGTCCGTATAGGTGGCGACGGCCTGCCGCTGCTCTGCAATTTGCGGGTCAAGCTTGCGAGCCTTGGCAATGTCGTCCTTGCCTCGTGCAGCCTCCCGGTCGTCCCGCAACCGCGCAAGCCGGCGTTTTGCGGTAGCAAGTGCGTCTTGCGTTGCCGCGATCTTGCCGGCGGTGCCGGTATCCTGCCGAATGGCTGGTAGTCTCATTGTCCTATTTCCTTCCTTATGCTGCCTGCTCGTGCCGCGGCTGCCGCGTCGATGCCCATCCCTGCAAAATCCTGCGCGTCATGTTCGCGAGCGTGCGACCTTCTTCCGCCGCTGCGGTTTCAATCTGATCGCGAAGCGCTGGCGGCATGCGCAACACGATCTGCTCTGTGCAGTTTGGCTTTTCGTGTTTCATGCGAACCAAATTAATGCTGTTGCGGTCGCGTACAACGTACCAGTCGGACGGCAGCAAATTAGGGATTTTCAGCACGGGGCCGCGCGTGAATTTCCGAGACCAACAGAAGTTTTTGTTAAGCTTTTCCGCATCATCATGAGGCGCCGGCGAATTGTCTGAGCGTCGGCAAAACAGGGGGGCTCCGGCCGCAAGGCCGGGGCTTCTACTCCCAAATCATTAGGTGGAAGCGAATATGAAACCTGACCGATCCAAGCCGTCGTGCGTCAGTTGCGGAAGTACCATGCGGTTTGCGCGGAACATTCGACCCCGTTGCGATTTGCGCGAGCTTGAAACCTTCGAGTGCAGAGATTGCGGCTTGTCGGTTACGGCCGAGTCAGTTGCTGCCGTATTTGCCATGGCCGAATTGGTTCCGCCGTAGCGGCGGCAAAAAACGGCCCCGGCGCTGCGGGTGCCGGGGCCGAGCTTGCTATGACTGACCGCCTGTTACTACGCCGCGCGGGTGCGCTAAAGGAGGAGGACCGCGGCGGCAGTGCGACGGGTTGGCCAGATAGTAACAGCCTCGGAGTTTTTGGGAATAGCCGCACTGGCCCATAAAGATAGGCCCCAACCAGGGGGCTGATCGGGGCCTTTCAGTAATACGCGCCAAGCGCCTATTGCCGCGGCTGGTAGGGGGTCGGAGGTTCGCGCGGCAATCCGTTGGCAGTGGCAGTCATATCAGAGTCGCGAGCGGCTTTTGTGACAGACCGAAGTTTTTTAAGCAAAGCCGTGCGGAAACGGAAAGCCCTCAGATTTTTAAGGTCGAGCCGCGAAAGTGGGAGAGAAGGTCGGGTTTGGAGGTGCGCACCGTTTCCGCCCCCACCCCCCTACCACCCCGCCTGTTTTGGCCGGGCAAATAGGAGTGACCGCCGCTGATCCTCGCTGCCGATGCCGGGCAAATCAGGCCGGGAGCCGGGAGGATCGCGCGCGCGTGCGTTTAGAGTTTATCTCCGCTGACTACCTAGAACTATCCGTGCGCATAAACCCTTGCCGTGACCGCTGGTGACCGTGGCACCGTTCGGGCTGTCTTGACAGCGGAAGCGCAGCCGGACGAATCCAGCGAGTCCGCAGAGGCGCCGTGGTGGCATCGGCGGGCCATGCTTGGCGCCGGCATGTTAGCTGATAACGCCTGGCACGATCGCCAGCGACCCGTGACTAAGTATCACAAGGTCAGTCGCCACCAATACGGTAGAATTGGGCATTACCTGCAGGATCGCGTTGCTGTGTCGGCACTATGTTGGCGGCGGCCGCGATGACACCCCGCGGCAATCTCGCGATCGAGCACGAAAGTTGTAGCCGAGCAATGAGCCGGCGCCGGGTTTTTCCAAACCAACACGCGTGCGCCGAGATTGAGCTGAATTGCCGTCTGCGCCCCTCACCATACCCCGATCTCAGAGTTCTTTGTGGTGCCGCCAACCGGCTTCACCAAAATCAATCCCCTTCCGGGCGGACCGGCACGTGGGAAAACGCGCAGCATAAGGTCCAAATCGCGGTTATAATGCTACGGGGCGTTTCGTGCTCGGCGGCAACCGTAAGATTTAATGCTGTTTCTGGATCGAGGGTGCGGCGCGCCACAAAATTCGCTCGTAAAATTCTGCGCAGTAGGCATCGGTCATGCCTGCGATGTAATCACAAATCGTTCGGCGCTTCCATGCAGTATCGTCAGCGTTTGCATCAACCAATAGACGCCAATCTTCAGGCATAAGCAGATATCCGTCAGGGTCAGTCAGTTCCTTGAATATTTGTTCTACGATCCATTGACCTCTGTTTTCCGCCGATTTTAATCGCGACGACATGATTACAGCTTCAAATGCAAGTGTTTTTAGTAGCTCGATGGCGACGAACGCCTCAACCGATAATTTTGCTTGCGATGCCGACGGGAACTGCTCGTTCACCTCAACATCAACTGCTCGTACGAAACGGCCCACAAGCTCGGAGGTGAACTCCGATCGGAAATACCCATTGCTGCATAACTGTTCGGAGGCAGACGCCGTCAGTGCTATGACCAGCGCGTTGTATTGATCGATCTCCATTTCTTGTTCCGGTAGCGCGTCAAGGTTTAGAACGCCCGAGAAAATTCGACGCACCGTCGCATTATAGTCTTCTATCGTGAAGGTTCGCTCCGGCACTGGAAGCGCAGAGTATAACGCACTCAACTTGTCTTGAATTTTTTCCGCGATTTTAGACTTCGTGGCGTCTGGCATAGCTATGATTGAAAGCGGGTTGAGAAAGCCGCCTTTGAATGCATCTTCCAAGTCGTACGTGGAATACGCAATATCATCCGCAATATCCATAATTGAGCACTCGATGGACTTAAATTTCCCCTGAAATTCGGGGCCCACTACATGAGCCTTAATGTCGCGCACTAGGTCGCATTCAAGATAATAATAGCCTTTGAAGGGTTTTTTGATGCTGTTCTTTGTATCCCGAGATTCCTGATTTCTCGGTATCTCGATATCGTACTTAAGGACGCTCGCGAGAGAGCGATACGTGAGATTCAAGCCGAAGCCGGCTGATCTATCTACAATAGCAGAGACCACGTGACGTGACCTCCCTTGCGAAACGCGAATTATGGCGTAAGTTCAATTTGTTATATGGCACGCTAAAGCTGCATGTTCTTTTAATCATGGGGTCGTGGGTTCGAATCCCGCCGGGCTCACCAAAACAAAAACAGCGTCAATGACTTAGGTGGAAAACGAAAATGGGGCCGACCTGGCCCCATTTCCGTCTTTTCGCCTGAGGCCAAGACTGCCTTGTGCGCTATGGCCGGTAGATGCCTGCGCAAACAGTCGCCTCGTTTTCTTTTAGGCTTTCGCAGTACATATCCTTGACCTGGATCTTCTTGGTCGCCGGATTGGCGAACTTAAAATCGTACCAGAACGAATCATGCAGGCGGCCGTTGTCGGCCATGTCTTTCGCGAAGTATTTGCCATCGACGTCTTGCACGTCGATCATGTTCTTTCCTATCAGCTTCGGATTAGTGGCATGGGCGAGCGTCATTCCGTCGAAGCCCTGCACGACCGTGTAGACTTCGCCATTCACGAACGGACCACCCGGCGCGCTGATTTCGGCGTAAGCTTTTTCCTTGCCGTCTGCCTTGATCGCGGCAACGGCCCTTTTCACCATCGCGACGGCGTCGTCCTTGGTCGGACCGTCAGCGGCAGACGCAAAGGTCGTGCTGGCGAGTATCGCAATCGCGACCGCAGTAATCTGGATTCTCATGTCTCACCCCTTCTCTCTTATGGCCGGTAAACGCCGGCACAAACAACCGTCTCATTGAGACGCTCGCAGTACATGTCTTTCACCTGATTCATTTTTGTGGTCGGATTCGAGAGCTTGTATTCGTCCCAAAACGAGGCTTGCTTGCGCCCATTCTCGATCATGTCTTTCGCGAAGTACTTACCATCGACGTCTTGCACGTCGATCATATCTTTGCCGACCAGTTTCTGATTGGCGGCATGCGCCAGCGCAATTCCGTCGAACCCTAGTACCAGCGCGTAAAGCTCGCCGTTCAAGAACTTTCCGCCAGGCGTATTGATTTCCGCATAGCCTTTTTCCGGCCCGTCGGCCTTGATCGCGGCAACGGCTGTCTTCACCAACGACACGGCGTCATCCTTTGTCGCGCTCTCAGCTACAGACACAATCATCGTGCTGACGAGAAACGCAATTCCAACCGCGGTAATCCGAATTCTCATGTGTTGCGCCCTTTAGTACTCGACTGGCATGCAATTGCATCGGCCATCGTCGAGATGCACTCTTCGCACGATCCAAGTTGCGCAAATTGTTTCTAATCAGCCGCTAACCGGGCGCGCTAACTTCGATAACCTGGCTTGTTATCCTGGGTTACGATCGCCCGCTCGCGCATTTTTTCGATCCGGCAAGCAACCAGCTCAGAATTCCTTCCAGTTCGGATTGTCCTTGACGGCGAGGGCGAGGGCACCCTGCGTCCGTCCGACCGACCCGGCAGAGGCAGCGGCAGCAACACGAGGCGGCGATGGCGCCGCCATCGGCCGCTCTTTATGCGCGGCCGATCCGCGCGACGGTACTGCCGCGACAGCGCGCTGGTCGCGGAGGTCAGGTCGCTGCGCCGGGCCGCCCTCGACGGCATCTTCGAGCTTGAAAAAGGCGACGCGCTCGTCCATGGCCGTGGCCTGCTGCTCCAACGTCTTGGCGGTGGCGGCATTTTCCTCCACCAGGGCAGAATTTTGCTGGGTCACCTCGTCCATCTGCGCCAGCGCCTTGTTGACCTGCGCGATGCCGCTCGCTTGTTCGTTGCTGGCGTTGGCGATATCGGCCACGATATCGGCCACCTTCCTGATCGAGTCGACGATCTCTTTGAGCGAGATTCCGGTCCGATTGACCAGATCGACGCCATCTTTGACCTGGTCGTTACTGTGGGTAATCAAGTCCTTGATGTCTTTCGCGGCCTGCGAGGAACGCTGCGCCAGGCTGCGCACCTCGGAGGCCACCACGGCAAAGCCGCGACCCGCGTCGCCGGCACGTGCGGCTTCAACCGCGGCGTTGAGCGCCAGCAAGTTGGTCTGCCGGGCGATCTCGTCGATCACGCCGATGATGTCGGAGATCTTGCGCGAGGACTCCTCGATCTTTCCCATCGCCTTCACGGCCTGAGCAACGACCTCGCCGCCGCGGTCGGCGACCTCACGGGTGTCGGCTGCCGACTGATTGGCGGCTTGCGCGTTTTCGGCGTTTTTCATCACGGTGGTGGAAATCTCTGTCATCGCGGCCGAGGTCTGTTCCAGGCTGGCGGCCTGCTCCTCGGTACGCTGCGACAGGTCGGTCGTGCTGGTCGAGATCTCGGCCGAGGCGCCGGTGACTTCCCGCGCCGCCAGTTTGATATCGCCGACAGTAGCGCCGATCCGTTCCGCCATTTTGTTGGCGTCTTCCTTCAGCGTTCCGAACATGCCTTGATAGTCGGCGGTGATGCGTAGGGTCAGATCGCCCTCGGCGAGCGCGCCCAGCATGCTTTCAAGATCTTGCAACGGACTTGCGGTGTTCTCGCACAGCGAATTCATGGCGCTAGCGAGATTGAGCATAAAATCCTTCTTGTCCCCGAGCGGAACGCGCTTGGAGAAGTCGCCGGCGACCGCGGCTTTGACCACGTCGTGGACTTCGCCTTCGATCGCTTTTTCCATGGTCTCGTTGCGCCATTCCACCACGGTGCCCGCTCGGTTGCCGTGCGTATCGACCACCGGACTGGCGATAAGATAGAATTTTTGGCTGCCGACCGTGATGTGGGAATCGTGCGTTGCCGTCAACGCGTCCAACATCTTTCGCTGATGGGCCGGGCTTTTGTGGAACACGTCCATATTGGCGCCGATCAGCTTGCCGGCATCGAACTCCGGCATGACCTTGCGCAGCTCGGCCTCGGCCTCGTGCAGCATGTCCTTTAGCGTCCCGTTCATGTAGAGAATGTTATAGTCGGTGTCAGCGACCATCACGTTCGACTTGACGACGTCGAGCGCCGCGCGCACCCGCAAATTGATGATCTTTTCGCCGATCGATTGCTTGAACACCTCGGTCGCCTTGGCAATCTCGCCGATCTCGTCGTGGCGCATTGCATAAGGGACATCCACGATGCGATCGTTGGTCAATTCGATCAGTACGCCGGCAATCTCGGTCAGAGGCTTGCTGATACCGCGACTTATAAGTAGCGAGATCAGACTGCCGGTGAGAATCGCGCTCAGCATGACGAGGATGAGCGTCAGCTTCTGCTGTTCAAGCGCAGCCTTGTTGAGCGCGACTTTGTCGTCGCGGACAGACTTGCTGCTGTTGGTCAGGTCGTCGGTCAGGTTTTCGATGGTCGCAAAGCTGCGCGCGGCACCCATCATAAATGTCAATGCGGTGGCGACATCGCTGTCCGCCATATCGATGACACTCTTGCCTTGTTTGGCGTAATTCGCGACTGCCCCCTGCAACTGGCCGAGCTTGCCGTCGGTTTTGGCATTGTCGCGTGCGGGATCGCCGAGCGTTCTTAGCTTTTCGGTCATATTGGCCAACGCTTTGGTGGCGCCGTCGGCCAGGACCTTCAGCTTCTTGTCGTCGGTCTCGTTGGCTGCCGTCGCCGTGAGCTGGTAGAGGCGAACTTGCGCCATCCATGCCGACTTGGTGAAATCCGCGACGGTTTCGGCGTCATGCACCGGACCGGCCATCAGCGCATCGCCCGCCGCCTGACCGGCGCGCTGCATCGACACGAAATAGAGCCCGGCGCCGATCAGAACCAGGATTAGCAATGCCGGTGCGGAGAGAACTTTCCATCGGACGCTTAAATTCGTGAATAAGGCAATCATTATTAGGCCCTTTCAGCTTCCGTGAAGTCACGCGGCGGAGGCCCTCAAACGGGGCCACGGTGGCGGCAGACCGCGCCAATGCCGCGAATCTACAATTCAATTTGGTTTAATGCTGTAAGAGGTGGGTTAATCCGTTACGGATGAAACCACACCGATCAATCGTTTGGTTGGCGAAATAGATAACCTAGATTATCTTCGACGTGGGTTGAGGGAAACGGGCAACGGAAATCGAATATCATGCGAAAGTTTTTGCATGGCCGGCGATAACAACCGAGACAACAGCAGACGCGGTCCGCTTATCGCGTTGGGCGTCGTCGTTTTCCTCTTCGTGGTCGGCTGGCTGTTGGCGCAGGCGCTCTATTCCAACGGCAAATTGCAGGACTGCCTGTTGTCAGGCCGGACCAATTGCGCGCCGATCGACACGCAAACGCGCTGACAGGTCGCCCCGCCTCGGGTTCCATTGCGGATCGGGCCGCAAACGCCACGAGAGTTTCACGCCGCCGTCGCGCTAGCGCCACAGATCGCACGCAAGATCGGTATCGTGGGTGCGGTGAGGTGCGTCGAGGAGGATCGACGATGGTTATCCCATCCGCGTGCCAGGCGTCCGCAAGAGTTGCGTCCTCGCCAGTTGCGTCCTCAAGAGTTGCTTCCTCACGGGCTGTTGCCACCGAGCGCCTGAGCCGGCCGAAATGTCCGGGCTGCGGCGGCGTTGTGCTTGTCGCCGAAGAATCCCGCTTCAACGCCAGAGGGCGTATCGACCACGACTGGTCGTGCGACGGTTGCGGGCATAAATTCGCGACTTCCGTGAGGTTGTGGTGGCGTTAATGGGAAGCGTCAGCATAATGAGGCAAGTTTCTGTGTTTAGTGTATAAATTGCAGCGTAGTGGATGCTGGGAGGAGCGGCGGGCGCGGCACCGCACGTCTGGTCCTGTGTGCGAAGATAAGCAATAATCGCCCTCGGTCCGGTGTTGTTGTTGCGGAGCCGTCAACCAGGAGGAAACACATGCGTCAAACGCCAAGCCATGAGACGTTCAGTCGTCGCTCGATATTGGGTTATTGCGTCGGTGGCGCCGCGAGCGCGGCCCTGTTGGCTTCGGCCACCCCGAGCCAGGCCGCCGGGACGACATTCAAAGCCGATCTAAAGGGGTCGACCGAAGTACCGCCGAACACGTCCGCCGGCACCGGGACGGTCACTGCGACCTACGATCCGGCGACCAAGATGCTGACCTGGGAAGGCACTTATTCCGGCGTCACCGGGCCGGTCACGGCGGCCCACTTTCACGGGCCCGCGGAGGCCGGCAAGAACGCTGGCGTCGCGATCTGGATTTCGGAAAAGGGCAGTCCACTGGCGAGCCCGTTCAAGGGTTCGGCAACGCTGACCGACGCGCAGGCCGCCGATCTGATGGCGGGGCTGTGGTACGCCAATGTGCACACCGCGGCGAACCCCGGCGGCGAGTTGCGCGGCCAGCTCACGAAATCGTAGTCGTACCGGACCGTAGCGTCAGTACCAGGTGCGAGGTCTCGACCCGTCGGCCCCTGCGCAGGGCTGGCGGGTCTTTTTTATGCCGTCAGCCCATCACTGCAGGCCGGCGACCGAGCGCGCGTCGCCGGTCAGTTCGAGGATATCGAGCCCGGTCCCGGCGCGATCGACGATGTAGATGTAGCCGCGATCGTCGGTCTCGACATTGTTGGTCTGGATCGCGACCTTGCAGCGATCCTCGCCATTGACCTTGATGCAGCGCTTGTCGGTTGCCGCCATGACAGACGGGATGAAATAGCCGATCTCCTTGGGGTGATACGGATCGCGGATATCGACCGCGCGCACGCCGGCGTTGAAATAGGCGAGAAACGCGATCTTCTTGTAGAACACCGGCGCCATGCTCTCATTGGAGGAATGGGTGCCGAAGCGGCCGCCGCGTTCGCAGAAATTGCCGCTTGCCTCCGGCACTTGAAAATTCGAAATCACCATCGGGTGGCTCTCCATGGTGACGTCGACGAACCACGCCATCTGCTGCGGCTCCAGACACTCGTCGCGGATTTCCTCGTCGACGATCATGACGATGTCGCGCACCGCTCCCTGCGCGTCCTTGGCGAATTCTGGGATCGGCATTTTCGGCATGGGGAAAACGGTATGAGCGCCGTTGAACGGTGTCATTTCCAGCCGCGCGACTTCAGGATAACGCAGATTGTCCGGCGTCGGCTCTTTCGGCCCATTGATGAGCTTGTCGCGGTCGACGATCTGCACGATGCCGCCTTTGTCCGTGCCGTAGCCGAAATAGATGCGGTTCGATTGGGGCCCGAGCGAAATCATGCCATGCAACTCGGTCGGGATCGGACCGGTTGCGCCGGGCTCCTGACCCGGCAGGCCGAAATCGCGGATCTTCACCGGATGCGAAGGATCGCTCATGTCCCAGACCTCGGTCATGCGATTGACCCGCCACCCCGGCACACCGGAAACGAGATAGGCGATGCCGGTGTCGCATTCCCAAAAGCTTTTGTGGGTATCGTTGAGCGGCCCCGGCCGCTGCCAGATGCGCACCGGTTTGGCCGGGTCGGTGACGTCGTAGATTTCGTGGCTCTGGCCGCCGAACACGCGCAACAGATAAAATTTGTTGGGGTCGCCCTTGGGCAGCGTCTTGCCGTCGCATACGCGCGTCATTTGCGCGCCGCCTTGCTCGTAATTGCCCTCGGTGCCGGGAATGTGGGCGAGATATTGCGGATGCGCCGGATCGGTGACATCGACGATCGAGGTGCCGTTGAACTCGTTCTGGCCAGTCAGCGGATTAAGCGGCTTCGGCACCTCGGGCGTGCCGCCATGGTGACCGATATAGGCGATGTAGCGGTCGCCCTGATGATGGATGGTCGGCTGATAGGCGGCGCGGTGTTGCAGGTCGTTGTAGCCGACCAGCCGCATGTTGCTCGCCTCCGGTGGATCGCCGAGCTTTGGCGCGCCTGGCACCGTGACCAGCACCGCGTTCGTCGGTGCGGTCGTTTGCGCCAGCGCCGGCAAGGCAAAGCTCGCAAGCCCCGCAACGATCACGATGCCAATCACCCGATGAGAGTCAGCCGGCATATCTTTTCCTCCTTTTACTGGCGTTATTGCTTGGGAATATGAGCGGTGGCGATGACGTTCGCCCATTTTTCTATCTCGGCGTGCATCTGAGCGTCGATTTGCGCGGGCGTCGAAGCCTTGGCGTCAATGCCGAGATTGAAAGCGCGTTGTTTCACATCCGGATCGGCCAGCACCTCGCCGATCGCATGATTGAGCTTGTCGACGATGGCTGTAGGCGTCCCTGCCGGCGCGTAGAGCGCGTTCCACGCCATGACCTCGAAATTGGCGACTCCAGCCTCTTGGACGGTTGGAACGTCGGGGAGTTCTGGCAAGCGTTGCGCGCCGCTCGTCGCCAGCGCGCGCGTCTGCCCGCTCTGCAGGCTCGACGCCTGCGCGGCATAAAAATCTACGCCCAACTGGGTGTCGCCGCGCAACAACGCCACAAGCGCGTCCGGCGTGGTGCGAAACGGCACGATCACAATATCCGCCCCCGACATCGCTTTGAACAATTCGGCGGTGAGATCTTGAGTGCTGCCGACGACGACGGAAGCGAGATTGAGCGTGCCCGGTTTTTCCCGTGCCGTCTTCAGCACGTCGCCGAGCGTATGGTAGGGCGAATCCGCGCCAGTGACAAAGACGAGACCGAAATAGCCGACCGCGGAGATCGGCACGAATTGCTTGAACGGATCGAACGGCAGATGGCGAAACAACGCGACGCTGATCGCGGTGCCGCTGGTGAACCAGGCCAGCGTGTAACCGTCGGCGCCGCCGGCGAGCACGGCATGCGCCGCGGCGATGCCGCCGGCTCCGGGCATGTTTTCGATCACGAAATTCTGGCCGAGCTTCTCGCTGAGTTTCTCGGCGACCAGCCGCGCGGTGATATCGGCGACACCGCCCGGACCGAACGGCAGGATGACGCGGACCGGACGGTCCGGATAGGTCGCCTGCGCCAAGGCCGCGTCGGGGAGGACGGCCAACGCCGCAATCGCAAAGGCCAGCGCCGCGAGACGTCGTCTGAACGAATCCTGCGTCAAAGCCGGCATCAACTTGACCATTCCCTGCCCTCTTGGCTCGACTATTCTTGGTCCGAACAATGCCCGCTCACGACGTCTTCAAATCGCGCTTGGCAGCCCATTGTTCCTTGGTATTAGCGACATAATCGGCGTAGCGGCCCGCGGCGATGGCCGAACGCGCGCCCGCCATCAGGTCCTGGTAGTAGAAGAGATTGACGATAGAGAGAAGCGTGCCGCCGAGCGCTTCGCCAGCCTTAAAAAGGTGGTGCAGGTATGCGCGCGAGAAGTCGCGCGCGGCCGAGCAGCGGCTCTCGGGGTCGAGCGGCCGCGGATCCTCGGCGTGCTGCGCATTCTTGAGGTTTATCGGGCCAAAACGGGTGAAAGCGAGACCGTGGCGGCCGTTGCGCGTCGGCAACACGCAATCGAACATATCGATGCCGCGCGCCACCGCTTCGAGGAGATCGTCAGGGGTGCCGACGCCCATCAAGTACCGCGGCTGCTCGGCCGGCAGCGCCGGCGCGGTCGCCCCGACGATTTTGAGCATGACCTCCTGCGGCTCGCCGACCGCAAGCCCGCCGACGGCGTAGCCGTCAAAGCCGAGATCGACCAGCGCCCGGGCGCTCGCCTCGCGCAAGTCGTGATCGTCGCCGCCCTGCACGATGCCGAACAACGCGTGGCCGGGCCTAGCGCTCTCGAAGGCGCGCTTGCAGCGCTCGGCCCAGCGCAGCGACAGCTGCATGGCGCGCGCGATGTCGTCGCGTTGCGCCGGCAGGCGCACGCATTCGTCGAGTTGCATGGCGATATCGGAGCCGAGCAGGATTTGCACTTCGACGGCGCGCTCGGGCGAAAGCTCAACCATGGCGCCGTCGATATCGGAGCGGAACGTGACGCCCGCCTCCGCCACTTTGCGCAACGGCGAAAGCGACATCACTTGGTAGCCGCCGGAATCGGTGAGGATCGGCAGCGGCCAATTGATGAATTGATGCAAGCCGCCCAGGCCCGCGATGCGCTCGGCGCCCGGCCGCAACATCAGGTGATAGGTGTTGCCGAGCATGATATCGGCGCCCGAAGCGCGGACGTCGTCATGATGCACGCCCTTGATCGCGCCTTGGGTGCCGACCGGCATGAAAGCCGGGGTGCGCACCGGGCCATGCGCGGTGGCTATTTCGCCGGTGCGCGCGGGGCCGTCGGTCGCGATGAGATGGAAGGAGAAGGGCTTTGACATTGGCGGCTTCATTTAGCCCCCTTATGGACAAATGTCGCCTCCTCTGTGCGAGCCGCAGTATGTCCGTTTTGACCCGTCCGGCACGGCTCGGCGAACGGCTCCGCCGGATGCCCATCCCGGCGGGACCCACCTATTGGCCCCGTTTCGACAAGAATTTTCGCGATTTGTTTAACGGCCTGCTACCTCGCCATCCCTAGATTTATGCACGAGCGTCCTACGCACGCGCTTCGCAGTTTCTGACACGTCACGCCTTTCCGTTGCGGATCGAGAGGCACTGATGAGGATAGATTCAGCGCTTGTTTGCATTGCCGTTCTCTACGGCGTTGATGCGTTTTTGTTTGATGGCCGTTACGTGGCTGCGCTGGGCAGCGTGATAGTCGAGATTTACACTCACTGGTGAGGGCAATCATGACCTTCAATTTGCGCCACGATCTTCGCAACGTCATTAATCGGCCGGCCTGGATCAGCGTCGGCGACGGTGTGCCACTCCTCAAATGCACATTGATCGATCTGTCCGACAGCGGCGCCAAGCTGGCGCTTGAAAGCACCGACGACATTCCTGACCGATTCAGCCTGTGGCTGTCGCGCGACGGGCAGCAAAGCTTCTCGTGCCGCATTGTTTGGTGCGAGCGAACGGCGCTCGGCGTTCAGTTCTCGTGCGCCGCCGACGCGGCCAGCGCGCGCCCGCAACTCAA
The DNA here is from genome assembly GCA_049519075.1 of Xanthobacteraceae bacterium. Lineage (GTDB taxonomy): Bacteria > Pseudomonadota > Alphaproteobacteria > Rhizobiales > Xanthobacteraceae > BOG-931. Next base: position 13,688 of record JBEKRD010000057.1, on the reverse strand, counting down.
CGCGGCTGCCGCCGATTGAAATGAGATCGCGTTGAAACGACGTAGGCGTATGATACCGCGCGTCAGCGACCGCGCTCATGCGTCCGAGCCCTCGCGCCACAGCAGGCACGCATCGCCGTAGGAGTAGAAGCGATAGCCGCTTGCGATCGCATGCGCGTAAGCGCGCCGCATGGTGTCGAGGCCGCTGAAGGCCGACACCAGCATGAACAGCGTCGAGCGCGGCAGATGGAAGTTGGTGAGCATCGCTTCGACCACGCGAAAAGGGTAGCCGGGCGTGATAAAGAGCGCCGTTTCAGCGGCAAAGGGCAAAAGCGTGCCGTCGGCGGCGGCGGCGCTTTCGAGAAGCCGCAGCGAGGTCGAGCCGACCGCGACGATGCGGCCGCCGGCACGCCGCGCCGCATTCAGGGCCTCGGCGGTTTCGGCGCTGACGCTGCCCCATTCCGGGTGCATCTTATGGGCGGACGTGTCATCCGCCTTGACCGGTAGAAAGGTGCCGGGCCCGACGTGGAGCGTCACCCGGTGCAGCGCGACGCCGCGATCGCGCAACGCCGCAGCCATGGCCGGGGTGAAATGCAGCCCAGCGGTCGGCGCCGCCACCGACCCCTCGGTGCGGGCGAACATGGTCTGATAGTCGCTGCGGTCCTGGTCATCGACGGCGCGGCGGCTGGCGATATAGGGCGGCAACGGCATGTCGCCGCGCTCCGCCAGCGCCTGATCGAGCACGGCGCCGGTGAATGCGAAGGCGAGCGTCACCTCACCGCCTCCCTCGCCTCGGCCTTTCTCTTCCACCGTGGCGTCGAGTTGATCAAGAAAACATACCCGGCCTTCGGCGCCGAAACGCACGACGTCGCCGACTGCAAGGCGTTTGCTCGGTTTGACCAAAGCCCGCCAGCGCGAGCTGTCGAGCCGCTTGATCAATGTCGCCGCGATCGCCGGTTCGTGCTCGCCGCGGCCAATGCGCCGGCCGTGCAGACTGGCGGCAAAGACCTTGGTGTCGTTGACGACCACGGCGTCACCCGGCCGCAGCAGCGCCGGCAGATCGCAAAGCCCGCGGTCCTCCAATGCCGAACCCGGCCGCACCACCAGGAGCCTCGCGGCATCGCGCGGCGAGGCCGGCCGCAACGCGATGCGGTCCTCCGGCAGTTCAAAGTCAAATAAATCCGTACGCATCAGGCCTTACCAGGATTGGCGGCGACAGATTGGTCTAGCCCAGGATCGCTGTCGTTTGAATCGGAACATGGCGTGGGGCATGGCCGTTATAGGCTGCGGGGAACCCCCGCGGACCGGGCAGACTCGGTAGGAGTTGACGATGAAGCGATTGGCCTTTGCGGTTGGAGTTTTGGCACTCGGTTTCGCCGCCTCGACCCCGGCGCGCGCCGACTACGCCGTGGTGCAGTTGGATGACGGCTGGTGCAAAATCTGGTGGGACAGCGGCGCAACGCCCTGGGGCACCGGATGGAGCAAGATCGCGGTCGGGCTTCCCGACTGGTTCGCTGCGGACGCGGCGCTCGATACCGCACGTTCGCAAGGAGCGTGCCGCTAGCCGCTCGCTGCCCGTCACGGTCGGGTTTAGCGCACGAACCGATAGCGAAATCGCTCGCCGTCCGCCTCGATCAGTCCTGTGGTCGGATTTGGAAAATGGATCGGGAGCACAAACTTCCCGGTGCCGGCGGTCTCGCTTAAGAATTTCCGCCGCGAGCGCGCCGCCTGCTCGGCATCCCAGTCGAACACCGTCGACCAGCTGGGCTCGCGGCACTGCAAGGCGTGATGCATCAGATCGCCGATGACGACCGCGTCTTGTCCGCGGGAGCGGATATTGACACAGCAATGGCAGGGCGAGTGCCCGGGCGTCGGCGTCAGCCACAATGTATCGTCGAGCGCAAAATCATCGTCGACCAGAAGCGCCTGACCAGCCGCCACCACCGGCTCGCAATTATACCGCCACACATTGCCGGGCGGGGTTGCGCCTTTTTTGGTCGCCTCTTCCCAGGCGGCATATTCGCGCTTGTGGAAAATGTATTTCGCCTTCGGGAAGGTCGGCACCCAGCGGCCGTTGCGCAGCACCGTGTTCCAGCCGCAATGGTCGATGTGCAGATGCGTGCAGAACACGTAATCGATATCCTCAAACCGCAGAGCTGAGGCGGCGAAGCCGTCGAGCCATGGCTGCTTGGGAAAATCCATCGGCGCGGCATAGCCCTTGTCCTCGCCGGTGCAGGTATCGATCAGGATCGTGTGCCTGGGCGTGCGTACCACATAAGTCTGATAGGTGATCACCATGCGTCCGGACGCGGCATCGAAGACTTCCGGATCGAGATCCGCGAGATGGCGATTGCCGATTGCGGGATCGTAAGCCGGAAACATCTCCTCCGGCTTCCGCCACGGCCCGTCCCGTTCGATGATGCTGGTGATGGTGACATCGCCGATCGTGAGCTTTTTCATGCTGTCATATCCGGTCAGGTTGAGACCCAGTTTTCCGCAATCGAGTTTCCACTTTGCGGCACCATGCTCTAAAAGCGCAAGGAGCAAACCCGCACACGGCGATCCACGTGACGAATGCGGCCGGCCCCATTGCAGTCGACGTTGCCGTCATCCAGGTCAAACCCGGCATCGGCGACGTCATTTGGCATCTGCCGTTCATCCGCGCCATCGCCGCGGTCGCGCCCGGCGGCACAGTCGCCTTTCTCGCCCCGCCTTCGAGCCATGCGCGCGAATTGCTCGCCGCCGAACCGGGCGTCGGCGAAACCGTCTATTTCGAACATGCCGGCTCCGAACTGCGGCGCGGCATCAATCTGATCCGGCTCGCGGCGCTATTGCGGCGCCGCCGTTTCCGGGCGATTTGGATTCTCGACCGCACTACCCGGCCGGCGCTCGCAGCCATGCTCGCAGGCATCCCCGAGCGCATCGGCTTGGGGCTCGGCCCGCAACGGCTGTTCATCACCAATCGCGGCATCGACCACAGCCATTTTCACGATCATCCCATCGATTGGCTGCGTGCGCTGATGACGGCGATGCAGGTGCCCTTGGCCTCGACCGAACCGGACTTGCGCCTGCCCGCGGCAACGCTGGCGGCGATCGGCGAGAAGTTCACGCAGGCGCCGCGGCCGTGGATCGTGCTCGGGATCGGAGCGTCGCATCCCGACAAGGACTGGCCCGACGACAATTGGGCGGGGTTTCTTGACGCGTTGCGCCACCGCACCGGCGGCACCGTGTTTCTGATCGGCGGCCCCGCCAATGCCGCGCGGGCGCAAAACTTCATCGCGCATACCAGCGGCGCGCCGGCGATCAATGCCTGCGAGCTCGGGCTTGCCGAGGCGGCCGCGCTGTTGCGCCGTGCCGATCTTTGCGTCGGCCCAAGCTCAGGCCCGCTGAATCTCGCGGCGGCGAGCGGCACCGAAGCCTTCGGCCTGTTCGGCTCGACACCGGTGCTGAGCTATTCCAAATTCATCCACGCCATCGTGCCGCCAGGCGGTCCCTCGCCCGACGGCATGCGGCTGATTTCGCCTGAGTTCGCGCTTAAGGCGATCGCGCCCTATCTCGGGCCTGAGCGGGCCCAACGATAGGCGCCCTACTTCACGTCGGCGGCCACCTGCATTTTGACGATCTTGTCGGGATTGCGCGGCGGTTCGCCCCTCTTGAGCTTGTCGACCACGTCCATGCCGCTGACCACTTCGCCGATGACGGTATATTGGCCGTTGAGGAACGAGCCCTCGTCAAACATGATGAAAAACTGGCTGTTGGCCGAATGCGGACTGCTGCTGCGCGCCATGCCCACGGTGCCGCGCTTGAACGGCACATCCGAAAACTCTGACTTCAAATTCGGATGCTCGGAGCCGCCGGTGCCGTTGCCGAATTCGCCGTCGCCGGTCTGCGCCATGAAGCCGTCGATGACGCGATGGAACGGCACGTCGTCATAATATTGTTCGCGCGCCAAGAGCTTCATCCGCTCGGCGTGTCCGGGCGCGATGTCGGTCAATAATTTGATGACGATCCGGCCGGGCGTGGTATCGAGCACCAGCGTATTCTCCGGATCGGCGCCTGCCGGCAGTTCTGCGGCATCAGTCATAATTCTCGTTCCTCCGTCCTCGTTGTCGGTTGCCTGTGATTTCGCTGCAAGGCCGCTACTTGATGTCGGCGGCCACTTGGGCGCGGGTGATCTTGTCGGGATTGGCTGGCGGCTCGCCTTTGTGCAGCTTATCGACCACATCCATGCCTTGCACGACTTCGCCGACCACGGTGTATTTGCCGGTCAGCGAGGGGCCATCGGCGAACATGATGAAGAACTGGCTGTTTGCTGAATTGGGATCGCTGGTGCGCGCCATGCCGACGATGCCGCGTTGATAGGGCACGCTGGAAAACTCGGCTTTCAGGTTCGGATATTTCGAGCTGCCGGTGCCGTTGCCATATTGCCCGTCGCCGGTTTGCGCCATGAAGCCGTCGATGACGCGGTGGAACGGCACGTTGTTATAAAAGCCGTCGCGCGCCAGTTGCTCCAGCCGCGCCGCGTGAAGCGGTGCAATGTCATTGCGAAGCTTGATGACGACGCGGCCCGCGGTCGTGTCCAGAATGAGTGTGTTGTGCGGATCAAGCCCGGCGGGAAGCGGCGGTGCGGCATTGGCCGGTGCGACACATAGCAGCGCAACGATGACGGCGAGGACGCGGATCATTTTGTCTCCTGGATGGATTTTAGCTGTTGGCGAACTTGGTTTTCAGCCGCGCCGCCACCGGCGCCGGCACGAAGGCTGAGACGTCGCCGCCCATGCCGGCAATCTGACGGACCAAAGTGGCGGTGATCGGGCGGACCGCGGGCGCGGCGGGCAGGAAAATGGTTTCTACCTCAGGCGCCATGGTGGCGTTCATGCCGGCCATCTGCATCTCGTAATCGAAGTCGCCGGCGTCGCGCAGACCGCGGATCAACAGCGTCGCACCGGCACGCCTGGCCGCTGCGATGACGAGGTCGGCAAAGGTCACGCAGCTGATTTCGCATCCCGCCGCCCGACCTAATGGCGCGGAGATCTCATCGAGCATTGCGAGCCGTTCGTCGGCCGAAAACAGCGGTGTCTTGCCGGGGTGGATGCCGATCGCCAGCACCAGCCGATCGGCAAGCCGGACGGCCTTGGCGATGACGTCGAGGTGGCCATTGGTGATCGGATCGAACGACCCGGCAAAGAGCGCAATCCGTTGCATGGCGGCGGTCTAGCCCGCGCCGAGGTCAACCGCAAGCTGGCCGCTGCGAGGCGCATCCATGACCCTTGCCGGCGCTTTCCTGGCTCCGCGCAAAGCTCTGCCCAGATTCCATTATATCGGTCATTGGCCGCACTGCCGCCCACCTCCAAATGCCGGCAGCCGCTACAAAAGACTGGATATAAAACAATGATATCAATCAGTTATCTCAAACAGCCAATATGTGACGCCCATCACCGTCGGTTGGAGCGGACTAGGGCAACATACCTAACAGAAAATAAGCAACCAACGAGCCGGCTCGCACGTTGAAGTCGGGAAGGTTGCGAACAGGGGACTGGTGTCATGATCAAAACCGTTTCCGCTATCGCTGTTGCCGCGATCGTCGCGGGTTGGTTTGTGGCGTTCCCGAGTTTATCGCCGGAAGTCGAGGCCAGTTCGCCGCTCCCGGGCGCCAAAGGCGACCGTGCCGATGTAAGGCCGCTTGGCATTGAGTGCGGCCAAAAAGCGTGGCCTTATTTTGATGCCGCCTGCACGCGCGATACCCGCAATCCGCTCCTCGCTCCACACGATGTGAGGCTCATTTCGACGAATCGCCTGGCGGCCGCCATGGCGCATTGAGTCGAAGTAATCCTCAAGCCTCGCCCCAGCAAGAGTCTGCCGTGTCGCCTGGGCGGAGGGTGCTGTCCCCACCTTCCGCCACGGTTTTTTTTCGCGCATGATTGCCTCGACGCGCGGTCCGTTGCTGTTCGGACCACCGCCGCTGTTGCGGAGAAGATTATGAGGCCGAGCCCCCGCTCCCGCCGCTATCTGCTGGTTCTGACAATCGCCCTTTTTTGCGTCGCTGTGACCGCAGGCCGTAAGGCCCTCGCACAAGACGCGGTCCAGGGTGCGTTTCCGGACCGGCCGATCCGGCTGATCGTCCCCTACCCGCCAGGCGGACCGACCGACGTGATGGGCCGGCTGATCAGTCAGTCGCTCTCGGCCACGTTCCGCCAACAGGTTTACGTCGACAACCGCCCAGGTGCGGGATCCACCCTTGGCGGCAAGGTGGCCGCGGTTGCCGATCCGGATGGCTACACGCTCCTTCTCGGCAGTGCAGCGACCCTTGCCATCGGACCGGCGCTTTATCCGGACGCAGGTCTCGATCCGAGTATTTTTGTTCCGGTCGCGATGTTTTCCAGCGTGCCATTCGTCATGATTGCAGGACCGAAGGCGCCCGTCGGCAGCGTTGCCGCCGTCATCGCCTATGCCAAGGCCAATCCCGGCAAGCTCACGCTCGGCGTCCCCAATGGCGCGCCGCCGCATATGCTCGCCGCCTGGTTCAAGACGCTGACCTCCACCGACATTTTGTCGTGCCGTACAAAGGTGCCTCGAACGAGATCACCGAACTCATCGGCGGCCAGATCGATCTCGGCATCGAGCCGACTTCGGTCGTATTTCCGCATTTGAGCGACGGCACCATGCGCTCGCTTGCCACCACGACGCCGGAACGGCTTGCCCAAATTCCGCAGGTGCCGACCATGATCGAGAGCGGCATTCCCGGCTACGTCGCCAGTTCATGGACCGGCATTGTCGCGCCGCCCGGCACACCGCAAGCGATTGTCGATAAGATCAACGTCGCCCTCAACGCCGGATTAGGTTCGGCCGATCTGCAAGCCAAACTGAAGATGCTCGGCGCCGCGGGCAAGCCCGGCTCGCCCACGGAATTCGCGGCTTTCATCGCCACGGAAGTGCCGAAATGGACCGCCATGACCAGATTGGCCGGCACCAATACCCAATAGCCGAAGCCGGAGCGCATCGGTGCGGGAAGACGGCGTCATTGCGCCAGATGATCGAGACCCAGCGTCTTGATGATCGGTGACCAGCGGGCAAGGTCGGCTTGCATCGTCGCAGTGAAGTCCGCGGGCGCGCCGCCTATTGGCTCATAGCTCAGGCGGGTGAGCGCCACTTGCAGTTCCGGCTTTTTCAGTCCGTCATTGATCGCGGCACCGAGCTTGGCGATGATTGGCACCGGCGTGTGCGCCGGCGCCAGCAAGCCGGTCCAAGCAGTGGTCACGAAGTTGGCAAATCCGCTCTCGGTCATAGTTGGCACTTCGGGTAATTCAGGGATGCGTTTTGCCGCGGTCACCGCGAGCGCGCGCAAGCGGCCCGCCTTGATCAGCGGCAACAGTACGCTCGTCGCCTCGAAGGTCATTTGCACGTTTCCGGCAACGAGGTCGGTGATCGATGGGCCGCCGCCTTTATAGGGGACGTGCACGATATCGATGCCGGCGCGGGCCTTGAACATTTCGCCGATCAGATGCGGCAGCACCCCGATGCCGCCGGAGGAAAAATTCACTTTGCCCGGATTGGCTTTGGCATAGGTGACCAATTCCGACACGGTCTTGGCCGGCACGGTTGGATTGACAACCAGGATGTTGGACGTCGCGGCAAACAGCGCGATCGGATCATAGCTCGTCAGCGGGTCGTAGCCGGCATCGGGGTGCAAGAGCGGTGCGATAACAAGACCGCTCGCGGCCGAGTACAAAAGCGTGTAGCCGTCCGGAACAGCCTCCGCGGCATCGCGCGACCCGATCGTATTGCCGGCGCCGGGACGGTTTTCGATGACGAAGCCTTGGCCGAGCGCGGTCTGCAGATAATTCGCCGCGATGCGCGCAACGACGTCGACCGGACCGCCCGGCGGCGTTGGCACAATGACTTTGACCGGCCGGTCGGGATAGGCCTGCGGCAGTGCGGCGCCCACCGCAAAACCGCTTACCGGCACGACCGTTAAAACCAGGAATGACCAGAGTGCCCATGCCGGGCGCAGGCGGCTGACGGCGTTTCCCATTTTGTCTCGTTCTTACCCGGGAACTGGACTAATCTATATCCATGTTTGACGTTTTGACCACCGGATCGCCGCCGCAACCGGCACTTGTTCCCGGTCTTGTTTGCCTTCTTGGCACTCGCCTTGACCCCCTCCCGGCTCACGTCTAAGAGCCGCACGGAAATACGGCCGCGCCATGATCGTGCTCATCGACAACTACGACAGCTTCACCTTCAATCTGGTGCACTATCTCGGTGAACTGGGGGCTGATGTCGTTGTGCATCGCAACGACAAAGTGACGAGCACCGAGGTGATCGCCGCCGATCCCGACGCCATCGTGCTGTCGCCCGGCCCTTGCACGCCGAAGGAGGCCGGCATTTGTCTCGATCTGATCGCGCAGGCCGGCTCGCGTATCCCCATCCTTGGAGTCTGCCTCGGCCATCAGGCGATCGGCGACGCCTTCGGCGGCAAAGTGGTGCGAGCGCCACTGCCGGTGCACGGCAAATTGTCGGAGATCCACCACCAGGGCCGCGGCATTTTTCACGGCATCAATGCGCCGTTTAAGGCGACGCGTTATCACTCGCTGGTGGTCGAGCGCGCAAGCTTGCCGGGCGCACTGACGGTGACGGCGGACACCGACGACGGTCTCATCATGGGGCTTGCGCATACGCGGCTGCCGCTGCACGGCGTGCAATTCCATCCCGAAAGCATTGCATCCGAGCACGGCCACCTGATGCTGAAAAACTTTCTCGACATCGCGGCGGCCTGGAATGCGTCAAGCGGACGGCGCGCGACGGCACAGCACCCGCAGCACCGCGCGCGGGCGCGGGTCAATTGAGGACCGCGCCGTGACCGCAGAGCTCAGGGCGCTCATCGGCAAGGTCGCGACCGGTGCGAGCTTAAGCCGCGACGAGGCGGCCAGCGCCTTCGAACAGATGATGTCCGGCGAGGCGACGCCGTCGCAGATGGGCGCGCTGCTGATGGGCTTGCGCGTACGCGGCGAGACCGTGGACGAGATCACCGGCGCCGTCACCACGATGCGCGCCAAGATGCTACGGGTCGATGCGCCGCCCGAAGCCATCGACGTAGTCGGCACCGGCGGCGACGCCTCCGGCTCGTACAATATTTCGACCTGCGCCGCGCTGATCGTCGCCGGGGCCGGCGTTCCGGTCGCCAAGCACGGTAACCGCGCTTTGTCGTCGCGCTCCGGCGCCGCCGATGTGCTGGCGGCCTTGGGCGTCAATATCGACCTCAACCCGGAGCAGATCGGTCGTTGCATTGCCGAAGCCGGCGTCGGCTTCATGTTCGCGCCGGCGCATCATCCGGCGATGAAGAATGTCGGCGCTACCCGCGCCGAACTCGGCACCCGCACGATCTTCAACCTGCTCGGTCCGCTGTCCAATCCGGCAGGCGTGCGCCGCCAGATGGTCGGCGTATTTTCAAAGCATTGGACCGAACCTTTGGCCCAAGTTCTCAAGAATCTCGGCACCGTGAGCGCCTGGGTGGTGCACGGCTCCGACGGTCTCGATGAAATTACCACGTCCGGTCCGACGACTGTCACTTCCCTCAAAGACGGCGTGGTGCGCACCTTCGAAATTTCACCGGAGGACGTAGGTCTCGCCAAGGTCAAGCCGGAAGCGTTGCGCGGCGGCGATGCTGCGGCCAACGCCAAGGCGGTGGAGGACGTGCTCGAAGGCAAGAAAAACGCGTTTCGCGACGTCGCCTTGTTCAATGCCGCGGCCGCACTTGTGGTCGCGGGCAAGGCAAAAAACCTGAAAGCTGGTGTCGAACTCGCCGCTTATTCGCTCGACTCCGGTGAAGCCCAAGCCCGGCTTGATCGTCTCATCGTGGTGTCGAACGATGGCTGATATCCTGCAAAAGATCGCAGCCTATAAACGCGACGAGATCGCCACCAGCAAGCGCGACCGCCCGCTCGCCGTGGTCGAGGCGGACGCAAAGGCCGCGAGCCCGCCGCGCGGTTTTCTGCGCGCGATCGAGCGAAGGCTTGCAGACCGGGATTATGCGCTGATCGCCGAGATCAAAAAGGCGAGCCCGTCAAAGGGCCTGATCCGCGCCGACTTCGACCCTTCAGGGCTCGCGCTGGCTTATCAGTCAGGTGGTGCGACCTGCCTTTCGGTCTTGACCGATGGGCCGTCTTTCCAGGGCAATCTCGATCATCTCCGCCGGGCGCGCGCCGCGGTTATGCTGCCGGTGCTGCGCAAGGATTTCATGTACGAGCCCTATCAGGTGATGGAAGCGCGCGCTTGCGGCGCCGATTGCATCCTCATCATCATGGCCGCGGTCGACGACGCATGCGCGGCTGAACTTGAGGCGGCGGCGTTTTCGCTCGGCATGGATGCGCTCATAGAAGTGCACGATGAGAACGAGTTGGACCGTGCGCTTCGCCTGAAATCGAAACTCCTCGGCATCAACAACCGGGATCTCAAAACCTTCGCGACAACGCTTGCCACCTGTGAGCGGCTGGCGCGTTTGGTTCCGGCGGGGCGCGTCATCGTCGGCGAGAGCGGCATTTTTGCGCCGGCGGATCTGGCGCGGCTCGGCCAAGCCGGAATCTCAACGTTCCTCGTCGGCGAAAGTCTGATGCGCCAGGCCGACGTCGCGGCCGCAACCCGCGCCTTACTGACGCGCCAGACCGCGCTCGCCTCGGCCCGGTAGACGCCGTGGCGCGAGGGACAAAAAAACTCACCCATCTGAGCGGGCGCGGCGAAGCCCGCATGGTGGACGTTTCCCAAAAGCGTGAGACCGAGCGCGTGGCGGTGGCCGAGGGCCGCGTGGTGATGCAGGCCAAGACGCTCGACATCGTGCGCAAGGGCAACGCGAAAAAAGGCGACGTGCTCGGCACCGCCCGCATTGCCGGCATCCAGGCCGCCAAGCGCACCCATGAATTGATCCCACTTTGCCATCCGCTTCCGATCTCCCAGATCGAAGTCGATCTTGCCGCCGATACCGCGCTGCCGGGCGTCGTCGTCACAGCGCGGGTCAAGGTTACGGGCAAAACCGGGGTTGAGATCGAGGCGCTTACCGCCGTGGCGGTCGCCTGCCTGACGATCTATGACATGGTCAAAGCGGTCGAACGCGGCATGCGCATCGAAGGCATCCGGCTCATCGAGAAGCGCGGCGGACGCTCCGGACATTATCGCTCACGGGAGCAACGCCGTTGATCTCAGTCGCGGAGGCGCTCGATCACGTACTCGCGCATGCCGCGGCGCTGCCGGCGAAGCTGGTGCCGCTCGCCAAGGCCAATGGCCGGGTGCTGGCGAGCGATCTGAAAGCGCTGCGCACGCAGCCGCCCGCCGACGTTTCCGCCATGGACGGTTATGCGCTGCGCTCAGACGACGTGGCGCACGCCCCGGTCCGCTTGAAAGTCATTGGCGAGGTGGCGGCGGGCCGGCCGTTTGACGCCGCGATCGGCCCCGGCGAAGCGGCACGCATTTTCACCGGCGGTGTGGTGCCCGCCGGCGCCGACACGGTGGTCGTTCAAGAACTGACCAAGCGCGACGGCGATAGCGTCGAAGTGCAAAAGCCCGCGAGCAAAGGCCGCAACGTCCGCCGTCAGGGCCTGGATTTTCGCTTAAACGATGCGCTGCTCGCGGCCGGGCATCGCTTGACCGCGCGCGATCTGGCGCTCGCCGCCGGCATGAACCACCCAACGGTGCCGGTGCATCGCCGGCCGAGACTCGCTTTGTTCGCGACCGGCGACGAACTGGTGCCGCCGGGCGTCGAGCCCGGGCCGGGACAGATCGTTTATTCGAACGGCTTTGCGCTGGCCGCGCTGGCGCGTCAGGAAGGCGCCGTGGTGGCCGATCTCGGCGTCGTCGGCGACAGGCTTGAAGAAACGATCGCGGCGGTTCGGCGCGCGCGCGAACTCGAGGCCGACATCCTCGTCACGACGGGTGGCGCGTCGGTCGGCGATTACGATCTGGTGCAAAAGGCGTTTGCCGCCGAGGGCATGGCGCTATCGTTCTGGAAAATTGCGATGCGTCCCGGCCGCCCGTTGATGCACGGCCGCCTCGGCGCCATGCATGTGCTCGGCCTGCCCGGCAATCCGGTATCGTCCTATGTCTGCGCCGTGCTGTTCTTAGGCCCGCTGATTCGCCGCATGAGCGGCCGCGCCGACGTCATCGCTGCAACCGATTCGGCGTCGCTCGGCTGCGACCTCCCCGCCAACGACGAACGCGCCGATTATCTTCGCGCCACGCTTACGACCGGCTCCGCCGGCGCGATCGCGACCCCCTTTGCAATCCAGGACAGTTCCATGATGGCGACGCTGTCGCAGGCCGATTGCCTCGTCATCCGAGAGCCTTACGCGCCGCCGGCGACGGCGGGCCGCCCCTGCCGGATCGTTAAATTCGAGCGTTAAACGGGCGTTGGCGTCGACGCATATTTTGTTCACTTCAAATTAAGTGGTTGCGGAACACATATGGAACGGATAGTGTCCGTTCATGATTTGTTTCGACTACAGGCTGTTCTCGCCGAGGCATCTTATGGGACTTCGGCGGAACTTTGCTGTCTAGAGGGGGAAGCGCAGATGCTCACGCGCAAGCAAGCCGAACTCTTGCGGTTCATCCATGAGCGGCTCAAGGAGGCCGGGGTTCCGCCTTCCTTCGACGAGATGAAAGATGCGCTGGACCTGCGATCCAAGTCGGGCATCCATCGGCTCATTACGGCGCTGGAGGAGCGCGGCTTTATTCGCCGCCTGCCCAACCGGGCGCGCGCCATCGAAGTGATCAAGCTGCCGGATTCGGTCGCCAACGGCATTGGCTCAGGGCGCGCCCGCGGATTCACGCCAAGCGTCATCGAAGGCAATCTCGGCCGCGTGCGCACGGCGTCGGAAGACGACGGCGGCCGCCCGATCGCGGTACCGGTGATGGGCCGTATCGCCGCCGGCACCCCGATCGAAGCGATCCAGACCCGCAGCCACACCATCAACATGCCGCCCGACCTTCTGACCACGGGCGAGCACTTTGCCCTTGAGGTGCGCGGCGATTCCATGATCGAGGCCGGCATTCTCGACGGTGATATGGCGCTGCTCAAGCGCACCGAGGCGGCTGACACCGGCGACATCGTCGTCGCTTTGATCGACGACGAAGAGGCAACGCTGAAACGTTTCCGCCGCCGCGGCGCCTCGATCGCGCTCGAGCCGGCCAATACCGCCTATGAGGTGCGCATCCTGCCGCCGAACCGCGTGCGCATTCAGGGCAAACTGGTGGGATTGTTCCGCAAGTATTAAGCCGCGCCGTCTTCGCGCCGCTGACGGCGGGGCGCAGCGTTAGGCGGCCACCGCCGCTTGTCGTTCCATATCCTGCTCTTCGCCGGTATGGAAGAAGCCAAGCTGATCGGCCATGGCGGCGGCTTGGGATTCCAAGGTCTTGGCAGCGGCGGCGCTCTCCTCGACCAGCGCTGCGTTCTGCTGATTGACCAGGTCCATTTGCGCCAGCGCCTTGTTGATCTGTGCCAAGCCACTGGCTTGTTCGTTGCTGGCCTCCGCAATACCGGCGACGACGTCCGCGGCCTTCTTGATCGAGGCGACGACATCATCCAGCGCCGTTCCGGCCTGGTTGGCGAGTTCGACGCCTTCGCGCACTTGGCCGGAGCTGTTGGTGATGAGCGTATTGATATCCTTGGCAGCTTGGGATGAACGTTGCGCAAGGCTGCGCACTTCCGCGGCCACCACGGCAAA
>JBEKRD010000056.1:0-32712 GCA_049519075.1 Xanthobacteraceae bacterium | reverse complement strand
GAGGTGCAGGGGGACGTGGCTATCCTCAAAGATCGTGCCGATGCGCACCGTAAAGGGCTTGCGGCAGGCGTAGCACTTATGGAGGCCAGCACGGGTCGTCTTGCCTTCTAAGCGGCCAATGCGTTCCGTGCCGGTGCAATGGGGGCAAACCGGACCATTCGGCCAAAGCCGCGCCTCGACGTAAGCGAAGGCGGCTTTTTCGTCCTGGAATTGCGGGGCATTTAGAACGGACTTGGCCATAGCGATCTCCTATGGCCAAAAGACTACATCAGGGGCTTGGGTATGTCAAGCGTAACGTCGCCCATATCGCAATATGCCAGCATTAATGCGCCTCGGCAACGGCGTAAGTCATGCCGTCGAAGGCCGGCACGACATGGACCGGCAGCTTGCCGCGCAGTACCTCGTAGTCGAGGTCGGAATGCAGATTGGTGAGGATGGCGCGACGCGGCTTCAGCCGCTCGATCCATTCCAATGCCTCAGCGAGCGAAAGGTGGCTCGGGTGCGGCCGGTAGCGCAGCGCGTCGACGATCCAGACATCGAGGTCGGCCAATGCCGCCATGCTCTGAGGCGGGATAGCGCTTAAGTCGCAGGAGTAGGCGAGGTTGCCGAAACGAAAGCCGAGCGAGGCGATATCGCCATGCTGCTGCAGAAAAGGCAGCACCGTGATCGCGCCACCCTCCCCTTGAATGGTCACCGGCGTGCCGGCCACGAGCCGATGCTCGGTCACGATCGGCGGATACTCGCTGCCGGGAGGCGTCTCGAAGCAATAGCCGAAGCGTGCATGCATGACGGCCGAGGTCGCGTCGTCGAGATAGACGTCGACCCGGCGGCGACGGGCGATAAACAGCGCGCGCAGATCGTCAATGCCGTGGGTGTGGTCGGCATGCTCGTGGGTATAAAGCACGCCGTCGAGCCGATCGACCTCGGCATCGAGCAGTTGCTCGCGCAAATCAGGCGAGGTGTCGACTAAAACCCGGGTGACGCCGTCGCCGTCGTGCCGTTCAACCAAGAGCGAGGTGCGGCGGCGCCGGTTTTTCGGATTTTTGGGATCGCAATCACCCCAGCCTAACGCGGGCCGCGGCACGCCGCCGGATGAGCCGCAGCCGAGAATGGTGAATTTGAGCGTCATTGTATCATTCATGCGGCCGCCGCGGTCGAGCGCGGCACTTTGCCGAACAGGCGGAAGAAATTCGCCGTGGTTTGCTGCGCGATCTCCTCGAACGAGACGCCGCGGGCTTCGGCCAGCACCTTTGCGGTTTCCACCACAAAAGACGGCTCGTTGCGTTTGCCGCGAAAGCGCGCCGGCGCGAGATACGGCGCATCGGTCTCGACCAAAATGCGATCCGCCGGCAGCTCGGCGGCGATCGCGCGCAATGCGGTCGAGTTCTTAAACGTCAGGATTCCGGTGAAGGAGATAAACAGGCCGAGCGCTATGGCGCGGCGGGCGAGGTCGGGACCGCCGGTGTAACAATGCAAGACGGCCGGGAAGGCGCCCTTCCCTATTTCTTCTTCCAGAATCCGCGCGGTATCGTCATCGGCCTCGCGCGTGTGAATGACCAGCGGCAATCCGGTCTCGCGGGCAGCCGCGATATGGGTGCGAAAGCCGCGCTCCTGCGCTTCGCGCGGCGAGTTGTCGTAATGGTAGTCGAGCCCGGCCTCGCCCAGCGCCACGACTTTTGCCGCGTGGGTACGGGCCACAAGATCGGCCGCCGTCACGTCGGGCTCTTCATGCGCGTAATGCGGATGCGTGCCGACCGAGCAATAGACATCGTCAAAGCGCTCCGCGATCGCCAAGAGTTCGGCCTGGCGCGCGACCCGGGTTGAGATCGTGACCATCCGCTCGACGCCCGCCGCGCGGGCGCGCCCGACGATGGCGTCGAGTTCGTTTGCAAAATCCGGGAAATCGAGATGGCAATGACTGTCGACGATCATGCAGGCTGTACCGGTTCGACGTAGCGCGGAAAAATTCCCGTCGGCGCCGGAAGTTTCGTGCCGGCGGCGAGACGGTGCGTGCCGTCAAGATAGGAAAACGAGCGCTCGCCCTCCGGCACCGCCAAAAGATCGAGCAGTTTGCCAGCCGAATCCGGTACAAATGGCTGCGCCAGGATCGCGATCTGACGCAGCACTTCGGCCGTGACATAGAGCACGGTGCCCTGTCGCGGCGGATCGGATTTGGCCAGCGCCCAGGGTGCTTCGCCGGCAAAATAGCGATTGGCGTCGGCGACCACGGCCCAGAGCGCATTGAGCACATGGTGGAGCTGTTGCGTCGCCATGGCGTCGCGCGCTTTGCCGATCATGGCGTCGGCGGCGCTCAAGATCGCCTGGTCGTTGGCGGTGAACGCGCCCGGCTGCGGCAGCACGCCGCCCAGCGCCTTGCCCACCATCGACAGCGAGCGCTGCGCCAGATTGCCGAGATCGTTGGCGAGATCGGCATTGATGCGATTGACGATGGCCTCGTGGCTGTAATTGCCGTCCTGGCCGAACGGCACTTCGCGCAGCAGAAAAAAGCGCAACGGGTCGACGCCATAGGCATCGGCCAACGCGAACGGATCGATGACATTGCCGACCGATTTCGACATTTTCTCACCGCGGTTGAACAAAAATCCGTGAGAGAAAATCCGCCGCGGCACCTCGATCCCCGCCGACATCAGGAACGCCGGCCAATAGACGGCATGGAAGCGCACGATGTCCTTGCCGATCACATGCAGATTGGCTGGCCAGTATTTCTTGAACTTTTCGCTTGCCGTGTCGGGAAAGCCCAAGGCGGTGATATAATTGGTCAGTGCGTCGACCCAGACATACATGATGTGCTTGTCGTTGCCGGGCACCTTGATGCCCCAGTCGAAGGTCGTGCGCGACAGCGACAGATCCTGCAACCCGCCGCGCACGAAGCTTGCGACTTCGTTCATGCGCTCCTTCGGCAGCACGAAATCCGGCACGTCGCGGTAGAGCTTAAGCAACTTGTCCTGATAGGCGGACAGCTTGAAGAAATAGCTCTCCTCCTCGACCCATTCGACCGGCGTGCCATGCGGGCCGACGCGCTGGCCGTTCTCGTCGAGACGGGTTTCGCTTTCGTCGTAATAGGCCTCGTCGCGCACCGAATACCAGCCCGAATATTTGTCGAGATAGATGTCGCCTGCCGCCTGCATGCGCTGCCAGATCGCCTGCGAGGAGCGGAAATGGCGTTCTTCGGTGGTGCGGATGAAGTCGTCATTCGAGCAGTTGAAGCGTTTCACCATGGCCTGGAAGCGCGGCACGTTGCGCTCGACGAGCTGCCGCGGCGTCAATTGCTCTTTGGCGGCAGTCTGCAGCATCTTGATGCCGTGCTCGTCAGTGCCGGTGAGGAAATACACGTCGCGGCCGTCGAGCCGCATGAAGCGGGCGATGGCGTCGGTGGCGATCGCCTCATAGGCATGGCCGATATGCGGCGCGCCGTTCGGATAAGCGATCGCGGTGGTGATGTAATAGGGCTTGCCGGACGAGTCTTGTTTTGCGGACATGGGGGTTGGTATCAACCGCGCGTCGCCTCGGCAAGCAAGCCGAAGACATTGAAAACAAAAGGCTTGCGCTCGAGATTGTAAGTTTCGGCGTCGCGGGCGGCTGAGTTCACGCGCTGCCAGGCCTCGGCAAGCAGCGCCAGGCGCGCCAGTGCCGTGGGCTCGCGATCGAGCCTGAGCGACAGCCAGACATTGACGGTGTCGACGAAGGCCGCGAGCGGCTGCGGGTCGGTGCCGGCGAGCGCCTCGCCGAGCGCATGCAGCGCTCTGGTGTCGAGCGCCGGCAGCCGGTCGAGAAGATCCAGCGCCTGGCGGCGCAGCGCTAAAGCGCCTTCGTCGAGCAAGGCCAAAGCGCGCGACACCGAACCATCGGCGGCGGCCGCGGCCGTTACGATGTTTGGGTCGTCAGCCGAAACGCCGGTCGCGGCCGCGACCGCCGCCGCAACTTCCGTTTCGGCCAAAGGCCGCAGCGTAAGGATGCGGCAGCGCGAGCGCAGTGTCGCCGGCACCCGCGACGCGGAATGACTGACCAGGAACAAGAGCGTCCGCTGCGGCGGCTCCTCCAGCACCTTCAAAAGCGCGTTGGCGCCGGAGCGGTTCAATTCGTCGACTGCATCCACGATCGCGACCCGCCAGCCGCCCTCGCCTGCCGTCGAGCCGAAAAACGCCACGGTGCGGCGGATGTCTTCGACCGCGATCTGCTTATGCAATACGCCTTTGTCGTTAAGTGTGCGCTCGACGATCAGGAGATCGGGCTGCGCCTGGGCCGCAATCCGTCGGGCCACCGGATGATTGGCCGCCACCGTAAGCGACGTCGCGGCCTGCGCCTCGCGCCCGGCCGGATCGGGATGCGCCAGGACAAAACGCGCCATGCGATAAGCCAGCGTCGCCTTGCCGATGCCTTTGGGCCCCGCGATCAGGAAGGCATGCGGCACCCGGCCGGAGCGATAGGCGGCGAGCAGCGTTGCCTCGGCCGCTGCATGGCCGAACAACCCGGACGTGGCGCGCGGATGCGGCACCTCGTCATCATCGGCATCATCGGTCGCGCGCGGGCCCATGCTCAGACGCCAACCTCGGTGTGACGCTTCGCGCTGCCGGTCGGAAAGGTCATCGGATCGAGCCTGGCGCCGACCGTGTTCCAGATCTTCCGCGCGACGGCCTCTTTGGTGGCGCTGGCGTCGATCACAACGCAACGCTCAGGCGCCTCGGCGGCGATCGCGAGAAAGCCCTCGCGCAGCTTTTGGTGAAATTCCACGTTTTCTGCTTCGAAGCGGTCAGGCATGGCGTCGCCGCGACGCAGTTTGACGCGCTCCAGGCCCAATTCGACCGGCACGTCGAGGATGACCGTGAGATCAGGCGCAAGATCGCCGACCGATACCCGTTCGAGGCTATTGATAAGCCTTTCATCGACCTGGCCGAGGATGCCCTGATAGACGCGGGTCGAATCGGCAAATCGATCGCAGATCACCCATTTGCCGGCCTCCAGCGCCGGCAAAATCGTGCATTGCACATGGTCATCGCGGGCGGCAGTGAACAGCATTGCTTCGACATCCGGACCGAATGGTTTTGCTGCTCCGGACAGGATGACGTGGCGGATGATTTCGGCTCCGGGTGATCCGCCCGGTTCGCGCGTCAACCGGACGGCCAGACCAAGCGATTCCAGCCGCAGCGCCAGCATGGCGGCTTGCGTCGACTTCCCGGTGCCTTCGCCACCCTCGAAGGTGATGAACTTGCCTCGCATCGCGACCGGTCTCGGCTCCTAGATTTGCGACATATAAGCTATATTTATCAGCATATTGAGCAAACTATTTCATGCAACACGATAACTCAACCGTCTGCCAGCGGAGCTCAATATAAGCGTGTCAGACCGCGGAAGCATCCTCGCCCCAACGCGGACGCCGCGACGACCTCAGAGCTTCCCGACGCCAGCCCGCAATAGACCGATCACCAATTCGCTCGCGCCGTCCATGGCGCGTTGCGACATACTCCCCGTGCCGACATCGTCGGCCGCCTGCAGCGGCACTTCGAGCGCGAGACTGTCGCCGCGCCAGACCTTGAGCGTGGCAATGGTCTGGCCCTTGGCGATCGGCGCCGGAACCGGACCGGTATAGACGATGCGCGCGATCAGCCGGTCGGTGGTATTGCGCGGCATCATCACTTTGATGGTGCCGGGAGCGATCAGCGGAACATAGCTTTTCTCCCCGCCGAACACCTTGGCGTCGCCGATGGTCTGGCCTTCGGCGAACACGACGCGGGCTTGAAATCCGTGGAAGCCCAGGTCGAGCAATTTTTTGGCTTCGTCGGCGCGCTCTTTGTCGGTCTTGGCGCCGGTGACCACGACGATCAGGCGGAAATTGTCCTGCACCGCCGAACCGATCAGGTTGAAACCCGCTTCGGTCGTTTCGCCGGTTTTCAACCCGTCGGCGCCGATGCCCATGCCTAACAGCGGATTGCGATTCTGCTGGCGGATATTGTCCCAGGTGAATTCGCGCAAGGCGAAATCCGGATAGAAGTCGGGATAGGCCTGCATGATGTGGCGTGCGAGCTCCGCCATGTCGCGCACCGTGACGCGCAGATTGGGATCGGAAAAGCCGGTCGCGTTGGCGAAGGTCGAATGTTGCAGCCCGATCTCGCGCGCCCGCTTGGTCAGCATGGCGCCGAAGCTGGCTTCGTTGCCGCCCAGCGCTTCAGCCACCGCGATGCAGGCGTCGTTTGCGGAATCGACAATAATGCCCTGAATGAGGTCGGAGACTTTGACCCGGCTGTGGATCGCCGCGAACATGGTCGAGCCGTGCGACGGCGCACCGCCTCTGCGCCAAGCGTTCTCGCTGATGATGTATTCGTCGTCGAGCTTGACCCTGCCCTGCTTGATCTCATTGAACAGAAATTCGAGCGTCATCAGCTTGGCGAGACTAGCCGGCTCGACCGGCTGATCGCCGTTTTTCTCGAACAGAACGCTGTCGCTTTCGGGGTCGAGCAGGATCGCGGCGGGGATGCTGGTTTGGAAGGACTCGTCTTTCTTCGGGGCAGCGACTGGGGCGCCGCGCACACCGGTAAGAGCGCCTACGGCTATCCCGGCGATCAGCGCGGCGGCCGCCGCCAATCGCGGCCCCCTGCCCCGCCGCAATCCACGAGCCTCGTTACGCAAATTCGCCTCCGCCTCGACGGCCGCCATTCTCGCCCGAAGAGTCCGGACAAAATAGGGCGCGCGCCAGCTCCGGGCGAGTCGAAACAAAAATACTGGCTTGGACCGTTTTGCTTGCAATGACAGTGGGATCAATAGAGCCCGTGTCCATTGAGGAACTGGGCCGTGCCATCCGTGCCCTCGGACGGCGCCGCAGACCACATGGCTTGGGCCGAGCCGGACGGCGGCAGTGCATCGCTCGCCGTGTTACCGGTCAAGACGCTGGCGAAGCGCTGGTTGCGGACAGGCGGCGGCTGGGCCGGGAGACTCGGAATGATAGAGGTCGCTGCCAACCGGATGTCTCCGGGTGCGGGCGCCGGGCCGTCCTCGCGCAGCGTGGCCTCAAGGACGCGATCGTCCGAGCCCTCGATCGCCGCGCGGCCGACATACTCCACCCGCACCAAAGCTGTGCCGCGCGCGGTGAAGCCCAACAGGTGAGCCGCCCGCTTCGACACGTCGATGATACGATTGGCAGCATAAGGTCCGCGATCATTGACGCGCACGATCAGCGAGTGCCCGTTGTTCAGATTCGTCACCCGCACGTAACTCGGCAAGGGCAGCGTAGGATGCGCCGCCGAGATGCTCTCGGCGTCGAAAATTTCGCCGTTGGCCGTGGCGCGGCCGTGGAAATCCGAGCCATACCAGGAGGCGACGCCCTCGGCGCGATAATGCGGATTGTCTTCCGGAACATAGACGCGGCCGGCGACTACATAGGGGTTGCCGACCCGGTAAACACCACCGCCTTTGGGCACAGGCTCGCCGGGATCGACAAGGCGGGCGCTCGGCGACACGCCATAGCGCTCGTCGACCCGGCTGCTATTGGAGCAATGCGCGAGTGACAGACAAAGCGCAGCGCAGGCGACGGCGCGCGCCAAGCCTCTTAAATCCAAGCCTACCCGACGCCGCATCGTGCCCCGTCCCACCGCTTTACATATCGAATTTCAGCGTGGTCAGATTGTGGCGAAAATGGGCGTAACGGGTTCCATAGTGAACGGACTCTTTCGGAGCCCCGAACGTTGCCGTCGTCGCGGCGGCTGCACGGTTTGATTTTGGCGGTAGCGCGCTCACAATGGCCTTCATGAGAGATCGCCGCATGAGAGCCATGTCATGACGACGCAACACACACTTCGTGCCGGGGTCGGGTCGGTCCACCGCGGCATGTTCGACGCCGCTTTGCCGGCGGTCATAACGATCGAGTCCGGCGACAGCGTCGCGGTGACGACGCTATCGGGCAATGCCGACGACCTGCCCGATCCAAGGTCCGGTTTTACCGTTCTTGCCGAACATCGCGAGGTGCTGGCCGGCGTCCCGGCAGGCGTAGGCCCGCATCTCATGACCGGCCCGATCGCGGTCATAGGCGCCGAGCCCGGCGACGAGCTCGCGGTCGAGATCGTCGAGATCGGTCCGTCGCAGGATTGGGGCTGGAACCTGATCAAGCCGCAAGCGGGTACGCTGCCCGAGCACTTTCCCCGCACGCGGCGTATCCACGTACCGATCGATCGCGAACGCGGAGTGCTCACCATGCCGTGGGGACTGACGCTTAAGACCGCGCCCTTCTTCGGCATTGTCGGCGTCGCGCCACCGCCGCGGATGGGACGGGTCACATCGATCATTCCACGCGCGTTCGGCGGTAATATCGACAACAAGCATTTGGGCAAAGGGGCTGTGCTGCACCTGCCGGTGTTCAATCCCGGTGCGCTGCTTTCGGTCGGCGACGGCCACGCGCTGCAAGGCGATGGCGAAGTCTGCGTCACCGCGATCGAAACCGGGCTTGAGGCGACGCTGCGCGTCACGCTCATCAAGGGCACGCCGATTGCGCAGCCCTGGGCGGAAACGCCCTCGCATGTCATCACCATGGCGTTCGACCCCGACCTCGACGCCGCCGCACAATCCGCCGTGCTGCAAATGATCAAACTGATCGAACGGCGCACCGATTTAGGCGCCGAGGACGCCTACACGCTCTGCAGCATCGCGGCCGATGTGCATGTCACCCAACTCGTCAATGTGCACAAAGGCATCCACGTGCTGCTGGCAAAGTCGGCGCTGCGGAGCGATTGAAGCAGCTTCGCCGCGACGGCGGCCGACTGCCCCTCCATGCTGTCAGCGCCGCTTGAGATCAGGGGACCGTCGCGCTGTGGCGCGCTTTCTCCAGACGTTGCTGCTGGCCGACGAAGCTCTGCGCGGCGTCGGTGCGGAACAACTCGTGTGTTTGAAACTCGTCGTCGGAGACCGGCGTCATCGCCAGGTCGGTATAGTCGAAGCGCCGCGGATCGCGCTTGATGGCCAGGTAGACGCGCCGTAGCCGCATATAGAGCCAGGCCCAGCGCACGAGTTTGCCGATCACCTCCGACGCATACCGCGGGTAAAAACGCCACCTCGGCTCAAGCTTGCGGCCCGGGCGACGGTCGCGGCGAAACTTCAGCCGCAAAAATCCGCCCTCGAGCGGATGCATGTTTTCCAGATCGATGCTGCCCTTGAACCAGGTGCTCAGGAACAGCGCATTGCTCGCATTGGCGCCGACCGAGGCGACCCGGCGCAGAATCGTCTCGATGTGCTCGAATGTGTAGTAACGCTGCCAAGCCAGCGCGTAAGCGCGCTCCCATTCGGTACGCGACATGCGCGGATGCGGCATACAGACGTGATCGAGGTCGTATTTGTTCATGTCGGGATCGAGCACGGCGCCGGCGCGAACCAGCTTGAGATGATCCTCCGAGCCCGGCAGCGGCGTCAGATTGAAGAATTCGAGGAGATCGACCGGCAGCTCGCGCTTGATGACGTCGATGTCGTGCAGAATGGATTCCAGCGTATCGTTGGGAAAGCCGATGATATAGCCCGCATAGGTGATGACGCGGGCGGATTTCCAGGCCAGCAGCATCGTGCGGTATTCGGTGATCTTGTTCTGCCGCTTCTTGGCGCCAAGGAGATTAGCCGGATTGATGTTTTCCAGGCCGATGAAAACCCGCCGCACACCGGCGAGCGCGCATTTCTCAACGAAATTGGGCAGCTTGTAGCAGAGCGTGTCGACCTGGATGATGAAGCCGATTTGCAGTTTCTCGGTTTGGCGCAGCGCGATGAGGCGATCGAGAATCGGCTCCCAGTCCTTATTCCGCGCGAAATTGTCGTCGGTAATGAAGAAGCTGCGCAAGCCCTGCGCGTAATTGACCCGAACAATCTCCTCGATGTCATCCGGCGAGCGGTGGCGCGATTTGCGGCCTTGGACATTGATGATGGTGCAGAACGAGCACTGGTATGGGCAGCCGCGGCCGGCATCGAAGCTCGTCACCCCGCCTACCGTGCGATGCGCGCGCTCCGCCGGCATCAACGGGATCGGCGAGCCCTCGAGGCCCGGCAGCTCAGCCATGAAATTATAGAGCGGCTTGAGCGCGCCGCTTGCTGCATCCTGAAGCAATTGATCGAGCCGCCCCTCGGCCTCGCCGGCGAACAGCGAAATGCCCATCGCCCTGGCCCGGTCGAGATCGGGATCGGCGCCATTGAGCATGCTGATTGTGCCGGAGACGTGGAAGCCGCCGATGCAGACCGCGATGCCGCGCGTGCGCAACGCCGCCGCGATATCGAGTGCACGCGGAAACTGGTTCGATTGAACGCCGACGAGCATGACCATGCCGCCGCCGGCGCGCTCGATCATCCCAGCCAGGCGAGCGGGCTTGATCCGCGTATTGGTCTCGTCAAAGGCGTGGACGTCGAGTTCGACGCCCGCGCCGAGCACGGCCCGTTCGCCGCAATCCTTCGCTAATCCATAGAGCGAGGCGAGCGAATTGGAGGGGATCGGCGAGCGCAACCATTGAATGACATACCCATCATCGTCGTAATGCGACGGCTTGATGAGCAGGAGGCAAAAGCGCCGCCGTGGGCCGGCACGCAACGCGACAGGCGAATTCATATAAGCCCCTGGTGCACATTGCGAAGCCCCTTGTGCACACTGCAAGTCCCCCGCCGCACCCTACACGGTCCTCGAAGCCGCCAATAGCCCTTATCGGCGGCGGCCGAGTACCCGCGATCCACGAGCCGCGGTCTAGTTCGTCAGCGTCACCGGCATGCGCTCGGCCTTCGGCGGCAGAAACGAGCGGTCGAATACGTCGCTTGTCTTCGGTACGCGCGGCAAATTGTAGGATTCGGCGATCGTTGCGATCGCGCCGGCGAGACGCTCGTCGTTGGCATCGCCGATGCCGAGCGCCCGCGCTTCCGGCGTGTCGATCAGCGTCTTGTAGACATAAATCAGCCTGCGCTTTTCGATGTCTTTGTTGAGCAAGGGTTCGGTTTGCGCGAGCAGATCAATCGCCGCCGTGGGATCGGTCATCGTCTCCCGCAGCGCCTTATTGATCGCGCGCACCAGCCCCTTGACGGCCTCCGGCTTTTCCTTCGCCAGCTTCTGCGACACCATGATGCCGTTCGAATAAAGATCGACGCCGGCATCGGCGTAATAGATCCAGCGGAAATCCTTATCGGGATCGAGTTTTTGGGCGATCAGGTTCATATAGCTCGTCGCCGTGAACACGGCCGCGGCGTCAACCTGGCCGCCGATCAGAATCTGCTCCTGGAGGTTCGGCGCCACCTGCATGATGTCGATCGTCGCCGGATCGACGCCGTTCTTCTTCGCCAGCATCGGCAACAGCGCGAGCGAGGCGCCGCCGGGCGCGGAATCGAGCTTGCGGCCGCTCAAATCCTTAACCGCCATGATCGGGCTTGAGGCCTTGGTCAGGATCGCGAACGGCGCTCTGCTGTAGATCATATAGACCATCAGCGGCGCTTCGCCCGGCTTCTGCGCCGCGGTCTGGATCACGGCATTGGTATCGCCGAAGCCGGCGTCGTAAGCGCCCGACATGATCCGCGTCACCGTCATCGCCGAGCCTTCGCCCTGATCGATGGTGACGTCGAGATTCTCGTCGGCGAAATAATTCTTGGTCTTGGCCCAGAAATACCAGGCGTGGATGCCCTGCAGCTTCCAGTCGAGTGTGAAGCGGATTTTGGTCTTGTCCTGCGCCGACGCGGTGGACAGCGCGCAACAGGATGCAACAACAATAGCGATGGCATATCGCAGCAACGGCATGATCGGCTCCTTAAGGCGGACGGACGCTTAGCCCATCGCCAAATCGTCCTTGCGATGCGCCCATCCGGTGATGTGGGATTCCAGCAGCGAGAACACGGCGTAGAGCGCTACGCCCATCACGGCGAGAATGAACAGGCCGGCAAACACCAGCGGCACGTCGAAATTGGAGCTGGCGATCATCATCACATTGCCGATGCCGCGGTTCGACGCCACGGTCTCCGAAATCACCGTGCCGACGAAGGCCAAGGTGACCGCCACTTTCAGCGATGCGAAGAAATACGGCATGGTGCGCGGCAGGCCTACATTCCAGAGTATCTCCAGCTTGCTGGCATGCAGCGCGCGCATCACATCTTCGAGTTCGGGTTCGGTGGTGGCAAGCCCGGTCGCGACGTTCACGACAATCGGAAAGATGCTCATGATCATCGCGGTCAGCACCGCGGGCACCGTGCCGGCGCCGAACCACAGCACGAAAATCGGCACCACCGCGACCTTCGGAATGGTGGCGAACCCGATCAAGAGCGGATAGGCCACGTCATAGGCGAGCCGCGACGAGCCGACCAACACGCCGAGCATGATGCCGATGATGATACCGAGCGCAAATCCGATCAGCGTCGTGTACAGCGTCTGCACCGTGTGCGGCCACAAAGCCGGCATCCGCTCGACCAGGGTGACGATAATCTGGCTCGGCTTCGGCAGCACGATATCGCTGACATTGAACAGCCAGCACAGCGCCTCCCAGAGCAGAAAAAAGCCGATGATGAACAAAGTCGAATCCAGCCGGCGACGCAGTTGCGGGTCCATCAGGCGGCCTCTTTCGCCGGGCGTGCGGTGACAATAAGTTCGCGCAACCGCTGCGTCATCGACACGAAATCGGGGCTATAGGACATTTCGATGGTGCGCGGCCTCTCGAACGGCACTTCGGCGTCGTCGATGATCTGCCCCGGCCGCGCCCGCATCACGCAAATACGATTGGCGAGATAGCCGGCCTCCTTCAGATCGTGGGTGACCAACAGCACGGTCGGCCGCAGCTTCATCCACAGTTCTTGCATGATCGCCCACAGCTCCTCGCGGGTGAACTGATCGAGCGCGCCGAACGGCTCGTCGAGCATGAGGAGTTGCGGCTCATGCACCAGCGCGCGGCAGAGCGAGGCGCGCTGCAGCATGCCGCCTGAGAGTTGCCACGGATGCTTGTCGCCGAATTGGGCGAGGCCGACTTCCTTGAGCAGCGCTTCGGCGCGATCGCGGAATTCGGTCTTACGCTTTTGCCGGTATTGCTCGCGAAACGGCGGCACAATTTTTAACGGCAACATCACATTGTCGCGCACCGTCAGCCATGGCAGCATCGTCGGGTTCTGAAACGCCATGCCGACGCGTACCGGCTCGGCGCCGACTTCGCGGCCGGCGACATAGACGTAGCCGGTGGACGCGGTGAGAAGCCCTGTGACGAGCTTCAATATGGTGGATTTGCCGCAGCCTGAAGGGCCGACAAGCGCGACGAAATCGCCCTGCTTCAGCCGCAGATTGGTCAGGCCCAGTGCATTGACCTGCTTTTCGGCGCGCCCGTAAGTCAGCGTCACGCCCTCAAGCTCGACAAAGAATTCGGAATGCTGTGCCGGCTTTGCGGCAGAGGTGGAGGTCATGCGATGTGCTCCACGCGGCGATCGGCGGTTTTGCTGACGATCGCCTGCATTGTCAGATCGGCGTTGCGCAGTGCCGGCGCCGGCATCTGTTGGATCTTATGCACGGAACGTCCGAAGCCGCGCATGCCGTCGACAAGTTTGCGGTCCTTCATGACAAAGCGCCCGCGCACCACAGTATGCAGCGGCAGTCCCTTGATGCGGCGGCCGTTCCACGGCGAGATTTTCGAAAGCGACTGCAGCTCTTTGTCGTAAAGTGTATGTTCGCGACCCAGGTCGACGATCGCCAGGTCGGCATCGCTGCCGGGTAAAAGGGCGCCCTTGCGCGGATAAAGCCCCCAGATTTTCGCCGGATTGAACGAACTGAAGCGAACGTAATCGCAAACCGACATGCGCCCGCGATTGACCTCGCTCAGCATCAGCGGCATCTGCGTCTCGACGCCGGGAAAGCCGCAGTCGACCGCCCAGATATCGTTGCGTGTCTTTTCTTCGGTCGTGTGCGGCGCGTGATCGGTTGCGATCAGGTCGATGGTGCCGTCGGCGAGCGCCGCCCACAGCGGCGCATGGTTGCCCGCCTCGCGCACCGGCGGGTTGACGCGGATGATGCCGCCGAGATCGTGATAATCGTCGGTCGAGAGCAACAGATAATGCGGGCAAGTTTCGCCGGTGATGTCGACGCCGCGGGCCTTGGCCTCGCGCAGCGGCCGCAGTTCCTCTGCCGATGAAATGTGCAGAATATGGATGCGTGCACCGGTCCATTCGGCAAGGATTGCAGCGCGGCTGACCGCTTCGACGGCAACGACCGCGGGCCGCGACGCGATATGGGCCAACGGGTCTTGCCGCCCGGCCGCGGCCAGGCGCGTCTGGCGGCGCTCCATGATCGAATTGGTCTCGGCATGCAGCGAGACGCGCTTTCCCGTGGCCGCCACGACTTCGAAGGCTTCGAGCATGGCGCCGGTCGAGGGCGATGGAATCTTGCCGAAGGTATTGCCCATATAGAGCTTGAAACCGATCACGCCGCCTTCGATCAACGCCGGGACATGCGCGATCGTATCGTCGCCAAGCAAGCCGTAGAGGCCGAAGTCGACACACGCCTTGCTGGCGGCGATCTCGTGCTTGGCGGCGAGGATCGCCCCGCTGCCGGTCGGTGGAATGGTGTTCGGCATGTCGAATACGGTGGTCACGCCGCCGAAGGCTGCGGCCGCGGTGCCGCTCGCCCAATCTTCCTTGGCCGGATACCCCGGATCGCGAAAATGCACATGCACGTCGATGGCGCCCGGCAAAATATGCAGACCGGTGGCATCGAAAGTCTCGCGCGCCTGCGGCATCGCTTCCGTTGCGCCGATCGCAAACACCCGGCCGTCTTTGATGGCGATGCTGCCGGCCGTGACGGCGTCGGCTGAAACAATCGTGCCGTTCTGAATAACCAGATCAGCGGTCACGGCGCTCATCGCATGTCCTCATGACGTTTTCTCACAGCATGGCCCAGCCGCCGTCGACCGGAAGATCGACGCCGGTGATCTGGCGCGCCGCGTCGCTGGCAAGAAACAAACACGCATTGGCGACGTCGCGATCGACCGTGACGCGTTTGAGCGCATATTCGGCCGCGTGCCGCTCAGCCGCCTCTTCGACGCTGATGCCGAGGCGCTTGGCCATGTCGGCGCAGACCTTGTCGCGAAAGCGCGGCCCGTCGACCATGCCCGGCGCGACGCAATTGACGTTGATATTGTACTGGCCGACCTCGAGCGCGAAGCTCTTGGTGATGCCGCGCAGACCCCATTTCGACGCCGAATAGGCCATGCGCCCGGCGCGGCCGCGCATGCCGAAAGTCCCGCCGACATTGACGATCTTGCCGTAACGCTGCGCGATCATGGTCGGCAGTACGCTGCGCATGGTGTAAAACGAGCCGTTCATGTTGAGCGTGACGATGGAATCGAACTCTTCCGGCGTGGTATCGACGCCGCTCTTGCCGACCGGTCCCGAACCGCCGGCGACATTGACCAGAACGTCGATGCGGCCGTCATAGCTGCTTTTGGTCTTGGCGGCGGCGTCGGCGCATTGCTGCGGATCGGTGAGATCGCAGGGCACGACAATCGCCTCCCTGCCCGCGGCTTTGATGGCTTTGGCGAACGGCTCGATGGCACTGCAATCGCGCCCGACCAGCGCCAGCCGGGCGCCCTCGGTGGCGAAAGCTTCAGTAATGGCCGCGCCCATCCCTTTTGCCGGTCCGGTGATCATCACCACCCGACCTTTTAGATTCAATTCCATGGTCGCATTTCCAGGTCGCTATTCCGCCCGTACATCCTCGTAGAAACAGCGGCCCCGCCGGGTCCCCGCATCGGCTTGGCTCCGCTAGAACAGCTTCTTCGGCAGATCGCTGGCCGGCGGCAGAAACTCGGGCGTGAAGATTTCGCTGACCGTCGGCGTGCGCGGCAGGTTGTCGGCGTCGACCAGGATGTCGATCGAGCGCTTCAGCCGGTCGATGTCGACATTGCCGAGGCCGATCTTGGCGATTTCGGGATGGTTCATCTCGTCTTTCAGCGTGGCGTCCAACCGATCGCGCTCGACCGGGATTTTAATCAGCGGCTCGCGCTTGGCGACCGCGGCGACCGCAGCGTCGGGATCCTTGAGCGCATCCTCCAGACCGTGATTGATGGCAGCGAGGAGCCCGCGCACGGCTGCGGGATTTTCCTTGGCAAGCTTCTTCGAGACGATGATGGCGTTGGAGTACAGATCCATGCCGTAATCGCCGTAATTGATGAAGCGGATCTGCTTATCGGGATCGACGCCCATCAGCTTGGCGGAAAACCGGATCGTGTTGACGTAACCGAACACGCCGTCGACCTGGCCCTGCATCAGCATCTGCTCGCGCAGATTCGGCTGCATGTTGGTGACGTTGACCTTGGTGCAGTCGATCTTGGCAATCTTGCAGAACGCCGGGAACAGCTTGAGCGCGCCGTCGCCGGCGGCGCCGCCGAGCGTCTTGCCCTCAAAATCCTTCGGCGTCTTGATGCTGCTGTCGGCGCGGACCGCAATCGTGAACGGCGGCCGATTGTACATCACATAGACCGCGATCGGCGCCTCGTCCGGCTTTTTGGCGGCGAATTCGATCAGCGCATTGATGTCGCCGAAGCCCACATCATAGGTGCCGCTCGCCACCAGCGGGATCGGCGCGCCCGAGCCATTGCCCTGGTCCAGCGTCACGTTGAGACCCGCGGCTTTGAAATAGCCGCGGTCGTCGGCGAGGAAGAACCAGCCTTGCGGGCCCTGGTATTTCCAGTTCAGCACCATTTTGAGGCTGGTTTCTGCCGAAGCCGTCGTCGCAAACGACGCGCTTAATCCGAGCGCGGCGGCTAGTCCGATCACGCACCGACGGGTCGTGGAGGTCATGGTTTTGGCTCCCATTGCAGATCCGCGTTGGCCGCGAGCAGTCGTCGGCCCGGCGCACCGGCCGTCGCGGCGATTAGGGTAAGCAGGATCATGGCGCGAATGAGCGTTGCCATCTACTGCCGATTTCTTGCTAGACTGATGCCGAAACGGCATCACTCGTACCCGGGGCGGGAAGACTCAATGAAACACCTGCGCATCCTCAGTTACGTGGACGAAGTCGCGCGCTCGGGCTCGATCAGAAAGGCGGCCGAACGGCTCAATGTCACCGCTTCCGCGGTCAATCGGCGCATCGCGGATCTCGAAGACGAACTCGGCGCGCCGCTGTTCGACCGCCGGCCCCGCGGCGTACGGCTCACCGCCGCGGGCGAGGTATTCGTTCATTACCTGCGCGGCCATAGCGGCGAGGTCGAACGCATGAAATCGCAGATCGAGGATCTCAAGGGGCTGCGGCGTGGCACCGTGAGGATTGCTTGCAGCCAGGCGTTGGCGCTGGATTTCTTGCCGCGGCAGGTCGCCGAGTTTCGCGCCCACCATCCGCTGGTGTCGTTCGACCTGAAAGTCGTCGACCATGAATGGGCGATGGCGGCGCTTGCCGCTTATGAAGTCGATCTGGTCGTGGTGTTCCGGCCGCCGTTTCTCGCCAATTTCCAGCCCATGATGACGCTTGAGCAGCAATTGGTGGCGGTGATGCCCAACAACCATCCGCTGGCCACGCGCAAGCAGCTGCGCTTAAGCGATTGCGCCGCCTATCCGGTGGCCATGCCGGAGCGATCAATTGGCGGACGGCAATTGCTCGATGAGATTTCGGCGCGCTCGGGCCTCACCTTCAACATCGCTGCCGAATCGAATTCGTTCGAAATGCTGCGCGGCCTTGTCATTCACGCCGGCCTGATCTCATTTCAAATCCAGATCGGCACCATGCCACGCGGCAATAAGCTCGGCGTCGTCGCCCGCGAAATCGACGGCCGCGACGTACCGCGCGCCAATTTGGTGATCGGCCGCATGCGCGGCCGCAATTTGCCGATCGCGACGGCAGTCTTTGCCGAAACGCTCACGCGCAAGCTCGAAGCAATGCGGTCCGATCGCAGCGCGCCGCCGCCGCGGATGAAGCCAAAACCGGCGTCAGCCGCGCGGGCCGGATAGAGCCGGGCCAGAGCGCGAGCCGGCGTTATTGCGCACACCCTATGGATCGCTATATAATGAGTGTCGGGGAAGCGAAGCGCCCACCCCGACCGAACCATCGAAAATTGACCGTCAGGCCCGTCGCAAGCGGCGGGCCGTTAGCTTTTTGGCTTCTGCAATGAACCGTTCCAATCGAACCGATCACATCCGAATCACCTCGCACCCGGAGCCCCACGGCAAATCGCGGTTCCCGATCCGCTGGGGCGCGCCGAACGCGCGCGAGCGCGGCCCCATCATCGGCACCGTATCGCGGCAAGGCGACCGCAACGCCATCGGCAGTCACGGCGGCTCCTATGCGCTTTATCGCGCGCTTGCCGTGTCGGCGGGCGCACTGGACCCGATCCGCCGACCCGATCTCACCAATACGCATCCAGCCGTCACCATTCCGCCGGTCGCGCAATGGAGCGAACCGGAGCGCATCGTCTCGCTCGATCCCTGGGGTCACCTCGTCGCCGACGTTTTCAAGGACCAGATTGCCGAGGGCGTCGATATCCGCCCGACCATCGCCATTACCAAGGCGCGGCTCGATTTGAACGAAATGCAGAGTGCAATCGCCCATGGCCGGCTGAAGGTCGATGGCGATCTGGTTCACGCCAACGGCTCGATCGCCGTATCGAAAATCGCGATCGATCCCGTGTGGTATCTGCCCGGCATCGCGCGACGCTTCGGCTGCGCCGAAACCACGCTGCGCCACACTTTATTCGAGCAGACCGCCGGCATGTTTCCTGAGCTGGTGACACGGCCGGATCTTCACGTCTTCCTGCCGCCGATTGGCGGAACGACGATGTATTTGTTTGGCGACATCGCCAAACTCTCCGACACCGCGACGAAGATTACTTGCCGGGTGCACGACGAATGCAACGGCTCGGACGTATTCGGTTCCGATATCTGCACCTGCCGCCCTTACCTGATCCACGGCATCGAGGAATGCGCGCGCGGCGCGCAGCAGGGCGGCCTCGGCATCATCGTCTACAATCGCAAGGAAGGCCGGGCGCTCGGCGAAGTGACGAAGTTTCTTGTCTACAACGCGCGCAAGCGGCAGGAAGGTGGCGATGCCGCATCGGCTTATTTCGAACGCACTGAATGCGTCGCCGGCGTCCAAGATGCGCGGTTCCAGCAATTAATGCCGGACTCGCTGCATTGGCTCGGATTACGGCGCATCGATCGCCTGGTCTCAATGAGCGACATGAAATATGACGCGCTGGTCGGCCAGGGCATCGGTGTCGTCGAGCGCGTGCCGCTACCAGATGAATTAGTTCCGGCAGACGCGCATGTCGAAATGGCCGCCAAGAAGGCCGCCGGATATTATTCGCCGGAACTGCCGCAGGACGATGTGCCAGCATCGGTCGGCCGTTCGCTCGATAAATATTGAGCACAGAAGATACTGAGCACTGACCGGCATCGTTCCATGAATTCAGATACGGCGGCCGCACTTTCTCTATTAAACGCCGGGGCCGTTCGTGCGCGCGCCCGGCAGATTCTCAAAGCCGGGCTTGCGGACAAGCTGCCGAACTTCCGTGTCGACCTTGAACGGCTCGATGACGCGGTCGATCTCGTCGTCGCGACGATGCGGAAGAATTATCCGACACTGGACGTGCCGTTCCACTCGCGCTGGCGGCATTTTGTCGTGAACGGGTTGGACCGCTACGCGCCGATTGCCGCCGCTTCGTCCGATCGAATGGCGCAGGCCCGCTTGGCGTTCGACCTTGCCATTATCAGTGTCTTGCTCGACGCCGGAGCCGGCCCGCAGTGGCTCTATGCCGACCCCGTAACGGGCCAAAACTTTGGCCGCTCCGAGGGCCTCGCGCTCGCCAGCCTCAACATGTTCGCGCGCGGCGTTTTCTCCGCGGCTGCGCAGGATCCGTTGCGCGCCGATGCGGCAGTGTTGGCAGAGCTCGATACCGAGGCATTGTGCCGGGGCTTTCAGGTCACCGCCGATAACCCCCTGGTCGGATTGGAAGGCCGCGCGACGCTGCTGCGCGCAGTCGGACAACTCGTGACGTCGCGGCCGAAAATCTTCGCCCGCCACGACACGCCACGGCCAGGCGGCTTCTTTGATCATCTGGTCGCCAAGGTCGACGGCGGCGCGATCGCGGCGCCGGCGATACTCTCCGAACTGCTGCTGCAGTTCGGTCCGATCTGGCCGTCGCGGCTCACGCTCGGCGGCGTGCCGCTCGGCGATTGCTGGCGCCATCCAGCGGTTGTCGCCTCGGACGCGACCAACGGCCTCGTTCCGCTGCACAAACTATCGCAATGGCTGGCCTATTCGCTGATCGAGCCGCTGCAGCAAGCGGGCTTTACCGTCACCGACATCGATGGGCTGACCGGTCTCGCCGAATACCGCAACGGCGGTCTGTTCGTCGACACCGGCGTGCTGGCGCTGCGCGAGCCGAAGGACGCGGCCCGCGCCCACGATGTTTCGTCCGAGCTTGTCGTCGAATGGCGCGCACTGACCGTGGCGCTGCTTGACCGTCTCGCGCTGGCGGTGCGCGCCAAACTGAACAAAGATGCAGCCGCAATGCCGCTTGCGAAAATTCTCGAAGGCGGAAGTTGGGCGGCCGGCCGCGCCATTGCGTTTGCGCGCCGCGCCGATGGCGCTCCGCCGCTCAAGGTCGTGAGTGACGGCACCGTATTTTGAACTGATGTTCTAGGTCGGCAATGCGCGCCGGGGAGAAAGAGCCATGGAAGGTGTCACCGTCGTCGAGCACCCGTTGGTCCAGCACAAACTGACGCTGGTCCGCGACAAGAATCAATCGACTAAATCATTTCGCGAGCTCGTCAACGAAATCGGCATGCTGTTGTGTTACGAGGTCACGCGCGATCTGCCGTTGACCGATGTCGAAGTGGAAACGCCGCTGGCGAAAATGATATCAAAGCGCATCGCCGGCAAAAAACTGGTGTTCGCCCCGATCCTGCGTTCCGGCCTCACTTTTCTCGGCGGGATGCTCGAACTCGTGCCCGCGGCGCGGGTGGCTCACATTGGCCTCTACCGGGATCCGCAGACCTTCACCGCCGTCGAATATTACTTCAAGGCACCGACCGATCTCGGCGATCGCCTCGTCATTGTTGTGGAGCCGATCTTGGCGACCGGCAACACGGCAATCGCGGCGGTCGAGAGACTTAAAGAGCACGGCGCGAAGCAGATCCGTTTCGTCTGTCTCATCTGTGCCCGGCAGGGCGTCGATCAATTGCGTAGCGTGCATCCCGATGTCGAAATCTGGACGGCGGCCATCGACGATAAGCTCGATGAGCATGCCTACATCGTGCCGGGGCTCGGCGATGCCGGCGATCGCTCCTACGGGACGAAATAAACGGCGCTCGGACGACCAATTTCGCTCCTTCGGGCGATCACATGGGTCGAGCGCGACGCTGCGATGGCATTTTGCGTGTGCCTATGAATTAGGCGCCGCCGCCCCAGAAAGTTGCACTCAATTTCGCTGACTAATATTATTTAGTTATATCAGCCACTTACATTGTCGCAATGTTGGCACATGCCTTGCGACAGTGCGCGTCGGCAGGCCGCGATCCCGGGTGCCTGTCCAATCAAAGCGAGGGTCATTCATGTTCAGCTACTGGACGAATTCCGTGCCGCCAAAGGCGCGCCGCTGGCTTGCCGCCGCGGCAGGGCTTGCCTTTGGCCTTGCGGCGGCGTTGCCCGCCAAAGCCGCCGACGACACCATCAAAGTCGGCATCCTGCATTCCTTGTCCGGCACCATGGCAATCAGCGAGACGACGCTGAAAGACGTCATGCTCATGCTCATCGATGAGCAGAACAAAAAGGGTGGCCTGCTCGGCAAGAAGCTCGAGGCGGTCGTGGTCGATCCGGCCTCGAACTGGCCTTTGTTTGCGGAGAAGGCCCGCGAGCTGATCAGCAAGGACAAGGTCGACGTGGTGTTCGGCTGCTGGACGTCGGTGTCGCGCAAATCGGTGCTGCCGGTATTCAAGGAGCTCAACAGCATCCTGTTCTATCCCGTCCAATTCG
The DNA here is from genome assembly GCA_049519075.1 of Xanthobacteraceae bacterium. GTDB lineage: Bacteria > Pseudomonadota > Alphaproteobacteria > Rhizobiales > Xanthobacteraceae > BOG-931. The sequence goes on along the minus strand of JBEKRD010000056.1, from coordinate 10,772 downwards.
AGGGCGAGGAGGGCGAGCGTAACGTGTTCTACACCGGTGCTGCGCCGAACCAGCAGGCGATCCCGGCGGTCGATTATCTGATGAGCGCCGACGGCGGCTCGGTGAAGCGGTGGGTGCTGGAAGGCACCGACTACGTCTATCCGCGCACCACCAACAAGGTCCTCGAGGCGTACCTCAAGCAGAAGGGGGTAAAGGACGAGGATATCATGATCAATTACACCCCGTTCGGCTTCTCCGACTGGCAGACCGAAGTTTCCAAGATCAAGGCGTTCGGTTCGGCGGGCAAGAAGACGGCCGTCGTGTCCACCGTCAACGGCGACGCCAACGTGCCGTTCTACAAGGAACTCGGCAACCAGGGCATCAAGGCAACCGACATTCCGGTTGTGGCGTTCTCGGTCGGCGAGGAAGAATTGGCCGGCCTCGATACCAAGCCGCTGATCGGTCACCTCGCGGCATGGAACTACTTCGAATCGATCAAGACTCCGGCCAACGAGGCCTTCATCAAGGAATGGCACGAGTTTACCAAGAACCCCAAGCGCACCACCAACGACCCGATGGAAGCGCATTACATCGGCTTCAATATGTGGGTGAAGGCGGTTGAGAAGGCCGGCACGACCAATCCGGATAAGGTGATCGCGGCTCTGCCAGGTATCAAACAGGCCAACCTCACCGGCGGCGTGTCTGAGATGTTGCCCAACCACTATATCACCAAGCCGGTTTTCATCGGCGAAATCCGCGGCGACGGTCAGTTCAACGTAGTGTGGAAGACCAAGGGACTGGTACCAGGCGATGCGTGGTCGCCCTATCTGCCGGGCTCCAAGGACTTGATTGCCGATTGGGTGACGCTCAAGTGCGGCAACTACAACACCGTAACCAAGAGCTGCGGCGGTTCGTAACCCCGGCGCCGTTGACGAGTTACCTCGATCTAGCGGGGAGGCGGTGCTGCCGCCTCCCCGCCTTAACAGCGCGATACCAAGAATCGAAAGCGATCGTACTTCAACAAAAAACAAGAGCCCGGTTCTGATGCCATCAGAACGGATCAGACTTCAGTCCGGGGATATCGCTATGCGTCTCTGCCGAGCCTGCCTCGTCGCTATCCTATTGGTCTTCGGCCTCGCGCTGGGCCACACCGTCGCGTATGCCGCGAGCCTCGACGAGGCCATCGCGCATTTCACCGCCGACGATTTCGACGAGAGCATAGCCGGCGTGGCAGAGCTCGCCGCCAGCGGCAGCCCGCGCGCGGAAATAATCATCCGCGCCCTGCAAAACGGCCAGCTGATGTTCAGCGCCGAACACAAGGCGGTTTATATCCAGGACGATTCCAGCAAACTCACCGACGCCACCACCGGGCAACCAATCACCGGCGATCCGCCCGGCGATCTCGACAATGTCCGCCTCAACAATAGACTGCGGGGAGCAATTGATGGCGCGCTCGGCGGACTGACGCTGTTGTCCAACGATCCGGCCAAGCGCTACGATGCCGCCGAGGCGGTGTTCAAATCGCGCGAGGCAAGCGTATTACCCACCCTCGAGACCGCCATCGCTAAGGAGCAGGACTCGCGGATCAAGCAGGTGCTGCTGCAGGCTCGCGCCGCCATCACGCTTTCGAGTGACAGCGCCACCGATGCCGACAAGCTCTCAGCAGTCGAGATCATTGGCCAGCGCGGCGATCAGGACGCGTTGGGGCTGCTCTCCAGCCTGCCGGCGAGTACCTCGCCACCGATCGTGAAGGCCGCCGGCGCCGCCGTCGTGGCCATACAAAAACGCCTCGCCGTTTGGGACGCCGTGCAAAATGCCTGGTACGGGATTTCGCTCGGCTCGGTATTGCTGCTCGCCGCGATCGGGCTTGCCATCACCTTCGGCGTGATGGGCGTGATCAATATGGCCCACGGCGAAATGGTCATGATCGGCGCCTACGTCACCTATGTCGTGCAGGAATTGATCAGGAACTACGATCCGGGATTGTTCGGTTATTCTCTGGCGATTGCACTCCCCCTGGCGTTTGTCGTCTCCGGGATGGTCGGCATTCTGATCGAGCGTTGCATCATCCGATTTCTCTATGGCCGTCCGCTGGAAACCCTTTTGGCGACCTGGGGGCTGTCTTTGATCCTGCAGCAGGCGGTGCGCTCGGCCTTCGGCCCGAACAATCGCGAGGTCGGCAATCCGTCCTGGATGAGCGGCGCGTTCGATCTGGGCGGGATCACCATCACCTATAATCGGATGTGGATCATCTGTTTCTCGCTCGGCGTCTTCGTCGCGCTGCTCGCACTGCTTCGCTACACCCGCTTCGGTCTAGAAATGCGAGCGGTGACCCAGAACCGGCCCATGGCCGCCTCGATGGGCATTCGCACCAGTCGCGTCGATGCTCTTACTTTCGGTTTGGGCTCAGGGATCGCCGGCATCGCCGGCGTGGCCTTGTCACAGATCGACAATGTGAGCCCCAATCTCGGCCAAGGCTATATCATCGACAGCTTCATGGTCGTGGTGTTCGGCGGCGTCGGCAACTTGTGGGGCACCTTCGTCGGCTCCTTCGTGCTCGGCATCGCCAACAAATTCCTGGAGCCCTATGCCGGCGCCGTGCTCGGCAAGATCGCAATCCTGGTCTTGATCATCCTCTTCATCCAGAAGCGCCCCAGAGGTATGTTCGCACTCAAGGGACGAGCGGTCGAGGCATGATGTTGGAGGCATGATGTGACATCGCACTTCCTCATCCGCTCGCTCGACCGCGGCGCGATCGCTTTTGTGATCGTGGTGGCGGCGCTTGGCGCGATCATTCCCCTGCTCAACCTCGTAGTGCCGGAATCCTCGGCCTTTCATCTGCCGACTTATCTTGTGGCGCTGTTCGGCAAATACGCCTGCTATGCGCTCTTGGCGCTGTCGATCGACCTGATCTGGGGCTATTGCGGCATCCTGTCGCTCGGCCACGGCGCGTTCTTCGCGCTCGGCGGTTACGCGATGGGCATGTATCTGATGCGCCAGATCGGCACCCGCGGCGTCTATGCCGATCCGGTCCTGCCGGACTTTATGGTGTTCCTGAATTGGAAGGATTTGCCCATCGCCTGGTATGGCTTCTGGTTTTTCCCCTATGCGGCGCTGATGGTTTTGCTGGTGCCTGGTGCACTCGCCTTTGTGTTCGGCTGGTTCGCATTTCGCAGCCGCGTCACCGGCGTGTATCTGTCGATCATCACCCAGGCGTTGACCTACGCGCTGATGCTGGGCTTTTTTCGCAACAATTTCGGCTTCGGCGGCAATAACGGCCTCACCGACTTCAAAGACATCCTTGGCTTTAATGTACAGGCCGAGGCAACGCGCAATGCGCTGTTCGCAATATCGTGTCTGATGCTGATCCTCTGCTTCCTCTTGTGCCGTGCCATCATTGGTTCGAAGTTCGGCAAGGTGCTGATCGCTATTCGCGATGCCGAATCCCGTACGCGGTTCCTGGGCTATCGGGTCGAGTCCTACAAGCTGTTCGTGTTCACGCTCTCCGCGTGTATGGCGGGCCTGGCGGGAGCGCTCTACGTACCGCAGGTCGGCATCATCAACCCGGGCGAGTTTGCACCGGGCAATTCCATCGAAGCGGTGATCTGGGTCGCGGTCGGCGGCCGCGGCACGCTCATCGGGGCGGCGCTGGGCGCGGTGGTGGTCAATTACGCCAAGACGTTCTTTACGTCCGGACCGCTGGCACCCTACTGGCTGTTCCTGCTCGGCAGTCTGTTCGTCGCGGTAACGCTGCTGCTGCCGCGCGGCATCATCGGCACGATGCGGCATTGGACTGCGCTCAAGCGCGATCGGGCTTCGGCCGCCGCCGAAGACGGGGTGACCGGGCCGCCGCCGGAACCAGCCCCGGCGGAATGAGGAGCGCACAATGGAACCCCTCACAAGTGCGCTTTTATATCTGAACGGCGTCAGCGTCTCATTCGACGGCTTCAAGGCGCTGAACAATCTATCATTTATGGTCGAGCCCGGAGAGATGCGTGCCATCATCGGCCCGAACGGCGCCGGCAAGACTACCATGATGGACGTGGTCACCGGCAAGACCCGGCCAGACACGGGCGACGTCATGTTTGATGGCCAGTACAACCTGACCCGGCTCGACGAGACCGAAATCGCCGAGCTCGGCATCGGCCGTAAGTTTCAGAAACCTACCGTCTTCGACAGCCAAACCGTCTTCGACAACATCGAGCTTGCGCTGAAATCCGACCGCCGGGCGCGCTCATCGCTGTTCTGGCAGGAAACTCCCGCGGAACATCGCCGCATCGACGAATTGCTGGAGATCATCCGCCTCACCGCCATGCGCGACCGCCTCGCCGGCAGCCTGTCGCACGGCCAGAAGCAATGGCTCGAAATCGGCATGTTGTTGGCGCAGGAGCCGAAGCTCCTTCTGGTTGACGAGCCGGTCGCCGGCATGACCGATGTGGAAACGCACCAGACGGCGGAGCTACTCAAGCAGATTAACCGCGATCGTACCGTCGTGGTGGTCGAGCACGATATGACATTCGTGCGCGAGCTCGGCGTCAAGGTGACCTGCTTGCACGAGGGTTCGGTGCTGGCCGAGGGCACGATCGATCAGGTCTCGCAGAACGACCGCGTGGTGGAAGTTTATCTGGGACGATAGTCTTATGCTCGATGCAAACGCCATTAATCTTCATTACGGCGCCGCGCAGGCGCTGCGCGCGGTGTCGCTCAAGGCCGAACCGGGCAAGGTGACTTGCGTGCTTGGCAGGAACGGGGTGGGTAAGACGAGCCTGCTCGACGCGCTGGCTGGCCAACATCCGGTGAGCGGTGGCACGATCACCTGGGAAGGCAATGACATCACGGCGTTACGGCCGCCCGACCGCGCCCGCCGCGGCATTGCCTATGTGCCGCAAGGCCGGGAAATTTTCCCGCTGTTGACAGTCGAAGAGAACTTGCGGACCGGTTTCGCGCCGCTCAAACGCAACGAACGCAACATACCCGATGACGTGTACACGCTGTTTCCGGTGCTCCAGAGCATGCTGCGCCGGCGCGGCGGCGACCTCTCGGGCGGCCAGCAGCAACAGCTCGCGATCGGCCGCGCGCTGGTGACAAGGCCACGGCTTCTCTTGCTCGACGAACCGACCGAAGGCATCCAGCCGTCGATCATCAAGGATATCGGCCGCGCCATCACCTATTTGCGTTCGCTAGGCAAGATCGCCATTGTGCTGGTCGAGCAATATCTCGACTTCGCCCGCGAACTCGGCGACCATTTTGTGGTCATGGATCGCGGCGCCATCGTCTACTCCTGCAATCGCGACGATCTCGACGAAGCCGCGCTCAAGCAAGCCATGGCGATTTGAACTTTCGTTCTCAGATACAAGGCCAATTGACGCGTGACCTTTAATGCGGGCTATTGCTGCATGGCCGTTCGCCGTTCGATGCATCACCGACCATGAGCCCGAGCCCGTCGCTAGGCAGCAAGACCTTCGCCGGCAACCGCGCGGTCGGCCGCATTGCGCTTACCGTTAGCGCCGAGGCTGGGACGAGCCGGCGCAGCCGCGTGCATGAAGCGGGCTCGCTGCGGGTGCGCTTCCCAAGGAGCGACCGGCACGACACCCTCGACGCCGTCATCGTCAACACCGCCGGTGGCATGGCCGGCGGCGATCGCTTTGACATCGATATGTCGGTTGGCGCCGGCGCGCGGTTGAGCGTGACCACTGCCGCCGCGGAAAAAATCTACCGCTCGCTCGGTGCGGATACCGAGATTGGCGTCAAGCTCGCCGTCAGTCGCGGCGGCGCACTGACATGGCTGCCGCAGGAGACGATCCTGTTCGACCAGCTCCGGTTGCGGCGGACAATCGACGTCGCGCTGGAGCGTGGCGCTAGCCTCCTGCTCGCCGAGGCGATCGTATTCGGCCGCTCCGCCATGGGTGAATCCGTCGTTCTGGGCCGGCTGTTCGATCGTTGGCGCGTGCATATCGACGGCGCGCTTGCCTTCGCCGAAACCGTCCGCATCGAGGGCATGATCGCGCAGTGTCTGGCGCAGCCGGCAAGCGCGTCCGGCGGCGTCGCCGTCGCCACCATTATGAAAATCCCCGGCGGCGACAAAGACATTGCGGCCGTGCGGGCAATGACGGACAATTTGGCCGGCGCGGCCGGGGTCTCCGCATGGAATGGCCTCGCGGTTGCACGGCTGGTTGCCGCCGACGGCGCCATACTGCGCCGCGATCTGATGACCGTGTTGACGGCGCTCGACGCTGCGCCCTTGCCGCGGCTGTGGCTGAACTGAGGGCGACATGCATCTCACACCGCGTGAAAAGGACAAGCTCTTGATCGCGATGGCCGCGACGGTGGCCCGGCGGCGCCTTGAGCGCGGCGTCAAGCTCAACCATCCCGAGGCGGTCGCGCTGATCTCCGACTTCATTGTCGAAGGCGCCCGCGACGGCCGCAGCGTCGCCGAGCTGATGGAGCAAGGCGCCCATGTGCTCACGCGCGCCCAAGTGATGGACGGCATCGCCGAAATGATTCCCGACATTCAGGTCGAGGCGACCTTTCCCGACGGCACCAAGCTTGTCACCGTGCATGAGCCGATCCGATGAGGGCAAAATGATTCCCGGCGAATATTTCATCAAGGACGGCGAGATCGAACTCAACAAGGGCCGCCGCGGCGTTACGCTCACGGTATCCAATACCGGCGACCGGCCGATCCAGGTCGGCTCGCATTACCATTTCTTCGAGACCAACCCGGCGCTGAAATTCGACCGCAAGAAGGCGCGCGGCATGCGGCTCGATATCGCCGCCGGAACTGCGGTCCGCTTCGAGCCAGGGCAGACACGCGACGTCGATCTGGTGGCGCTTGCCGGCAAGAAAACGGTCTACGGCTTCCGCCAAGCCATCATGGGAAAACTCTAAAGGCCCCGCCATGCCACGCAAAATCAGCCGTTCGGTTTACGCCGACATGTTCGGTCCGACGACGGGCGACCGCGTCCGGCTCGCCGACACCAATCTGATCATCGAAGTCGAGAAGGACTTCACCGTCTACGGCGAGGAGGTGAAATTCGGCGGCGGCAAAGTGATCCGCGACGGCATGGGGCAGAGCCAGATCACCAACCGCCAGGGCGCGGTCGACACTGTAATTACCAATGCGCTGATCGTCGACCATTGGGGTATCGTCAAAGCCGATGTCGGCATCAAGGACGGCAATATTTTTGCCATCGGCAAGGCCGGCAATCCCGATATTCAGCCTAATGTCAGCGTTATCATCGGCCCGGGCACCGAAGTGATTGCCGGCGAGGGCAAGATTCTCACCGCTGGCGGCTTCGACACGCATATTCACTTCATCTGTCCGCAGCAGGTCGACGAAGCCTTGATGTCGGGCGTCACCTCGATGCTCGGCGGCGGCACCGGACCGGCGCATGGCACCTTCGCCACCACCTGCACACCCGGACCGTTCCACCTTGGGCGCATGATCCAGGCCGCGGACGATTTCCCCGTGAATCTCGGTTTCGCCGGCAAGGGCAATGCCTCGCGGCCGGCGGCGCTTGAGGAAATGATCAAGGCAGGCGCCTGCGCGCTGAAGCTGCACGAGGACTGGGGCACGACGCCTGCGGCCATCGACTGCTGCCTGTCGGTCGCCGACGACTACGACGTGCAGGTGATGATCCATTCCGACACCTTGAACGAGTCGGGCTTCGTCGAGGACACCATCAAGGCCTTCAAGGGCCGCACCATTCACGCCTTCCACACCGAAGGCGCCGGCGGCGGTCACGCGCCCGATATCATCAAAGTCGCGGGCCTTAAAAACGTATTGCCATCGTCGACCAATCCGACGCGACCCTATACCAAAAACACGGTCGACGAGCATCTCGATATGATGATGGTGTGCCACCATCTCGATCCGGCGATCGCGGAGGATTTGGCGTTTGCCGAAAGCCGCATCCGCAAGGAAACGATCGCGGCGGAAGACATTTTGCACGACATCGGCGCGATCTCGATGATGTCGTCGGACTCCCAAGCCATGGGCCGGCTCGGCGAAGTCATCATTCGCACCTGGCAGACCGCCGACAAAATGAAAACCCAGCGTGGCGCCCTGCCCCAGGAAAAGGGCGACAACGATAATGTCCGGGTGAAGCGCTATATCGCCAAATATACCATCAACCCCGCCATCGCGCATGGCGTGTCGAAACTGATCGGCTCGGTGGAGAAGGGCAAGCTTGCCGACCTGGTATTGTGGTCGCCGGCCTTCTTTGGCGTGAAGCCGGATTGCATCGTCAAAGGCGGCTCGATTGTCGCAGCGCCGATGGGCGATCCCAACGCCTCAATCCCGACACCGCAGCCGGTGCATTACCGGCCAATGTTCGGCGCCTATGGCCGCGCCCGCACCGCCTCGTCGGTGGTGTTCGCCTCAAAGGCCGCGGTGGCAGGCGGACTTGCCAGGAAGCTCGGCATCCAGAAAAAGCTCGTGGCAGTGCAGAACACTCGCGGCAAGATCTCGAAAAAAAGCATGATCCACAACGATGCGACCCCGCACATCGAAGTCGATCCGGAGACTTACGAAGTGCGCGCCGACGGCGAACTCCTCACCTGCGCGCCCGCCGAGGTCTTGCCGATGGCCCAGCGGTATTTTCTGTTCTGACCCGAAAAAGGCGGCGACCGATTGTCATGCGTGCGATCGCAATCAAGAAGGCGGCGAGCTGGTCAGGCGAGACCGCCGATAACGTCGTGCTCGACTACGACGATCGTCACCGCCGCCGGCTTGCCATGACCGGGTCGAAGGGCGTTGCGTTTCTGCTCGATCTGCCGGCCGCCGCCGAACTGCGCGGCGGCGACGCGCTGGTGCTGGAGGACGGCCGCTTGATCGGCGTCGTCGCCGCTCCCGAGCCGCTCCTTGAAATCCGAGGCAAAGACGCGCGCCATCTCGCTTGCGTCGCCTGGCATCTCGGCAATCGGCATCTGCCGACGCAGCTCTTGCCCGATGCGCTGCGCATCCGGCGCGATCACGTGATCGCCGACATGGTCGTCCAGCTCGGTGCCGAGGCCATCGAGATCGAGGCGCCCTTCGACCCGGAGCGCGGCGCCTATACAGCGGCGGCCGAGCATCGCCACCCTGACGACCATCGTCACGATCATGGCCGGTGAGAAACGCATGCGGCGGGCCGAGATGCCGCAGTTTGTGCCAGCCGACGCAACGACATTGTCGGAAGCCGCTTTATATCGGCTGATGATCTGGCTCTCGCCGGCCTATCCGATCGGCGCCTTTTCCTATTCAAGCGGCATCGAATGGGCGGTGGAAGCTGGCGATATCACCGGCGCCGAGAGTTTGCGTGATTGGCTTACGGCGATGCTGACGATGGGCGCAGGGATCAATGACGGAATTTTCTTTGCGCACACCCATGGCGCGGTGACGGGCGGCGACAATGCCGCCATCGTCGCCCTCGCCGAATTGGCCGCGGCCTTCGTGCCGTCGCGCGAGCGCCACCTCGAAACCACCACGCTCGGCCGCGCATTTGTTGAGGTGACCGACGCAGCGTGGCCCTGTGCAGCGCTGACCAAGCTGCGCGAACTGCGCCCCGGCCCGGTGGCTTATCCCATCGCTGTCGCCACGGCCTGCGCCGGCCACGGCATCCCTCTGCGCCCTGCGTTGCATGCCTTCATGACGGCGGTCGCGGCCAATTGGATTTCCGCGGGCGGGCGGCTGATCCCGCTCGGCCACACCGATAGCCAGCGATTGCTGAAAGCGCTCGAACCCGCCATCGCAACGACGGCGCAACGCGCGTCGACCGCGACGCTCGACGATCTCGGCAGTGCGTGCTTTCGTGCCGATCTCGCCAGCATCTTGCACGAAACGCAGTACACGCGTTTGTTTCGCAGCTAGCGCATGATCCCGAAAAGTGGATGCCGGTTTTCGGATAAGATCACGCGACAAAATACAAGGATCGCAAAATGCCCACGCCCAATGGCCCGCTTCGTGTCGGCATCGGCGGCCCGGTCGGCTCCGGCAAGACCGCATTGATGGATGCGCTGTGCAAAACCATGCGCGTCAAATACGACATCGCCGCCATCACCAACGATATCTACACCAAATGGGACGCCGAGTTCTTGGTGCGGGCGGGGTCACTCGATGCGGAGCGTATCGCCGGCGTGGAGACCGGCGGCTGCCCGCATACCGCAATCCGCGAGGACGCCTCGATGAATCTCGCGGCGATCGCCGACATGCGGGCAAAGTTTCCCAAGCTCGATCTGGTGCTGATCGAATCCGGCGGCGACAATCTTGCCGCGACGTTCTCGCCGGAACTCGCCGACGTGACGATCTATGTGATCGACGTGGCGGCGGGCGATAAAATACCGTCCAAAGGCGGACCGGGCATTACGCGCTCCGACCTTCTGGTCATCAACAAGACCGACCTCGCCCCCTATGTCGGGGCGTCTTTGCCGAAGATGGAAACGGACGCCAAGCGAATGCGCGGCACACGGCCCTATGTCATGACCAATCTGCGCCAAGGCGACGGCGTGCAAACCATCGTTCGTTTCATCGAAACGGCCGGTGGGCTTTCCGCTGAGTAGTGCCCGCGTCCTAATTTCGCTGCCGGACCGACAGGGCGAGCTGGGTCGAAAAATCTTTACTTTTGCCCTCCCCGCGCCTCTCTGCTAACCCATCGCCTCCGGACGGAAGGGTGGCCGAGTGGTTTAAGGCACCGGTCTTGAAAACCGGCAGGCGGGCAACCGTCTCGTGAGTTCGAATCTCACCCCTTCCGCCATAAGTGAGATATTGCAATAGCTTAAGTCGGTTTTTGCAGTCCTGTTTTTGCAGTTCGTTC
>JBEKRD010000055.1:0-32715 GCA_049519075.1 Xanthobacteraceae bacterium | reverse complement strand
ATTTTCGCTCGGCGGAACGGGCTGTGCCTATCTTTGGTGTGTCGCGCAGCCCCGTTACCGGCACATGGTCCGCCTTCAATGAACAAACGCTGACAGTCCTCTCGGAGCACAGGACCGAGGAGCAGGCCCACGCTGCCTGCCGGCGTTACGAGGTGGCGGCTTATCGTCGCCTGATTGCGAGCAACAACTTATCCGACCTGGCCTATCGTGCCATCTGAGCGGTGCAGCGACTTGCCGTAGACGCCAACAGCTGGGTCAGCCGCCATCCTCGGCAGCGCATTTTGGTCGGTCCGGCCGCGGCGCGGGACCGCCACACAAACCATCGTATAAGTGCCGCAACACCAAGGCGGTATGGTGGAATTGCCTCGCCGCACTAAACTCGCCACTCGGGCGTGTTTGAGCGGCCAGCCACGCGTGCTGCTTTGCGTCGCGTGGCCAACTTCAGCGCCCACAATAGGTCAGCGCGTCAACGAGAGATCAAATCCAACGAGGTCTTGAGGGGCGCGATCAAATATGCCGATAACGTCCGCCTTAAGACCTTGGCCCCCTAGCCTGTCCGGGGCCCACTTGGCGGACCGAAGTCGACTGGCGGAACTGCTGCGATCCTTGACGCCGCCGCTTGTGTTGGGCTTGCGCGTCTGGGCTGCAGTTTGCCTTGCACTCTACGTCGCGTTTTGGCTTGAGCTCGATGACGCGTACTGGGCTGGCGTGACCGCGGCAATCGTCTGTCTGCCAAGCCTCGGCGCCTCGCTGCGCAAGAGCTGGTTTTATATGATCGGCACGGCGACCGGGGCGGTGGCGATCGTGGTGCTGAGCGCGTGCTTTCCGCAAAACCGCGTTGGGTTCCTCCTTGGCTTGGCGCTCTGGGGAACCGCATGCGGTTTTGCGACCACGCTGCTGCGCAACTTGGCGACCTTCGCCCCGGCACTCGCCGGCTTCTCGGCGATCATCATTGCGAACGCCGAGCTCGGCGCGACCGGCGGCACCAGTAGTGGTGTTTTCCTGCTGGCGGTCGCTCGCGCCAGCGATGTGTTTATCGGCATCATCTGTGCGGGGGCCATTCTCGTCGCATCCGATCTCGGTGGCGCGCGGCGTCGGCTGGCCGCCCAGCTTGCTGCGGTCTCGGCAGAGATCGCCGAGAGATTCGTCGGCGCGTTGTCGCAGGTGGAGACGGATCGGTCGGCGGCGCTCAACGTTCGGCGCGAGCTCATCCGACGTGTCATCGCGCTCGACTCCGTCATCGACGAAGCGCTCGGAGAGGCCTCGGACTTGCGCCCTGATTCTCCGATATTGCAGGCGGCGGTGGATGGCCTGTTCGCCGCCATTTACAGTTGGCAAGCAGTGGCCCGTCATCTTGGGTTGCTGCCGATTGACCAGGCCCGACGGGGGGCGGGCCTGGTCCGGCACAATCTTCCACCAGAGCTTCATTCGGCATCAAGCTGGCTGGTCGATCCGTCGGGTGTGCGTAAGGCCTACCGCAAAGCGGTGCGGGCTTTGACCGCACTGCCGGTCCGCACACCATCGGCCCGATTGTTAACCGCCCGAACAGCCGCAGCGCTGATTGGCATTGAGCGGGCACTCAATGGATTGGTGCTGCTGGTCGATCCAGTTGACGCCATTCGCGTATATCGGCCTGTCCGGTTCCATGTGCCGGATCTGCTTCCCGCATTCGTGAATGGAGCGCGCGTTTTCGTTACAATCGGTGCGGTTGAGCTGTTCTGGGTCGCGACCGCATGGCCGAATGGCGTCGGGGCCATTACCTTCGCCGCGCTGGTTGTGATCTTCCTCTCGGCGAGAGGCGATGAGGCTTATGCCGCCGCTAAGGGCATCGTGGCCGCGCTCGGATTGGCCGCCGTTTTCGCAGCGACCGTCAAATTTGCCGTGCTGCCCGGCATCGACGGCTTTGCCGGTTTCAGCTTCGCGATCGGCCTTGTCCTGTTTCCAGCCGGCGCGCTCATGGTGGAGCAGCCAGCCATCGGAACGCTCATGGCGGCGTTTTTCATACTGATGCTCGGGCCCGCGAACCAGATGAACTACGACACTCAGCAATTCTATAATGCGGCTTTGGCGGACGTCGCCGGGGGAGTCGTGGGCGCGCTCTCCTTCCGTTTGCTGCCGCCGTTATCGCCGGCAATACGAACCCGCCGGCTTCTGCTGCTCACGCTGTGGGACCTGCGCCGTCTGACGCGGGGACCGATCCCGCGAACGGCGGTCGATTGGCGGGCCCGCATCTATGGCCACCTCCGGGCGCTCCCGGATCAGGCCGATCCGTTGCAACGCGCACAGCTCCTGACTGCCCTTTCGATCGGCATCGAGATCATTCGTCTGCGCCGTATTGCTCACCGGTTCGACCTGCAGGATGAGCTCGATGCGGCACTTGACGCCGTGGCGCGCGGCGACAGCGCACTCGCGATCGAACGCCTTGGCCGAGTCGATCGGATGATCACAGTGCTCCCCGACACAAAGCCGGGAGCATGGATCAGGCTCCGCGCGCGCGGCAGCATTCTCGCAATGTCGGAGGCCTTGGCGCAGCATGCCGCCTATTTCGATTTCGGAGCGACGTGATGCATTTTTCCGAGCTCAACATCTTCGGCGTCTATGTCGCTCCGATCTCGGCGATGATGGTGGTGGCTTGGCTTGTCTCGGTGGCGTTGCGCGGGGTGGCGAACCATTTCGGCGTGTTGCGGCACGTCTGGCACCAGGCGCTGTTCGCGGTCGCGGTCTACACGATCGTATTATCGTCCATCGTCCTGGTCGTCGCGCGTTGAGGTGCAGGAATGTCTCAGGTCGAACTCAAATCGGACCGCGGCGCGACAAAGGGTGATGGTGGCGATGTCCCGTCACTGGTGCCTCGCGCCCGAGACAACACCAACTTTCACAGCCGGCTCGTCCCAGTTCTGATCACACTGGGTACGGTCGTGCTCGCGGTCTTGCTCGCCTACGCGGCCTGGCAGGTCTACATGGGCACGCCCTGGACGCGCGACGGCACGGTGCGCGTTTATGTCGTCACGATGGCGCCCGAAGTGGTCGGACGAATTGTCGAATTGCCGGTGGCCGACAACCAGTTCGTGCATAAAGGCGACCTGCTGATGGTGATCGACCCGACCGACTATGTCATCGCTGTGCGCCAAGGCGAGGCCGCCGTGCTGCAGGCGAAGGCTGATTGGGATAACAAAGAGGCGGAGTCCAATCGCAGGCAGAAACTCAACGATCTGGCGGTCACGCAGGAGGAGCAGCAGAGCTACGCCAGCAGCGCATTGGCCGCGCAAGCCGCCTATCAGCAGGCCCAGGCCAACCTGGATCACGCACGGGTGAATCTCACGCGCACACGCATCCTCTCTCCGGTTAACGGCTTTGTGACCAATCTGCTGGCGCAGCTCGGCGATTACGCCAGTGTCGGCCAGCGGCGGATCTCCGTCGTCGACACCGATTCTTTCTGGGTCGACGGCTATTTCGAGGAGACCAGTCTCGGCAAGATCCATGACGGCGACCCGGCAACCATCAAGCTGCTGAGCTACCGCCAACTCGTTCGCGGCCATGTCCAGGGCGTTGCCCGTGGCATCAACATCCCGAATGCGCTGCCGGACGAGGCAGGATTAGCCTCGGTCAATCCGATCTTCACCTGGGTGCGTCTGGCCCAACGCGTGCCGGTGCGGATCCACATCGATCACGTGCCGGACGGCATTCGCTTGGTGGCCGGCATGACAGCCACCGTACAGATCGACCCGCAACCCAGCCCATCCTCAAGGTGAGCCCCAAGAAACCCGTCCGCCGGGGCTCAAAACGCTGAACCGCTGGGCACATTACGGACGTCCTCATACCGAGGTGTAAGCGGGATGAGTCCTTCGTTGTACTTGCGGAAACGCTAGTGCGATGGAGCGCAATCCCATCCGTCCCTAAAATCCGACAATGGGTACTGCAGCGCTGTTCGACGGATGCGTCGAGGCTGCGCAAGGGCGGTAGCGCCCGATAGCGTCGGAGAGCGATGATGGTCGCGAGAACGATTATTCTGATACTGGCGTTTCTGGCCAGCGGAACTGTGGCTGTGTCAGCTAACGCCCCCGGTGGGGCCTATATCCAATGCGACCCGCACAACCCGTCGTCGCCGATCAGATGCACGCCTGATGGCTGGTGATCGTTGACCTAAGCCCGTTGGTATTCGGGCAATCGTCATCGGGGTGGTTGTCATGGCCTTCACTATCGAAATCAACGGAAATGCCCACAGCGTCGATGTTGATGCTGATACGCCGCTGCTTTGGGTGCTGCGCGACGTATTGGGCATGACCGGCACCAAGTTCGGCTGCGGCATTGCGCAATGCGGCGCCTGCACCGTGCATATCGACGGCAGCCCGGTGCGCTCCTGCCTCCTGGCGATCGGTCTGGTCGGCAATCGCGCGGTCACCACGATCGAAGGTGTTGGCGCCACGCCCGCCGGCGCCAAAGTGCAAAAAGCCTGGCTCGACCTGGAAGTGATTCAGTGCGGCTATTGCCAGTCCGGCCAGATCATGTCGGCGGCGGCGCTGCTCGCCGCCAATCCGCGTCCCGACGATACCGACATCGACGCCGCCATGGCGGGCAATATCTGCCGCTGCGGCACCTACGTGCGAATCCGCGAGGCGATCAAGCGCGCCGCGGTCGAAGTCTAGGAGGCGACGATGCGCGCGCTTAAAAAACGCCCGGCTGCGCCGTCGCGCCGCGCTCTGATCAAGAGCGGTCTGGCAGGCGGATTTGTGCTCGCGTTCCATCTTCCACTGCGGGCGGCGCCGGTCAACGAGCCGGAGCAAGCGCCCGACAGCACAGCCGGTCAGTTTGCGCCCAATGCATTTATCCGCATCGACCATTCGGGCAAGACGACGCTTGTCATGCCGCAAGTGGAGATGGGCCAGGGCGTCTATACGGCGGTGGCGATGATCATCGCCGAGGAGCTTGATGGCGACTTCGCGCGGGTCGTGTTGGAGCACGCGCCGCCGGACGAGAAGCTCTATGCCAATCCGATGCTCGGAATGCAGGCTACAGGCAACTCCAACTCGATACGCGCGTTCTGGACACCGCTACGCAAGGCCGGCGCGGGGGCGCGAGCCGTGCTGGTGCAGGCCGCGGCGCAGCAATGGCAAGTCGACGCGGCGAGCTGCAGCGCGGCGAACAGCCAAGTTATGCACGCGGCGAGCGGGCGCATGCTGGCTTACGGCGAGCTAGTGGATGCCGCAAGCGCACTGCCGGTACCGCAAGATCCGCCGTTGAAGAATCCGAAAGACTTCACGCTGATCGGAAAGCCGCTCAAGCGCCTCGACACGCCGAACAAGACCGACGGCAAAGTGGTCTACGGCATCGATGCGATGGTTCCCGGAATGAAATTTGCCACTCTGGCCGCATGCCCGGTATTCGGCGGCAAAGTAGCTCACGTCGATGACAGCGCCGCCAAGAATATCTCCGGCGTTCGCCAGGTTGTCGTGCTGGACGATTTGGTCGCGGTCGTGGGCGACCACATGTGGGCCGCCGAGAAGGGCCTCGATGCACTTGTGGTGACCTGGGACGAAGGGCCGAACGCGCAGCTCAGTTCGAACGAGATCTGGGCGAAATTGCGCGCGGCCAGCAAGCAAGATGGCGTCGTCGCGAAATCCGTCGGCGACATCGCCAAAGGTCTGACGCAGGGCGACAGATTCGAAGGCGACTACGAATTGCCGTTCCTGGCGCACGCGACCATGGAGCCGCTGAACTGCACCGTGCGGCTTACCCCGGGCGCCTGCGAAATATGGATCGGCACCCAGGTCATCACGCGCGTTCAGTCGGCCGCGGCGGAAGCCGCGGGCGTTCCCGTCGACAAGGTGACGGTGCACAACCACTACCTCGGGGGCGGGTTTGGCCGCCGGCTCGAAACCGACATGGTGACGTCCGCCGTGCGTATCGCCCGGCATGTCGATGCGCCGATAAAGGTGGTGTGGACGCGGGAAGAGGATATCCGGCACGATATCTACCGCCCGGTCTATCGCGACGTGATTTCGGCAAGCTTGTCGGGCGGCAAGATTGCGGCCTGGAAATATCGCGTGACCGGCTCCTCGGTGATGGCGCGGTGGGCGCCGTCGATATTCATCAACGGCATCGATATCGACGCGGTCGATAGCGCCGTCGACATGCCTTACGACATTCCCAACCGCCTAGTCGAATATGTGCGCGCCGAGCCGCCCGGTGTGACGACCGGATTCTGGCGCGGCGTCGGACCGAACAATAACGTCTTCGCCATCGAATGCTTCATGGACGAACTGGCGCGCAAGGCGGGAATGGATCCCATCGATTTCCGCCGCGGCATGCTGGGGAGTAATCCGCGCTTGAAGGCTGCGCTGGATCTGGTGGCGGAAAAATCCGATTGGGGAAAGCCGCTGCCGGCCAGGACCGGACGCGGCGTCTGCGCACAGCCGTCGTTCGCCAGCTTCATCGCCACCGTCGTCGAGGCGGAGGTGGACAACGACGGCGAGGTGCATCTGCGCCGCGTGACCTCGGCGGTGGACACCGGCATCGCGGTCAATCCCGACACCATCATAGCCCAGCTGCAGGGCGGTCTGATTTTCGGCCTCACCGCCGCATTGTACGGCGAGATCACCATCGAGAAGGGCCGCGTGCGGCAGTCCAACTTCAACGATTACCGCATGCTGCGCATCGACCAGGTGCCCAATATCGAGGTGCATGTGATCAAGAGCGGCGAGAGCCCGGGCGGTATCGGCGAAACCGGCTGCACGGCAGGTCCCCCGGCACTGCGCAACGCGATCTACGCCGCGACCGGCGTCGCATTGCGCCGGCTGCCGATCGACCGCGCCGCGATTGCGGTCAACAAGGCGTGATTATCATGCGCACGCGCATCGTCATTATCATTGCTATCGTCGCCCTGATCGTTCTGGCGGTCGTCGGCTGGCGGACATTCAATCCCGGAGCGATGGCCTTCGCTGGCGGATCGACGGTTGCGCTGTCGGATTATCACGCCGCCGATCCGACCGGAGTTCCTGCGACACTGGCCAATGCGGACGTGGTCAAGCGCGGCGAGTATCTGGCGCGGGCTGCCGATTGCATGGTTTGTCATACGGCCCCAGGCGGCGCCGACTATGCCGGCGGCCTGGCGATTCCGCTGCCGTTCGGCACGCTTTATTCCACCAATATCACGCCCGACAAGGACACCGGCATCGGCAATTACAGCGATGCCGATTTTCTCAACGCCGTGCAGCGCGGCGTGCGGCGGAATGGTGTACGGCTTTATCCGGCGATGCCGTATCCGTCCTACACCTACATAACCGACGCGGACGCCTTGGCGATCAAGGCCTATTTGTTCAGCCTGCCGGCGGTGCATGTCGCCGATCGCGCTGACACGCTCGCGTTCCCGTTCAATCAGCGCTGGTCGATGATTTTCTGGTCGGCGTTCTTCAATGCCGATACCCGTTTTGCGCCTAATACGGCGCGGAGCGCCGAGTGGAACCGCGGCGCCTATGTCGCCGAGGCGCTGGCGCATTGCGGCGAATGCCACACGCCGCGAAACCTTGCCTTTGCGCTCGACAACCGTAAAAAATTTTCGGGCGCCTTAACGGCGGGCTGGAGAGCCTTCAACATTACGTCTGACAAGGCTACGGGCATCGGTGCTTGGACTGACGACGAGGTGTTTTCCTATCTTGCCAAGGGTCACGCTCCGGGTCGCGGCACGGCGGCGGGGCCGATGGGCGAAGCGATCGACCGGAGCTTTAGCCAGATGGCGCCAGCTGACATTCATGCGCTGGTTAGCTACGTGCGCAGCATTCCGCCGGTGACGTCGTCGGAGCCGTCGACGATCGCACCGCCGGCGCCGCCGTCGCCCAAGAAAGGCGGCGCAACGGCGGACGTCGCCGGCAGAAAGGTGTTTGAGCAGGCCTGCGCGAGTTGTCACAACTGGACGGGCGTCAGCGCCATCTCGCCCTACGCCACGCTGACCGGCGCCCGCGCGGTCAACGATCCGACGGCAACCAATGTCGTCCAGATTGTGCTCTCCGGAGGCACGCGGCACACGCCACCAGACATCATCGCCATGCCGGCCTTTGGCCTTGCCTATTCCGACGCCGAGATCGCAGCCGTCGCCAATTACGTCACCGGACGCCTCGGCAGCGAGCCATCCAAAGTGACCGCAAAGGACGTGGCGAAGATTCGCAACGAAGCGGTTCGGTGACGCGCGTTGCAGTCAAGTTGCGGGCGGAACCATAAAATCAAGGAAGACGACAATGGCCAGAGCCCACCAGCCGGGGGAAGAGGTTTTCAGATCGATCCTGCCGGAGGACATCGACTGGAAGCCGTTCCCGGCGTTCCCGCCTTCGGTCCGCCTCGCCGTTGTCGTCGGTCACCCCTCGGAGCCTGGCCCCTACGTGATCAGGGTCAAGGTGCCCTCCGGCGTGCAGCTGATGCCGCACAAACATCCTGAGGACCGCATCTACACGGTCATGTCCGGCGTTTTCTACATCGGCCTTGGCGATCAGTTCGACGCCGACAAGCTGAAGGCCTATCCACCCGGCAGCGTCATCGTTCTGCCCGGCGAAACCCATCACTTCCACTGGGCGAAATCCGGTGAGTATGTCACCCAGGTCACAGCCATCGGCCCGTTGGGCCTCGACTACCTGGTTCCCGGTGACGATCCGCGTCGGCAAATTGACCGATCCCGGATTCAGGCGGCGTCTTGAGTTCTTAGGGCTACGCCCCGATGAAACGCCGGTCGTCCTGCACTAGCTCTTCGGTGCAAATATCTGGCACCAGCCGCTCGGGCTGATATCGCCTTGGACGAATTTACACGCATTCGGCGGCTGGAAGTTGACGCAGCCGTCGCAGCGCTGGTTGCCCTTCGGCGTGGTCTGATATTGAGCGTCCGCCTGGCTGATCTTCTGCTGCGCCGCCGCAGGCGAGACCGCCGTAGCGGTTGCAGCCGCGCCGAGCGCAAGCGCGGTGCCGGCGAGCACCGCACGGCGCGAGACGCGTGGACAGTTGTTCCCGCGGTTATTCATGACCGACTCCTATCAGACCTTCGCTTCGATGATTTCAGCGCCAGCGGCGGCCGAAGTGTAGGCGGGTGACAGCAGCGCCGTTCACCGTTCAGCGGCTGCCGTACTCCGTGAACAGATAATCCCTCGCCTTCACGATGGTATGGCAGGCGAAACCGCACTTCGCATCGTGCCCCTGCGGCGGACTGTCCGCCTCAGTGCCGGGCCTGAACGTCTCGGCCGCGGGGTCGTACTCGAACTCGGCATATCCCCATCCGCCGCTGTCCGCGAACCGCTTGCTGTCCTTCACCATGAAATCAACGTCATGCTGAGTACCCGGCACCATCGGCTGACCGGGGTACGCTTCCTGTGTTTTCGGGATCCAGTGAATTTTCGCTATCTTGGCGCCGTCCGGGAAAGGCTTGCCATTGCCGGGCGCGCCGCCCTTATAGGCGTCGATCGTTTCGGGATTTCCCAAGATCACAGCCATCTTGCCGCCGTTCTCGCTGATCGCGATGACTGGCCAGCCTTCGTATCCCCTGAACTCAGAGAACGCGAGCCCGCCCGGGACTTGCAAGGCGTACCTGTCCTGCGCGGAAATGGCCATGCCGCCCGAGACGGCGAGCATGATCGCGACAGCCGCCGCTGCAGCGGCGATTCCCAGCGTGGAGACACTGGAAAACTTCCGCCGGTTCGGAATGATGACCTTGGAGCTCTGCCGTGCACGCATCGTGAATCCCCCTACTTCATCGGATCGCATGGACCCAACCTCGGCGCGGCTCATCCGCGTGGTGGGCCATGGCGTAGGCGCAAAACTCTGGAGCTGTCGGAATCGCGCGACACGCCGCTCGTTCCCCAAGAATTTGAGGCGAATTCGCGGGGCTCACTATCCAACTTTAGGCAGGAGCCGCTCATATCAACGTATGAACCGCCGGCGGCCAAGGCTCGAAAGCAGCCGCTCCCTACTTCCCGATATTGACCTCTCCCAATCGCTCGCTTGAGAGGCGCGCGCTATAGGAAGCGAGACGCTACAAGGGCCATTCCAGCAAAACCAGAAACAGACGAAAAGACGGCCCAACAGCGGACCATAACGGCCCGGCGCCGGATTCTCAGAAGCGCGGCATTGTTCCTGCTCATTGTCCCACTCGCTCTGTTCAACCGACGCTTCAACGAAATCTACGCCCGTAAAACACCGATCTTCCACCCTACTGTCGCGTATCTTTGCAGAACATCTGCAGACCCTGCCATTCAACCTTCGGAAGAGCCGGCTTATATCGATGTATAAGGGGCCAACGCGTGGATCAAATGCCCTACAATTGATGGCGTTCGCCTTCTTCGCTCAGCATGAACTGGCAGAACGACCATAGCCAACGCGACGCCCAATGCTGCAATTGACATCGCGAAACACTCAAGCAGATAATGATGTTTCAGCGGGGCAGCGGCAGACGATCGCTGCAATTGACGCCTTGATGGCACTGCCCGCGACAGCACAGGAGGGCGAACCATGATGCGCTCTGCCGTGGTTTCAGGGGCTCTTGCCGCTGGCGCGTTGTTGGCATTCGCGGGTTCGGATGCACAGTCGCAGAACAAAAAATGGTATCCGTTCCCCGTCGAAGAGCACAGACCTGCGTTCGATATGGGCAGCCCAGTCACCGAGGTGATGTACGCGCCACTTCAGAAGGCGGACAAGAAGTGGGACATCTGTGTTTCGTTTCCACATCTCAAGGACGCTTACTGGCTCGCCGTCGATTACGGTGTCGCGACAGAGGCAAAAGATCTCGGCGCCGCCATGCATCTGGTCGAGGCCGGCGGCTACACCAACCTGGCCAAGCAGATCTCGCAGATCGAGGACTGCGCCTCAAACGGCGCGCAGGCTGTCGTCGTCGGCGCGATCTCACTTGATGGGCTCAACGAGACGGTGAAGCGACTGCACGACAAGAACATTCCGGTCGTCGATTTGGTCAATGGGATATCGTCCAAGGACATCGCGGCGAAGTCACTCGTCTCATTCGAAACGATGGGCTACAAGGCCGGCGAATACATCGCCAAGCTCCATAGCAAAGGCTCGCCTGAGACGGCGGTGGCGTGGTTCCCGGGTCCGCCCGGCGCGGGCTGGGTCGAAGCCGGCAACAAGGGCTTCAACGAAGCCATTAAGGACAGCGCGATCAAAGTCGTGGCGACGAAATACGGCGACACCGGGAAGGAAGTGCAACTGAAGCTGGTCGAGGATACGATACAGGCGAGCCCGACCATCAAATATATTGTTGGTACGTCGCCGACCACGGAAGCGGCCGTGCAACTTTTGCGCGAACGCAACCTCTCCGACAAGATCGAGGTCCTCGCGTATTATTTCGCGCCCGGGGTCTACGAAAACATCAAGGCCGGTCGGGTGATGGCGGCGCCGACCGATTCCGCCGTCGTTCAGGGGCGAGTAGCCATCGATCAGGCCGTCCGCGTCCTGGAGGGAAAGGACTATCTCAAGCACGTCGGTCCGAAGATTTACGTGATCGACAAGTCGAATATTAGCTCTTTCGACTATGATTCCTCGCTCGCCCCCGCCGACTGGAAGCCCGTCTTCACGGTCAATTAAGTCGCGGATCCCAGATCATGGCAACGCCGTGACCACGGAGACGTTGTCGCCCCGGCCAGACTCTGGCACCGGCATGACTTTGCCCGTTATGCAAGTCCGCGGCGTGTCGAAGCGGTTTCCCGGCGTTTTGGCGCTGGACCGCATCGATTTTGAGCTCCTGGCCGGTGAGGTGCACGTACTGTTCGGCGAGAACGGCGCTGGCAAGTCGACGCTCACGCAAATTCTCGCCGGCGCCTATCGTCCAACACAAGGCGACATCAGCTTCCGCGGCCAACAGGTCGACCTGCACGGGGTTCACCACGCGCGCAGCCTTGGCATCAGCGCCGTTTTCCAGGAATTTTCGCTGGTTCCGACCCTCGATGTCGAAGAAAACCTCTTTCTCGGAGCCGAGGCCACACTCCACGGTTTTATCGACAAAGCCGAATTGCATCGCCGCGCCGACGCCATTCTAAAGGAGCTCGGCTTTCCCCTGCGGCCGCGACAGCGTGTCTACGACCTGAGCCGCGCCGAGCAGCAAATGGTCGAGATCGCCAAGGCCTTTTGCACCGATTTATCGGTACTGATCCTCGACGAACCGACGGCGTCGCTCACGGATCGCGAAGCGGAGCGGCTGTTTGCGATGGTTGAACGGGCGAAACGCCGCGGTGTCGGGATCGTTTATATCACCCATCGGATGAGCGAGATTCGCCGCATCGGCGACCGGGTAACGGTTCTGCGTGACGGCAAGCGCGTGGCCACCGTTGCGGTCGCGGAGGCCGACGATGAGCGCCTCCTGCAACTCATGACCGGGCGCGTTATCAGCCAAATCTTCCCCAAGATCGCGCATCAGCCGGCCAAGCCGCTTCTGGAAATCACGAGCCTCACCACCGCCGATCGCGCGGTGAGAAATGTGTCTCTCGCCGTACGGGCGGGCGAAGTGGTCGGGCTTGCCGGTCTCGTCGGCTGCGGCAAGTCCGAGGTCGGCCGCGCTTGCTTCGGGATCGAACGGATGGCGTCCGGCCGCATCGTCCTTGATGGCCAAGACGTTACCGGAACAACCGCCCGCAAGATGCTCGATCGGGGTGCCTTCTATTTGCCGCCCGACCGGCGCGAGGAAGGCTTGGTCATGATGCGCGGCGTACGCGAGAACGTCTCGCTGCCTTGGCTGGGTTCTGGAGCTTTTTCCCGCTTCGGCTTCATCGATCGCTCCGGCGAGCGAACCAAGGTTCGGCAGCTTGCGCTTCAACTCAATTTGCCGTCATCGAAAATCGAAGCCGACCTTGAACGCTTCTCCGGCGGCAATCAGCAGAAGGTGCTCCTGGCGAAAGGGCTTGCCTCGAACGTCAAGCTGTTCATCCTCGACGAGCCGACGGTCGGCGTCGATGTGGGGACACGCGTTGCGATCTATGAATTTATCCGCGATCTTTGTGAAAGCGGCGTCGCTATTTTGCTGATCTCGTCGGATCTGGCGGAAATTCTGCATCTGACCAATCGGACCTATGTCATGTACCGCGGCGAGCTGCGGGCGCAACTCGAAGGCGGACAGATCACGCAGGATCGTGTGCTGGCCGATTTCTTCGAACGGGCCCGAGCCTGATGGATCAGGAACCGCGTCGCTGGTCGCGCTTTGGCGTCCTCCTGCAGCGGCTCTTTGTGCGGGTCGGTGTCTTGCCGTTTCTCCTGGTCATAGCGCTCATGGCGTTCACGGCCCTTTCTCCGCGATTTCTCACAATCGACAACCTGATCACGGTGGCGCGGCAGGCGACCTATCTCGCTATCGTCGCGATGGGGCAGATGCTGGCTCTTCTTACCGGCGGGTTCGATCTTTCGGTCGGCAAGATCGTCGCCATCACGTCGGTCGTCACGGCACTGACGATGGCGCCCCTTGCCGCGGCCCATCCCGACGCTACCGCCATCACACTGACGCTGGGCATTCTGGCCGGCGTCGGCGCCGGAACGCTGGTCGGAATAGTCAACGGTCTCGGCGTCGCTGTCTGCAATGTCTCGCCATTCATCATGACGCTGGGAACCGCAGCGATCAGTTTCGGCATCGCGCTGACCTTGACCAGCGGGGTCCCGGTCTACGGCATTCCGGACGCCTTTGGCACCATCTTCAGTTTCGGCCGGATCTTCGATATCCCATCGCCGGTCTATGTGACGGCTGCCCTGTTCGCCGCAATGTACGTGCTGCTCAATTGGACTCGCATGGGACGCTACTTCTATGCGATCGGCGGCAACATCAAGGCATCGCGTCTTTCCGGCATCAATACGCGCTTCTACCTTTTCATGGCGTATGTTCTATGCGGCCTGCTGGCCGCGATCGCCGGCGCTTTGTTGACGGCGCGACTTGAAACCGGCGAAGCCAATATCGGCGCCTCGATGCCGCTCGACTCGATCGCTGCCTGCATCATCGGCGGCGTGAGCATGCGGGGCGGCATCGGCAGTATCGGCAACGTCGTGCTCGGTGCCGTCTTCATCGGACTCATCCAGAACGGGATGGACCTGGCGCAGATCCAATCCTACCTCCAGGAAGTGGTAATCGGCGTTCTGCTGATTCTTGCGGTTATCGCCGATCAGTTGCGGCAGTTCGTATTGCTGCGGCTCAAGGAGTGAGGCCGGGCTAAAGGCCGGTGCGGCGCTGCTTAGGGTGCGACGATCGGCAGAACGATCTGAAAGACCGAACCGTGAGGTTGGCCCGGCATCACCGACAGATGTCCGCCATGAGACTCGATGATCGATCGGCAAATCGACAACCCCATTCCCATCCCATCGGATTTGGTCGTAAAGAACGCATCGAAAATACGGTCCATGTGGCTCGGATCGATGCCCGTGCCGGAGTCTTCCAGCGCGATCAACACCTGGTCATATTCGTAAAGTCTCGACTTTATCGTCAAAACTCTCGCGCGATCGGTCACCGAACTCATCGCGTCGATGGCATTGGTGAACAGGTTGAGAAACACCTGCTGCAACTGCACGCGTTCGGCCATCACGGGTGGAAGGTCGTGGAGCATGCCGTTTTGCACCGACACTTGGTGTCTGTCCAATTCCTCGTGAACCAGCGCGAGAACGTTGCCGACAATATCGGTCACGCTTACAGCACTCTTTTCAGAGCGATCTTTCCCGAACATCGAACGGATGCTGGCGATCACTTCGCCGGCGCGGTAACCGTCATTGACGATTCCTCGCAGAACCGCGCGCACTTTGTCGAGATCAGGCTCCGTCCGGTTGAGCCACTGCAAGCCGCTATTGGCACGCGTCACAATGGTCGCCAGCGGCTGGTTGATTTCATGCGCGATCGAAGCCGTCATCTCGCCCATCGCGGTCCGACGCGTCACCGCTGCCAGTTCCCGGCGCGATGCCCGCAATTGCTCTTCGGCATTCATAAGCTCGGTGACGTCGCGGGCGACGCAATAGGTCAGGCCGCGGTCGGGCACCGCCGTCCAGGACAGCCAATGATAGGTCCCATCCTTGTGTTGCAGCCGGTTTTCAAACCGCAGCGTTCGGCGGCCCTCAGCCAATCGGGCGATTTCGGCGCGAGTCTTCTCGCGGTCGTTCGGATGAAGCAGCCATTCCGAGGTTTTGCCAACCAAGTCCGCTTCGGACCAGCCGAGGGTGGCGGTCCATGCCGGATTCACGCTGAGATATTTGCCTTCCGCGTCGGCGACGACAAGCAGGTCTTGGGAGACATTCCAGATACGAGCGCGCTCTCGCGCCTCCGCCTCGACACGCTGCTCCAACGTCTCGTTGAGATGGCGCAGCGCTTGCTCGGCTTCGGCCTGCTGCCGCGTCGCTCGCTTTCGATCCTCGATGTTGACGAGGCAGCCGACCCACTCGTAAATGCCGCCGTCATCGTCGAGCACGGGAACGCCGCGCGATTGGTACCACACGTACTGCCCATCCCGGTGCCTAATGCGATACTCGGTCTCATAGTAGGACCGCGCATCGACCGCAGCCTGCCAGACGACCCCGGTACGCGCACGATCATCGGGATGGAGCGAATTGAGCCAACCCCAACCTCGTACCTCCTCGACGGTCATTCCGGTCAATGCACGCCATTCAGGCATGTCGACGATCTGGCCATCTGGCGCAGTCGTCCAAACCAGCGAGGATGACGCCCTGACTAGCGCGCGGAAACGCGCCTCGCTTTCAGCAAGCGCGGCGTCGGCGCGGTCGCGCGCCGCGACCAAATGATCTCCGCTACCAGGCGACGTTTTGGATTTGGGCACAAACGCCATCCAAAATCCCCCGACGAACTCGATCGTATCCGTCGGCCAAGAGCCAGAACAATTTTTCCGCTAGTGCGCCGACCTTGGCACCGTTGCAGCCGATTTATTCCGGATAACTCCGGCATGTCGCCCTTACCAAAACATTACGACTATTTCCCACAGCGCGATAGAGGGCGTCATCGCCACACACGCGGCAATGGTTGCAAGAAAGCGCAGCGGTGGTCGACGCGTCGATGGTCCTCGATCTTACACGATCGCGCCGTCATTTTGCCCGGTTTCCTAAGTTTTGATTGAAATCGCCGCCGGAGCGGGGAGCAGCCACCTTGCGCGGCTTTAGAACAGCCCAGGCGCGTGAGCGACGCACTGCTTTTTCGACTGCGGCTGCGGCCTCGGGGATTCCACGCGCATACCACTCATCCGCGGTAAGTCGAAACCTGCTCTCGCGAGAGTTGCGTCCGCGACCGGTCAGCCCGCAGAGGACCCGCAGGCGGGTAACGTAAAACTGAACCGAGCGCCGCCCAGCGTGGAATTGTTGTCTGCTCGGATCTGGCCCTCATGCGCCTCGATAATGGATCGGGATATCGGTAAGCCCATGCCCATGCCGGCGTCTTTCGTCGTAAAGAAATTATCGAAAAGATGCGACAGATGCGCAGGATCGATGCCTGGGCCGCTATCCTCGATCATACAGCACACCGATTCGGGGTCCGGCTGCATTGTGCGAATAACAATGCTTCGGTGCGCAACCCCCGACTTCGCCACTGCCTGCACGGCATTAATGGCGAGGTTCACGACCACCTGCTGCAGCTGGGTGCGGTTGCCGTTGACCTGGGGAAGCGCCGGGGCCAGATCGAGGGAAAGTGATACTTCGTTCGATTGCAACTCGTGGCGAAGGAATACAATCGATTCCGCGACAACGTCGCGGAGTGCCAGCGCCGTCTGTTGCGGCGTTTGTCCCGCTGACATTGCCCGTATGCTCGCGACGACATCGGAGGCGCGGCGGACGTCGTCGAGGATACGCTGCATCGACTCGCGAGCTTTCGCCAGGTTCGGTTCGGATCTGGCAAGCCAGCGCAGCGCTGTTTCGCCGTTGGTCCGTATCGCGGTGAGTGGCTGATTGACCTCGTGAGCAATGGAGGCGGTCAGTTCTCCAAGCATCGATAGGCGCGCGGCATGTGCGAATTCGGCCTGCACCTGTTGAAGCATTTCCTGCGCGCGAACCCGGTCGGTTATGTCGACAAATCCGATAAAGTTCATATCGAGGCCACCCGGCCGGGCGACTGTGACGAGCACGTCGATAACGCGCCCGTCCAGAGTGTCGACTTTCATCTCCTCCTGAAAGATTGGCTCGCCGCGAAATCGACTTTCGAACGCCCGCAACAGCGTGGCCGGGCTCCTCCGCCAGAAACGAGTGGTCGGCCCGAGCAACTCACTCGCGTCGCGAGCGCCGAACATTTCCACCGTCCGCTGATTGACGTTCTCGACCATGCTGGCCGCCATGACGCGAGTCATCAAATCCGGGTGCTGGTTCAGGTGTCCGGTCAGATCCATCACACCCTGAACATGCAAACCGTCCAACAGCTCGGCTCGCCGTCGCGCATCGACCTGCAATAACGCCACGGGCGAGTACTGAAACAGATCGCGGTATCGCTGCTCATTCTCCCGCACCGCCTCTTCGGCCTGTTTGCGGGCGGTGATGTCCATCACCGCGCCCATGAACTGCACTTTGTCGGGGTCATCCTTAACAGCGTGGGCCACCACGTGGAGATGCTTGACGGCACCGCCCGGCATCAGCAGACGATGTTCGACATCGAACTCCTGACGATCCTTTATTGCGCGATCGATGATCTCCTGGACCGGCGCGACGTCGTCCGGGTGCACCCGCTGAAGCACCAACGCGATCGAAGTCTTAACCTCGGTATCGTAGCCGAAAATTCTGTAGGTCTCCTCCGACCAGAAGACCTCTCCGCTGGAAACGTCCCAGCCGAAGCTGCCGGTGTGGCTCAATTGCTGCGCCTCAGCCAGGTAAGTACCCTGCGTCCGCCGGAGCGCCTCTTCGGCCCGCTTGCGGTCGGTGATGTCATGATTGGTCTCGATCGTCCCGAGGGGCCGTCCGCGGCCGTCCCGTCGCAACGACCAACGACTTTCGACGACAACCTTCGCCCCGTCTCGCGTGGTGTGGAGCAGTTCGCCCTCCCAACGCCCGGCGCCATGCAAGGCTTCAGTGATCTGCTCGAGCGGAGCGGGAAAGACCGTGCTCAAGAGTTGATGAGTGATCTTGCCGAGCGCCTCCTCTTTATTCCACCCGTACAGCGCTTCGGCGCCCTTGTTCCAGTATGTAATCGCGTCGTTGATGTCGCGGACAAAGATCGGGTCGTTGATGAGATCGAGCAATTCGGTCTGCGCTTGCTGGATGTCGCCGAGCCGAGCCAGGCGCCGCACCAGACCGGTGACGGCCAGCGAGGTGACAATAAAGGCGACCAGCGCCGCGGCGTTCTGCGGGGTTGCCACGTAGAATGAGAAAAGCGGATCCGTGAAAAAGAAATCGAGGCCACTGACGGCGATCACGGAGAAGATGGCGGACGAAATGAAGCTGTCCAACAGCGACAGCAGCACGATCACAATCAAGTAGATGAAGGCGGTCGTAGCAAAGTTAAGGCCGAGCCGGAAGCAGGCCCAGGTCACACACGCCAGCAGGATGCCGCCCGCAACCCACAATGCGGTCAAGTAACGGAGCCGACTGACGAATTTCGGCCTCATGCGCGACCACGGCTAGGCGCCCCAAGGTCGGAGATTGCCAGAAGTCCGCGCCGATTGTCGACTCTCCGGATAGGCCGCCGAGCCGGCCGCCTACTCGGCATTGAGAGCCTTATCGAGACAGCCGATCAGGGCGTTCGAGTCGAATGGCTTTCTGAGCAGGCAGACCGCGCCGGTAGCGAGCGCCTTCACTTCCAAGGCCGGTTCCGCGCGAGCGGTGATCATGATGACCGGAACCTTGGAGTTACGCGAGATGAGCAGTCGCTTGAGTTCGAACCCGTTCATGCCGGGCATATGAATGTCGGTGATAACGCAGTCACACGCCCTGTCCCCGTCCGCTGCGACGAACTCTTCCGCGGATGCAAAGCCACGCACGGCGTAGCCAAACGAGCAGAGCGAATCAACAAGCGCCATCCGGAATGGCTCGTCGTCGTCAACGACCGCCACTAACAGTTCTTCTGCCACACACCCTCCTTTCCCTCGGTATCGGCCGAGGACGTCTGGACGGGGGCATGCCATTGTCGCAAGTGATGCGGACGCCAGGAATTATACACGGGTGTTACACCGAACCTTCAAGATCGTTTGGACTTGATCACGTCGGCCATCCGGACGAGATCAGGCAGGGTGCGTGCAGCCATCTTTCGCATGGCCGCGCCGCGATGAATTTTAACCGTGATCTCGCTTATTCCCAGATCACCGGCCACTTGTTTGTTCATCTTTCCGGCGGTCACCAGCAGCATCACCTGCTGTTCCCGGGCCGATAAAGTTCCGAAGCGCTGCTGAATGAGCGAAGCATCTTCGTCAATGACCCGCCGCTGCCGATCGCGTTCAATGGCGCTCATGACGGCGTCGAGCATGTCCTGATCGCGAAACGGCTTGGGAAGAAAGTCCACGGCACCACGTTTCATTGCTCGAACCGACATAGCAATGTCGCCATATCCGGTCATCATAACCACCGGGAGGCGAACACCCATCTGAGTCAGCTGCACCTGAAACTCCAACCCATTCATATCGGGCAAGCGGATGTCGATGACGATGCACCCAAGATTATCCGCAACGCCGGTAGCCAGAAAATCGCGGGCTGCGGCATACGATTTGGTGCCAAGGCCTACCGTGTCAAATAGTCCCTCCAACGCGTCGCGCACCGCCGCATCGTCATCAACGATGTGTACGATCGCCCTTTCGCTCGTCTGGAGCGTCATGACAGGGCCCATCTGATAACCCCTCGGTCGATTTAGCATGGCAAAGATTGCAGTGTGGATCAAACCAAAGTATAAGTTGCCTGATCTCTCGGCCTGACGCAGGCACGACCACGTCGCGTCACCCGATGGGCTGTAGTTGATCTCGATTTCAGGCCCTCTCGGGCCCCACCGGTGGTCACCACGGATCCCGCTTCGAGATTTGAGCGGCGCCACATCATCGGGCCAGACTTTCCGTCGCTCGAAATGTCGCCGAGTGTTCGCGCTACCGAGCGCGCGGTGCAAAGACTGAAAAACGAGAGCCTTGCGACACGACCGAACTGATCTCAATGCGGTGACCGAGCAGCTCAACGGCCCGTTTGACGACGAACAGTCCTATGCCCAGTCCTTGGCAGCGCGAGGAGTCGATGCGCTCGAACGCGTCGAAGATCCTCTGCAGCTGCTCCTGCGCTATGCCAATACCGGTGTCGTAAACGTCGATTCGAACCTCATTACCCCACCGGCGACATCCGATGAGAATACGCCCGCCGGGCTCGGTATACTTTACGGCGTTGGTGACCAGGTTGCGGAGGATGCCGCTAAGCAGGACCAGGTTGCTCTTGACGACGGCCTCCGTCGAGCACACCCGCATGTCGATACCGCGGCGCAGAGCGGCGTCCTCGTTCTCATTGCGCAGCCGCCAGAACAGCGGTGCAAGCGCAACCGACGACAGCTCTATCGCCTTGGTGCATTCGTAGAGACGGATGGCATCCAACAATCGATCAAGCTGCTCCGTCAGCCTGCCGAGCGCCCGCTCGCCACTGTCCATCCAGGCCCGCTCCGACTTGCTGCAAGTACGATTGCGCAATAGTTCGTAGGTGCCTTGAATGACCTGCAGTGGCTGACGCAGATCGTGCCCCGCCATGCCGAGAAGCGTGACCTGGAAATCGCTGGCGCGTTGCAGATCCGGTATCGCGCACTGAGCCCGCGTCGCGGCCGAATGCTCCGAGCTGTGCATAACGATTCCTCCTCCAGCAAACAGGAATCAGCGATCAAGCCTCGTTTGCGATAGTGCCGTTCAGCCCTGCGGCTTACCATCGGGCTTTCGGCGTAACTGACTATATAAAAGTATTATACCCGACTCTGTACCGTGAGATGCGGAGCACAGCGGAATACCGCCAACCGCCTCGCCCTTTGGCAGGCGCAGACAGAAACGTCCGCACCGTTGATGCGCGAAGCCCCACTCATACGTTGATATGAATTGTTTCCTACGAATGCCGGATGGCGGCAAGCGCGTTTTTTTGAAGAAAATAGAATCCGGTGAGACAGTCGGGACTGATGGCTTCCTGCCGAGAGCGAATGCGGGTCATGCCGCAAAGCGACGACGTCGCCAATTTGACAAGGAGACGTCGATGATCCGAAAAGCAAAAGCCGTATGGCGCGGCAGCGGCCGCTCCGGGACCGCCGAGCTAACGACGGATTCCGGTGTACTCGCTGCAACGCCCCATTCTTTCAGAACCCGCTTCGAAAACGAAAAGGGCACCAATCCCGAGGAATTGGTTGTTGCGGCCCACGCGGGGTGCTTCACCATGGCACTGGCGTTTCAGTTGCAAAGCGCCGGATTTACGCCCTCCGAATTGACCACCGAAGCGGCGGTCAGCCTCGATCCGGAAGGCCAGGGCTTCCGCACCAGCCGCTCCGCGCTCAGTCAGCGCGCCAGCGTGCCAAACTTGGACGAGGCCACTTTCACGCGGCTTGCCGGCGTCGCCGAAAAGAACTGTCCGGTATCGAAACTTCTCAATGCCGTGATTACGCTGGCGGCCGAGCTCGTGACGGACCCTTAAGAACGCGACACGGCCGTACAGCCGCGCCGACGAACACGCTGCATCGGCGGGAGGACCGCCGGGGCGTTCGTCATCGCGACGTTCAAAATCGCGCCGCTCCCTTGACCGCGTTTTTACAAGACTCTTACCGTGGCATCGCCAAATCGCGCGTTGACGGCACGATCCAAACTTTTTCACACGAAAGTCTTAGTCGCGTCATCGCACGTACAATTGTCCGTGTGCCGCTTGGGACAACCTAATCCACGCAGACACCGGTCGACGGTGAACCGATGGAGTTTCACCATGGGCGCGAGCCCGTTATTCGCAAGAGCGGGCAGATCTCTGCGCCCGACCAGGTTCGTCTTTGTCAACGATCGTATCCCGAATACAGAAACCCACTGTGCGCTGTGCGGCCGGAAGATCGAAGACGGCTATGTGCGGGAATCGCAAACGAGCCTGCTCTACTGCGATACACAGTGTTTGGCAGGACACACCATGTGGCGCTGGCTTCGACAAAAGCGCGCCGACGAAAGTGTCACGAGAGTCCCTAACGCTGATTGTAATCGCAGTTCGGGGAACGTCGGTTCTCGGCGCGGCTGGTTCAGCTAGCGAGGCTTCTGCCTCGTCCCAAAGTGGAAATCGCGGTGCCGGCGCGTGGCGCGTTTGCTCTACCGGTCCGTGCTAAGGGGTCTAATCTCCCAGTGTGCGCACTCAAGATTGAGCCATGAAAAAGGTCTTCAAAGTAGGCGACCACGTGAGCTGGAACTCGGAAGCCGGCCGGGTGCGCGGTACGATCATTAAAGTGCACACCAATGATGTGAACTACAAAGGCTACATTCATCACGCCAACAAAACCACCCCTCAGTATGAGATCAAGAGTGACAAAACGAGCCACGTTGCCCTGCACAAGGGTAGCGCGTTGCGGCATCTTTCACGCTGAGCGCGCTGATCTTGCCAGGATAGAGCCGCAAGCCGCGGCGCTGACCTCTTTTCCGCAATGGCCGAAGCCATTGCCTCAGCCCACTCGGATGCGACCGAGACGTAATACTTCTATATGATCAAGTACGCCGAAAGATCGATGGCAAATCGGACAGCTGGGCGTCACCATAAACGGAAACCGCCTGTGTCCTGCAATCGAATTCCAAATCCAATGAGACGCCATCGAAGATTTTGCAAGATGGCATGTTGAAGCTAACTTGATGTCAGATTATGGGCGGGGACGATGCATCTTGATCCAGAAACCCTTTCTCGCCTCCAATTCGCGTGGGTCATAGGCTGGCACATCCTTCTACCAGCGTTCACTGTCGGCCTTGCATCGTTCATCGCCTTCCTCGAAGGCGCGTATGCGCTGACGGGTCGGGTCGTGTTTCTACACCTCTCACAATTCTGGCTGCGGATTTTCGCGGTTTCCTTCGGCATGGGTGTCGTTACGGGCATCGTTATGCCTTTTCAATTCGGAACGAATTGGAGCCGGTTTTCCGACGCCGCAGGCAATGTGATATCCCCGCTGCTGGCCTATGAGGGTTTGACGGCATTCTTCCTTGAAGCCACGTTTCTTGGCGTGCTTCTGTTCGGTCGCAAACTGGTGCCCCCGTCCATGCATTTCGTCGCCGCAGCGCTGGTGGCCGGGGGAACCTTGGCATCGTCGTTCTGGATCCTCGCCACCAACAGTTGGATGCAAACTCCGGTCGGCTACGAGGTGATCGACGGCAGATTTTTCCCGAAAGATTGGCTTGAAATCGTTTTCAATCCCTCGTTTCCTTACCGACTGGCGCACACGGTCAGCGCCTTTTACGTAACGACGGCCTTTGTCGTGCTTGGCGTCGGTGCCTACACGGTTCGGCGCGGACAATCGCCGGCCGAAGGGCGCATGATGCTGCGGCTCGCCTTGTGGTTCCTGGCGATTTTTGTACCGGCGCAAATGATCATCGGTGATTTGCATGGCCGGAACACGCTCGCGCATCAACCGGCTAAGCTCGCTGCAATCGAGGGTCTGTGGGATGGCGGCCGCGGAGTTCCTGCCTCGCTGGTCGGTTGGCCTGACGCCACAGCGGAGCGCAACCTCGCGGAAGTGGCAATCCCACGCCTCGGGAGCCTATACTTGACCCATTCCTGGGATGGCGAAGTCAAGGGCCTCAAAGACTTCCCGCCCGATCAACGGCCGCCAGTAGCGATCGTCTACTTCGCGTTCCGGACCATGGTGGGGGTCGCATCACTGATGCTGGTGGTCGTGGTGGCCGGCTTCGTCTTGATGGCGCGAGGCCGGCTGGACCAGACTGGTTGGTATCTGCGGCTCTGTCAGGCGACAACCTGCCTCGGATTTATTGCGGTGATCGCGGGCTGGACGACAACCGAGGTCGGACGACAGCCCTGGACGATTTATGGCTTGATGCGAACATTGGATTCGGTTTCCCCGTCACTGACGGGCCGCGACGTCCTGCTTTCGTTGCTGCTGTACGTCGCCGTCTACCTGGTGATTTACCCGGCGGGGCTCGCCGCCATGCTTCGCTTTGTCCGGCGTGGCCCCGAGCCATCCGATGACAGCGCACCGGTCGGCAGCGGCCGGTCAAGATCGCCGATCGACGCTTTGGCGACTGCGGGATCGGAGACCGCACGATGACACCGACGCTCAGCCTCGTGCCGATTTGGACGGCAATTCTCGCAATCGGAGTTTTCGCTTATGTCGCGCTTGACGGTTTCGATCTCGGCGTCGGAATGCTTTACAGCTTCGCGCCCGATCGCCGCGCCCGCGATTTGGTCATGAACTCCATCGCGCCCATTTGGGATGGCAATGAAACCTGGCTCATCCTAGGTGGCGTAGGTCTGCTTGCCGCCTTTCCCGTCGCCTACGCTATTATTATTCCGGCAGTCTATTTTCCGATCCTGCTGATGCTGCTCGCGTTGATCTTCCGCGGAGTCGCCTTCGAATTTCGCTATCGGGACGCCGAGCATCGCACGTTCTGGGATCACGGCTTTGCCGTCGGTTCGACGCTGGCCGCCTTCGCACAAGGTATCGTCTTGGGTGCATTCATCCAGGGCTTCCAAGTAGAGGGACGGCAGTTTGTCGGAAGCTCATTCGACTGCTTTACGCCCTTTTCCATTTTCACTGGAATAGGCTTGGTGTTTGGTTACGCGCTGCTCGGTGCGGGCTGGCTGGTGATCAAAACCGAAGGTGGTCTGCAGGACTGGGCTCGGACGCTCGGAAAGGGCTGCCTGACCGGCACAACCCTGGTCATTGCAATCGTCAGCTTGTGGACTCCACTGTCAGATCCGCATATCGCGGCGCGCTGGTTTTCCTGGCCGAACGTCGGCTTGCTCGCGCCCGTTCCGCTCATAACCGTCGGCTTGGTTTGGTACGCGTGGCGCTCCCTCAACAACGCGTCCGAGTACGCCCCCTTCATTGCGGCCTTGGGCTTGTTCGTCATGTCCTATTTCGGCATTGCCATCAGCCTGTGGCCGATGATCGTGCCCGGACATTTTACGCTCGAGCAGGCTGCATCTTCGGAAAGCACCCAGGCCTTTCTTTTGATCGGCACGCTGTTTCTCCTGCCGATAATTTTCGTTTACTCGGGTTGGTCGTATTGGGTGTTTCGCGGCAAAGTACGTGCGGACATCGGATATCATTAAGTCATGCGGTCCAGGCACATTTCGGGACAACCGCCTTGTCCGAGCACAGACCAACTCACCGTTCCGTAATCTGATCGACGGTGTGCCTGGTCCGGAAATCGAACCGGCAGACTGCACTGAACCATTGTATGGGCGCCGCGAAACCAAGGCGATGTGGCGAGCTTGCCTTGTCGCGCTTACGTCTGTTGGGCGTCCGGCGCTAATTTCGGGCGTGGCGCCTTAGCTATTGAGCGGGCCGACGACGATGACAAGAAGAATATTTTTCACGGCTATCGCGCTCTTGATCGCTACGGCGGATTGCTGTTACGCGCGACCCGTTGATCCGTTTGGCGGAAATACCGTTGACGTTCCCCAAGGGCCGCTCCTCGACAACTGGCGCATCGTGTACGAGGAGCTTGGAGGCGATCATGCGTTGCTGGGCGCCTGCGTCGACAGCACCTCGACCGAATGCGGGCCCTCGCGCACTTTATGGGAGATCATCGGCGAAGCACGAGACCAAGAGGGCTTGGCGGTCATTGGTCACATCAATCGGACGATCAATCTCTCGATCAGACCATTCGAGCCCAGCGAGTGGCTGACGGCACTTGATGCCATCAATGCTGAGGGCGATTGCAAAGCCTACGCGACCGCAAAATACTTTGCGCTTCGGGAAGCGGGCGTTGCGCCAGACCACATCCGGATCGTCATCGTGCATCAGCGCCATCACGTCGAGGATCACATGGTTGTCGCAGTATATCAGGACGATCGATGGCTTATACTCGATGACTCGACCTTGGCGCTCGTGCGGGACACCGATGAATCGGAATACGCCCCGCTGTTCGTTTTAGACGATCGCGGCGTGCGGCTGTTCCAATCTCGTTGAAGCCCATTCAAGCGTTCGACCGGGGAAACGGTGCGGTCGGGGTTGATCGCCCCATCGCCGTCTATGATAGTGCCTTTCTGAAGAACCATCTGGCGAGCGAGATCACGAAATGGGCCGGCATCGTGAAGGCATATAAGGTTTCGCACTGATAGCGCGTTCTGAAGGCTCCATTCGATTGTCCGCATAAAATCTTTCTAATCACCAGGGAGTGTCGACCATGGATGCGCTTGGATACCGCAAAAAGATCGGCATCGTAGTGCCATCGACAAATACGGTGGTCGGCCCGGAATGCGAACCGCTCCGGCCGCGCGGCGTAACCAATCATGTCGCGCGGCTCACGATCAAAGAGCGGCCGATTGAAGCGAGCGATCAAGGCTTTCTTGCTCACGTTCAGGCCATGCGCGATGGCATCGGCCCGGCCATCGATCAAATCATGACCTGTCGGCCAGACCACGTCATCATGGGGGTTGCGATCGAGGCGTTCACCGGCGGGGTCGCCGGCGCGGATGCGTTGCAGCTGGAACTCTCTCGGCGGGCTGGCGTCGGAATTTCGATGGGGTCGACAGCTGCGGTCGCCGCGCTTCGAAGGTTTGGCGCCAAGCGCATTGCCGTTCTTACACCCCATCAGCCCAAGGGCGATGCTACGGTGCATGGTTATCTTACCGAGGCCGGCTTCGAGATCGTCCGGTTAGTGGGAATGAAGTGTGCTTCGCCGTTTGCGATAGCCGAAGTCCCGCCTTCAACGCTCCGTCGCGTCCTGCGCGATATCGATAGCGCCGATGTCGACGCAATCCTCCAAGTTGGCACTAACCTTGCAAACGGTGCCGTGGCGGCCGAGGCGGAACGCTGGTTGGAGAAGCCCGTCTTGGCCTTGAACGTGGTGACCTATTGGGATGCCCTTCGCCGGATCGGAATTGAGGACCGCGTCTATGGCTGCGGACGTATTCTCGAGGAATTCTAGCAAGACATGACGGATCAGAACGATATCGTCATTGTCGGCGCGGGACCGACCGGATTGACGGCCGCGCTTTTTCTTGCCCAGGCCGGCGTGACGGTAACGGTGCTCGACTCTCGCGCTGAGATCTATGACGACCCGCGCGCGGCGACTTTTCATCCGCCGACGCTGGAGATGTTCGCCGAAAGTGGCATTACCGAAAAACTCCACGACATGGGAATCCTATGTCCGCGTTGGCAATTTCGTGGGCGCATCGAAGGACTTGTCGCAGAGTTTGACCTCGGAATTCTTGCCGACATCACGCCGTACCCGTACCGTCTGCAGTGCGAGCAGCACAAACTCGTCGCCACGCTGGCTGAGAAACTCTCCGCCTTTCCGAACGTCAAGATTCGCTACGGGGAAACGGTAGAATCGGTCGTCCAAAGCAACTCCGGGGTTACGCTGCAAACCGCGAATGGGACCGTGCACAACGCGGCCTACGTCATTGGAGCCGATGGCGGCCGCAGCATTGTCCGCAAGTCTCAGGGTATCGATTTCGCGGGCTTCACTTATGAGGAGCGTTTTCTTGTCATCACGACGGATACCGATTTTGAGCAGCTCGGTTTCGCATATAGCTGTTATGTTTCCGACCCCCGCGAGTGGTGCGCTCTTTTCAAAGTGCCGGGGTCAGGGCCGCCGGGGGTATGGCGGGTCGTGTACCCGACCGCGTCCGAAGCCACCACGGCGGAACTGCTGGATCATGGCCACGCGACGCGGAAATTGCAGGATTTTAGGCCGTCCGAGCAATCCTACAAAATACTGCACACCAATCTCTACACCGTTCACCAACGTGTCGCTGCGACCTATCGACAAGGCCGTGTACTCCTCGCCGGCGACGCCGCGCATGTGAATAACCCGCTTGGCGGGATGGGCATGAATTTCGGCATTCACGATGCAGTCAGTCTGGCGAAAAACCTGATCCTTGTTCTGGGCGGCGAGCCGGACGATTTGCTCGATCTCTACGATCGCCAGAGGCGCCACGTCGCCAATGAATTCCTGCAGGCCATGACCATCCAGAACAAACGCGTTCTGGAAGAGAAGGATGCCTTGGTCCGCGAGCAACGGATGCGGGAGATCCGCGAAATTGCGTCCGATCCCGCCAAATCCCGCACGTATCTGATGCGAACGGCCATGTTCGATGGGCTGCGGGCGGCCGAGCGAGTGCAATAGCGTCACACACGTCGAGGATATGATGCGAATTCATTTGACCACCCCGCGCGATCACATTCCAAAGGTAACGAAGTGACAACGCGGCGAGCGTTCCTGACGAGCCTCGCAGCAACCGCCCTGTTCGCCCGCAGTTCGGGCAGAGCGCTTGCCGAGGAGTGGCCGGATCGCCCTGTCAAAATTCTTGTTCCGTTCGCGGCGGGCGGCAATACCGATGGAATCGCGCGGCTCATCGGGCAATATTTGAGCACGGCACTCGGACAGCCTTTCGTGGTCGAAAATAGACCGGGCGCCGGTGGTGTTGTTGCCGCCAGCACGTTGGCGCGTGCGACGGCGGATGGCTACACATTGATGGTGGCGGCATTGCCGCAAATCGCAATCTTGCCTGTCCTCGACACCGTTGACTACGACCCTCTGACCGACTTCACAGCAATCAGCAACCTGGTGAGCAACCCGTTTTGCCTGGTTGCCAATCCGCAGTTCGAGCCGAAGACGCTCAAGGAATTCGTCAGCTACGTGACGGCTCGCCCTGGCCAGGTGCCATATGCGTCCGGCGGGGCGGGCAGTCTCAGCCACTTGGCGATGGTTCTGCTCTGCGATCGGGCTGGCTTGAATATGATTCACGTGCCCTACAAAGGTGGCGGTCCGGCAATTGAAGATGTGATTGCCAATCAGGTGCCGGTTTACTTCGCAAACCTCTCCGAGGCGATACCGCACGTCGGGAAGGAGTTACGCGCTTACGCTGTCTCGGCCGCCAAGCGAACCGCACTCCTGCCGGACGTGCCAACCGTGGCCGAGAGCGGCTATTCCAACTTTAGGGCCGAGACCTGGAACGGATTGATAGCGCCCGCAAAAACGGCGCCATCCGTCGTTGACCTGATCGCACGTCAAGCCCAGAATGCCCTGAAAGATCAAACGTTTTTAGAGCGGTTGGATGTCTATGGGGTCGAGCCGGTCGCCTCGACCCCGGCCGAGTTTAAACGGACTATTCAGGACGATGTTGTGCAATGGCGGAACACGATCAAACAGGCCAATATCAAGCTCTGATCCGCCCCTGCTCCACTGACCGGTGCGGCCTAGTTCGGAGCGCCGATCTTTCACGACGTGGCACGTATCGGTTCGTCACAGCCAAAGGAACTTCGCTCTCATAACCACATGCGAGGGGACATCGTCATGACCCGCTTCCGGATCTTCCTCTACTTGGGCGTGCTTGTCGGCTTTGCCGCTCTGACGGTAACGCCCTCAATGGCCGCCGACCACGTCATCAAGATCGGCGCACTGCTTCCGATCTCCGGCCCCGGTTCGTATTTCGGCGCCCAGGACAAGCAAGGCATCGAACTCGCGCTCGATCAAGCCAACAAGGCCGGCGTCGGCGGCTACACGTTCGAGGTCCAGTACGAAGATTCCTCATGCGCGCCCTTGCCGGCGACCCAGGCGGCCAAACGTCTGATCGACGAGTACAAGCCCGACGTGCTGATCGGCGAAGAATGCTCAGACGCCACGCTGGCCGTCATGCCGATCGTCGAGCAAGCCAAAATCCCGCTGATCAATGCAGGCTCGTCGTCGATAAAAGTCACCGATCCCGGAAATCCCTGGACGTTTCGCATCATGCCGAACGAAGTGATGCAGGGCGTCGACATTGCCACAAATGCCTACAAACGCTTGAATGCGCGAACGGCTGTTCTGCTGCACGAGAACACCAATGCGGGAATTGGCAATGCCAACGTGTTCGCCGATACCTTCACTAAACTCGGCGGCAAAGTGCTGACCGATATCGGTTTCGGCCGCGACGTCAACGATTTCACCGCCATCGCGACCCGCATTGCCGGCATGGGCGACGTCGACGTGATCCCGACCTATACGCTGGAAGGACAAGGCCTGAAGATTACCCAAGCGTTGATGCAGGCCGGCGTTGTGAAAGGCGGCGGGGGCAAAGCCATACAGCTCGGGACGATCTGGCTGCCTTTCGGGTTCGAACAGAAGGCCGGTAACGCCGCAATCGGCTATATCCGCATCGTGCAATTCGACCCGACAGATCAGAGGCCTTTGGTCCGCGATTTCGTCGGGGCCTTCAAGGCAAGATTCAACGCCGATCCCACGCATCTTAACGCACACGCGTACGATCAGATCATGTTGATCGCGGACGTCGTGAAACGGGGCGGCAAGGATCCGCAGTCGATTCGCGATAGGCTTGCAGAAACAACAGACTTTGCCGGTGTGACCGGAACCGTGGAATTCGACAAGAGCAATCAAAACGTAAAGATGGACACCGTCCACTACATGGAGACGAAACCGGATCTGTCATGGATCTCCCTGAAGTGGAATTAGTTCAGCGGATATGATCAGCATCGTCCTGCAACAGGGGATCAATGGCGTCGTCATAGGAAGCCTGTACGTGCTGGTCGCATTGGGGCTTACACTGATTTATGGCGTCCTTGTCCAGATCAACTTCGCCCATGCCGACATCGTGACATTGGGTGCCTTTACCGCCTATGTCGTCACTCATTTTTTTGGCGAAAGTTATGTCGCGGGTATAGCGGCCGCGCTCATTGCCGGTGCGGCTCTCGGCTGGTTGATCAATGCCGCGATATTTTCACCGTTACGAGAGCGCGGCAACGAACTGCTGCCGCTGATCGCCACCATCGGCGTTTCGATCATGCTGCAGAACGCCATGCTGGCGCTGCTCGGCCCCATTCCCTACGCGTTCGACACCCCGTACAGCAATCGCGTCATGCGTTTGGGCGGTCTGTTCCTCACGGTTCAGAATATGCTGATCATTCTTGTCTCCAGCGCAAGTATTATCCTGCTTTACGGCTTCATGCGGTTTACCTTCCTCGGCAAGGCACTGCGCGCCGTGGCCCAGGATCGCGAAACTGCGGGGCTCTTGGGCATCAATCCCAACCAGCTGATCATGCTGACTTTCGTGATCGCCTCCGCACTCGCCGGGATGAGCGGGGCATTGCTCGGACCCGTGCTGGTGCTGACGCCTTTCGCCGGCACCTCGGTGATCGTCAAGGCTTTTGCCATCGTCATCATAGGCGGCTTCGGCAATATCGAGGGAACGATTATCGCGGGCCTTTTGGTAGGTTTGATCGAAAGCTTTACGACGCAATTTCTCGACCCGGGTCTGATTGATATCGTGGTCTTCGCCCTATTGCTGCTGACGCTTGCGGTGCGACCGACGGGACTGATCGCCGATAAGCGCGAAGAAAATGTCTGAGGCCTCGCGTGGCGCGGGCGAGCGGCGTTTTTCGGGGCACTCCATCGCTCGTTCGCGCCACCTTCGATATCTCCTCGCCGTTGCCGCCATCGGTCTCCTGCCGCTGGTCTTCACGACCTCATATTGGCGGACCAATTTGATCCTTTGCGCCATCAACGTCATGCTCGCGATCGGGCTCGATTTCGTGCTTGGCTATGCGGGCCAACTCAATCTTGGGCAGTCGGCGTTTTACAGCATCGGCGCTTACGCATCGACCTTGTTGGTGACAAAACTCGGCGTGCCCTTTTGGGCCGCATTCGCGATCGGTACTCTCATGGCCGCGGCTGCCGGCGCTCTGCTATCGCTGTTCGCGGTACGTCTACGCGGCCACTACCTCGCGATCGCTTCGTTGGCCTTTGCGGTCATCACCTACCAAATTCTCCTCAACTGGATCAGCCTGACGCAGGGTCCGCTTGGGATCTACGCGATCGCGCCCCCGCCACCGATCGCCCTGCCCTGGCTCCCACAAATTCGCTTTACCGATCTCGCAAACTTTTTTTATCTCGCGGCCGGCCTCGCTCTGGTCGTCTACTTTCTACTCGACCAGATGCTGAGATCGCCAATTGGGGAAACGCTGACGGCAATCCGCGAGGATGAGATCTCGGCCGCCTCGCTCGGTATCAATGCCCCGAAATGGAAAGCTTTCGCTTTTGCCGTGAGCTCGGCCGTCGCCGGCGCCGCAGGGTGTTTCTACGCGCCATTCGTCGGAACCCTCGTACCGGATGCGTTCTTCGTCACCGAATCCTTCACCATTCTCGCCATGGTGATCGTCGGCGGCATGGGCACACTGATCGGACCGGCGTTCGGGGCAATCCTTCTCACTTTGTTGCC
Organism: Xanthobacteraceae bacterium; assembly: GCA_049519075.1. GTDB lineage: Bacteria > Pseudomonadota > Alphaproteobacteria > Rhizobiales > Xanthobacteraceae > BOG-931. The sequence goes on along the minus strand of JBEKRD010000055.1, from coordinate 447 downwards.
GGAGGTGCTGCGCTCGATTGGCGATCTCCGCCTCATTCTGTATGGCGCCGCGGTGACTTTGGTGGTGCTGTTCATGCCGGGTGGTCTCGTGCAGGCGTGGCGGCTGTTTCGACAGCGGTTCTTTTCCCCCGTAGAGGAAATCGCAACATGACAGCGCCGGCTGCGAATAGCGTCAGCAATGCCGCGCCCCTGTTGCAGGCGCGGGGCTTGTCTAAGAGTTTCGGCGGCGTCCGCGCGGTACGAGATATTTCACTCGCAATCCCTTTGGGAACGGTGTTTGCGGTGATCGGCCCAAATGGCGCCGGAAAGTCGACGTTGCTGAACCTGCTTAGTGGACTGCATCAGCCCGATGATGGAACAATAACATTCGCCGGGGTGGAGCTGGTCGGCATGCCGCCACATCTTCGGGTCAAGCATGGACTTGCTCGCACGTTTCAGAAAATCAGA
>JBEKRD010000054.1:0-33163 GCA_049519075.1 Xanthobacteraceae bacterium | reverse complement strand
CGCACGCCTGCGCGCTGCAGACGCGGCAGCACCTCGTCGCAAAAATACGGCACTTCGGCCAGGTAATTGACGAAGGAAAGGCCGATGCCGCGCACGCCGGCCTGGCTGATGACGGTAAGCTCCTCGGCGACGCGATCGGGGGTGCCGACGAACGGATAGCCGCCCACCGCATTGGCGGCGAAATAGCGCCGCTTCTCTTCGTATTCCGCGGGCGGGATGGTTTGCGGCGTGATGCTTTTGTTGGCCAGCATGCCGTCGATCGCGCCCCAGTCGGCATTGTCGATGTTGACGTGCCGATAGTAGTCTTCGGCTTCCTGCTGACTCGGGCGGCAGATCACCTGCCCGACGGTGTAGACTTGGATGGCGCGGCCGAGTTGCTGCGCCGCGGCCTTGATCTCGGTGACTTTGGCGGCGCTGCCGTCGAGCGATTTGCGCGAGCCGGCGGTCGCGACGAAAAAGGCGTCGCAATTGCGCAGCGCGAAGGCCTGCCCGGCGTCCGACGAGCCGGCGTTCATCAGGAGCGGCCGGGTGTCGCCGTAAGGTTTTGGAAAAGCGCGTGCGCCCTTGAGCTGCAAATACTGTCCGTCAAAGTCGAACGTGTCGTCGCGGGTCCAGGCCTGTTTGACCACGTCGATCCATTCCTGGGCGTAGTCGTAGCGCGCGTCATGCTCGCGCTGCTTGACGCCGAACATGTCGAATTCGCCTTCGTTCCAGCCGACCACGATATTGACGCCGACGCGGCCTTCGCCGATGTGGTCGGCGGTGACGAATTCCTTGGCCGCGATCAGCGGGTGAAACAGCGGCGCATGGACCGTGCCGAACACGGTCAGGCGCTTGGTGGCGGCAAGCAGTCCCACCGCCCAGGTGATGGTTTCGAGCGAGCGGCCGTGAAAATCGGTCTCGCCGCCGTAGCCTTTCCAGCGCGCGATCGGCAGCATGAAATCCAGCCCGGCAGCGTCGGCGAGCCGCGCCAGAGCCAGGCATTCCGGCCAGCTTGCCGACCAACGTTCCGGCACCGTGGTGGCAGAGCGGCCGGACGAGCAATTGGCGCCGAACAGACCGATCTTGAGCGTATTGCCATTGTACATCGAAATTCTGTTGTTCATGGCTGTGCCCGGCATCACCATGGAATCCTCCGTCGGCAGGCGGCGGTAAGCTTAGTGTATTTTATTGCTATGAGCGGTGCCCGGAAATTTAACCGAATGCAAACTTCGCTCGTGCAAATAGCGAACGAGCAACCGGGTCGAACCGATCGCCCATCGCATGCCATCATGGCTTTCCGTCCCATTGCTGCGCGCTCTATTGCGGCCCGCGCCGCTGCTCGGCATGGCGACCATCGCCATGTTCTGGATCGGCCTTGTCTTCCTGCTCTCCGCAGATCACGACACATTCGCCGCCGCTGACGCGCGCCGCACGCGTTATGTTGCGGTTGTGATCGTGCTGACCGTTTTGGAAATGGCGACAATGATCGCCAGCATCCGCCGCCAAGTGTCGCTCGAACAGACCAACCTGCGCTTCAATACCGCGCTGGAAAATATGACGCACGGCTTGTGCATGTTCGACGCCGAGAAGCGTCTGGTCATTTGCAACGACCGCTATGCGGGCCTCTACCGCCTGCCGCCCGAACTGTTGCGGGTCGGCACCACACACGACGCGATCATCGCGCATCGCATCATGAACGGGTTGTTGAAGGGCGAACAGAACGCCGGCGCCGTCGACCAGAAGCTCGGCACATTGGGGCAATTGTCATCGCGGCAGATTTCGAGCCGGATCGACGAGCTTGCCGACGGCCGGCTGATCCGAGTCACACGCCAGCCGATGAAAGGGGGCGGCTGGGTCGCCACCCACGAGGACATCACCGAGCGCCATCAACTGGAGAACCAGCGCGACAGCATGCTGGCGCAGGAAAATCGCCGGTTGTTGACCGAAAGCGCGATCGTGTCGTTCCGCGCGCGCGTCGAGGAGATGTTCGGCACCGTCAGCGCCTCCACCAACGCCATGAAGTCGACCGCAAGCGCGCTCATCGTGTCGTCGCAAGAGACCACGCAGCATGCCGAGGGTGCGTTGCGCGAATCGAACGAAGCCTCGGTCAATGTCTCGCTGGTGGCGGGCTCGGCCGAGCAACTGTCGGCCTCGATCGCCGAGATCAATCTGCAACTGGCGCAGACTACCGAATTGGTGGCGAGCGCGGTCGCCAAGGCCAAGGCCTCGAGCGGCGAATATTCCGGACTGGCGAAAGCCGCCGAGCAGATCGGCGACGTCGTCAAGCTCATTCGCAACATCGCCGGCCAGACCAATCTCTTGGCGCTCAATGCCACCATCGAGGCGGCGCGGGCCGGCGAAGCGGGACGCGGTTTCGCCGTCGTCGCCGCCGAAGTGAAATCGCTTGCGGTGGAAACCGCCAAGGCGACCGAAGAGATCGCGCGTCACATCCTGGCGGTGCAGCAATTGACCGGCGGCGCGGTCGGGGCGGTGGCGGACATCGAGCAAGGCATGCACGAAATCGACACCAGGGCGTCTAGCGCCGCGGCGTCGATCCTGCAGCAGAACGCCGCGACCTCGGAGATCAGCCGCAACGCGGCGAACGCGGCGCGCGGCACCAATCTCGTGGTATCGGTGCTCGGCAAGGTGTCTGAAGCCGCGACCGGGACCCGTGCCGCGGCCGAGACGGTGCTCAGCGCATCGAATTCGGTCGACAGTTCGGTCGGCAATCTGCGCGCCGAGATCGAAGGCTTTCTCAACAAGGTCGCGGTCTGACGCGACGCTGGCCGCGTGTCGGCGATTTGTCAGACGGCGGGCGTCTCGCCACGCAGCACCTGCGCCAGCACCGCCATGTCGATGTTGCCGCCCGTCAGGATGAGGCCCACGCGCTTTCCGGCGTAACGGTTCTTTTCCTTCATCAGCGCCGCCAGCGGCGCGGCGCCCGCGCCCTCGGCGAGATTATGCGTGGCGCTGTAATAGAGGCGGATCGCCGCGGCGATCTCATCCTCGCTCACCGTGACGACGCGCGCCGCGCCTTGTTTGATGAGCGCAAACGCGGCGGCCTGCGGATCGCGGCACGCCATCCCGTCGGCAAAGGTCGCTGCCGTGTCGGTCGGGATCGGCCGTCCCGCCGCGAACGACAAGGCGAAGGCCGGCGCGTTTTCGGCGACCACGCCGACGAGCTCGGTTTTAAGCCCGAGCAGGTCGCGCACCGTGATCAAACCGCAAATTCCCGAGCCCATGCCGATCGGAACGTAGACCGCATCGAGCTCGGCGTGGCTGGTGAACAGTTCCAGCGCATAGGTGGCGACGCCCTTCACCAAATCGCGGTGAAAGGACGGCACGAAATGATAATCGCGCTCACGCTGGATCTGTGCCGCGACGGCGCGGCTCTCATCGAAGTCCTTGCCCGCCGTCACCACTTCGCCGCCGAAGGCCTGCATCGCCGCGTTCTTCTCGCTCGAATTCCCCCGCGGCACCACGATCACCGTCGCAAGGCCACTGCGCGCGGCGGCAATGGCGATGGACTGCCCGTGATTGCCGCGCGTTGCCGTGACCAGTCCCAGCGGCCGCGGGCCTGAGCGCAGCAAAGATTCGACATAAACCAGACCGCCGCGCGCTTTGAACGATCCGGTCGGCGTATGGTTCTCATGTTTGACGACGACCTCCGCGCCGACGGTCTTGGCCAGCAACGGCCAGGCGTAAGCCGGGGTCGGCGCCACGAAACCACGAACCGTCGCCGCGGCGACGGCGAGTTCGTCCAGCGTAAACAGCGGGGTCGCCGGGGTCGTCATCGTCACCGCCGTAGATTTTTTTCGATCCGGGGCAAAATCGGCGTCTCACCGTATACAAATTTCGTTCCGGTGATCTGCTCGTACATCGCGATATAGCGGCGTGACAGTTCGTCCACCAGCTCGGGTGGCGCCGCCGGCAAGGCCGCGTCGCGGTACGGGTCGCAATGCGCGATGAACCACAGCCGCATGAACTCCTTGTCGAAATACTGCGGCTCCTCGCCCGCGGCGAATCGCGCCGGGTAGGATTCGCGCTGCCAATAGCGCGACGAATCGGGGGTATGGATTTCATCGATCAGCGTGAGTGCGCCACCTTCACCGAGCCCGAATTCATATTTTGTATCGACGAGGAAGAGTCCGTTGCGCTCAGCGAGCTCTTGGCCGCGTGCAAACAGCGCCAATGCCGTATCGCGGACGCGGGCGAAGCGCTCGGCCGTGATGAAGCCTTCGGCGATCAAGGCGTCAGGCGCAAGCGCGCGGTCGTGCTGCGCTTCCTTGGTAGTCGGGTCGAAGATCGGCTGCTGCAGTTTCTGGTTCTTGCGCATGCCGTCGGGCAGAACGACGTCGCCGAAATCGCGTTGCCCCTTGCCATAGCGCGTCCAGATGGCGGTATCGGTGACGCCGGTCAGGTAGCCGCGCACGACCGCCTCGATCGGGAGGAGCGCGCATTTTTTCGCGACGGTGACGTTCGGATCGGGGATCGCCAACACATGATTGGGCACGATGTCTTTTGTTTTTTCGAACCACCAGGCGCTGATCTGATTGAGCACCTGCCCCTTCCATGGGATATGCGCGATGATCCGATCAAACGACGAGTGCCGGTCCGTTGTGATCAGAACGAGCTTGTCGCCTTGATGGTAGATATCGCGGACTTTGCCGCGCGTGACCGGCCCGAGAAAGTCGAAGCTGGTTTCGGACAAAATATCCATTTTGATCTTTGACTGAGAGGAGGACAGGGGGCGACCCGAGCCAAGGCCGGCCGCGGGATGGTGCTGCCGCTCAGGATTGAACTGAGGACCTCTCCCTTACCAAGGGAGTGCTCTACCACTGAGCTACGGCAGCAGGTTTTCGCGGCAGAATCGGACGCACAAAACTGGGCGAAAAAGCGCGGCGATCCTTGCCATAGGGGGGTGTTGAGCGCAAGCGCGGAGGTTGCCGGACAACGGGCGCCATGCTTTGAATTCACCCGCCATGGCTAAACCCGGCAAAGCACAAAAACAGGCGTCGCGCAGCGCGAAGCTCGCCGTGGCGTTGCGCGAAAACCTCAAGCGGCGCAAGGCGCAAGCCCGGGCGCGCAGCGAGGCGTCGGCCGACGACGGCGTAATCCATGGCGAAAATGCCGAAGGAATGAGCCCGGCACCCGAGTTCCGCCGTAATCGAGGCCCCGATTAGGGCTTTGGCACGGTGGCTCAGCGACGGCGGCTTAGCCATATCTGGCGTTTTGTCCGGCATTCCGCTTTGCGTGGTTTTGCGCCGGGTGCATAAACTAGGGTTCGGTCCGTACGGGCCGTCTCTTGTGGGTTGGGGGTAGTGATGGATCGGATTCGTATTGTCGGCGGTCGGCCTCTGCACGGCACGATTCCGATCTCGGGCGCCAAGAACGCCACGCTGCCTTTGATGATCGCGAGCCTCCTGAGCGAGGATACGCTGATCCTCGACAATGTGCCGCGGCTGGCCGATGTCGGGCTGTTGCAGCGCATCCTCGGCAATCACGGCGTCGACGTCATGGTCGGCGGCAAGCGGCCCGGCGAGACGGCCGATAACGGTCAGACGCTGCACATTTCGGCCGCCCGCATCGTCGATACCACCGCGCCGTATGAACTCGTTTCAAAAATGCGGGCGAGCTTTTGGGTGTTGGCGCCGCTGGTCGCCCGCATGGGCGAGGCGCGGGTGTCGATGCCGGGCGGCTGCGCCATCGGCACGCGGCCGGTCGACCTTCTGATCATGGCGATCGAGCGGCTCGGCGCCAAAGTCGAGATCGACGGCGGCTATGTGGTGGCGCGCGCGCCCGGCGGCTTGAAGGGCGGCGAAATCATTTTCCCGAAAGTCACCGTCGGCGGCACCCATACCGCGCTCATGGCCGCCGCCTTGGCCAGCGGCACGAGCGTGATCGAGAACGCGGCGCAGGAGCCCGAGATCGCCGACGTCGCCGACTGCCTCAATAAAATGGGCGCGCGCATCTCCGGCGCCGGCACCTCGCGCATCGTGGTCGAGGGCGTCGCAAAGCTTCACGGTGCGCGCCACGCCGTGTTGCCCGACCGCATCGAGACCGGCACTTATGCCATGGCGGCCGCTATGGCCGGCGGTGACGTGCTGTTGCAGAACGCGCGGCCCGAACTGTTGCAGGCGGCGCTGGACGTTCTGGTGCAAAGCGGAGCGAGCGTGACGCCGACCAACGAAGGCATCCGCATCGCCCGCAATGGCGCCGGCCTGCGGCCAGTCGAGGTGACGACGGCGCCTTTTCCCGCCTTCCCGACCGATCTGCAGGCGCAGCTGATGGCGCTGATGACGCGCGCGCGCGGCACCTCGCATATCACCGAGACGATTTTCGAGAACCGCTTCATGCATGTCGGCGAATTGGCGCGGCTCGGCGCCCGCATTCATCTCGACGGCGAGCGCGCCACCATCGAGGGCGTCGAAGTCCTCAAAGGCGCGCCGGTGATGGCGACCGACCTGCGCGCCTCGGTGTCGCTCGTCATCGCGGCGCTTGCCGCCGAGGGCGAAACCATCGTCAATCGCGTCTATCACCTCGACCGCGGCTTCGAGCGGCTGGAAGAAAAACTGGGCCGCTGCGGTGCCGCGATCGAGCGCTTGGCGGGGTAATTGTCCCGCCACATTTCCGTCTGCGCCGATGCGCGTCAATCTCTCCGCCTTCATTTCGCGGCGCGTGATTGCGCTTGCCGCTTTGGCGCTGCTTTTTCCGCATGCCGACGGCTTCGCCGACGACTATCCGATCCGTCCGGTGCGGCTCATCGTTGCCTTTGCGCCGGGCGGCACCACCGACATCACCGCGCGGCTTATTGCCGATAAGATTCGGCCCCTCCTTGGCGCGCCCGTCGCGATCGAGAATAAGCCGGGCGCCAACGGCGCCATCGCCGCGCAATATGTGGCGCAATCCGATCCCGACGGCTACACGCTGTTCTTTTCCACCGTCGGCGCCATCGCCATCAATCCTGCGTTCCGCAGCGATCTGCCCTATGACCCGCTCAAGGATTTCGTCGCGGTCGGCAAGGCGGCGGTGAATTCGCCCATGCTGGTGGTGAGTGCCGACATGAAGGCCAATTCGGCGCGCGAGCTCGCCGAGCTCGCCGGCAAAAAGCCCGGTGCGATCACCATCGGCATCACCGGCCGCGGCGCGATGTCGGATCTCGGCCTGCAATTGTTTGAGAAGTCAGCGGGCATCCAGCTGCAGTCGGTGCCCTATCGCGGCGCCGCCCTTGCCATCACCGATATCCTCGCCGGTCATCTCGACGGGCTGGTCGGCGACGTGCCAACGGTGATGGCGCAGGTGCAGGCCGGCCGGCTGAAGGCTTTGGCGACCACTTCGGAACAACGCTCCGATATTTTCCCCAATGTGCCGACCTTCGCCGAGCAGGGCTTTGCCGAGGCGGTCGGCGACAATTGGGCGGGCGTGCTGGCGCCGGCCGGAACGCCACCGCCCGCGATCGCAAAATTCAATGCAGCGCTGGTCGCGGCGCTGAACGCCCCCGAATTGCGCGAGCGTCTGCACGACATCGGCACCACGCCGGCGCCGAGTACGCCGCAGCAATTCGGCGATTACCTGCGCGCGGAGATCGCGCGCTGGGCTAGGGTGATTCGCGATAAAGGCCTCAAGGGCGAATAAGCGGAATCGATTGGAGTCCAGGATGGATGAAAACGGGCGTCAGAAGAATTCGTCCGCCTATCGCTTGGCGGCTCTCGACACCGACTTTCTGCTCGGCGATTCGATGCGCGGGGTGCGCTTGCAGCTCGAATACGAAAAGGCCGAAGAGCGGTTGCGCGGCTATGGCGTGCGCTCGACCATCGTGGTGTTCGGCAGCGCGCGGGGGGTACCTGAAGGAAGTGGCGCCGGCAACGCGGCCCGCCGCTACGAGGAGGCGCGGCGCTTTGGACGGATCGCTTCGGAGCGCGGTGGGGCGCTACACCCGCGCGACGGCTTCTGCGACAATGTGATTGCGACCGGCGGCGGTCCGGGCATCATGGAAGCGGCCAACCGGGGCGCGGCCGACGCCGGCGCGCTCTCCATCGGCTTTAATATCGGACTGCCGCACGAGCAGGAACCCAACGCCTACTCGACCCCGGACCTGACCTTTCAGTTCCACTATTTCGCCGTGCGAAAATTCCATTTCGCCATGCGGGCTAATGCGCTGGTCGTCTTTCCGGGGGGATTTGGCACCATCGACGAGCTGTTCGAACTGCTCACGCTGATGCAGACCGCCAAGATGCCCGCCATCCCCATCGTGCTCGTCGAGCAATCCTTTTGGACGCGGGTCATCAACTTCCAAGTGCTGGTCGAGGAAGCTACTGTGGCGCAGGCCGATCTCGATCTCTTTTCCTACGCCGACGATGCCGAGGGCGCCTGGGCTGAGCTCGTCAGGCGGGGCTTGAACACCGGACCGCGCCCGCCGGGCTATCCGTCGATGGCGGTCTGACGCCAGGCAACGGCGCTCATTTCAGGAAAGGCTGCAAGCGATGACGCTACAGACTCTATCCTTCGCAGCGGGCGCCATCGAGGTCGCGTTTCTGCGGCAGCAAGGGCCGGATCCCTTTGCGGCAACGCCCGAACGCACAGCGCAGATCACGGACGTTGCCAGCCGAATGGCGCAATTCATCGGCGAGGCGAAATCGACGCTCGACATCGCGATCTACGACTTTCGCCTGCGCGACGAGGCGGCGGCGATTGTCGGGGACGCGCTGCGATCGCAGGCGAGAAAAGGTGTTGCGGTCCGTATCGCCTATGACCACGCCACCGATCCGGGCGCCGACGCGGCGGTCGCCGCCCCGCCGTCGCATCTTGAATCCGATCAAAAGCCGATTGGAACCCACAGCTTCGTCCGTTCCTTTGCCGACGTCGCGCAGGTCAAGAGCATCTCTGGCTACCGCGTGCTCATGCACAACAAGTACATTCTTTGCGACGCGGCCGCCGCCGACGCCGCGGTTTTCACCGGCTCGGCGAATTATACAAACGACTCCTGGGGGCTTCAGGACAATAACCTCTTGTGTTTGCGTTCACAGCAACTGGTCTCCTATTACGCCAAGGATTTCAGCGAGCTGTGGTCCCGCGGCAAGATCGTCGATACGACCGGCGCTCGCGATAGCGGCACCGTCGCCGTCAACGGCGTGCCGGTGACGATCGCATTCACGCCGGGCGAAAGTGCCGCGGTGCTCAAGGAAATTGTCGGCGCCATCGCGGCGGCCCGGAGCCGTCTTTACGTCGCGTCCGTCGTTTTATCATCCGGACCGATTCTCGCCGCGCTTTCCGAAGCCGTCGATCGGGGTATGCCGCTGGCGGGCCTTTACGATGGCCCGCAGATGGATCAAGTCGAACGGCAGTGGAAGGCCACGACTTTTGGCGCCGACAAAATCAATACCTGGCAAAAGGTCGCCCGGCACTTGGTGCGCAAGAATTCGATTCCATTCGATCGGCAAAACACATCGCAGCCGCACAACTTCATGCACAACAAGCTTGTGGTCGCCGACCAGGTTGTCGTGACCGGGAGCTTTAATCTGTCCAACCACGCCATGGGTAACGCGGAAAACGTGCTGCTGATCGCCGATGCGGCAATCGCCGATGCCTATGCCGACTATATCGAGCGGTTGGCGACGCGCTACGCTGTCGCAACGCCAATCACCCCGCCGGCTCGCGCATAAGCCGGCAGGGACGCTCAGCTCAAAGCCTAATCGCAATGCTGCGAGTTTCCGATCCAGGACACTAGTGCCGTCCGCCGTATTTATCGCATCTTGCCGTGCAGTTGATCGAGCAAAATGTGCCCTTTCCGGCACAGTTTTCGGCGCAGTGTTGCTTGCACGCTTCCTTGTGGCGTTCGCTCGTCAAGTCTTGCTGCGCAACGGCTGGAACTGACCAGACCAGGAGACAAAGCATAATGAAGCACGGCTTGAGACCGCTCATTGCCAACCTCCATGAAGGTGAACGTTACGATGCGTAACGCTACCACACGTAACATATGCAGGTGCAGGATGGCAATTGGTGTTTTGGCACGTCGGGAATGATTTGCGCGGCCGGCGTCTGCGTGCTGCTCAACGCAATCTGGCGACGCGATGCATAACGTGCCGCAGATTATGTGGGCAGTAACCAAAATTGATGCGGTCGCTGGTTCGCGCCCATGACAAGTCTCGTCCCGATGTCATGGTCGCGATACTCTAAGGTCCCCATTCGAACCGCAGGCCGGTGATCTTCCCGTCCGGTGTCAGCAAAATCCTGTTGACGGAAATGCCGTTCTCGAATTTGGCCTCGTAAATATCCCAGCCGGAAAAGCCGACACCCCGAAATGAGATCGATTGCAACGGGCCCAGCAGCGCGAAGTCGCGCTCGATCTTGGGGACCTGCGGCCGGGTTATCGTCGCCAAATTTTCCGTCATGGCGTCGTAGTCCGGCTGTCCTTTCTCGAACATTTCGATCTGGTGCCGCAGGGCCGCCTCGCTGCCGGGCAGCGGTGCGTCACCCTTGAGCCGCTTGGCAAACTTCTCTTGCAGCTGCTGCGCTTGCGCTTGATCGATCCGCGCCGCCGGTCGTTCCGAACCGTCCTGATAATAAATCAGTCCGGTCGCACGGCCCTGCGGGTCGGTCACGAAAGAAATCTGGGCGGCGGCGGTCTTGTAGAAGAATTTCTGCGGACTTTCAGGATAGACCTGCGTGGCATCCTGGCCGGTGAGCTGAACAAAGAGACGGTCACCGTCGCGCGTGATCGCGAAGACCCGATAGCCGTCGAGCTGATAATAACCGACATAATTATCGAGTACGGCAGGCACGATCTGAACTTCTTGCCGCGGTCCTTTTTGATCGGCCCGCCGTTGCCTCACCGCTTCCTGATCGGGCGAGGGCGCTGGAGGCGCCGCACCGGCATTCCTCTGCGCCTCCCACGGCACCTGTGCGATCGCTGCCGCGGGGATCGCGGCGACTGCTATTATGCCGGCGCTGACGACCGACCATGCTTTCAGCTTTTTCGGCAACATCGATCGCGAGGGTGCTTTCCATGCGATGCCGTCCTGTGCCGCTTTTGCACGAAACATTGCAGCCTCCCTGCCTTAAGGCCCCCACTCGAATCGGAGTCCGGTGACTTTCCCTTCCGGTGTCAGCAGAATCCTGCAGATGAAGATGCCGTTGGTGAATTTCGCCTCGTAAATATCCCAGCCAGAGAGGCCGACGCCTCTAAACGAGATCGCCTCCAGCGTGCCCAACAGGGCAAGCTGGCGCTCGATCACGGGCACCAGCGGCCGCTTCAGTGCCGCCAGACTTTCCGTCATTGCATCATAGTCCGGCGTGCCGTGCTCGAATGCATCGAGCTGGCGCCGCAACGCGGCCTCGCTGCCGGGCATGGGCGCGTTGCCTTGGAGTCGCTTGGCGAAACTGTCCTCCAGTTTCTGCGCCGCCGCTTGATCAAGCCTTGGCGCGGGTCTCTCGATACCATCCTGATGGAGGATCAGTCCGGTGGCCCGGCCCTGCAGGTCGGTCACGAACGAAATCTGGGCTGCAACCGTCTTGTAAAAGAATTTCTGCGGGCTCTCGGGATAAACGAGCGCCGGCTCCTGGGCTGTGTACTGAACGGACAGTTGGTCGCCGTGTCGCGTGATCGTAATGACCCGATAGGCGCCGAACTGATAATAGCCGACATAATTGTCGAGTATGGCGGGATCGATTTCGATTTCCTGCCGCGGTTGCTGCTGTTCGGCGTGCCGCTCCCGGAGCGTTTCCTGGTCTGGCGTCGGGAGAGGTTTCGTCGAGGCGTAATTGACGCGCAATTGCGGCGGTTCCTGTGCAACCGCCACCATCGCGATCACGGCGACTGGAACAATGCATGCGGCGATAACCGACCATGCTTTCCAGTTCATTTTCGTCGGCAGGATTGCCTCTTCCAGAATACATTCCACGCGGCGGCCGACGGTCTGCGTTCCCGCCATCGCCAGACCCGTCATCGCGCGGCTTCTGGTGGTGCTGAAACCAAGTAGAATTTCCGCGTAACGCACCCGGTCTTCGATGTCCTCTATCGCCGCCGCGTCGCTTCTAGCTTCCGCCAAATAGCCAATCCGACGCGTGAGCCACCATGCCAAGGGGTTGAACCAAAAGGCGGCCTGGTTGATGGCGGCGAGGATCAGGAAATAAAAATCGTGGTGGTGGATATGTGCATATTCGTGCGCCATGACGGCCCGGCGCTCCACGGCGTCCCAACCGACGTAGCTCTCGGGCACGAGGATGGTCGAGCCAAAGATGACTGGCACATTGACGGCAGTGCAAACCCGCACGTCGCGGTTCGCAGTCCAAACCTCGCAAAGCGGCTTGGCCGACCGGCATAGCTTCCATGTCAGGACGGTGCCGATCGACAATCGAAGCGGCAAGACTGCGGCAACCAGGAGATAAATCGACGTGATGACGATCTGCCAATCGATGACCGGAGAAGGCTTAACATCCGGCACGGCGCGTGCCGGAGCCGGTGCGAGGAAAACGGCCGGATCCGTCGCGAGAATCTGGTGTACCTGCCGGATCGGCAGTCCGGCCGCAGGCAGCTGAAGCGTCGCCCGCCCGATCAGAAAAGGCGTGAGCAGCGAAGCGATCAGCACGATCCGCCAAATCGCCGTCAGAATGTGCGGATTGGTAACGCGCAGCACCGTCACAGCAAGCCAGACCGCCACGCCCAGGACCAAGGAACGGACCGCTGCTTCGAGGATGACCGGCAGCATCACTTCTTCCCCCGCTTAGCTCCCTCGATTTTCGCGGAAAGAATTTCCAGCTGCGTCTTGTCGAGCATTTTGGCGTCGACGATTCCGACCAGGACCTCTTCGATCGAGCCGTCGCAGAACCATTCGGCGATGCGACGGACAGCTTTTGCCGCCACGCGCTTTCGATCATGACGGGCGTGGAAAACGAAGGTGCGGCCCGCCGTGCTGTGGCTGACGAAACCCTTCTCTTCCAGCCGCCGCAGCACGGTGCGAATCGTCGACTCTTTGAGCCCGCGGTCGAGCCGCTCGCGCACCAGTTCCGCGGTGATCGGCGCATGAGCCCAAACCAGCTGCATGACGGCGCGTTCAAGCTCGCCCAGGTCGGGAAGTTCGTCCTTCATCGGATTGTTGCCTGTTTTAATGCTACGTATTGTAGCATATAGGGCAAATGGGCGCAACAGGTTCCTTGAGGCGCTGAATTGCGTGCCAGCCGGCTGCGTGAATGATGCCACCCCACTCGGGCCATCGAATAGATCGATAAAGCCGCAAGCGCCTGGGTATCGCTGCACACTTGCGAATAAACGCTTGGCGCCGCGCTACAGGGTCACGAGCCCAGTCCCTCGCCACGCCGGCGCATGATCTACGTAAGAATGCCTACGCCTCGCCGCGGCCCTGGCATTGCGGCTGGTTAGGCTTACACTTTCGATATCGCAGACGGCGTTGCCACCCGCGCGCCAGCGGCTGAGAGACAAATTGCACTCCCACCGAGTCAAGGAGGGAGCCATGCAAGAGATCGTTTCGGGTTACATCTCCCAGATTCTGTGTCCTGATTGTAACAACATCGCTTACCTCATGCGACGAACTCCGGACCCCGACGGTGCGAATAAGAACAGCGAGCTACGCACTTTCGAGTGCAGCCACTGTATGAAGCAAATAGTGATGCGGACGGAGTAGTCTGCCGTGGTCGTCGCCGCCGCGCGGTGTCGGCGCCGACCGCGCAGCCCACCTAGCTCACCACCGCGTAGCGTCGCGGCGGGGTCGTTTGGCGGCCGACCGTTTTGTCATAATGTGCGATCGGCAGCGGTCGACCGGTCAAATAACCCTGCACCTCATCGCAGCCTTCCTGCAGCAGAAACGCATGCTGGGATTCGGTCTCGACGCCTTCGGCGAGGATCGGCAGACCCAGACTCCGCCCGAGACCGACGACCGCGCGCACGATCGATTTGGAGCGGTGATTGGTTTCCAGATCGCAAATGAAAATTCTGTCGATCTTGATCTTATCGCAACTGAAAGACTGCAGATACGACAACGAAGAATATCCGCTGCCGAAATCGTCCACGGCAATGCGCACTCCGAGCGACTTGAGCCGGTTGATGATCGATATCGCGCGCGAGAAATCGTTGACCAATACGTTCTCGGTGATTTCGAGTTCGAGGCGGCCGGGCGGAAGGCCGGTTTCCAGCAGGATTGAATGGACCAGTGCCGGCAGGTCGCCGTGGCGGAACTGGATCGGCGATACGTTGACCGCGATGACGAGCGGCTGCGGCCAGGATGCGGCTTCGCGGCAGGCTTCGCGCAGAACCCATTCGCCGACCGGCAGGATCAGACTGCTTTCTTCGGCGACGGCGATAAACGTGCTGGGCGGCACCATGCCCCGCTTGGGACATTGCCAGCGGATCAGTGCTTCAAAGCCCACGGTTTTGCCCGACATTCTCACCTGCGGCTGATAGTGCAGCGAAAGTTCGCCGCGCTCGAGAGCCGAACGCAAATCCTCCTGGAGCGAGTATCGCTCGAGCAGCCGGGCGCCCATTTCGGGCTCGAAGAACAACGCCTTGCCGCGAAAATCGGCCTTGGCGCGATAAAGCGCGGCATCCGCGTTGGTCATAAGCGTCTTGGCGTCGATGCCGTCTTTCGGATAGATCGCCGCTCCGATGCTCACGCCGCACTGCAGCCGGTGACCTTCAATCTCCAAATTATTGACGGCGGTGGCGAGCAGGCGCTCGGCGAGCGCCGCCGCGGCCGCGGGCTGTGCGTCATCCGCCATAATGAGCGCGAACTCGTCACCGCCGAGGCGCGCCACAAAGGCTCCTTGAGCGGATTCCCGCAGCCGGCTTGCGATTTCACACAACAGACTGTCGCCAACCAAATGTCCAAAGGTGTCATTGGCCTCTTTGAAGTGGTCAAGGTCGATGCACAGCACCGCAAAACACTCGCCGCTTGTCGCGGCGCGGTCGATCGCGGCGTTCAAGGTCTCGTTGAAGGTGGCCCGATTGGGCAGGTCGGTCAGGCTGTCGTATCGCGCCATGTGCGCGATCTGATTGTCCTTGCACCGGCGTTCGGTAATGTCGTCGAACGTGGCCACGAAGCCGCCGCTGGACATCGGCGCTATGGATGCGCGCATGGCGCGTCCGTCGGAAAACTCGGCAACCACGCTGCCCGGCCTGTGCTGGCCCAGCGCATCCCGGACAGTGGCAATGATTTCGGCGTCGTTCCGCGTCGTGACGTGCCGTTCATGCAACTTATAGCGCAGCTGCATTGTCTCAGGCACCGTCATCCCCATCGACGCGGCCGACCATTTTTCCCACGGCAGTTCGAGCATTTCGGCAAAACGACGATTGGAAACCGAGAGCTTGCCGTCGGCGTCGAACATCAGCAGGCCTTGGGCCATGTTGCTAAGAGCTGCCTCGAACCGCTCATTGGCGCGCTCCAAATCGGCCGCCTTTTCGAACAGTGCCGCCTCGGATGTCTCGAGACGGTGAAATTGCCGGCTTAAGGATCTGAGCAGGAATGCCGAGCCGAATATTCCCAGCGTCGCGCCAAGACCGAGCATTATTGCCTGGATGCGCCACGTCGCCAGCGCCGCGGCTTCCGGTATGGCGGCGTTGACGACGAGCGGGTAGCCCCGCAGCGGGCGCGCGGTAGCCAGGTGCCTGACGCCGTCGAACAAGCCTGGCGACCGATAATGCCCGCCGCCTTGTGGAATGACCCGATACCAGGGCGAGTCCGCCGGTATTTTTGCGTCGATCCGATCGATCGGCTTGGGGAAGCGCGCGACGATGGTGCCGTCGTTAAGGGAAAGGAGAAATACGTTATCGCCGAACGAAGCGATGGTTTCATAGATTTGTTGGAAGTAGCTGACCCTGACGCCGATCACCACCACGCCGAGGAATTTGTTGTCGGCGCTCCTGATGCCCTTGCTGAAAAATATGACTTGCAATCCATTGATATGTGACAGTTCGGGATGGCTGACATAGACGCCATTATCGTCGTTATTTTTGAAGTGCCGAAAGTAGTCACGTCCGGAAAGGTCGAACTCCGGCGACGGCCATTCCTGTGTCGTGTTTAAAAGCCGCCCGTTGATGTCCACCAGAGCAATGAATTCGGCCTGTCCCAGCCGAGACTGACGCTCCCTGAGGAGACGATAGGTGTCCTCGCTGCCGAGGATGTGTTCGTAATCGCCGGGCGCATGTACGCTGAGAGCTTCCTCTTGATTCTTTGTCTCGGTTAAAATGATATCGATCGATTGTACGGAATTCTCGGTCTGCTCGGCGAGAACGATGGCAAGCTTGGTGATATCCGCGTAAGCGTCGCGGATCGCACCGGTATGAAGCCACCAAATGGTCAGACCGATGGCGAGCGCCGACGCGCAGATGACGCCCGTTGCCACGAATATGAGCAGGCGAATACTCGACCCGCTGACCTGACGTAACATGTGCCCCGACCTAATCCGGCGACGATTATTCCCAGCCTAGGCGAAACACGTGGGTGCGGCGTTGCAATCGGCCGTGAATCTCCCGACGGCGTAAATGCGCACTTACCGCCGACCCCTTCCATCACCGCAATTGTCCGGCTGGATGAATGGACTACGTGGTTCTACGTATACCAAACGATGTGATGTCCGGTTCGGCGGGTCACGCGGCAAGCTCGCGCATGATGCGGTAAAGCCGCGCCTGGCCTTCGAAGCCGATGCCGGGGCGATCGGACAGCGTCAGATAACCGTTCTCGAGCCTGGCATCGTCGGCAAAGCCGCCGAAATCGCCGAACACCCCGGGATAGGATTCGGCGCCGCCAAGGCCAAAGCCCGCGGCGATCGCAAGCGACATCTGATTACCGCCGTGGGGAAACATCAGGCTGCGCGGCCAGCCGTGCCGTTTAAGCATGTCGAGCGTGCGGGCATATTGCACGATGCCGTAGGCCTGCGGCGGATCGACCTGGATGACGTCGCGGCGCTGTGGCTTCAAGCCGCCAAAGCGCACCAGGTTCTCGACGTCCTGGGTGGAAAACAAATTTTCCCCGGTCGATAGCGGCGGTTCGTAGACGCCCGCGATCTCGGAGAGCAGCGCGAAATCCAGTGGATCGCAGGGCTCCTCGAACCAGCGCAGGCCGAAGGATTTAAGGCCTCGCGCATAGTTGAGCGCCTCGTCGCGGGAAAATTTCGAATTGGCGTCGACCGCAAGCAGGCCATCCTTCGGCAGGATCGACTTGACCGCAGCGACCCGGTCGAGATCGGCGGCCAAAGGCATGCCGCCGACTTTCATCTTCACCATGGTATAGCCGGCATCGAGATGGCGGCGCATCTCGTCCTGCAAATCCTTCATGGTCTTGCCCGGCGCATACCAGCCGCCGCCGACATAGCAGAACACTTTGTCGGCGATTTTGCCGTCGTTGTAACGCTCGGCGAGGACCCGGTGCAGCGGTTTCCCGGCGATCTTGGCGAGGGCGTCCCACACCGCGACCTCGATAGTGCCGATGCCGACGGAGCGCTCGCTGTGGCCGCCGGATTTTTCGTTCTGCAGCATCACGGCGAGTATTTTCTCCGGCGAGAAATTATCGCGCGCCGGGTCGAGCAGCGTTTTCGGATCGGCTTTGAGAATGCGCGGAATGAAACGCGCGCGCATTTGCGCGCCGCAGGCATAACGCCCAGTCGAATTGAAGGCGTGGCCCACGACCGGCCCGCCATCGCGCTTGACGTCGGTGATCACGGCGACCACCGACGTCGTCATTTCGGAAAAGTCGATGCTCGAATTGGCGAGCGTCGAATTGAGCCGGATCGCGGTCTCGCGGATGTCGATGATGCGCATTGACGCGGATTGAACCTGTTACTGAATCTGCGGGATCTTGGCGTCGGTAATGACCTTGCGCCACTTACCGACGTCTTTCCCGATATAGCCGGCGAATTCGGCCGGCGTGTCGGCGACAATATCGAAACCGAGCTTCGCGCATTTTTCCATTACGTCCGGCTGTCGCATGGCTTTGACAATCTCTTTGTTGAGCAGGTCGATAATGTCCGATGGCGTCCCGGCCGGGACCAGCACGCCCTGCATGGTTTCGGATTCCTGGCCCGACACCCCGGCTTCAAGCATCGTCGGTACGTCGGGGAGCGCGGCTGATCGCTTTAGCGCGGTGATGGCGAGGCCACGCAAAGTGCCGCCGGTGATCTGCGGCTCCGCCGGCGTCAAATTGGCAAACCCGATCAGCGTCTGTCCGGCCACCGTCGCCTGGATCGCCGGCGCGCCGCCGGCATAGGACACGCTTGGCTGGTCGAGCTTGAAATCGAGCTTGAACAATTCGGACGCAAGCTGCGGCGTCGTGCCGAGACCGGAATTGGCGATCGCGTATTTGCCCGGATTGGCTTGCAGCAAAGCGACCAATTCCTTGACGGTCTTGGCGGCCAGGGAAGGATGCACCACGAGGATATTCGGCGCGGCGGCGGCTAGTGATATCGGTGCGAAATCCTTGAACGGATCATAGGGATTATTGGCATAGAGGCTCGGATTGACGGTATAGCTCGAGCTCGCCACCAGGATCGTGTAGCCATCGGGCACTGCGCGCGCGGCCAGGGTCATGCCGATATTGCCGCCGGCGCCCGGATGGTTCTCGACATAGAATTGTTGCTTGAGGCTCTGCGAAAGCTTGTCGGCCAACAGCCGCGCAACCAAATCGGTAGGACCGCCGGCCGTGAACGGCGCGATGATTTTCACCGGATGGTCGGGATAGGCGCCCGCGGCCCGGCACACGGTCGCCAGAAGCAGGCTCGCGCATAACGCCGCCAAAACGGAAGTCTTCAGTGCTGCCATGGTGTCCCCCCGAATGATCCGGCATGACCCGGCGATTTCAATCCATATGAATTCCGGCCGCCTTCACCACCGCGTCCCATCGCGTCATCTCGCTTTTGATGCGGCCTGAGAATTCGGCGGGTGAACTGGCGACTGGAATGAATCCGAGCGCGTCGAGCTTGGCCTTGATCGCGGGATCGGCCGCCATTTTCACGATCGCCGCGTGCCATTTGTCGACGATGACTTGCGGCGTGCCGGCCGGCACCACGATGCCGGTGAGCGTATCGCTTTCGAGGTCCGGCACGCCTTCTTCGTCGCTGGTCGGCAAGTCCGGCAGTGACACCACGCGCTGTTTGGCGAGGATGGCAATGCCGCGCACGGTGCCGTCCTTGATATTGCCGATGGCCGGCGGCAGCGCCGTGAAAGCGATCGGGGTGTGACCGCCCATGGTGGAATTGACGGCAAGCGCCGCGCCGGTGAACGGCACCATCACCATGTCGAGCCTGAATTTCTGCTTGAACAATTCGCCGGCCAGATGCGGCGTCGAGCCGGTCGCCGGCTGCGCAAAGCTGTAGTGACCGGGATTGGCTCTGATGAGGTCGACCAGTTCGCTTAAGGTTTTCGCCGGCACCGCCGGATGCACCATGACCACATTGGGCGAGGCCGCGACCAACGAGACCGGCGCGAAATCCTTGACCGGGTCATAGCCGATGGTCGTATACATGCTCGGATTGATGATAAAGCCGGTGGAGACCGTGAGTACCGTGTAACCGTCAGGCTCGGCGCGCTTGGCGGTTTCGACGCCCAAATTGCCGCCGGCACCGGGCAGGTCCTCGACATAGACTTGCTGACCGAATGCGGCTGACAGTTGCTCCGCAACCAGGCGCCCAATCACATCGGTCGGGCCGCCGGCGGAAAACGGCACGATCATGCGTATCTTGTGGTCCGGATAGACATCCGCCGCGAAGCACGAACTCGCCGCGACCAGGCCCGCACATAAGACGGCCGCGCGCCACCAGGCGATCATCGCTGTCATCACGTCCTCCCTGAAACGTCCTCCCAGGATTTATTCGCACGAGGTTGCCGGCAGATTCGATCGTTACTGGATCTGCTGGATCTTCGCGTCATGGATGAGCTTGTCCCATTTCTCGACGTCGTTCTTGATATAAACGGCGAATTCGGCCGGCGTGTCGGCGACGATATCGAAGCCGAGGTCGGCGCATTTCGTCTGCACGTCGGTAAGCGCCATCGCCTTGACGATTTCGCGGTTGAGGAGCTCGACGACGTCGGCCGGCGTTCCCGCCGGCACCAGCACGCCCTGCATGGTCTCGGACTCCTCGCCCGCAACGCCCGCCTCCGCCATGGTCGGCACATCCGGCAGCGCGGCGGAGCGTTTGACGGCGGTGACGGCGAGCGCACGCAGCGTGCCGCCTTTGACCTGCGGCGCGGCCGGCGGCATCGAGGAGAAGACGATCGGCGTCTGGTTGGCGATGGTGGACTGGATCGCGGGGCCGGCGCCGTTGAAGGGTATGCTGGTGGCGTCGAGCTTGAAGCTCAGCTTGAACAATTCGGCGGCAAGCTGCGGCGTGGTGCCGATGCCGGCATTGGCGATGGAATATTTGCCGGGATTGGCCGCGATCAAACCGATCAATTCTTTGACGCTCTTGGCCGGCACCGAAGGATGCACCGAAAGGATATTCGGGGCGGCTGCGGCCAGCGTCACAGGCTCGAAATCCTTGTACGGATCGAACGGCTTGCCGGCGTAAAGGCTCGGATTGACGGTGTAGCTCGAGCTGGCGACCAGGACGGTGTAGCCGTCGGGCGTGGCGCGCGCCGCCATGAGCATGCCGATATTGCCGCCGGCGCCCGGATGGTTCTCGACATAGAATTGCTGATTGAACCGCTCGGACAGTTTTTGTGCCAACAGCCGCGCCATCACGTCGGTCGGGCCGCCGGGCGCGAACGGCACGATGACCTTGACCGGATGATCGGGGTAGGCGGCCTGGCACGCGCCCGCCCAAAGCAAGGCCGAGCCGAACGCGACTAAGCCGAAAGCGAACGCACGCGCCGCAGCATTTTTTGCGGTCATTAACACCCTCCCTGGACGCCTTGCCGATGCTATCATTGCACACGCGCTACGGGGAGCATGCGCGACAAATTGTTTCCTTCGAGTCCTCATCGCAAAAGCGAAGCCAAGAAAAGGAATAGCCAATGGCCGGGCGTAAAGTGACGCGAGACGACCTCCGCGAGGCCGCGGAGAAGTACAAGAACTGGGGCAAATGGGGCCCCGACGACGAGCTCGGCACGCTCAATTACACCAGCCCGGAGGACATCGTCGCCGCCGCGCAATTGGTAAAAAAGGGCAGGGTGATCTCGCTTGCGCTCAATTTCGACAATACCGGCCCGCAAAGCGGCAAGACCAGTTATCCGGTGCTTGGCCGCATCAATCCGCTGCACACCATGCTGCGCACCGGCACCGACGCCTATTCGGGCGTCCTCGACAAGCGCGGCATCCGCGCCGCCGACGACATGGTGGTGATGCCGCTGCAATGCGGCACCCAATGGGACGGCCTCGGCCATGTGTTCTACGAGAACAATATGTGGAACGGCTACGACTGCCGCGAAGTGTCGTCGTTCGGCGCGGCGAAATGCGGCATCGAGAAAACCAAGAGCAAGATGGTCGGCCGCGGCGTGTTCCTGGACGTGGCGCGGGCGCTCGGCAAGGACTGTCTCGAGGACGGCTATGGCATCACCTGCGAGGACCTCGATCTGACGGCCAAGAAACAAAAAATAGAATTCAAGCGCGGCGACTACATCGTCGTGCGCACCGGGCAGATGGAGCGCTGCCTCAAGGCCGGCAATTGGGACGGCTATCCCGGCGGCGACGCACCGGGCTTCGCCTTCGAGACGCTGGAATTCGTCGCCAAGACCGAGCTCGCCGCGCTCGCCAGCGACACCTGGGGCTGCGAGGTGCGGCCGAACAATACCGAGGGCGGCATCAACCAGCCCTGGCACTGGATCACCATCCCGATCATGGGCATGACCATGGGCGAGATTTTTTATCTCAAAGACCTCGCCGAGGATTGCTCAGCCGACGGCGTGTACGAATTCATGTTTGTCGCGCCGGCGATCCCGATTACCGGGGCGGTCGGCTCGCCGACCAATCCGCTGGCGATCAAATGACGCTCGGCGTCATTGCGAGCGAAGCGAAGCAATCCAGTCGGGCGGCGCAGTTCTGGATTGCTTCGTCGCTTCGCTCCTCGCAATGACGATGGCCGTAGAATAAACGGCGTGATGGGGGAGGATGACGATGAGAAAGCCGGCGCTGGCATTGGCCGCGGTCGCCTGTCTGATCGCTTGCGTGTGCCCGGCGTCGGCGCAGCAATGGCCGCAGCAGCCGATTCATATGATCGTCCCGTTCGGCGCGGGCGGCGGCTCCGACATCATCGGCCGCATCCTCGCCGACGCCCTGCAAGAGCGGCTCGGCAAGCCGGTCATCGTCGAAAACAAGCCCGGCGCCGGCGGCATCATCGGCAATGCCTATGTCGCCAATGCCACGCCGGACGGCTACACGCTCGGCATCATGACGGCCGGTCAGATCTTCGCCGCCATCACCCGCAAAGAGGTGCCCTACGATCCCGCCGCGCTGACGCCGGTGGCGCAGGTCGCGAGCGCAAGCTTGCTGATCGCCGTGCGTCCGGATTTTCCGGCCGATAACGTCAAGGACCTGGTCGCCGAAGCGAAAGCCGATCCGGGCAAGATCGTCTATGCCAGCCCGGGCTTTACCGCCACCCAGCATTTTGCCGGCGAATTGTTCAATCAGATCGCGGGCGTGAACCTCTTGCACGTGCCGTTCCGCAGTTCGCCCGAAGCCATCAACGCGGTTTTGGGCCATCATGCCGAGGTGGTGTTCGATACCGTGTCGGCCTTGCTCGGCCAGGTTCAGTCCGGCGCGCTCAAGGTGCTCGCGGTGACCGGCAAGGAGCGATTTGCCGCCGTACCTGACGTGCCCGCGGCGGTCGAGTCGGGCGTGCTTCCCGGCTACGACGTCACCACTTGGTATGGCGTGTTCGGTCCGCCCGACCTGCCGGCGCCCATCGTCGCCAAGCTGAACCAGACCCTCAACGAGATTATCGCCGACCCAAAAGTGGGGGAGCGGCTGGTTGCGGTCGGCGTCGTCCTTAAAGGTTCGACGCCCGAAGAGTTCGGCGCCTTCATGGCGGCCGAAACCAAAAAGTGGAACGCCGTTCGCGAGTCGGCAGGCATCGCGCAGCAATGAGTTCTATCCGATAGGAGCGAAGTATGGACGAGAAAGACCTTCACGATCGCGGGCTCAAGCTGCGCATCGACATGTTCGGCGCCGATACGGTGGCCAAGCGGATGAACGCCTTCGGCGACTTCGGCAAGCCGCTGCAGAACATCATCAACGCCTATGCCTATGGCGACGTCTGGCAACGCTCGGCGCTGCCACCTGCGACCAAGTCGCTCGCCATGGTTGCGATGATGGCCGCCGCCGGGCACCCCAACGAGCTCGGCGTCCACATCAAGGGTGCGCTGAAGAACGGCTGCACGCCCGAGCAGATCCAGGAAATCTTGCTGCTGCTGGCGCTCTATTGCGGCATCCCGGCCGCCAATGAGGCGCATCGGATCGCCGCCGATGTGCTGCGGGAGCAGGGGCTGGGCTGACGGGTTGCGCTTTGCCGTGCACCGATTACGTTTAACGAAGCCCCTCCCGCACAGCGAGCGCGCCCTCATGAGCACCGCCTTGGACACCAAGCAATATCCGGTCACTCACACCGACGCCGAGTGGCGGAAAATCCTCACGCCCGAGCAGTTCCATATCATGCGCGAGCACGGCACCGAGCGGCCGGGTTCCTGCGCGCTGAATTACGAAAAGCGCGCCGGCACGTTCTACTGCGCTGGCTGCGAGCAAGCGCTGTTCGCCTCGAAAAAGAAATTCGAGAGCGGCACCGGCTGGCCGAGCTTCAACGATCCGGAGCCGGGGTCGGTCGAGACCACGACCGACAGGAGCTTCGGCATGACCCGCGTCGAGGTGCATTGCAGCCGCTGCGGCAGTCATCTCGGCCACGTCTTCGAGGACGGCCCGCCGCCGACGCACCTGCGCTATTGCATCAACGGCGTGGCGATGAATTTCAAACCGGAATGACCATAAGCCGGGGTGAAGGGCACACGTGGGTGCCCGTCAAATCTCGACTCGAAATCCAACCTCGATAATCGCGTCCTGCGGGATCTTGAAAAAATCCGGCGCCCGGCTCGCGATCCGGTTGAGAAACGAAAAGATCGCAAAGCTGATCGGCCCCATGGCGGAGCCTTTGGCGCGGCGCACGATGGTCTCGTGCGCCAGATAATAGTTCTTGTGCTCGAGATCGGCCTGAAAGCCGAGCTCGTAGCAATGCAGCAAGCTTAAGGGGATATCGGGCGTCTGCATGAATCCGAGTCGCACTTGGATGCGGTAGAAGCCGTGGCCCAGTCGCTCGACCGAGTGGCGTTCGTGAAACGGTACCCGCGGACGGTGATCGGCAACGAAGGTCAACAGCACCACGGTCTCGTGCAGCACGCGATTGTGCTCGATGTGGCGCAACAGCATCGGCGACGCGCCGTGCTCGACCTTGGTCAGCCAGACGCCCAATCCCGGCGACCGGCCGATGACCGTGTTCTCGGCATAGATGAGGAATTGATCGAGCGGCATCGACATGTCGAGCAGCCGCTGTTTGACCTCAGAAGCGCCCTTGCGCCAGGTCAGCATCAGCAGCGCGATGGCGCCGCCGGCGATGACCGGAAACCAGCCGCCGGCGACGAACTTCAAGGAGTTGGACACAACGAAGGTCGCGTCGATTGCACCGAACGCCGCGATGATCGGAACCGCGACGGCGGGCGACCAGCGCCACCGCGTCACCGCGACGCGGTACAGCAGGATCGTGGTAATCAACATGGTCCCGGACACGGCGATGCCATAGGCGGCCGCCAGATTGTCGGACGTTTTGAACAACACCACCGTCAACAGCGTGCCCGCCATCAACAGCCAATTGGCGGCCGGCACGTAAATCTGTCCGGCCTCATCGCTCGACGTCGGCACGATCCGTGCCCGCGGACACAATCCCAAGAGCATCGCTTGCCGCGTCAACGAGAAGACACCGGAGATCAGCGATTGCGAGGCGATGATGGTCGCGAGCGCCGCAAGCGCCACCATCGGTATCAGGGACCAGGTGGGCGCCAGGCGATAGAACGGATTATCGGCCGCCGCAGGGTCAGCGAGGATCAGCGCGCCCTGGCCGAAATAATTGAGGATCAGCGCCGGCAGCACCAGCCCGAACCAGGCCTTGCGAATCGCCGCGGGGCCGACATGGCCCATGTCGGCATAGAGCGCCTCGCCGCCGGTCAGCGCCAGGAACACCGCGCCGATGACCACGAATGAGATCACCGGGTTGGCGCCGACAAAACTCGCCGCCGCGAGCGGATTGATCGCCTTGAAAATCGTCGGCGCCAGCCAGATGTTGCTGGCGCCGAGCACCGCGATGACGACGAACCAGATCACCATCACCGGCCCGAACAGCCGGCCGATGGTTTCGGTGCCGCGGCGCTGAATCACGAACAGGCCGATCAGGATCAAGAGCGTTACAGGCACGACGAAGCCGCCGAATGACGGCGCGATCAGCTTCAATCCCTCCATCGCCGACAGCACCGAAATCGCCGGCGTGATGACGCCGTCGCCATAGAGTAAGGCCGCGCCGACCACGCCGAGCAGCACCAGGAGCGGCAGCGTCCGCCCCTTGGCGATCTGGTCCGCGCCGACCAGCGATAACAGCGCCAGGATGCCGCCTTCGCCGTCGTTGTCGGCGCGCAGGACGAGGACGACGTATTTCAGCGTCACCATCATCAACAGCGCCCACAGGATCAGCGACACGATGCCGATGACGTCGGCTGCGGTCGGGACCGGATGGCCAATGCCAGTCAGCGCGACCTGGAACGCGTAAAGCGGGCTCGTCCCGATGTCGCCATAGACGACGCCGAGCGCGGTGAGCGCCAGATACCAGGGATTGCCCGCGTGGTGGTGAATCGTGCCCGGCTCGGCATGGAGCGCCGATTTCTCCGTCCCGGAACGCACAGCCGACGATGCGGCGGCGCCGACCGGGATGCTGGAGGACATGTTCATTCTCGCCTCGCCGCAATACACGCCGGCTGTCGGCTCCCGCTATCGCGCATTCAAGATTCAGGCCACGCATATGTCATCAACCGCGTGCCGCGTCGGGGAGGGAAACCACCCCAATACCGGGTCGCCGGCGATCGCCGCGCCTTCGTTGGGCGCATTGGTCGGTTGCGCGGCGGCGGCGTTGTCGTCGCTCGGGCTTGCGGATAGTGTCCGCGCCAAGCCGGGCCGACAAGGCCGCAAAAAGGGAGGCGAACGGCATGCGCATCGTCGATCTGAGCCGCGAGCTTTATCACCGCACGCCGTCTTATCCGGGACAGCCGCCGGTCATCCACGGCATCTGGAAGACCCACGACGAAGCCTTTGCCGATTCCGGCAATATCCAGGGCAACAGCGTGATGTTCTTCTCGATGCCCGATCACGGCGGCACCCATATCGACGCGCCGCGGCATTTCGGCAAAACCGGCACGCCGATCGACAAATACCCGCTGGAAAACTGCATCGTGCAAGGCATCTGCATCGATCTGCGGCATATCGCGCCGCGCGCGGAAATCACGCCTGAGGATCTCGAAGCGGCGGTCAAGACGGCCGGCGTGCCGATTCCGAAAAAAGGCACGGTGTTGCTGTGCACCGGCCATCACGCGCGCACTTTTCCGAAACCCGCTTATGCGACCGATAATTCCGGCGTCAACGTCGCGGCCACCGAATGGCTGGCGGCGCAGGGCATCGTGCATTTCGGCATCGACTCGATGCGGCCGGGGCCGGAAGGCAAGGTCAACTCGCTGGTCCACAAGGCCTGCCTTGAGCTCGACATCACCCATATCGAAAGCCTGTGCAATCTGGAAAGCCTGCTGGGGGAGGGCGAGTTTCAGTTCATCGGCCTGCCGCTGAAGTGGCGCGAAGGCACCGGCTCGCCGATCCGCGCGGTCGCCGTGTTCAACGATTAGGGACGTGGTTGCCTCTCTGGCATTGTGGTAAAAGACCCCATGACCGCGTTGCGCAAAGAACAAATGACGGTGAGCGAGTTCCTGCCCTGGGCCAAGCAGCAGGCGGAGCGCTTCGAATTGTTCGACGGCGTGCCGCTGGCGATGTCGCCGGAGCGCGTGATCCATGGCGACACAAAATATCGTGCTGCACGCGCCTTCGACGGCGCAATCGGCCAAGCACGCTTGCCGTGCCGCTTTGTCCTCGACAGCGCCGTGGTTCGGATCGACGCAAGAAACAGCTACCAGCCAGATGTGCTGGTCTATTGCGGCGAGCCGCTTCTCGGCGACGCGCTTGAGGTGCCGACGCCGGTGATCGTCGTCGAAGTTCTCTCGCCGGGCATTGCGATCACCGATTTGCGCGATAAGCTGCAGGGCTACTTCCGTGTCGCCAGCATTCAACACTATCTAATCGTTGATCCAGACAAGCGGCTCGTTATCCACCATACCCGTGGGCATGATGATGTGGTGTCGACGCGGATCGTGACCGCCGGCCATATCGAGCTCGATCCTCCCGGATTAGCGCTGGCGGTGATCGATTTCTTCGGCCCCGCAGCAGTCCAAACCTGAGAATGTCTCGCCGATCATGACGCAGCGGCAGTCGCAACCGCGCAATTCCGCTTCTGCTAAAAACAACAAATCGAGGAAACGCCACATGCTGCTCGGACACAATCGCAAAATGACCGGCGCGCAATGCATCGCCGATATGTTGCAAGGCTACGGCGTCACCCATGTGTTCCACGTGCCGGCCGTGATGCGCACCGCCTTCGCCGAAATGGAGCGCCGCACCGACATCAAGCGGCTGCATGTGCACGGCGAAAAGGCGGCTGCCTATATGGCCGACGGTTACGCGCGCGCTTCGGGCAAGCCCGGCGTCTGCGCCTCGCAGGTGATCGGCGCGCTCAATCTCGCCGCGGGCTTGCGCGATGCATACCTCGCCCATTCGCCGGTGATCGCCATTACCGGCGGCCGCGATCCGAAATGGAAATTCCGCAAAGTCTATCAGGAGGTCGACGACGTACCGGCATTCGAGCCGGTGACCAAGTTCAACGCCACCGTCGACGAGGTGACGCGGCTTCCTGACATGATCCGCCAGGCGTTCCGCACTGCGGTGACCGGCTGCCCAGGTCCGGTGCATCTGCAATTCCGGGGCAACGAAGGCCAGCTCGACGCCGACGAAGGCGAGATGGAGCCGCTGGTCGAGCCGCAATATGCCCGTGTGCCGGCGTTCCGTCCGGCGCCGGACGAGGCGAGTATGCGCGTGGCGCTGAAACTTCTCGAAGCGGCGGCGCGTCCGGTGATCGTCGCCGGCGGTGGCGTGCGCGCCTCGGGCGCCGCGGCCGAACTCGTCGCGCTCGCCGAGGCGCTGCAAATTCCGGTGGCGACCTCGCTCAACGGCAAGGATTCTATACCCGGCAATCATCCGCTCTCGGTCGGCGTCGTCGGCTCCTATTCGCGCGAGAGCGCGAACCGCGTGGTCAATGCCGCCGACCTTGTTTGTTATGTCGGCAGCGAGACCGGCGGCATGACGACGCATTTCTGGACGGTGCCGAAGATCGGCACCCAGGCGATTCAGATCGATATCGAGCCGCAGGCGCTCGGCCGCAATTATCCGCTGGCGGCGGCCGTCAATGGCGACGCCAAAGTGACGCTGACGCATATGCTGAGTGCTGCGGATCGTTCCAGCGCCAAAGCGCGCGCGGGCTGGATCGCCGAGGCGCAAAAGCTTTGCGGCGCCTGGCGCGACAAATACAAATCCTCATTCGAATCCGACGCGGTGCCGATCCGGCCGGAGCGGCTCTGCCACGAATTGTCGCGGCATGTGCCGGAAGATGCCATCGTGGTGGTCGATACCGGCCATGCCGGCATGTGGATGGGCGGCATGTTCGATCTGACCTCGCCGCGGCAAAGCTACCTGCGCAGCGCCGGCCATCTCGGCTGGGCCTTCCCGGCGGGCTTGGGTGCCAAATGCGCCTGTCCGGAGCGCCCGGTCGTCACCTTCACCGGCGATGCCGGCTTCTGGTACCACATCGCCGAAATCGAAACCGCGGCGCGCTGGAACATCAATGCGGTGACCGTGGTCAACAATAACGGCGGCGGCAATCAATCCAAGCGCGGCTTCGACCGGGTCTATGGCGGCCAGCAGACCGAAAAGGCGCGCGAAATGTGGACCTTTCGCCAGACCAATTTCGCCCGCTTGGCCGAGGACATGGGTGCGCTCGGCATCCGCGTCGAGGAGGCTTCCGCGTTTCCCGCGGCGCTCAGGCAGGCGCTTGCCGCCGAACGCCCCGTCGTCATCGATGTGGTCACCGATATCGATCTGCTTGCGCCCACTGCGGTCGTGTGACCGCTCGAGGACATCGGCCGCGGCGCGACTCAATTTGGGCAGAATTGGGACAATATGTAACGGTCTTGTGTCCGGATCGGTTATCGGAATCGCGAATTTGCAATCACGAATTGGCGACAGCGCCTCTTTCGCGCCGTAGACTGTTGGAAAGTTCCGTTGCGTAGGCGTCATGCGTATTAGCGTCATCGGCGTGCGCGTTACCGCGCGCGGTCGCGATTTGGCCGCGCCAGGCTTGGAGCTTGGGCCACAACATCCAACTTAAATGCGGATTTCAATGCGCAGCGAACGGCAATCGGCGATCCGCCTGCTCCAGCTGTTGATGACTGCGTCGCTGCTGTTTCCGGCGGCGCTGTTCGTCTATGCCTCCTATAACGATTATCGCGATGTCCATGCCATTGCCGACGAGCGCATCGATCGCTCGCTGGACGTGCTGCAGGAGCAAGGGCTCAGAGTTTTCGAGACCGTCGACCGGATCTTCCCGGAAGTCGACGAGGTGGTGCGGGGCATGTCGGATGACCAGATCCGCGCCGCACAAGAAAGCCTCACGCCGCGGCTGCGGCGGATCGTCGGCGTGATGCCGCAAGTGCAGTCCATCACCGTGATCGGCAGCGATGGCCGCCTGCTTGCCTCGAATGCGCCGCAGACCGGCGCCGATTTCGCCGATCGCGATTTCTTCAAAGCCCAGGCAGACAGCGACGTCGGCACCTATGTCGGCGATCTGGTCGCGGCCGCAGCGCCGGACGCCGATGCGTTCGAGCTGTCACGGCGTCTGGCGGCTTCGGGCGGCGCCTTCCGCGGCGTCATCGCGGTGGCGGTGCGACCCAGCTATTTCGATGACTTCTACTCCATGATCGAGCAATCGCCTGGCAATTTCTACGATCTGGTGCGGAGCGACGGCGTTCTGCTGGCGCGTTATCCCGCTGCTGCGGCAGGTTTCCAACGGCTCAGCGCCAAGAGCGGACTGCGCATCGCGATCGGCAACGGTCTGACGCACGGCTTATATTCGGCGGTCGCCGAGGGCGACGGCATTAGCCGGCGCATCGGCTTTCGCAAGCTGCCGGGCTATTCACTCTACGTGCTGGCCGGCACCGAGAACGCCGCCATTCGCGACCAATGGCTGGCGATGATGGGCGCGCATCTGATCTTCGGCCTGCCGGTGACGCTGTTGCTGTTCTGCACGCTGTGGGTGGCGCTGCGGCGGACCCAGCGCCTGCACGACGAGGCCGAGCGCCGCGAAATCGCCGAAGACGCGCTGCGCCAGGCGCAGCGGCTTGAAGCGATCGGCCAATTGACCGGCGGCGTCGCGCACGACTTCAACAATCTCTTGATGATCGTCGGCGGCACCGTGCAGCGCCTGCGCCGGCACTTGACCGACAAAAAAGCGTTGGAGGGCGAAAAAGCGACGCAACTGCTCGACACCATCAGCAATGCGACGGAGCGCGGCGGAAGCTTGACGCGCCAATTGCTGGCATTCTCGCGGCGCCAGACGCTGCAGCCCTCGGTGATCGATCTCGCCGAGCGGCTGCCGGAGATCAAGGAAATGCTCAGCCGCTCGCTGCGCGGCGACATCGAAATCCGCGTCGGCGTCGTGCGCCGGCCGTGCCTGGTCAAGGTCGACCCCAGCGAGTTCGAGCTGGCCATGCTCAATCTTGCCTTCAACGCCCGCGACGCCATGCCGTCGGGCGGCACGCTGACCATCACGGCGAAGCCGCTCGTCATGCGCGGCCAGGCGTCGGAAGAAGGCTTGAGCGGCGAATTCGTCGCCATCAGGGTTGCCGACAACGGAACCGGCATTCCGCCCGAGGTCCTACCGCGGGTGTTCGAACCGTTCTTCACCACCAAGGAGGTCGGCAAGGGCACCGGCCTGGGCCTAAGCCAGGTCTATGGCTTTGCCCGCCAATCCGGCGGGTCAGCCTCGATCACGACCTCGGCGCGGCGCGGCACCGCGGTGACGATGGTCTTGCCGCGGACCTGGGAAGCCGTGTCGCATCCGCGCCAGGAACAAGTCGCCGCCGCCGCGGCGCGGCCCGCCGGCACCGTGCTCGTGGTCGAGGACAATGCCGAGGTTGCCGAAGTAGGCAAAGCCTATTTCGAACAGCTCGGCTACCAGGTCAGCCACGCCGCGAGCGCGCAGGCCGCGATCGACATCATCGAACGCGGCGGCGAGATCGATCTGGTGTTCTCCGACATATTGATGCCGGGCGGCATGAACGGCCTCGAACTGGCCGATACGCTGCGGCGGCGGTTTCCGCAGATGGCTGTGCTGTTGACCACCGGCTATAGTTCGAGCGCGCAGGACGCGGTGCGCCGCGGCTTCGACGTGCTGCAAAAACCTTATGACATCGTGGCCTTGCAGCGCGCTTTGCGCGGAGCGCGAGGCGCGCCCGGCCGACATTCGCCCTCGGCGCCGAGGCAGGCGTCAGGTTGATGGCGCAGCCCGTTACGCGCGCTGTAATTCGGCTCGAGGAAGTTGATCGTAAAACGTCAACCCCAGGGGAATTGCGCCATCAGTCTCGGCACTGCATCGATGCCGCTGGAACAAATCGCCATATAGAGCGTCATCAGCGCGCCGAGCGTACAGAAACAGACAACCGGCCAAGCGTCGGTGGATACCGCAGCCGCCACGGTGCCGGGTCGCCTCGTCGGATTTGCAAGTACGTCGCGATTGGGCATTTCATTCTCCTGTGATGACCTGAACAACACTCGAATGCAAATTCCGGGCCGCACGGTCCAGCGAACCATCCGTTGCGTTACCGGCGGCTTAACAGCGGAGCGGCAAAATGCTGATCCAGGTTTATGCGGCAGGCTATTCTGCGCCGAACCGTGCCTGCGGGGTCGGTGACCTTTGCCAAATCGGCGCCAGTGCTTTATCCGGCACTCGCGGTACAGGGATAAAAGCCGGGGAACGACCAAGATGAGCGCCGAAAAAATCACGCTGCAGACGATGTTGGGCAATTATCCCAATCTGGCCGCGCTGAAGAAAAGGGAGCTCAAGTCCGACCGCGTCGATTTCGACTTCGTCGACGTCAAAGTCGCCAACCAGTTTTTCAAGGCGGTGGTGCGCGACGCCAAGTTCGACTTGAGCGAGCTTGCGATCGTGACCTATCTGCAGGCCAAAGCCTACGGCAAGCCTTACGTGCTGTTGCCGGCGGTGGTCGTCGGCCGCGGCCAGCACCACACCATCGCCTATAATCCGGAGCGCGGGGCGTTAAGCCCGACGGAGCTAGAGGGCAAGCGAGTCGGGGTGCGCGCTTATACGGTCACCACCGGCGTCTGGGTTCGCGGCATTTTGCGCGAGCAATACGGCATCGACGAAAAGAAGGTGCATTGGGTCACCTTCGAGGATCCGCACCTCGCGGAGTTTCACGACCCGGACTTCATCGAGCGCGCCGCGCCGGGCAAGACGCTGCCGCAGATGCTGCTCGACGGCGAGCTCGACGCCGGCATTGTCGGCGACCAGCTGCCGGACCCGCGGCTCAAGCACCTGATCCCGAATCCGGAAGCGGCGGCCAAAGATTGGGCGCTGGGCCATGGCGGCGTGCCGATCAATCATCTGGTGGTGATGCGGCAGGAGATCGCCCACGCGCATCCCGACGTCGTCAAGGAGGTCTTCCGTCTGCTCTACGACAGTAAGCTGGCGGCCAAGCTCGCCGATACCGGCACCGCTTTGGATCCGTTGCGCTTTGGCGTCGAGCCTAACCGGCGCGCGCTCGATGTCATCATCGATTTTTCATTCCGCCAGGGCATGATTCCGCGCCGTTTTTCTGTCGACGAATTGTTCGACGACACGACGCGCTATTTGACGGTTTGACGGCGGCGGCGCGTCCTCAGGCACCAGTTTTATCGCGCGTCGCCCATGCGCGGGTCCATGTGCGGGTCCATGTGCCGCCAGTCACGGCCGCATTGAAAGGCGGGATTTTGCGCGGTGTTCCGCGGGGCAA
>JBEKRD010000053.1:0-33374 GCA_049519075.1 Xanthobacteraceae bacterium | reverse complement strand
AAAGCCCACAACGCAGCCCTCATCGCCTGCGCTAGGAAGCTCCTGATCTACGCAAACACTGTTGTAGAGCGCGGAACGCCCTGGACCGAACGCCCTGCCGCTATCTAATGGTTGCTACAATTAGTCAAACCCAAAATACCTGCAGAACTCGCCAAGCTCCGCGCGCGGCGAACGAAAACTGTTGGCCGGGTGGCCGTGGTCGCCGTAGCCGAGCGCGACGGCGCAGAACAGCATCTGCTCGGGCGGCATTTTGACGAACGGGCCAACGATGCGGTGCATGCGCGCCCAGGATTCCTGCGGACAGGTGTCGAGGCCGTGGCCGCGGGCGAGAAACATCAGCGCGTGGATATAGCCGCCGAGATCGGCCCATTGGCCGGGCCCGAGGTCGCGGTCGATGGCGATGAAAAGCGCCACCGGCGCGTTGAAACATTCGAAATTGCGCTTGTACTGTTCGAGCCGGGCGGCGGCGTCGGCGCGGTCGATGCCGAGCGCGCCGTAAAGCTGCACGCCGTGCTCCTCGCGGCGGCCCTTGTACGGCTCCCACATGGTCTTCGGATAGATCGGATATTCGGCGTCGTCGTGGCGCGGATCGCGGCCGGCGATGGCTTCGGCCACCTGCCGTTTGAGCGCGGCCAGCGGCGCGCCGGTCAGCGCATAGACCTGCCAGGGCTGCAGATTGCCGCCGGACGCGGCCCGCGTCGCGCGCGTGATCAGGTCGCGCACCAGCCCAGGCTCGACCGGCCGATCGAGAAACCAGCGGCAGGAGATGCGGGAATCGACGGCTTGGAAAACATCCATGGGCAAGACCTCTATTGGCATGACCATCCACTGGGCTACATCGAGGGCAGCGTCGTATACTACCGACCAGGAAAAGCGAATGCCGAGGCGGATCGCAAGGGGGGCTGGGCATGGATAGGCAGTCAAGCGCGCAGTCAGTTGCGCGGTCGGATCAGCAGCCGGTCGTGACTGTGGCGGCCCGGCTCGACCGGCTGCCGCCGTCGCGCCACGTCCGCAACCTGGTCACGCTGTTGTCCCTCGGCGGCTGGTTCGAATTCTACGACCTGTTCTTCACCGCCTATGTGGCGGTCGGGCTGTTCAAGGCCGGGCTGTTCACGCCGACCACTCAAGGGTTGTTCGACCTGCAAGGCTTCGCCAGTTTCGTCGCCGCGCTGTTCCTCGGCCTGTTCATCGGCACGCTGGCGTTTTCCTGGCTGTCCGACCGCTTCGGCCGCCGCTCCATCTTCACCTTTGCGCTGCTCTGGTACTCGGTCGGCGCGCTGGTCATGGCGTTTCAGAACACGCCCGAGACCATCGATCTGTGGCGGCTGATCGCCAGCATCGGGCTCGGCGTCGAGCTGGTGAATATCGACACTTATGTCTCCGAACTGGTGCCCAAGGAGCAGCGCGGCCCGGCCTTCGCCTACAACCAGTTCGTCATGTTCACGGCCGTGCCGGTGGTCGCGTTCCTCGCCTGGCAATTGGTACCGCTGACGATCTTCGGCTTCGACGGCTGGCGCATCGTCGTCATCATCGGCTCGATCGGCGCCTTCGTGATCTGGTGGATCCGCCGCCGCCTGCCGGAATCGCCGCGCTGGCTCGAGCAGCACGGCCACTTCGCCGAGGCCGAGCGCGTCGTCGCCGAGATGGAACGGCAAATCCGCGCCGAGACCGGCACCGACCTGCCGCCCGCGGTAGCGGTCGCGGGCGAAGCCGAGCGCAAACCCGGACGCTTTGCCGAAATCTGGAGCAAAGCCTATCGCGGCCGCACGGTCATGCTGGTCGTCTATAATCTGTTCCAGACGGTCGGCTATTACGGCTTTTCCAGCTGGGTGCCGGCGCTGTTGATTTCACAGGGCGTCGGCGTGACCAAATCGCTTGCTTACACTTTCGTGATCGCGCTGGCGGCGCCGGTGGGACCGCTGGTCGGCATTTATTTCGCCGATCACGTCGAACGTAAATGGCAGATCGTAGGTTCAGCCGTCGGCATCGCCGCGTTTGGCCTGTTGTTCGCGCAGCAGACCGAGGCATTCGCGGTGATCGCCTGCGGCGTGTTGATCACGCTGTGCAATAATTGGCTGTCGTTTTCGTTCCACGCCTATCAGGCGGAGCTTTATCCGACCCGCATCCGCGCCCAGGCGGTGGGCTTCGTCTATTCCTGGAGCCGGTTTTCGGCGATCTTTTCCGGCTTCATCATCGCCTTCTGCCTCGGCCGCTACGGCACCACCGGCGTGTTCGGCTTCATCGCCGGTGCCATGCTGGTCGTGGCCGTCGTCATCGGCGTGTTCGGGCCGGCCGTAACGAGGCGCCGGCTCGAAGCCATCGCCGGCTGAGGCGGGCTATTTGAGGGCCGCGATGCGCTGCAACTCGCCGCGTTCCATGACCTTCACGGTGCCGTGGCCGACGTCGCAGATGCCGTTTTTGCGCAGGAAGCTCAACACCCGGCAGGTGTGCACGGGGGTCAGACCGGTGAAGTCGGCGATCTGTTGCTGACTCATCGGAAACGGAAATTCGTCGTCTTGCATTTCGCCGCGTTCTTCGTAGCGGGCCATGATGTGAACGATCAGCGCGGCAATCCGCTCCTGCGCCGCGCGCTGGCCAAGGTCGACCAGCCGCTTGTCGGCGTCGCGTTGCTCGGACGCCATCAGGCGCAGCCAGATGTCGAACAAAGCGGGATTGTCCTGCATCCGGGCGCGGACCTCGGCGAAGGGGAGAAAGCAGTAGCGGACGTCGGTCACCGCCTGGATGGAAAACGAGAATTGGCGTTCGAGCAGACCAGTCGAGCTGACCAGATCGCCGGGCAACACCACGGAGAGGACCTGCCGCTTGCCGTTCGGCAATTGGACGAATCGAACCGCCCAGCCTTCGCAGACCACCAGCACGCCTTCGCTGGGCTCGCCGGCGCGGTAGATATTGCGGCGCGCGGCGGTGGTGTGGTGTTTGGCACGCATCGCGACGAATTCGCCGTCGAACAGCGCGCCGCAGAAATTCGCGGTGCGCAGCTGACAGGTGTCGCAGCGCGATCGGGGCAATCCCGGCGCGATGCTGGGCGTGTCGACATAGGCCGAGAGCGGTTCAAGTGTGTTGAGCAGCATGACCATATCTTGGTTTGGGTGAACGTCGTGTCTTGGGTGAACGTCTTGGGTCGTAAAGCGCCGGTGCGACCTGAGGAATACTTGACCCAGGGCCGCCGGTTTCTTGCGCCAGATTAATGCGCTCGATCATTACTCAGGAGGTTACGTCTTGGCCGTTTTCGATCGGCTAATTTCCAGGTCCGTAGTAGCGCGTACCAGGCCTTATCCTGATATGGACGGCCGGGTCCGGTACGGCAGCCGAATACCGCGTGCCCGCGCCGGCGCGGGCTTGACCGAGATCAATATCAAAACCGGCGGCCGCAGAGGCGGCGTTAATTTCAGCAGGACTAAACAACATAGGGTGGCGTCGAACGACTTCGCATGGGAGCCGGGCGCCGCGAGTGGGGCCTTAGAACTCTGTCTCTGGCTTGCAGGATGTGTTGTGCTAGCCGCGCGTAATCCGTCGATCAATATTGCCGGCCTGTCGTTTCTTCTGGCGGATCCCAATCCGCATTCGACTGCTATTATTCACAGCATCCTTCGCGGCTTCGGCGCCAGCCGCGTGATCGAAGCCCGCACCAACCGCGACGCATTGCAGATTCTCAACGAGCAGAAGATCGATTTGATGATGGTTGAGCCGAACCTGCCCAAAGGCGGCGGGCTCGCCTTTATCCGGTCGATCCGGCAAGACCCCAACAGTCCGTGCCGCACCGTGCCGATCCTGGTCATCACCGGAGACACCAGGACCTCGATGATCAAAGGCTCGCGCGACTGCGGCGCCAACATGGTCATCGCCAAGCCGCTGTCGCCGTCGAGCCTTTACGAGCGCCTGACCTGGGTCGCCTTCCATCCGCGCAAATTTATCGAGACCGCCAATTATTTCGGCCCAGACCGGCGTTTCAAGATCGAAGGTTTTCCCAGCGGCAAGGGCCGTCGCGCCGGCGACAACGAAGTCGAGGTGAAAGCGGAGGAAGGGCCGACGCTCTCGCAAGACGATATCGATAGTCTGCTGGCGCAAGCCCGATAGATGGAGACGGCATGACGACGAATGCACGGCCGACGTTCCGGGAAATAGAGGTCGATGACGACTTCGGCCGGACCATGCGAACGCCGGGCGGAATAACGCGCAGCGCGGCGATGGCGCGCGCCGGCAGCGATATCGACCGCGTCAGGCCCCAGGTCAGCCGCTACGTCAAGGATGAATGCGCGCGGCTGAAAAAGGCTCTGCGCTCGGCGCAAGCGGGCGCCCAGCCTGATGCCGCATTGGTCGCGCAGGCCTACCTCGCCAGCCAAAACCTTCGCGATGTCGCCGACACCGCCGGTTTCCCGCTCGTCGGACTGATTGCGCGCAACCTTTGCGTCATTTTCGAAGCGGTCGACGCGGCGCAAATCGATTACCCCGCCGCGGTCGTCGATTGCCATACCGAGGCGCTGGGCCTGGCTCTCAGCCGGCGTTACGAGGGCAAACGGCCT
Organism: Xanthobacteraceae bacterium; assembly: GCA_049519075.1. Taxonomy (GTDB): domain Bacteria; phylum Pseudomonadota; class Alphaproteobacteria; order Rhizobiales; family Xanthobacteraceae; genus BOG-931. Next base: position 28,830 of record JBEKRD010000053.1, on the reverse strand, counting down.
AAGGAATTGCCGGAACTCTTGGCTGGCCTGTCGCAGATTGTCGAAATCGCCAGAGCCGCGGCCGCGCAGGCGGCAATCTCCGGCACCGCCGCGGGCTAAAAGATCTGCTCGTCGCAAACCGATTGGGCGTCCACCGCCGAGCCCGAGGAGACCAGGGCATTCTGCAAGCGGTGCCTGAATTGAGCCAGCGTGATCTGGGAAACAATCGTCTGAACTTCCTGGACCCCGACATTCGCTCTCGACATCAGTTCGGAACAATGTTGCACCACGTTGCTGATGACGCCGAGTTCTTGGCTCATCCGATCGAACGCTTGCAATTTGACCATGACGTCCTTGTTCAGACCGCCGACTTTCATCAGGTCTTGACCTATTCCGCTGCTGTTATGTTCAAGCTGCTCCGACACCTCACAACTCATCGTCGAGATGGCGCGCATCAGCGCCTGCAATTCGTTTGGACCGGTCTCTTCATACATCGTAGCGGACTCTTAACACGACTGGTTTCAATTAATGCGTCCAAGCACCGCTTCCATCTTTTGGCGCAGGGTCGCTTCATCGAATGGTTTTACAACGTAATTGTTGACACCAGCTTGCGCCGCCTTGACGACCAGTTCGCGGTCGCCTCGTCCAGTGATAAGAATGAACGGCAGCTTGCGAATGGCCTGATGTCCGCGCACGGCGCGCAACAGACCGATGCCGTCCATTTCCGGCATATTGAAATCCGAGATGATGAGGTCGAGCGGCTGCGCCACCGCGGTCGCAAACGCCGTTTGCCCGTTTTCCGCCTCGTGGATCAGACGCACTCCGATCTTTTCGAGCGCCAGACGCGTCATCTGGCGCACGCTGAATTGATCGTCGACGACGAGGACTTTGAGAGCTGCTGCATTCGGCATGTGACACCTAACCTTAGTGATGATTATTGAACGTATTGTTCCTTACGTGCGGTCACGAATTCGGAATCTTTCGCGAATTCGCCCAACCGCTCGGCATCCAAAATGAAGGCAACACGGCCGTCGCCGAGAATCGTGGCCCCGGCAATACCGCGAACCGCGCCGTAGTTCTCCTCGATGCTCTTGATCACCACCTGCTGGTGGCCCAAGAGCTGATCGACGACGATGCCGAGACGAACGCCTTCACTGGTCTCGATGATGATCACGGTGCTTTCATCGGTGGTTTCCCGCGTCGACGGGAGATCGAAGAGCTCGGCCAAATAGACGATCGGAACCACGGCGCCGCGCAGCCGCAACGCGCCGCGGGTGCCGAGCAAGGAATGGTATTCCGAAGCCGACGGCCGGATGCATTCGACGATGCTCGAGATCGGCATGACGTAGGTTTCGGTTGCGACTTTCACGATCATGCCGTCCATGACCGCCAGCGTCAGCGGCAGCGCCAATTGGATCGTCATGCCTTTTCCGGGCGTGGACTTGAGTGTGATGCGGCCGCCGAGGTCCTGGACGTTGCGTCGAACTACGTCCATGCCGACGCCGCGGCCGGAAATTTCGGAAACGCCGCTTGCGGTCGAAAAGCCCGGTAAGAAAATCAGATTGTTTATCTCATCCTCGCCCAAGTGGCCTTCCAGTGGAATCAGGCCCTGGTCGCGCGCCTTCTTGATCACGCGCTCCGCGTTAATTCCAGCGCCGTTGTCACTGACCTCGATGATGATGCGGCTGGAACGCTGATCGGCCAGCAATGTGATCGTGCCTTCTTCGGGCTTTCCCGCGGCGCGGCGAAACTCCGGCGCCTCGATGCCGTGGTCCATGGAGTTGCGGATGATATGGGTCAATGGATCGCTCAACCGGTCGATAACGGTCTTGTCGACTTCGGTGCCCTCGCCGACAGTCTCGAGGCGGACTCGCTTGCCCGTTTTGACCGACAGTTCCCGCACCAGCCGTGACATCCGTTGGAACACCGAGCGTACCGGCTGCGCGCGCATAGCCATGACCGCGTTCTTAAGTTCGCGTGTGTGCAGGAACACGTCCTCCAGAACCTGCTCCATCCGGCCTTCCGGGTCGCCCTGTCTGTTTTGGAGCAACTGTCCCAACATTGTCTGCGAAATAACGAGTTCGCCCACCATATTGACCACGCGATCGACCTTTTCGAGGTCAACGCGGATCGTTGTCAGTGCCGACGGCTTGGCTGTTTCGCGCGATTCCCGCGGCTCTGCGGCTTGGTTCGTGACCGCGGCCGGCGCTGCCTTTTCCGCAGGAGGCGCCACAAAGTCGGCCACAGGCGCAGACTCAGGCTGGTCGGTGGGCGTTCCTGACGGAGCTGCAATCCAGCCATCGCTTATTGACCAACTCTCGCTCGGGTCGATCTCCGCCACAATGTCGCGCAGCTCCGTGAGCGCCAATTCGCTTTCGATCTTGCCCGCGCAGACGATATAGGCCTCACGCGGATCGCACTCGTTCAAGACGGGAACACCCTCGATATCAGCGTGCAATTCCAACTGCCCGACGGTGCGAAGGCCCTTCAATACGCCGGCGAATTTATCGTCGTAATGCGCTTGCGTCGCGCGATAAGTCAGATCGAAGCAGTGCGCCGTCGGCGTGGTATCGGCGTCAGCAGCGAGAACCGGCTGGAAATCGAAATCGTCGAAGTCGGCCGCGATGCCTTTTTCGTCGTCATCATCACCGACACCGATCAGCTGCTTCAAGGCCGAGCGACTATCGGTATCGAAATTGGCCGGCGGAGTGTCGCCGGAACGCGCCATCGCCACGAGGTCGGACAGAGTATCGTTGGCCTTCTGCAGAACCTCGACGACCTGCGACGCGGGCGCGAGTTTGCCGTGCCTGACCTGATCGAGCACCGTCTCGAACACGTGGGCGAAATCGACCAGGCTGACGAATCCGAACACTCCCGCACCACCCTTGATCGAGTGAATGCCGCGGAACACGGCATTTACGGTTTCGTCGGGAGATTGTTCATCGAGTTCGTTGAGCCCGGAATCAATCGCTTCGAGGCCTTCCGCGCATTCTTCGAAAAATGTCTGTCTGAGATCGTCGATCGTGGTCACGGGATTAATTCCTTTGCCGGTGATTTATCCGCACACGCGGTTGACGAGCGTGACCAGGCCATCGGGATCGAACGGTTTGACGATCCATCCCGTGGCGCCGGCATCCTTGGCGATATCCTTGCTTTCCTGTTCGCCCTCTGTTGAGAGAACGAAAATTGGCGTCGCGTTATAGGCCGGGTCGCTGCGCACCGCGCGAATGACACCGTAACCGTCGAGCTTGGGCATGTTGATGTCGGTGATGATCATATCGACGGGTTGCCGCGCTAGAGCGGTCAACCCGTCCTGCCCGTCGACGGCCTGTACCACCGTGAAACCAGCTCCGCTTAGCGCCATGTTCAGCATATCGCGCATGGTGCGAGAATCGTCGATGGTCAGGATGGTCTTTGGCGCGGGCACTGGCGTTGCGGCAGACTCCGCGGGAGAGGCCGCCGCTGGCGGAGGTTCAGGCAAGGATTCGGCCACTGGCTCGGGCTCCGGCATATCGCTCGCCGGCACGATTTCGGCCTTCGGCAAGTCGCCCGCCGAGGCGAATTCGGACGCCGGAGAATCGGGCTCCGGTTCGGCGTCGGCCTGTTTGATCGGACCGGATTCTTCCACGGCTGTTCCGGCGCGCGGATAATCAACGCCGCAACTGGCGAAGGCGTGCACGAATTCCGCCGATGCATCGGATACGCTCAATTGCGGAAACGTCTTGAAGGCCGAGATAAGGATCTGCAGATAACCAGGCGAAAGCGACGTCACCGCCATGGCATTCAGGCGGATCTCGCCGATTTGCGGGAACGCGTTCATTTGCTCGATAAGCGCCGCGGCATTTTCGGCCTCGAGCGTCGGCGGCAGATCCAGAATCCGCGGATCGCTGCGCATCGTATCGTTGGGCTGTGTCATGAGTGACCTATCATAGCGAGGGTGGGTAAAGTTTTTGTCGAGGTGCAGGCGGCGAGGATCACTTCGGGCAGGTCGAACAAACCGTGCTGGGATTGGACCGCACCGATCTCAAAAGCGACGCGCGGCATGCCGTATATCAACGCGGTCGCTTCATCCTGACCGAACGTCAAACAGCCGGCCTTACGCATGGCAAGCAGGCCTTGCGCCCCGTCCCTGCCCATACCGGTGAGGATGACACCAACGGCCTGCGGTGCCGCTACCTTTGCCACCGAATTAAACAGGACATCGACCGATGGCCGATGACCGGAGACGAGCGCGCCATCGTTTAGACTGCAGTGGAGGCTCGACCCGCGGCGGACCACCTCAAGATGGTGACCGCCCGGGGCGATATAGACATGCCCGCGCTCCACAAGCTGGTCCTGCACGGCCTCATGCACGCGCATCCGGCACTCCGAATCGAGCCGGCGTGCAAAGGCCGCGGTGAAACGTTCAGGCATGTGCTGTGTGATGACCACCGGCGGAACGTCAGCCGGCAGTAGCATCAGCACGGCCTTCAAGGCCTCGACGCCGCCGGTCGAGGCGCCGATGGCGATGATCTTGTCGCTCGGCGTGTGGTTTACTTTGCGCACCGGCGGCCGTTGTTGCGGCGCAACGCGGCGATACATCCGGCTACGGGCCGCCGCCTTGACCTTCGGGATAAGTTCGCTGCCGAGCTGCAATACGGCGCCGGCATCGAGCGGCTTGGCGACGAAATCGACGGCACCGATCTCCAGGGCTTCAAGCGTGATTTCGGCGCCGGCCTGCGTCAGCGTCGAAATCATCACCACTGGTGTCGGCCGCAGCTCCATGATCTTGCGCAAGAACTCGATGCCGTTCATGCGCGGCATCTCGATGTCGAGCGTCACCACGTCCGGATTAAGCGCCTTGATCTGATCTCGCGCCACAATGGGATCCGGGGCGGCGCCGACGACTTCGATTTCGGGGTCCTCCGAAAGAACACTCGTCAGCAGTTTCCGCATCAGCGCGGAATCGTCGACAACCAGGACACGGATTTTTGCACTCATCATTTCATCTCATCGAAACAGTTGCACATCGGATGCCGGTTTCCGGGTCACCAGCGTGGTCGCGTAACTCGTCTCCTCGCGTAGCGCCGAATCTTCGTCGCGTCCGGTGAGAAGGCGACGCACAACCTTGCCCGTCATAGGAAAATAAATGATCCGTCGCGGATGCATGCCGCCGAGGTCTTGCGCCGCGCAGCGAAGCCCTTCCGTTTGGAGGTAGCTCAGGACGAATTTGCCGTTGTCGGTGCCAATTTCGTTCTTCGCGCTGGTCACGTTGGCGCCGCCGAACACCTTGATCTCCATGCGCTCGCGCTGGCAGCCGAGCTTGAGCATGCCATTGATCAGCTTCTCCATGGCAAAATTGCCGAACCGCGCGGATTCAAGCTCGTTACCCCAGGCACCGCTGGAGCCGGCTTTGTTCTGCACCAGCATGAAATGATTCATGCCGCCGATCTGCATGTACGGATCGCGGATGCAAGCGGACACGCACGAGCCGAGCACCGTGACGAGCACTTCTTCCTTGTCACGGGTGACGTAGAACTCGCCCGGCAAAATCTTTACGACCCAGGCGGCTTGCGCGGAATCGTAGAAACGTCGCCCGGCCCGGCTGGCCTGCAACGGCGCAGCCGCCGATCCGGCGTCAGCAAGAGCTGCGGCCGACATCATGACGTTCTCCGATAGATCGTGCGACCCGACAGCTTGAGCCGCGGATGCGAACCGATCAGAGACTCGGAATGACCGATATAAAGCCAACCGCCGACGCGAATGAGATCGGTGAAGCGATCGACAAGTTTCGCCTTGGTCGGCTGGTCGAAATAAATCATCACGTTGCGACAGAATATGGCGTCGAACGGTCCGCGCACGGGCCAATCGTTCATCAAATTCAGTTGGCCGAAGGTGATCAACGAACATACGTTACGATCGATAGCGACTTTATCGTCGCCCTCGACCTTCGACATCGCGCCCCGGTATTTAGCCGGCACCGCCTCGACTGACTCGGTCGAAAAGACGCCGAGCGAGGCGCGCCGCAGTACGTCCGTGTCGATATCGGTGGCAAGAATGCGGAGGTCCCGACTGGCGACGTTCTTGATTTCGGCATTAAGTATCAGCGCAAGCGTATGGGGCTCTTCGCCGCTCGAGCAGCCCGCCGACCACACCCGCAGCCGCCCGCCATTCGGATGAGCCGCTACAAACGGCGCGACCACGTGCGCTGTGAAATGCTCGAAGTGATGTTGTTCGCGGAAGAACTTGGTGTGGTTCGTCGACAGCGCATTGATGAAGAACTCAAGTTCTTCCTCGGAATTCTCCGCAAGATGCTTACGGTAATCCTCGAATGTCGACATTTCGAGCGTGCGCAACCGGCGCGACAGCCGTCCATAGACCAGATTTTTCTTCGCCTCGGGCAAAGTAATGCCGGCATGATCATAGGCGATTTTTGCCAGAGCACGGAAATCCGCGTCGGAAAATTCGAATTCGCGCTGCGGCTCTGGAAGCGAAAGAGGCGCGGGAGCGATTGTGGGCCGGGCGGGCGCCATCAAAACTCTTTCCAGTCTGGTTCTCGCTTGAATGCGGTTGCCACCATGGCCTGCATGCGGCTGACCGGGCCTTTCAAAGCTTCGTCCTTGGTCTTCGCGGCGGCCTTAGCGGGCGGTTTCACGCCGGCCTTGGCAGGGGCGCCCTTCGGGCGAACCGCATCCGCGCTCCTCATCGCGGGCGCGGCTTCGCCGTTTGACCCAACACGGCCCACGTCCTGGCCGACGCGGTGGCCCACCGCGGCTAGTACGTCCGCACCGAGTTTGAAAGATGCAACGCGCTCCTGCATGGTCAGCGACTGATGCTCCAGCGTCTTCGCTGACGCCGCATTTTCCTCCACCAGCGCGGAATTTTGCTGCGTAACCTCATCCATTTGCGAAATGGCCTTGTTGATCTGCTCCAGACCATCGGCCTGCTCGGCGCTGGCCGTCGCGATGTCGGCGACGATGGCAACGACCTGCTTGATCGAACCGACGATTTCGGTCAGCGAAGAGCCGGCCTGATTGACCAGCGCCACGCCATCCTTGACCTGGCCCGAACTATTGGTGATCAAATCCTTGATGTCCTTGGCTGCCTGCGAGGAGCGTTGCGCAAGGCTGCGCACCTCGGACGCCACCACGGCAAACCCGCGTCCGGCATCACCGGCGCGCGCCGCCTCTACCGCCGCATTGAGCGCCAACAGATTGGTCTGGCGCGCGATCTCGTCGATAACACCGATGATGTCGGCGATCTTGCGCGAAGACTCCTCGATCCGCGCCATTGCCTTGACCGCGTCGGCAACCACGAGCCCGCCGCGATCGGCGACCGTGTGAGAGTCCGAGGTCAATTGATTGGCTTGCTGCGCGTTCTCGGCATTCTTCTTCACCGTCGCGGAGATTTGCTCCATCGAGGCCGAAGTCTGCTCGAGGCTGGCCGCCTGTTCCTCGGTCCGCTGCGACAAATCGGTCGTGCCGGCCGAAATCTCGGCTGCCGCTGTGTTGACCTCGTGCGCCAGCACGCCGACCTCGGCAACGAACTGCGCGCGGCTCACGCACAAGTCGTTCATCGCCTGCGACAGCTTGAGCATGAAGCCGTGCTTGCCCTCGAGCGAGATCCGCTGGGTAAGATCGCCGGCGACGGACGCCTTCACGACGCGGTCGACTTCGTCCTGGACCGCCAATTCGGCAGTCTCGTTGCGCCATTCGACCATGGTGCCGGCCCTTTTACCGTCGGCAGCAAAGACCGGCACCGCGATCAGATGAAAGCGCTCGTTGCCTATCTTAAGATGCACGTCATGGGCGCCGGTGAGAGCGTCGAGGAGTTTTCTTTGATGGGTCGGATCTTTGTGGAACGCGTCCATCGACTGCCCGATCAGACGGCTGCCGTCGAACTGCGGCAGTTCCCTGCGCAGCTCTCCCTCCGCCGCCCGGAACATGTCGCTCATCGAGGTGTTCATGTAGATGATATTGTAGTCGGTGTCGGCGATCATGACATTCGACCGTGCGCAATCGAGCGCTGAACGTACCCGCAGGTTGCTGGCCGCTGTCGCCAGCGCCTCTGTCTCCATTTTCTTCTTCTCGACGGCGCCGTCGCGGAAGAACAATACGGCCTTCGCCATCCGCCCGATCTCGTCGCCGCGGTCGACGCCCGCGACTTCGGTTTCGAGATTTCCCGCCGTCAAGCGATCCATCACGCCACATAATGCATCCACCGGACGGGAGATGCCGAGTCCGATAAATCTCGCAATCAGTCCGCCCAGCAGCAGCGCGCTGCCGGCAACGACTAGGCAGCCGAGGAGCGACCAAAATATGGTTGCGCCGGCCCGCTCTGTAATTCCATCGAGGCCCGTTAATTGCGCCTCGGTGAGGCTCGCCAGGATCTTGTCAGCCGCGGCCGAGAACTTGATCAGGCTCTCGTCAGAGAGCCGAGCGATATCGGCGGACACTTTCACAACGTCGTGAAAATGGCCCACATAGCTCGGCGCTTTTGCGGCGAAGGCACGGAGCAACTCGGCGCGCCCGGCATTCTTGTTCGCATCGGCCAAGCGGCCCATTTCGGAGGTTAGACTCTTATAGCTGTCATCGAACATGCCGACGATTTTGGGATCGTTCCACAGATAAAAGCGGACTGCATAGAGCTGCATAAACATCAATTGCTCTACGGCCTTGGCGGCATCCGGAATAATCGCCACGTCGTCATCCTTGAGCGCACCGTCAAAAATGGCGCTTAATTTCGTCCGCATCTCCAATGCTTCGGGCACCATGACGTCATTGAGCAATTGCTTGCGCTCCGGAATCAATTTCGTAATCGCGTTCATCCCGTCCTGATATTGCGCCAGCTGGCCGCTGATATTGAGGCCCAATTGCTTGGCATCAGGCTGTATTGCGGCGCCGACAAAGTCGTCGATGTAGCGCTTGGACTCGCCGAGCTTGTCGCGCGCCTTTTGGGCGTCGCTATCCTCGCCCGACGTGCGATAGGTTTTCATGGCAAGTCGCGCGGATTCCAGCCTGGCAGAGGCGCGTTGCACGTTCAGGGCATTCGTCGACATCGTTGCGTAGGAATTGAAATTTGAACGAATGACCGTCAACCCGACAGCCGCAGTTGCCGCAACTACCAACAGCAAGGCGAGCACAATGGCGAAACCGGCGCCGATGCGCGTTCCGATATTGAGATTTTCATTCAGCCTGCGGAGAGCGAGCAGCATAACTTCTTATTTCCTTGTAACTTCGTGTCTAGTTCAGTTGGCCATGTCGGGGGGCCGGATCGGAGTCCGTCATTTGCTCGGACGACAACAGATTTGACAGATCGATCAGCGCGATCATGAAGTCCTCGACCGTGACCAACCCGGCCAGGAAGGTGACGCGGGCGGACTTCGCGATGTGCGGTACCGGCTGAATATTGGAAACTTCAACGGAAACGATATCCAATACGCGGTCGGCGAGCATGCCGACCAAGCGGTTATCGACGCTCACGATGATGACGACGTGCATCGGGCTCGCCTCAGTCTTGCCTTGTCCGAAGCGGCAACGAAGATCGATGATGGGCACCATGACGCCGCGCAAATTGAGCACGCCGCGGATGTATTCGGGCTGGCGCGGCAGGTGAGTGACGTCCGACCAGCCCTTGATCTCGCGGACCGACATGATGTCGACGCCATACTGGTCACTGCCGATGGCGAAGCTGATGAATTGCATGCCACCAGCTGACGCGGCTTCGATCGATCGCCTGCCACCGGTGGTATTTTCTTCCGAAGGGGATGATTGCACGCTCGTCACGGTCCCGTCCCAAATTGAGTCTTCGAGGCGATTTCGGCTGGACGCCCGCGTACCGACGGCACGCATGGCCAAACTGCCGCGAAAAGACTTACCAACCGATACAAAATGGAAGTGTCGGGCCGCTTCGCCCCGCCAATTCGCTTAACCTGGGATAAGTCTCGGGCGGATCATCGGACGCAGACCGCTATGGCGCGAAACGGCGGTCCCGCCGTTGCACTGGCAGACGCGCGTTGGCCGCTAGCCGCCCTCCGGCGGCGCCTTGTTTCAATGCCGATTCGCTTAGGAATGCTTACCAACCGCCACAAAACGTAAGCCTCGGACCGCAATAAACTTATACTGGGATAAGGTTGCGGCCCACGAGTGGACGCCTGCCGGCGAGGCGACGACGGGAGACGGCAACCCCGGCCGCAATCGCGTCGGTTGACGCCGCGACACGGTAGTTGCACGCACCGACTCCGGAACTCAGATACTTGCCAGTACGACGGTTGATTCGTCGGTCCGCAGCGGTGCGTGCGGCGATGATCATCGGGGAGGTCGCTTGCCGGTGTATGAAGAGCAATCGCTCATCGGCGGATTGCAGCGGCTTTCACCTTATACTGGATCATCAGCGCGGCTTAAGACGGCACACGATTTAATCCGCTCTTTGCGATTGCACGTTATCAAAGGGCTCCGCAATCCGAAGAGCAAATACATGTCCAGAATGGCATCGTCGAACGCGCCGGCCGATGCGGCCGTACATGATCGAATCAAGCTTCTGATCATCGAGGACGACAATGTGCATCGCATGATCATCAAGCGGTTTGCAGTCGCATTAGGTTTCGATGTCGCGGAGGCTGGCACCTACGAAAGCGCAATCACGCTGTTCGGCGAACAGCGATTCGACTGCATCACGCTCGATCTGTCGATCCAGTCGCACAGCGGGATCGAGGTGCTCCGCTACCTATGGGACGTCGGCCGCAAAATTCCCGTTCTCATTATCAGCGGCGCCGACCAGGCAAAGCGCGCGGAGGCGGCGCTCTGTGCCGAATCAATGAAGTTCGACATTCTTCATGTCGTCAGAAAGCCGTTGGATCTGAAGGCGCTTCAGGAGGCGCTCGCGCAATTAAGGGCGTTTATCCAACTCCATGCGGGCGCCGCGCTCTAGACTCTTAGGACCGATCGACGTCGGCCTGTGCCGGCAGGCGGGAGTCGACGATCGCGTTGATTTCGGCGAACGCTGCGTCCAGCACATCGAGTCGCGCGTCGAGCGCAGCGTCGTTGAGGCGCGCGGCCTCCCGCTCGATCTCCTGGGCAAGGTTCGAGAACCGCAAAAATCCCAGAACGCCTGCCGAGCCTTTTGAGGTGTGCGCCTCCAATTTGACGGCGTCGCGATCGTCGTTCTTTTTTGCCTGGCGCATGATCTTAAGCCGTTCCACAGTATCGGACAAAAATTGCGCGGTCACCATGCGGGCGTCGTCTGCGCCGATCGCTTCGGCGAGCTCGGCGTAAATCGCCGCATCGAATGCTGCCGGCGCAGCCCGCTCCGGTTTGGCCGCCGGCGCGTTCTCCGTGCACACCGCCGCGCGGCAACCGCCGAGCTTGGCGGCGATGGCCCTGCGGGTCACTGGTTTGCCCAGAAAATCGTCCATCCCGGCCTCGCGGCATATATTGCGATCGCGCTGCTGCACATTGGCTGTCAATGCGATGATGTACGGTTCGCTAAAGGGGCGGGGCAAATTTCGGATCGCTCTCGTCGCGGCAATGCCGTCGACCTCCGGCATCATCACGTCCATCAGCACGACGTCGTATTTCGTCGCGCCGCAAGCCGCCACCGCCGCCCGACCATTCTCGACGACGTCGACCGAATAGCCGAGGCTGTGGAGGAGCTTGCTGGCGACAAGCTGGTTGGTCTTGTTGTCCTCGGCCAAAAGAATGCGAAGCCGGTGTTGGCCATCCATTGCGGCCGAGGACAGCGGGGGCGCCAGCAGCGGATTGTAGTGGCGAACCTGTTCGGTGCCGGCCGCGGTCGCCGGCAGGTAGTCAAGCACAAACGTGAACGTCGTGCCGTTACCGACCTCGCTCTCCACAGTGATCGATCCGCCCATCAGGTCGATCAATCGCTTGCAGATGGCCAGACCGAGGCCCGTACCGCCGAATCGGCGCGCGATCGAATCGTCCACTTGCGAGAAGCTTCGGAACAACAGCGGGATAGCATCCTTCGGAATGCCGACACCCGTATCGACAACGCTAAACACAAGCCGCACTCGGTCCGGCGGTGCAGTCCCCGCCAATCCGACGTTGACCGTTACCCGACCTGCCGCCGTGAATTTCAATCCGTTGCCCACGAGATTCAGCAGCACTTGGCGCAACCGCGCGGAATCGCCGACCACCTCATGCGGCACCTCGGGCGCGACATTTGCGCTCAATTCCACGTTCTTTTCCTTGGCCTGCCCGGCTAGCAGCCTGACGGTATCGCGCACCAGATCGTCCACCGCGAAGCGGATCTTCTCGATTTCGAGGCGGTTGGCCTCAAGCTTGGAGAAGTCGAGAACGTCATTGATGATCTGCAAAAGATGCGCTGCCGAATCGCGCATGATCTTGGCGTAATCTTGTTGCTCGGCCGTAAGATTGCTGTCGAGCAGCAGCTCCGACATCCCGATGACGCCGTTCATCGGCGTACGAATCTCGTGGCTCATCATCGCCAAAAACTCGGATCGTGCCCGGGACCCGGCCTCCGCGGCATCTCGCGCCTCGGCCAGCATTGTTTGGTAGCGCAGCATCAGCGAAGTGGCGCAGAACAGCCAAAGCGTCAGCAACGCGCCAACGGCAATATGCTTGCGCTGATTTTGCTGATAGACACCGAAGACCTCTTCGGCTGCGAGACCCACATTGACGATGAGAGGATAGCCGCTGATCTCGCGATAAACGAACAGGCGCTCGACACCGTCGATCTGGCTTTTTGCCGTGAAAGATCCAGATTTGGCGTGCGCGTATTCGTCTAGAATTTTTCCGCCCCCGATGGTCTCTCCGATACTCGACGGTCCGTTGGCCCTGCGGGCCCGCACAATCCCGTCGGTCCCAATAAGAGCGACGACACCCTTTTCGCCCAGGTCGATCGATGAATAGAACCTTGAAATATAATTAGGGTCCAGCGAGACCAAGACGACTCCGCCGAAGCTGCCGTCCGTCATCGTAATCCGGCGCGTCAACTCGATTGACCACACCTTGCTGCCACCATCCAATACCGGCTTGCTGATAAATAGTTCGTCGGTTGCCCGTTCAGCATGGACGCTAAAATATTCCCGGCCGCTCAGATCGGCGTCCGTGGCGCGGGGAGCGTTGCTTATGACCACCCGTCCGCCTTTGTCGATAATGGCGACGTGCGTGATGACGCCGGCTAGAAACTCCGTGTCCCGTGTCCACAGTGAAATATCGAAGTCCTGCGGATCTCTGACATAAGAATCGCGCACGTAATGAAGTGTCTGATCGGCGGCGCGGATCGTCCGGATTATCTGCTCTTCGAATACTCGCGTGAAATTTTCCGCGGTTTGATGGGCCGCTTTTTCGGTCTGAAGCTTTTCGATATAGCTGAAATAAATCGCGCCGAACCATATGAGGAGCACGGCCGAAAGGCCGAGCAGAATACTGACATACGGCCCGGCACGGAACAGCCAGTCACGTGAATACTGCGCCGCGCGTGCGACCCTATCCGCGCCGCTTCGATGGGGTAATGATGACAATGGAGAAAGAACCTTTTTCGTGCAGCAAATTTCGGCTGCGCCGGATGCACCTGGTACAATCTCGCTCTGCAACTACGGAAATGTAAAAATGTGCCGTCTTCGTTCGTCCCGATGCGGCTTCCGTCTTATACTGGATCAAGCGCCGGCTAGTCGTCGGTCGGTTCGCCGAACACCGTCGAAACTTTCGCTTTTTTTGCGTCCTCATCGGTCGCGGCTTCGCGTTGAATAGCCAAGCCGCGTAGCTACTTCGCCTTGCTCCGCCCGCGCTTGCCGTCTTTCCGCATCATGTTACGAATCGTATGCGCGCACCGACCGCAGGTCGGTCTACGTCCCAGTCGGCGATAGATTTGCGCCATGGTTTGCGGTGCCTGAGGCTCGGAACATGCGGTCTTTACCTCATCATCACTTATGACGTGACAGGAGCACACGATCATCGCGACTAGCCCGGCTGCGTATCCCAGCATGTAGCCATAGCCGCTCGGCTTTGGACTTGATCTTGATCAAAACCGACCAGTTCGACCGGAGATTCCAGGTATCAATATGCCGTCTTATTGATCTCACCTGAGCCGGTGACGTACCAGCGCTCACTGACGAAGGGTCTGTCGGCCAGCCGATCGGCGAGCCAGTCAGCGAGGAGAACCGGCGGAAACGGTCCGAGATTGGCGGCGGGCACATTGCCGACGGAATGCCGCGATTCCTGGTACACCACCATCTGCTTCGGCCCTTTGAGCGCCGCCATCAGGCGCTCGGAATGTTCGAGCGGGCTTAATTCCTCTGCCTCGCCGGCGAGGCAGAGATAGGGCACGCGAATTTTGTCGGCGTGGCCATGCCAGGTAATGGTCTTGCGAAACTCGTCGAACACGGCCTCGTCGGTGATGCCCGACATGTACATGAAGCGCTTCTTGAAAGTCGGCGAAGCCTCCTGAAAAATCGTGTGACCGCCCGGCTCATGACATACAGACATCACCGCGCAGGCCTTGATGCGCGGTTCATTGCCCGTGAGCACAGTGCCGAACAACGAACCGAAGCTCGTTCCGGCAACGCCGATGCGGGCGACATCGAGCTCGGGCCGCGCGGCGATCCAATCGACCAAGGCTGGCCCCGCAGCCGCCCAGTTTTCCATGGTGAAGTGAAGACCGATCATCGGCGCCTCGTATTGGCCCGGCCCGTCGATCGCCAGCACCGCCATGCCGCGATTGAGGAACTTGTCGCCGTAGAGCGCGACCTGGATTTCCTTATAACTGTCCATTCCTGGGACCGCGATCACCACCGGGTGGCGGCCGCCGGCGTGGCCCGGCGGCAAATGCAGCCAAGCCGGGATCGCCTTGTCCTTGAAAGGCACCCAGACCGCCTCGACATGATGATCGGCAAGCGCCGCATATTTGGCGTAGCATTCGCGCTTCTTGTTGTTGTAGGCGACGTTGGCCTCGTCGTTCTGGTCATACGGCCATTGCGCTGCGCCCCAATGCACCGCGGCCATGAAAAAATTATCGCGTGCGGTGACCATGCGATCTGCCTGGGCGGCGGCGTTCGCCTTGGCCTCGCGGCGTCGTGCGGCGGCGGCGAAGGCGGGGCCGATATCGGCCATCTTCTTCACCCGCTCGCGGATACCGGCGAAGTCGGCATTGGCCTCGATGCCGCACGGCGCGTGTATGTAAAGCGAGCGCGGCTGATCCCAGTCGATGCCGTTGGCGCGGATGATGTTATCGATGAGCCAGCGTTGTTCATCGAAGCGGCGAACCTGTGGCGCGCCGCGCCGATCGAGAATAGGGGGAAATGCTTGTTGTGGCTGGCTCATCGGGCTCCCTCCAGTGCCGGGCGGTCGCGTTCCGTCATCCGCCGCGGGCCGTTATCGGCCATTATGTCCGCGGCTCGCGACAGGTTGTCAACGACGGTCAAGTGCCACGCGAATTGCGCTCGCGCCCTCATCGGATTCGCCGCAGAAGCGTGCGTTTGATCCATGTCAATGCTCTAGCCGTCGAAAGTTCAACAGTACCGGGTCGGTTACGTCGGGGCTGACGGCGTTTCGCGACTCAAAATCTGTCGCATTATTTCTCAGAAGAAGACCATGCATGCGATGCAGAGTCCGAGCATGAACGCCGAGGCAGTGTGCCGCCCAGCATTGTTTGAATTACGCGGAATTTCCAAGGAATTTCCTAGCGTCAAGGCGCTCGATGACGTGTCTTTTGAAATTCGCGCCGGCGAGGTGCACACGCTTGTCGGCGAAAACGGCGCGGGTAAATCGACCCTGATGAAAGTGCTCTGCGGCGCCTATCGCGCCGATCGCGGTTCGTTTTTCCAGCACGGCAAGCAAGTCTCGATTGCCAATCCGATCGACGCCCGCAAATTCGGCATTGCCGTCATATTCCAGGAATTCACGCTCGTCCCCTATCTCGACATTGCCAAGAACATATTCCTCGGCCGTGAAAACCGCGGGGCGCTGCCCGGACTGGTCGACCAGCGCCGAATTCACGCCGAAGCCAAGCGCGTGCTCGACGCCATTGGTTTCGACATCGATCCCTATACCTTGGTGCATGGGCTCGGCGTCGCGCAGCAGCAGATGGTCGAGATCGCCAAGGCGCTGTCGCAGGATGCCCGCATCCTGGTCATGGACGAACCGACGGCTGCGCTGTCCGAGCGCGAAACCAAGCTCTTGTTCGCGATGATCGACCGCCTGAAGAAGAAGGGCGTTGCGATCGTTTACATATCGCATCGGCTGGCCGAAGTGTTCGCGCTCGCCGACCGCATTACGGTGCTGCGCGACGGGCGCAAGGTCGCCACGGTGTTGCCGGCGGAGACGACTCCGGATCAACTGGTCTCGCTCATGGTGGGTCGATCGGTCGATACCACTTACGCGCGGCCGCACCGACCACACCCCGGCGACGTGGTGCTCGAGGTCAAGGACCTGGACGCGCCGAGCGGCATTAGCAACATCAATCTCACAGTGCGCGCCGGCGAAATTGTCGGGTTGAGCGGGCTGGTCGGCTCGGGCCGAACCGAGGTCGCGCGAGCCATATTCGGCGCGGACCGCATCAGCGCGGGCGAGATACGGTTGTGCGGCGAACGCATCAATGGCTCGACACAGGACTCCACGCGGCGCGGCATGGCGCTGATTCCGGAAAACCGCAAGACCCAAGGTCTCGCGCTCGCCCGCTCTGTCGGGGACAATGTTGTTTTGGCAGGGCTCCGCAAACTCTTCCCGTCAGGACTCTTCGTTGCGCGGAAAGCGGCCCAGGCAGCGCGCGCGATCGTTGATAAGCTGCGGATCGCGACACCTTCCGTGCACCGCGCCGTCGGCACGCTTTCCGGTGGCAATCAGCAAAAAGTCGTCATCGGCAAATGGCTTAACGCGCAAGCGCGGTTCTTCATCTTTGACGAGCCGACGCGCGGAATTGATGTCGGCGCCAAGGCCGAGATTTTCCGGCTGCTCGACCAGCTGGTGCATGACGGCGCTGCCGTGCTGATGATCAGCTCCGAGCAAATCGAGATCGTGCATGTCTGCGATCGCGCCTATGTCATGCGCAGCGGTCGCATCGTCGGTGAGCTTGCCCGCGATCAACTTACGGAGGCCAATATCATTGGCCTTGCGGTGCACCGATGAGCAGCCGAACCGTGGCACCGAGCTTGATCGCGCGTGTTCCCGGAGTGGCGATCGCACTGATCGTTCTGTGCACCGTGTTCGCCTTCGCAAGCGCAAGGTTCGCGACGCCAACCAATATCGCCAATATTCTGGTGCAGTCGACCATTCTCCTGCTGCTGGCGCTGCCGATGACGCTTGTCATCATGACTGAGGGGCTCGACTTATCGATCGGTGCCGTGCTGACCTTCGCCTCCATTATTCTTGCCGTCATCGTTATCGCGACTGGATCCCTCGCGCTGGCTTTGTCGGCGGCGCTCGCCGCGGGCCTGTGCTTCGGCCTCGCCAATGGCGTCCTCATCAGCGTGCTCGGCATTCCGCCATTCATAACGACGCTCGGTACGCTCGGCATCGCCCAGGGCCTGTCGCTCCTAGTCACCGACGGGCAGAGCATCGTCGGCATTCCGCGCTCGATCGAAAGCCTCTACTCCGGAAGCTTGGCCGGCATTCCCCTGCCGATCCTGATCGCGACGCTTGCCTACGCGGTGACGCATATCCTGCTCTATCACACGCGTTTCGGAACTTACATCTTCGCGCTCGGCGGCAACCGGGAGGCGCTGAAAATAGCCGGAATTTCGGTCCGCGGAATGCTGATCGGAGTTTATTTGTTCAGCGGCCTAATGGCGGGCTTTGCGGCATTGCTATTGACCGCGCGGCTCAATTCGGCGCACCCGACGGCCGGCATCGGCATGGAGTTCGACGCCATTGCCGCGGTCGCGGTCGGCGGAACGTCATTTGAGCGCGGCAATGGCTGGCTCTTCGGCACGCTTCTTGGCGTGCTTGCCGTCGGTGTATTGCGCAATGGCCTCAATCTTCTCGCAGTGCCGTCGTCCGCGCAGGTCGCGTCGATCGGCGCGCTCGTCATTATCGCATTGTTCATCGACGGATTGCGGAGCGAGCCGTGAGCAGTCAACCCATGAACAAGCAGACCACCGGCCGCGCGGACATTGCAGCACCGCCGCGCTTCGGATTTTCCAGCAACGTCATGCAGGTGCTTTATCGGCTGCTGGCGGCGGCGCTGCTGTGCATGGTCTTGGCGAGCCTGAGCGACGCGTTCATGACCGAGAACAACATCCTCAACGTGCTTCGCCAGACGGCGCTTTTGTTCCTGATGGCGTCTGGGCTGACGCTCGTGATCCTTACCGCCGGTCTCGATCTCTCGGTCGGAGCCAATATCGCATTGTCGGCCTGCCTGGCGGCGAGCGTGATCAAGGCCACCGGCTCGGCTTCGCTCGGCGTAGCGACCGGCATCGGTTGCGGCACTTTCGTCGGTCTCGCCAATGGTTTGCTGGTGACCGCGTTACGCATCCCTTCATTTATCGCCACCTATGGTGTGATGTGGATGCTGACCGGGTTGACTTATTTCTACATGGGCGGACAGACCATCCACGGTTTTCCGCCGGCGTTTCGCCAGCTCGGCAGCGGCTATTTGCTCGGCATTCCGATGCCGGTTTACGTCATGGTCTTGTTCTTGGCGATCGGCACGTTTTTCGCTCAGCGCACCATCTGGGGCCAGCAAGTCTATGCCATCGGCGCGAATCCGGTCGCGGCGCGGCTCTCCGGCGTGCCCGTGCAATCGCGACTGGTGCTGGTTTACACCCTGAGCGGAGCGATGGCGGGGCTTGCCTCGCTGATTATTCTTGCGCGCATCAACTCGGCCGAAGGTGACATCGGTGAAAACCTCACCCTACCCGCGATCGCCGCCGTCCTGGTCGGCGGCACGTCACTGTTCGGCGGCTCCGGCTCGGTGATGGGAACCCTGATTGGCGCGTTGATCCTGACACTGGTCCTCAACGGCATGAATCTGTTGCAGGTCAACGCCTCCTGGCAGCCGCTGGTGACCGGCGTGATCGTTCTTGTCGCGGTGTGGATCAGCACATTGACGCGACCGAGCGACGAATAGGCTTGCGATGACTGAAACTTACACGTTCAACATCAAAGAAGGGAATGGAAAATGAAATATTTTGTAACCGGCCTCGCCGCGGCGGTGGCAGTGCTTGCCGCGGGCGCGGGATTTGCCGCCAACGAGACCATCGCGGTCTTCACCAAAAATCTGACCAACCCATATTTCCAGGCGGTTCGCGTCGGCGCTGAAGCCGCGGCCAAGACGCTCGGCGTCAAGATCGATCAGTACATCCCGACCAAGCCGGACAGCATCCCCGAGCAGCTATCCCAGGTCGAGGACGTCATCGTGAAAAAGCCGGATGCGATCGTGTTCATCCCGGTCGACTACAAGGCATTGGTTCCCGCGGTCGAAAAGATCAATGCTGCCGGCATCCCGGTCGTCAACATCACCGATCGTTCGGCTGGTGGCGAATTCGTTTCGTTTGTCGGAGCCAATGATTACGGCATCGGTCTCGCGACCGCGACCGACTTGCTCAAGGCCATGGGCGGCAAAGGCAATGTGATCATTCTTGAAGGCGTCAAGGGCGCGCTCAGCAACACGGACCGGGTACGCGGCTTCAACGACGCGCTCAAGGGTTTCCCGAACGTCAAACTTCTGGCGTCGCAGCCGGCGAACTATCAACGCCTGCAAGCTCTGCAAGTCATGGAAAATCTCATGCAATCGTTCCCGACCATCGATGGCGTCCTGGCCGCCAACGATCCGATGGCGGTCGGCGCAATCGAGGCGCTTGAGGGCGCCAACCGCAAGGCTCTGGTGGTGGGGATCAATGGCAGCAAGGAGGCTGTGGAGCTGATCAAGTCGGGCAAGCTGCTCGCGAGCGGCGATTTCAATGGCTTCATCCAGGGCTGCATCGGCGTGGAGATCGCGGTCCGTGCCCTGCGCAAACAGCCGACGCCAAAGGAGCTGATCCTCAAACCCGCCGTCATCGATACGACGAACTTTTTGTCTTATGAGACTCCGGTCGAAGAGCGTACTTGCCCGACTTTGGATCAGGTTGGCGCACCGTAAGTTCGTCAAACGGCGTGACGTATACGATTGCCGCTGCACGGTTGCCCTCCCCCGAGACGCGGGAGAGGGCAATTGCATGGATTTGACAATGCCAGCCGGCCGGCCATCCTAATCGCGAGCGATACCGGGAGGGCAGGATGCGAC
Organism: Xanthobacteraceae bacterium; assembly: GCA_049519075.1. Classification (GTDB taxonomy): domain Bacteria; phylum Pseudomonadota; class Alphaproteobacteria; order Rhizobiales; family Xanthobacteraceae; genus BOG-931. The sequence continues at coordinate 8,673 of JBEKRD010000053.1, read as the reverse complement.
GAACAATTCTGGGTTTATTTTGCTGCGTGGCGCTGCATTCCATCGGCATTTCGGCGCAGGCACAGGAGGCCGTCAAGATCGGCGTGCTCATGACCTACACGGGTCAGTTTTCCGATGCGGCCGCGCAGATGGACAACGGCATCAAGCTTTACATGAAACAATACGGCAACGCGGTCGCCGGCAAGACAATCGAATTGATACGCAAGGACGACGCCGGCGCGCCGGACGCGGCCAAACGCCTTGCGCAAGACCTCATCGTCAACGACGGCGTTGACATACTCGCCGGCTTTGTGATTACGCCCGAAGCCTTGACCGTCGCCGATCTTTCGCTGCAGGCGAAGAAATTCATGGTGGTGATGAACGCGGCGACTTCGATCATCACGACCAAATCGCCCTACATCACCCGCTCATCGCTGACGACTCCACAGAACTGCGACGTTCTGGGGACCTGGGCTTCGCGCAACGGGGTCAGAAGAGTCTTCACCATGGTTTCGGATTACGGTCCTGGCATCGACGCCGAGAGGTCGTTCTAGGATGCTTTCAAGAGTGGCGGCGGTGAGATCGCCGATTCGGTGCGCATTCCGATCGCGAATCCAGACTTCTCTGCTTTCGTTCAGCGCGCCAAGGACTCCGCCGCCGACGGAATCTTTGTGTTCATTCCCGGCGGCTCACAGCCGGCCGCATTGGCCAAAGCCTTGGTCGAACGCGGCATGGATCCCAACAAGACAAAGATCATGGGTCAGGGCGAACTGACCGAAGAGAGCGCGCTCAAAGCAATGGGAGACTCCGCGCTCGGGATCATCACGGCGTATCATTACGACCACACGCACGACTCCGCGGAAAATCGACGTTTTGTGACAACTTATAATGCCGAATTCCAGCGCAACCCCGATCTGTTTTCGGTCGGTGGCTATGACGGAATGCACGTCATCTATGAGGCGTTGAAAGACACCGGCGGAAAGACGGATGGGGATAGTCTCATCAACGCAGCCAAAGGCATGAAATGGGAAAGTCCCCGCGGTCCGGTCTCGATCGACCCCGATACGCGAGACATCATCAACACGGTCTATATTCGCCGGGTTGAAAAGTTGAATGGGCAGATCCGCAATGTGGAGATTGCCAAGTTCGAGAACGTCAAGGACCCGATAAAGGCGCATATGAAGTAGCTAAAATCCACCCCCGCTGAATTGGAAGCGCTGGGTGACGTCGTAAGGCTGCTTGACGATCGGATAGGCGTAGTCGACCCGGATCGGCCCGAACATCGAATTCCAGATCAGGCCGGCGCCGAGGGAGGAGCGGATGGCGCGCGAATTGGCGATCTGCTGCGCCGGCGACAGCGTGGTCGCCATGCTCGAGACGGTCGAGGCATTGGTGGCCCAGAGACTGCCGGTATCGGAGAAAAAGGCCACCTTGAGCTGGGCATCCGACGGAACGAACGGCACCGGGGACTGCAGTTCAGCCGAAGTGGTCCAATAAGCGTTGCCGCCGAGATTATCCATCGTGGTGCCTGGCGTGATGTCACGCGGGCCGAAGCCTTCGGGCGCAAAGCCGCGGACCAGTTGCGGCCCGCCGAAGAAGCCGTCGAGCAGCGGCAATTGCTGGCCGCCCCACGGCGTCACATAGCCGCCTTGCACGCGCACCATGCCGACGACGTCGCCCGCGATTTGGTGGTAGTAGCGCGCGTCCTCCGTGGTTCTCGCGAATTGGGCGGCGCCGCCGAGGCCTGCGAACTCATTGCTGGTCTGGACACGAATGCCGCTTGTTGGATTCTTGGCGTTGTCGAGCGTCGAATAGGTGACGCTGTTGCCGATCGATGACACCCAGTAGGCCCCGGCCGCGGCCGCTTGTTGGATCGGCAGTGACGCTGTGCCGAGCGCGGGATCGAGCGAGAGGCCTTGATTGTAAATCGAGTAGTTCCAGCTCACGCCGAGATTCTCGGTCAGCGGCGTGCCGACCGACACTCTCGCCCCGTAGAGACTGGTGTTGAAGGACTGGTTACTATTGGCGAAGCTTTGCCGGCCGAACAGATCGACCCCCGCGGATAGTGGCTGACCGAGAACCCACGGATCGGTGAAGCCGAGATCAAAACCTTTGGCAAATTGACCATAGGTCACCGAGGCCTTGGCGATGTCGCCGGTCCCAAGGAAATTTTTGTCGCTGATGCTCACTGAAGCAAGCCAGCCGTCGGTGGTGGAATAGCCGCCGGAAACGAAGAAATTTCCGGTCGTTTGCTCCTCGACCGCGACCTCGAGCACGACTCGATCCGGCGCCGAGCCCGGCCGCGGCGTGATCTTTACCGTTTTGAAATAGCCGAGCGCCTTCAAGTGGCGCTCGCCGCGGTCGACCAGCGCACGGTTATAGGCATCGCCCTCGGCAAAATCGAATTCACGGCGGATCACCTCGTCGCGGGTCTTGGTGTTGCCGTGGATGTCGATGCGCTCGACGTAAAGGCGCCTGCCCTGCCGGATCGTGTAGACGAGATCGACCACCCCCACCCTACTCTCCCCCGCACGCGGGGGAGAGTAGGGTGGGGGATGGCGTTCGCTGCGGACCGCGACACCGGCAAACGGCTCGCCGGCCCTGGCGATTGCGACCGCCAGATCGTCGACCGTCTTGTCGACGGCGTCGGCGTCGAAGAGATCGCCGACCTGGGTATGCACGACCGGATGGAGCGCCGTTGTGTCGACACTCTTTAGTTCGGAGTCGATGCTAACCGTCCCGAAGCGATAGAGGGCGCCTTCATCGATCTTGAAGGTTACGGCGACGCCCTTGGTGGCGGCATCATAGGCTGCGGCCGACGACAACCGCACGTCGGCATAACCATGAGCAAGGTAGAACCGGCGCAACAGATCGCGATCGTTCTCGATCCGGTCGGCGTCGAAAGTGTCGTTGTCGAGGATGAAACTCAAGACACTGGTCACTCCGGTCTTGACCACGGCCTTGAGCTTGGTGGCGGAAAACGCACTATTCCCGGTGAACAGGATTTGCCGGACCGCAAGCTTGTCGCCTTCCTTGATCTCGAACACGAGATTGACGGGGGCATTGGTGTCGCTTTTTTTGCCATTGATGGTTTTCGGCACGACGCGCACATCGAAATAGCCGCGCTGACGATAAAGGTCGATGATGTGAACAACGTCGCCCTGGACCAGAGCACGTGATAGCGGACCGTCCGCCTTCGATTGCAGGTCCTTTTTAAGATCTTCGTCCTTGAGCTTCTTATTGCCTTCGAAAGCGATCATGCCGATGGTCGGATTTTCGACGACCATCACCAGCACGCGGTCGCCCTCGTGCGCGATCTTCACGTTTTGGAACGAGCCCGTAGCGTAAAGGCGCTTGAGCGCCGCATCGAGTGCGGCGGTGTCGAAATGGCCATCGGGCGCGGCATGGAAATAAGAGCGGATCATATCGGTGCCGATATGCCGATTGCCGTTAACCGTGATCGCCGAATCGGCGGTGTTGGACTCCGCCGTGTCCCCCGCTGCGGCTGACGTACAAGCGGCGATGACGAGAAGACCCGCGAGGACAGCGACGATCCCCCGGCGATGCATGGACGTGGCTCCCCAACCGACCGGCGTCAAGAACAACGGAAAGTCAGGGCGGGAGCGTGTCGGATTATGTCGAAATGTGAGGTATTGTTGGGGCGCGTGCCATAATGGTTACGACAAATCGCTTAGCGAACACGGACACCAGCCTGATTAAGCTCCGATTCATATAACCTGGAGATCGCCGCTGGGATTAAACGGCCACTAGCCGGGCGAGGCTATGCTCCAATCAGCAGCAAACGCCCAATAAGTTCACATGTCGTCGAATACACACCGCAACAATTTTCGAATTCTGCGCTTCGTAGCGCTTGGGCTCATCACGCTGTCGGTTTTAGCGGTAGGACTCACGATTTGGGGGCTGCGTTCAGACGCCATTCGGGAGGCTGACACCGATACCGGAAATATTGCCGCGGTGCTCAGCGAGCAACTCGCTCAATCGCTCCAATCGGTCGACATCGTCCTCACCGACGTTCGCGACCAGATAGAAGCGCAAAGCGCATCTACGCAAAGCGGCTTTGATCGGCAAATAGAGAGTCATGAATTCTACCGGCTGTTGATCGAACGACTAAACCGCCTGTCGCAGGCTGGGTTCATCGCGCTCGTGGACAAGGACGGACACGTCGCGACCACAACGCAGCGTTGGCCGGCACCACAAATGGACGTGACCGATCGCGACTATTTTCAACATTTCAAAAGCACAAATGACAACGGCATTTTTATCAGCAATCTTCTCACGAGCCGCGTCTCGGGCGAACGGACGATCTTTCTGAGTAAACGCATCAGAACCGCAAATAATGCATTTTTCGGCGTCGTACTGATCGGGCTACGCCTCTCCTATTTCGAAAACATCTATAATTCGATCACGCCGCTGCGCAATCAATCCTTCGTGCTCCTGCACTCTGACGGCACGATACTCATTCGCTATCCGGACGCGATAGACCGCAGCAACCGAAAAATGCCGGCTGAGTCGCCGTGGTATCAACTGGTCGCCGCGGGCGGCGGACACTATCGATCGCCCGGGTATTTTGACGAGGAGCCGCGCCTCGTGGCGGTGCAGCCGCTCCATGAATATCCATTGGTCGTTAATGTTGCAGAATCGGAAACCGCCGCGCTCACTAATTGGTATCGCCGGGCCATCTTCATTGGCATCGGCACCGTGCTCGCGTTGCTATGCTCCATATTTCTCCTCAAGTTACTGAGCAGGCAAGTTCACCGCCTGGTCCTATCCGAAGTCGCGCTTGCCGAACGTGAGGTCAGTCTGGCAGAAAAGTCGCGCGAACTGGAGAGCGCGAACGCTCATATCGACGCCGCCCTACAGAACATGTCGCAGGGCCTGTGCATGTTCGACGCTGGCGGCCGACTGGTCCTATGCAACGAACGCTACATTCGGATGTACAATCTCTCCGCGGATGTAATCAAGCCCGGTTGCATGCTGCTTGAGATGCTCGAACACCGCAAACAATGCGGTAGTTTTATGAATGATCCGGCGGAATACGATATCAAGCTGAGGACGGCAGCGCGTAACCGACAAAAATTGAATTTCACCGTTGAACTGCAAGACGGCCGTGTCATCGAGATAGTCAACCAGCCCACAGCGGACGGCGGCTGGGTCGCCACCCATGAGGAAATTACGGAGCGAAAGCGGTCCGAGGCACGGATCGCACATCTTGCGCACCACGACGTCCTTACCGGCCTGCCTAACCGCGCGGCATTCAATGAATGTTTCGCAACGACGCTCGAGCGGGCCGAAAGATCGGGAGACCAATTTGCCCTGGCTTGTTTGGACCTTGATCGGTTCAAGCACGTCAATGATCTATTCGGTCATGCCGTCGGCGACGCTCTTCTTTGCGAGGTTGCAAAGCGCATAAAGGCCGCAATTGGCAACGCCTTTCTGGCGCGCATTGGCGGCGATGAGTTCACAGTCATCGTCACGGGAACCCAATTACTCGACGCGACCGCGCGCCTGGCCGAGCGGATTGTTACGGCGCTTGGCGATTACATCGTCGTCGATGGACGAAAGCTGACTGCGAACGTCTGTGTGGGAGTGGCGGTCTACCCGAACGACGCCACCGACGGCGAGAAACTGATTTGCAACGCCGACGCGGCACTCTATCGCGCCAAGGCGGAAGGTCCCGGTTCTTATCGGTTTTTTGAACCCGAAATGGACCGCCAGTTGCGGGAAAATCGCGAGATACAGCATGACCTCACCTCGGCTCTCGAAAAAGGCGAATTTTGGCTGGCCTACCAGCCGGAAGCGCTCATCGATGGCACGATCACCGGCTTCGAAGCTTTGGTCCGCTGGCAGCATCCGACTCGCGGACTTATCCCACCGCAAGCTTTCATACCGCTTGCCGAAGACGGCGGTTTGATCATCCCGCTCGGGGAATGGATCCTCCGTGCCGCTTGTCGCGAAGCGGCATCGTGGAGTTCGAAGGCCCGTCTTGCGGTGAATCTGTCTCCGGCGCAATTTCGCCACGGCGACTTGCCCGGCCTTGTCCACACAGTCTTGCTCGAGACCGGCTTGGCACCATCTCGTCTCGAACTTGAGATCACCGAAAGCGTGCTGATCGATGATTTTGGCCGGGCTCAGACTGTGCTGCGACGTTTGAAGACATTGGGAGTTAATATTGTAATGGATGATTTCGGCACGGGATATTCATCTTTGTCGTACCTGCAATCTTTTCCTTTTGATAAAATAAAGGTCGATCGTCGTTTCATGTCGGACCTTGATACCAACAACAACAACGCCGCGATTGTTCGCGCCGTCATTACATTGGCGCAAAGCCTCAATCTCCCCGTGCTGGCGGAGGGTGTCGAAACCGAAGCGCAGCGCCTCATCCTAGATCAGGAAGGCTGCGATCAAATTCAGGGGTATTTGATTGGAAAACCTCTGCCCATCGAGAACTACGTTGCCATCGTCAATACGCCACAAATCGAAAATGCGACCGACCCTAACAAAGTTGACGACGGGGTGTCCCGCTCGCCAGCGCGCTCTATCACACGACCAAGGCCGGCGCGCAAAGCCCTCCGTGCGTGACAAGCGCCGGACTGAAGTTACCCCTGCAGCAGCCGCGTCGTATCGTCAAACAGCTCTCCGACCGCGTAGCGGCGCGGAATGATCTTCATTTCCAGTGCATAGCTCGACAGTAGATCGAGCGCTGGCTTTACCGCGTCAAAGCCAAATGGGATCAAGTCGACAGCGTCGGCTTTGGGTAGGTCGGCCGCCGACTTGCTCTCCTGGAGCATGCGGAAGACCTCGCGCACCGCCCCCGGATCGGACTCGGAAAGTCCACTTTTGACCACGACCATGTGATTCAGCGGCACGATGCCGTGCTTTTTGTACCATCCCTGCGCCGCCGCGTCGGCGTCGGCGATGACGCTTTTGAGCCGCGGATCGGTTGGCATATTGCCGCCGAAGATCGCGGCGTCGAGCTCGCCATCGAGCACCATCTTGGTCATGTCCTTGCCCTCCGCAGCACGCTCCACACCCGGCGGATCGCGGAACTCCGCCAAATGGGCATCTTCGAATGTGACCCAGTTCACCCTGCTGAGTTCGAGGCCGTAATCCATCGATAAGATGCCGCGCAGCCACACGCCGGTGGTCTGTGCGAAGGAACGCACCCCGACACGGCGGCCGGGCAGGCTTTCCGGCGTCAGCTTCCCGCGCTCGGAATTGTAGAGCATGGTCCCGTGCTGGAACCGTCCCATCATGGTCGCAGGCACAAGCGTGAGCGGCTTGCCATAGGCCTTGGCCTGCAGAAAGGTCACCAGCGCCATCTCGCTGACGTCGAATTTTTGCTGGCGCACCATCATTAGAAACGCCTTATAGATCGGGCTCACCTCAGTGAGCCGCAGCGTCACGCGGGCGGATTTGACGGCGCCGCTCTTGAGGGACTGGGTGTGCGGGTAGGTTCCGAAAAAGGCGTCCAGCGTTTCGACCTTTTCTGAGGCCATTGTATTCATGCCGGCTTACCCCCAAAAGTCTTCCAGCCAAGCAAGACCTAACCACCAAGCATGGCTATCCTGCGAAGCAACGCCAACCTGACAAGTTCGCTTGATTTTATAATCCTACAGCGCGTTACACCAGCCTCGTCCCCTGCCTGCAATGGGCAGAGTTGAATGCCCGTCACCAACCGGATCGACCCATGACCGCTCACGACACTCGCGTCCCGGCTTCGCAGCTTATGGGTTTCATCGCCCGCGCCTTCCTCGCCGCCGGCCTGCCGGCCGACGATGCGCGATCGCTCGCCGAACTCATGGTCGAAGCCGACCTGCGCGGCAGCGATACCCATGGCGTGATCCGATTACCGCTCTATGTGCGCCGCATTCGCGCCGGCGGCGTCAATGCCAAGCCGGATATCCGCGTTATCAGCGACCGGCCGTCGGCGGCGCTGATCGATGGCGACAACGGAATGGGCCATCTGGTGATGCGCCGCGCCGCTGAGCTTGCGATCGCAAAGGCCAAAACGACCGGCGTCGGCTGGGTCGGCGCGCGCATGAGCAACCACGCCGGCCCGGCCGCGCTTTATGTCACCATGCCGCTCAAACACGACATGATCGGGCTTTATTTCGCCGTGGGCAGCAACAACCATCTACCCCCGTGGGGCGGCAGCGACAGCCTGCTCGGCACCAATCCGATGGCAGTCGCCGTCCCGGCGCTGAACGAGCCGCCAATCGTGCTTGACATGGCGCCGACAGTTGCCGCCTACGGTAAAGTCCGGCTCAAGGCGCAACGCGGCGAGCAAATGCCGGTCGGCTGGATGATCGATCGCGAAGGCAAGCCGCTCACGGATCCGAAACGCGCCGAGGAAGGCCATCTGTTGCCGATCGGCGATTATAAGGGTTACGGGCTAAGCCTCATCATCGGGCTGCTTGCCGGCGCGCTCAACCGCGCAGCGCTCGGCCGCGACGTGATCGATTTCGTCAAGGAAACCGGCAAAGCGACAAATACCGGACAGGCGATCGCTGCGTTAGCGGTCGAGACTTTCATGCCGGCCGGCGAATTCAAGCGCGCGGTCGATCAGGTGATCCGCGATATCCGCAATTCGCGGCGGCTGCCGGGCGTCGAACGAATCTGGCTGCCGGGCGAGCAAAGCCACGCCAAATTATTGGATCGCCGGGCCCACGGGGT
>JBEKRD010000052.1:0-43905 GCA_049519075.1 Xanthobacteraceae bacterium | reverse complement strand
TCGCCGTAAAGCAGCGCCGAAAGTCCGTAGACGAAAGAGCCCTCGACCTGCCGCGCGATCTGTTCCGGGTTGGCGGCGTGCCCTGGGTTGGTGGCGCCGACCATGCGGTGGACCCGCACCCGGTCGCCGTCGACCGAAACCTCGGCACAGGCCGCAACATAGCTGCCGAAGGCCATGAAACCCGCAAGGCCGCGATAGTGGCCTTGCGGCGCCGGAGTGCCCCAGCCCGCTTTCTCGGCCGCCGCCTTGAGCACGGCCGCCTGCTTGGGCTTGAGATATTTGAGGCGGAAGGCGAGCGGATCTTCACCGACCGTATGCGCCAATTCGTCCATGAAGCTTTCGATATAGAGCGCGTTGTGATTGGCGTTCACGCCGCGCCAGAAGCCCGGCGGCACCGGTGGATTACGCATGGCATGGTCGATCAGAAGGTTCGGAATATTGTAGCCGAACACACCTTCCGCGCCGCCGGGATTGATGCCCTGGAAAACCAGCGGGTCCTTGCCGTTCTGCAAGAGATGCGGCAGTTCCGTAGCGGCGATCGACTGCCCGGAAATGCGCATATGAAGCGCAATCAGGGTATTGTTGGCATCGAACGCAGCCTGCATTTTGCACTGCGTGATCGGATGATAGGCGCCGTGCGTGGTATCCTCTTCGCGGGTCCATAACAGTTTGATCGGGGTACCCGGCACCTGCTTGGCGATCGCGACCGCTTGACGCACATAATCCATCTCGCCGCGCCGGCCAAAGCCGCCGCCGAGGAATGTGTTATGCACGTCGCAACTGCCGATGGGCAGGCCGGATGCCTCCGCGACCGCCTGCAAGGCCCCTTCGGGATTTTGCGACGGCGCCCATATTTCGCAGCGATCCGACGTGTAGAGCGCGGTGGCGTTCATCGGCTCCATAGTGGCGTGGGTCTGGTAGGGAAACGAATAGATCGCCTCGACCTGTTTCGCGCCGCCGCCGAGCGCAGCCTTCGCGTCGCCGGCCTGATTGCCGACGAAAGCCTGTTCGGCGGTCAAACCCTCGGCAAGGAATTGTGCGATCGACGCGCTCGAGACCTTGGCGTTGTCGCCTTCATTCCAGACCACCGGCAGGTCTTCGAGCGCTTTCTTCGCCCGCCACCACGAATCGGCAACCACCGCGACCGCATTGTCGCCCACTTGCAACACGTGCTTGACGCCGGGCATGCCGCGCACTTTCGCTTCGTCGAAGCTGCCGAGCTTGCCGCCGAAAACCGGTGAGGCGTTGATCGCCGCATAGAGCATTCCTGGGCGCCGAACGTCGATGCCGTAGAGGGGCTTGCCGACGATCTTGTCGGCGGTGTCGAGGCGTTTGAGCGGCTTGCCGGCGATGGTCCAGTCTTTCGGATCCTTGAGCGGCACATCCTTCGGCGGCTCAAGCTTGGCGGCGGCTTCCGCCACTTTGCCGAAGGTCACCGTGTGGCCGGACGGCTTATGTGTGATCACGCTGTTGGCCGCGCTGCATTCGGAGACCGGGACCTTCCAGGCGTCGGCGGCGGCCTGAATGAGCATGATGCGCGCAGCGGCGCCGCCTTTGCGGACATATTCGTTGGACAGGCGCACGCCGCGGCTGCCGACGGTGATGAAGTCGCCCCAAACGCGGTTGCGGGCGAGATTCTGCCCGGGCGTCGGGATTTCCGTCGTCACTTTCGACCAGTCGCAGCCGAGTTCCTCGGCGACGAGTTGAGCCAAACCGGTCATCGTGCCCTGCCCCATTTCCGCGCGCACGACGCGGATGACCACGGTGTCGTCGGGCCGGATCACCACCCAGGCGTCGATTTCCGGAACAGCATCGGCGGCGCGGCCGGATTCTGGAGCAAGCTGCAGCGCGAAACCGAGCGCAAGGCCGGCGCCGGCGGTTGTCGCCCCGACGACAAAGGAACGCCGATTGATCTTAGGCATTTGGATCTTGGGCATGTGTGTCATGGCTGGGTCCCCCTTACGCGTTGTTGGCCGCGACATGGATCGCGGCGCGGACGCGCTGATAGGTTCCGCAACGGCAGATATTGGTGATCGCCGCGTCGATGTCGGCATCAGTCGGCTTCGGCTTCTCTTTAAGCAGCGCCACGACCGCCATCATCATGCCGCTCTGGCAATAGCCGCATTGCGGCACGTCGAGATCGAGCCATGCCTGCTGCACCGGATGCAGCTTGCCGTTCTGCGCCAGGGCCTCGATGGTCGTGATCCGCTTGCCGACGGCATCGGCGACCTGCAGACCGCACGACCGCGTGGCGACGCCATCGATATGCACGGTGCAGGCGCCGCATTGGGCGATGCCGCAGCCGTATTTCGTGCCGGTCAGCCCGATCGTGTCGCGCAACACCCAGAGCAAAGGCGTGTCGGCTTCGACATCGACATTGTAGGATTTTCCATTGATCGACAGAGCAATCATGTATTGCACTCCGGTTCTGCAGTCTTGCGATCGCCGATCGAGCAGATCGGAACCGCTTCAAGAAAGGGCCTCAGCCAAACCAAGACTACCCTGTTTCGATCGCTAGGCGAAATCCCAATTGCGCGATCAGAGGATACGGCCGCGGTGAGAATAAACATCGAATTTATGCTGCGGCGCAACGGCCGCGGGTGCCACCCAATCGGGCGGATTGCCCAGCCCTATTTCACCCGCGCGATGTAATAGGCCAGGTCCAAAATCTGCGCGTCGGTGATTGGCGCCACGACATCCGCCATGGTGCCGTCATAACCGTGGCGGGAATTATCCTTGTAACCGCGCAGCGCCTTGACGAGATATTCCTCGCGCTGGTCGGCAATGCGCGGAACGTTCTGCTGCCCCGCGAAGCTTGGCAGGTGGCAGACATTGCAGCGATTTTGCTGGATGAGCGCGACCGCCCGCGCGACCCGATCCGCGTCCGTCGGCGCTTCCGTAGGCTGCGGCGGCGGCACTTTCGAGATGATGTCGGCAAAGCTGCGCAGGTCGTCGTCGCTCAACCCCTTCGCCATATCATTCATCGGCTCGGCGACGCGCATCCGCTCGCGGAACATCAAAAGCTGGACCGTCACGTAGAACGCCTGCTGGCCGCCGAGCGAAGGCACGCCAGCGTTTTGCGACTGCCCATTCTCGCCGTGGCACGCCAAGCATGTCGGCAGCCGTTCTTGCACGGTTTGTGCGGACGCCGGAAGCGCCGCGCAGCATCCCAGCGTCAGCGCCAGCACGATCCTGCGCACCGGTTTTCTCCCGCTTCTCATTCGCAACAAAGCCGAGGGCAGCGTACCGCCCCCGGCCTGTCATTCGCGCAGGCCCCGACTAACGTCCCGCAACCTTCTTGGTGGGGCCGTAGCTGACGCGGTAGACCGCGCCGTTCCAGTCGTCGGAGATCAGCATCGAGCCGTCGGGCATGTTCATCACGTCGACCGGCCGCCCGAGATAATTGTTGTTCTGCAGGAACCCGGTGATGAACGGCTCGAGCGATTTCACGCTGCCGTCCTTGTTGAGTTTAACCAGTGCGATATCGCCGCCAAATTTGTTGGTCTTATTCCACGAGCCGTGGCGGGCGACGAAAATCTGATCGCGGTATTCCGCCGGGAACATCGTCCCGGTGTAGAACCGCATGCCGAGCGCCGCCGCGTGCGGGCCCATGAGCGCGACCGGCGGCACGAACTCGCTGCAGCTGTGCCCCCAGCCGAATTCGGGATCGGCGATGTTGCCCTGATAGCAATAGGGCGCGCCGAAGTCCTGACCGAGCTTGGTGATGCGGTTGAGCTCGTCGTTGGGCAGATCCTCCGACAGCCAGTCGCGGCCGTTGTCGGTGAAATAGAGCTCCTTGGTTTTCGGATTCCAATCGAACCCGACGGTGTTGCGGATGCCGAAGGCGATCTTTTCGGCGCCGGTACCGTCGAGATTCATGCGGCGAAGCTGACCGTGCGCATCGTCATGCAACACGTTGTTGCCTGGCTGCCCGACCTCGAAATACAGCTTGTTGTCGGGACCGATGGCGAGGAACTTCCAGCCGTGCGCCTCGTCTTTGGGCAGATCGTTATAGATGACGACCGGCTTTGGCGAAGCGTCGATCTTGTCGTCGACATTGTCGATCTTGGAGATTTGCGACAGTTCGGCGATGTAGAGCGTGCCGTTCTTGAACGCTACGCCGTTCGGGCGATAAAGGCCCGACACGAGGACGTGCACCTGGCGCTTGCCGTCTTTGTTGGTGATGGCATAGACCTTGTCTTGCACGCGCGAGCCGACAAAGACCGTGCCCTTATCGCTAAGCGCCAGCGAGCGCGCATTGGGCATACCGCTGGCATAGAGCTCGATGTTGAAGCCCTTCGGCGCCTTGAACTGATCGACCGGTATTTTGTCGGCCGCGGTCGCAAGCGGCGGAATCGGCACGGGCGCGAGCCTGGAAGCTGCTTCGCTGCTGGCCGGACGGCCAATCAGAGGCGAGCCGGGCGGCAGCGCCGGAGCCGCGGGTACGGCCGGTGCGGCGGCGACTGGAGTGGGCGCAGGAGCGGCCGCTGGAGCCGCGGCGACCGGTGGTGCCGGCGTGGGCGTCATCGCTGGAGCCGCGGCGGGCGGCGGTGCCGGTGCGGCGGCCGGTGCGGGCGTCGCAGCGGATTGCGCGGGTGAATCCTGCTGCTGCGCGACGGCGGTTGCAGCGAAGAGACACAGGGCGCCGGCCAATAGCGGGCCAGCCGATATGCGTCGGATCATGGCGTTCCTCCCGGGTATGGAAGTCCGGTCGAGCCGGCTTCCTTGTCGCCATTCTCCGATATTTCACCCCAGGCGTGCAATGCTGTTTCGGCGGTCGCCGCCGGGCTCTCGCCGCGCCAGCGCTCACCGTCACATGTGCCTGTAGGCGTAGGGCGCCTCCTCCTGCACCGCCGCAAGCGCCACAACCTCGCTGTGTCTCGGCGAGAGATGGCAGACCGGGTCGGTCGCGCGCGCATCCCCGGTCAGCGCGAAGGCCTGGCAGCGGCAACCGCCGAAATCGATGTCGCGCCGCGCGCAACTGCGGCACGGCTCCGCCATCCAGGAGGTGCCGCGAAAGGCGTTAAAGGCCGGCGAGTTTTTCCAGATGTCGGCCAGCGAATGCTCGCGCACCGACCAGAATTCGAGGTCGGGTATCGACTCCGCGGCATGACAAGGCAGCACTTTGCCTGCCGGCGTCACATTGAGTGAACGGCGTCCCCAGCCGCCGACGCAGGGCTTCGGCAGCCGCGCGTGGTAGTCGGGCACCACCGCGTCGATGACGATCGTGCCGTGATGACGCTTGCGCAAAGCCTCGACCGTTTCGGCGGCGCGTGCGACTTGCGCGGCGCTCGGCATCAGCGCGGCGCGGTTCTGCAAGGCCCAGCCGTAATACTGTACGTGCGCGATTTCGACGCGGCTCGCGCCGAGCGAAAGCGCAAGCTCAACCATATCCGCCACGCGATCGATATTGGCGCGGTGCACCACGACATTGACGGTGAGGGGGATTTTGAACCGGGTGACTTCGGCGGCGAGCGCGCGTTTGCGGGCAAAGGCGCCGGCGTAGCCGGCAATCCGGTCGGCGCTCTCGGGCGCACTGTCCTGGATCGAAATCTGCACGTGATCCAATCCGGCTGCGGCAAGCCGATCCAAAATTTGCGGCGTGACGCCGACCGCCGAAGTGATGAGATTGGTATAGAGCCCCGCCGCACTTGCCGCGGCCGTGATTGCGACGAGGTCGCGCCGCGCCGCGGGCTCGCCGCCCGACAAATGCACCTGCAGCACACCCAGCGCCGCGGCTTCACCGAACACCCGCGCCCAGATTGCCGTATCGAGCTCGCTGTCGCGCCGATCGAGCGCCAGCGGATTGGAACAATAAGGACAGCCGAGCGGGCAGCGGTGCGTCAATTCGGCGAGCAGGCCGAGCGGCGTGTGCAGCGGCACGGGTGCGCCCTCGGCCACGTCACAGCTCCAACAGTTTCTTGTCGGCAAGCCCGCGCAGCATTGCCGTGACATCGGCCATCACGCGCTCGCGCGGCGCATTGAAGGCTTTGGCCAGATCGTCGACGATCGCCGCCAGCGTCGCTTCGCCGGTGCAGCGTTTGACGATTTCGGCGGCGATGGCGTCGGCCTTGAACACCCGTTCCGGCGCCAGCAGCACCCAGCCGCCCTGCGCCTCGCTGTGCACCAGCCGCACGCCGCGCGGCAGCCGCGGACGGGCATCGGACGCAATCGCCGGCAGGGCGTCGTTCACGCACCGTTCCTGTTGATCATGTCGCTTGGCGCAAACGCGCCAGGCGGAACGTGGCCAGGCGCGACGTAAGCATGATAGAGCGCATCCAGCATCGCCCATAACACGTCGCATTTGAATTCGAGGGCGGCGAGCACGCTGCGCTGGGCGTCGGGCGTGCGGGCATGGACCCTGACGTAATCGAGCGCGAAGCGGGAATCGCGCTCCGCCTGCGGCGGCCGCTGCGAAAAATAGGCCAGCGTCTCCATCGTCACGAAATCGTAGTTCTTCAGCATGCCCTCGATGCGTTCGCCGATGATCGCCGGCGAGAACAGTTCTGTAAGCGAAGAGGCGATCGCCTCGAGCAGCGATTTCTCGCGCACGAAATGTACATAGGCCTCGACCGTGAACCGCGTCGCCGGCAACAGCCCGCGCAGCGATATGACGTAGTCGCGATCGAGGCCGAGCCCATCGCACAGCTTCAGCCAGCGCGCGATGCCGCCTTCGCCGTCGCGCTCGCCGTCATGATCGACGAGGCGGCTGCGCCACTCACGGCGTGTCGCCTGATCGTCGCAACGGGCGATGAGGCTTGCGTCTTTCTGGGGGATCATCGCCTGGTAATAGTAGCGATTGAGCGCCCAGGCCTGCACTTGGCCCTTGGTGCAGGCGCCGCCATGCAGCAGCTTATGAAACGGATGCAGCCGGTGATAACGCCGCGCGCCGATGTCGCGCAGCGTGGCCTCGAGCTCATCAGCAGTCAGAAGCTTCACAGCACGATCTCCATTCCGTCTTCCGCCACTTCGAAGCCGGCGGCTTCTACCTTGCGGCGCTCAGCGGAGCCGGCGACCAGGATCGGATTGGTATTGTTGATGTGAGTCAAGATGCGCCGCGCCTTGAGGCCCGCCAGCGCGGCGATCGTTCCATCCACGCCGTCAAGCGGCATATGGCCCATGCGGCGGCCGGTCTTGGTGCCGGCGCCGTGGGCGATCATTTCGTCATCGACGAACAAGGTGCCGTCGAAGACCACGACGTCGGCGCGGGCGAAGCGTTCGCGCATCGCTGCCGTCACAGCGGCGGCACCCGGCGCGTAGACGAGCCGCCGACCGTCATAGGTAAGCTCAACTCCGATATTAGCCTCGGTCTCGGCTTCAAGCGCCGGACTATCGCTTTCAAGATAAAGCGCCACTTTGCCCGGAACCGCGAACAGCTCCGCCCGCACCCCGCCCGGCAGCGCGAACGGTTGGTCGAGGGCGACAGGCTTGCGCGCCACAACGCCGACGGCAAGCACGCCGAAGATCGGATTGGCGGCGAGCGTGGCCAGCGTGTCCGCGGTTGCAAATAGAGCGAAGCCTTGGCGTTCGCGCAAGCTCAGCAGGCCAGCGGTCTGGTCGACCTCGGCACCGGTCAGCACGACAGCCTCGATCGGACTGCCGCGCGGCGCCGTGCGAGGGTGCAGAATCGGTGTTGCGCTGATCTGCGCGCGCAAGTCGGGCGAGGCATTGAGCAAAATCCACTGCTCGCCATCGGCCGATACCGCGAGGCTTGCCTGGCTCCGCGGCTTGACGCGCGGATCATCGGCCCACGCAAGCTGGCAAACCGGGCACCGGCAATTCCATTGCGGAAAGCCACCGCCTGCCGCAGCACCGAGTACGATGGCGGTCAGGCGTTGCATTGCGCCCCACTCACGCGGGGTCGCAGCGAAAAGCTATGCCGATCAGAACTCGGCCGGCAAATAGCCGTTGATCTCTAGACCGATGCAAATTTCGACGAGGGTCGGAGTGGTCCACGTCATGGTCGTTCCCTTTGATGGCGGCCGGTGTTTTAGGGTGCCGGCTTTGCGACGCCTAGACAGACTACGATAGAGTAATTGCAAGCTGGCCTGCCAACAAGGCCTTTCGGCCGGGCTATTGCATAATGATGGTTGGGCCCGGCGGAAACCGAGTGCCGAGGCGCGCCTGCGCACTTTGCCGCGCTCCCTGTCACTCTCTTTCCACGAGCGCCAAACCAGGGCATTGTTGGCGATGACACTGCCGCGTCTTGCCCGCGCTCGGGCGGCCGGTCAGCGTACAATGAACAAGTCACCCTTCTGGAGGAACCCCCATGAGTTACCGCTTCACCCGGCGCGGCATTGGCGCCGTTGGCGCCGCCCTTTTTGCGACCGGGCTTGCTGTCGCCCCCTGGCCCGCCGCCGCGCAGAGCGCGGAGCCGATCAAGATCGGCTTCAGCATGGCGCTCACCGGTCCGCTCGCGGCCAATGGCAAGCAGGCCTTGCTCGGCGCCAAGATCTGGCAGGAGGAAATCAACGCCAAGGGCGGCCTGCTCGGCCGCCAGGTTCAGCTCATCAATTACGACGACCAGTCCAATCCGGCGACCGTGCCGGGTATCTACACCAAGCTGCTCGATGTCGACAAAGTCGACCTCATTGTCAGCGGCTATGCGACCAATATGGTGGCGCCGGCCATTCCCGTTGCCATGCAAAAGGGCAAGACTTTGATCGGCCTGTTCGCGCTTGCCGCCAACAGCGAATTCCACTATCCGAAATACTTCTCGATGCTGCCCTCCGGTCCGGAGACCAAAGAATCCTTCACCGAGGGCTTCTTCCAGGTCGCGGCGGCGCAGAATCCGAAGCCGAAGACCATCGCGCTGGCGGCCGAGGACGCCGAGTTCTCGCGCAACGCCTGCGAAGGCGCGCGCAGCAACGTCAAGAAATACGGCTTCGATCTGGTTTACGACAAGACCTACCCGCCCAACACCACCGACTTCTCGCCGATCGTCCGCGCCATCCAGGCCGGCAATCCCGACCTCGTGGTGATCTGCTCCTACCCGCTCAGCTCGGTCGGCATGTTGCTGTCGGCCAACGAACTCGGCTTCAAGCCGAAGATGATCGGCGGCGCCATGGTCGGACTGCAGGCAACGGTGTTCAAGGACAAGCTGAAATCCAAACTCAATGGCGTCGTCAACTACGAGACCTGGGTGCCGTCGCCGAAACTGATGGCGCCGGCGGCCGACTTCTTCAAGAAGTATCAGGACCGCGCCAAGGCCGAAGGCGTCGATCCGCTCGGCTACTACCTCGGCGGCTGGGGCTACGCTTATTTCCAGGTTCTGCAACAGGCTGTCGAAGGCGCGAAAAGCATCAACGACGACAAAATCGCCGACTATCTGCGTAGCCATGAGTTCAAGACCATCATGGCCGACGTCCGGTTCGGCAAGGACGGCGAATGGACCAAGTCGGGAATGCTGCAGGTCCAGTACCACGATCTGACCGATGCCGCGAACCTCGATACCTGGCGCGGCATGAGCTATCAGACCGTGCTCACTCCGGCCTCCGAGAAGACCGGCAATGTGATCTATCCCTACGCCGACGCATTGAAATAGGTCTTTTCTCGTCGATCATCCTCCCCCGCATCACGGGGGAGGATGACATGGTGCATAGGCATGTTGCTGCCGACTTCCCTCGTCGGTTCCTACCCGCAACCGGAATGGCTGATCGACCGCGTGAAGCTGTCGAAGCAGGTGCCGCGGGTGCGCGCCGACGATCTTTGGCTCGTCGCGCCGGACAAGCTTGAAGCGGCGCAAGACGACGCCACCCTTCTTGCCATCCGCGACCAGGAGCTGGCCGGGCTTGATATCGTCACCGATGGTGAACAGCGTCGCGAAAGCTATTCCAATCGGTTCGCCACCGCGCTCGACGGTATCGATATCGAGCAGCCGGGCACGGTGATCAACCGGAATGGCAAAGCGATCGCGGTGCCGCGCGTGGTCGGTCCGATCCGGCGCATGCGCCCGGTCGAGCTTCGCGATCTCCAAGTGTTGCGCGCCAATACCGACCGCGCCATCAAGGCGACGGTGCCCGGACCGTTCACCATGGGCCGGCAGGCGCAGGACGACTTCTACAAAGACGAAGAAGCGGTCGCGCTCGCTTATGCCGACGCCGTCAATGCCGAGATCAAGGATCTGTTCTTAGCCGGCGCCGACGTGGTCCAGATCGACGAGCCATGGATGGCGCAGCATCCCGACAAGGCGCGGCGCTATGGCCTCAAGGCACTCGATCGCGTGCTCGACGGCGTGACCGGCACGATCGCGGTGCATTTGTGCTTCGGCTATGCCGCCGTGGTGCACGACAAACCGTCGGGCTACGCCTTCCTGACCGAGCTCGAAGGCTCGAAGGCGCAGCAGATTTCCATCGAAGCGGCGCAGCCCAGGCTCGATCTCGACGTTCTGAAAGAACTGCCGTCGAAAACCATCATCCTCGGCGTTATCGATCTGGCCGACATGAACGTCGAGACTCCCCAGATTGTCGCCGACCGCATCCGGCGGGCGCTCGGCCACGTGCCGGCCGATCGGCTGGTGGTTGCGCCGGATTGCGGCATGAAATACCTGCCGCGCGCGGTGGCTTTCGGCAAGATGAAAGCCATGGCCGAAGGCGCCGCTTTGGTGCGGCGCGAGATCAACGGCGTGTGACCTTCGCGGTTTCAACGTCGCTTCGCTCCAGCGCCTTGCGATCCCATTGCGCCAAGTCGGCCGCGGCCGCGTAGGTTTCCTGGAAAAATCCGAGCAGCAGCGCGTCCGGATCGCGCGCCTGCCGCACGGCGTCATAGGGCAAAATGAATTGTCCGAGATCCTTGTCGTAGAAGGCTTCCGCCGTGTGCAGCCTGGTGTCGCCGTAACCGGCCGGCTCCGGATAGGCATAGACATAAAAGGCCGCGCGGCCGTAGCCGCCATTGCCGGGCCAGAAGCCGCAACTTGAGACTTCGTGCGAATAGGCCTCCGCCATCACCCAGCTCGCGACATGGGGCGTAACCCCTTTTGGCGGCGGCGCGGTGCGGCCGGAAAAGCGCGTCACCGCGAGATCGAAACTGCCCCAGAAGAAATGCACCGGGCTGGCTTTGCCGATGAAACGTGCACGGAAATCGGCCATCACCCGAGCGGCCTGCACCAGGACCAGCCAAAATTTCTGCGCATAGGCCGGGTCATATTGCGCATGCGCGCGGTCGCGGTCGAACGGTACGGCGCCGGCGATCTCGCAGGGCATGGTCAGGATTTCGACATCGATCTCAAGCCGGCGCAGCGCCTGCATGAAGCGGGCGTAGAAGTCGGCGACCGCCATCGGTTCAAGCTTGAGGCTGTCGCTGCGGCCATCGCTCGTTTCGATATCGAGCTGGTGGTTGGTGAAGTCGAATAGGATGTCGAAACTGCGCCCGCGATAGGGAATTGCCGGCGCCGCAAGTCCACGGGCGGTCACGAGCAGCGGCGCGTTCCACCAGTGATTGACCAGCGGCGTGAGCGCGATGCGAACCTTGCCGACGATCTGCGTCCATAGCTGCAGCGTGTCGCAAGTTTCGCTCCAGGCCGTAAGCGGCAAATCCGGCCACTGCGCAATCGGTTCGGGCATCGCATTCTGCTCTGTCGTTTCCGGCCGCCGTGCCGGATCGAATGGCAGAAGATGCTATGGCGTCCGCGGCTGCGCAAGCGCGCCGACCGCGGAACGCAGCCGGGAGACAAAGTGCCATGCCAGTGGCGTTTGTTTGATGAAGCGCTTGAGGCGGCGGTGCACTTTGGCGGCAGCACTTGCCGGCCAGCCGCGCCAAGTCGCGGCCGCGCTATAGTCGTACAGCTTCATGCGCAGGTCGCACCATTCCGACTTGTAGCGCTCATCGCCGATGGTGAAATCGAAACGCCGCAAGCCAAGCTTGATGGCATAGGCCATCAGCTCGCGCAGGTGCAGCGTGCCCGGTCCGAGGCGGGTCAGTTGGCCGTCGCAATAGCTCGACAAGATATGATAATAACAGTCGCCGAACGCGATCGCGAAATTCGCAGCGGCAAGCGTCGTGCCGACCTCGATGCGGCTGACATGGGCCAGTTGCCTGGTCGCGGGATTCGACGCGAAATCCAGGAAGAACTCGCGGTAGCCCGGTCGCGCGAACATGTCGGCGATACCCTTGCGCGCCAGCGCCCGGCTTTTCTGCTCCATCAACGACTCAAGCGTGAGCCGGGCGTCGTCGGCGCTCGCGGCGGTGACAAAGCGGATTTCGCCAAATTCCGCGATGCGCTTACGCTTGATGCGGTCGCGCCGGCGCGTCGCCGATGAGCGCCTCGAACGGTAAAACGCCTCCCAGTCGTCGCCGATTTGCGCGATATGCGCACCGTTGGCGTTCGGGGTGACGCCGATCTGGGTGAACGGATTGACCTGAACGCCGACCGTTTGCGGCATTTTCTCGAAATCGATCCAATCGTGGCGCAGCCGCGGATCGGCCTGCATTTGCTTTAACAACTCGCGCCAAAGCGCGACGAAGTGGCCGGGCGCAACGCGCTGCGAGAAATCGCGCGCCAACAGCGGCGCGGTATAGTCGCACAGATCCTGGCCGAGCCAGCACAGCCGCCGCACGGAACGCCGCGACTCGATGGCGAGCGGCAACAAGCAAGCAGTTTTGCCGTCGGCGAAGCGGCCAATCGCGATGGCGGGCACGACGCCGCTGCGGGTGCCGATATGGCGATGCCACATTGCCAGCCATTCGAAAGTCTGAAACGGCGTACCCTCGGCGAGACGCTCGAAGCGACGCCACTCGCCTTCGATCGCCGCCAGATCGGTATGGATGCTAAAGCTGAGTTCCGGCGCGAGGTCGCGCGAAAAAACGGTCCAGCGCGGCGACGCGGCGCGGCAGACGTCGACTGCCGCGCTCGTGTTCCGAAACGCCATCAATGGTGTCGCGCGAGTCACTGCATGAACCGAACGGGCTGTAAGGCCATTCGATCTTCATAATGGAGAATCGTTAAGCGCGCATCGCCTACCCGCGGTTACGTGGCGTTAAGGTAAAAACATATCGATAATGCCGCCGCCGCACCGTGCCGTATCGATGCAGACCCGCAGTCGATCTGGTACCAGGCATCCGATAGCCCTATCCTCGCCGCAATCGTCAACGCGCGGCGGTGGCGCGTCCGACCGGACGAAGGGAGAACGACATGAGCAATTGTCGCAATTGGGTCGGCGTGGCGGGCCTCTGCCTCATGATGCTGCCGGTCGCCGGCGCCGCCCAGGCGCAGGCCGACAATTACCCGGATAGGCCGGTGACAATTATTGCCGACGCGTCGGCCGGGTCGACGCCCGACATCGATGCACGCTTTTGCGCCGAGGGTCTTGCCAACGCCTGGCGCCAGCAAGTTGTGATCGTCAATCATCCAGGTGCATTCGGCAGCATCGCGGCGCGGGCCGCGTCCGAGGCCCCGGCCGACGGTTACACCCTGTTCATGCCGTCGCTTGCGACATTCATTGCCGCCCCGGGGATCGCGTCAAATGTGCCGCTGAAGTTGCCTCGAGATTTTCTGCCGATCGGCTTCACGGCGGAGAATCCAATGTTCATCGCCGTGAATCCATCGCTTGGCGTCAACACGCTGCCGGAGCTCATCGCGCTGGCGAAGAGGGAGCCGGGCAAAATCTCGATCGCGGCGACCGGCGTTGGCCGGATGACCCATCTTACTGGCCTGGTGCTGCAGGCGAGGGCCGGCATCCAACTACTGCCAGTTCCGTATAACGGCGGACCGGCCGCCGCGATCGCCGACGTCGCCGGCGGCCGCGTGTCGACGATCATCGAAGGCTATTCCGGCATCCTGGGCGCGGTGAAAGCCGGCCAGATCAAACTCATCGCCGTTGCCGCCCGCGAGCGACTGCCGCAATTTCCCGATTTGCCGACGGTCGCGGAAACGATACCAGATTTGTTCGCCACCGGCTGGCAGGTCATTGTTGCGCCGCTAGCCACCCCAAAGCCGATCATCGACAAAGTCAGCGCCGATTTGGGCAAACTCGTCGGCGATCCCGAATTCAAGAACAAGCTCGCCAATGTCGGCAGCTATTCGCGCGCAATGACGCCCGAGCAGACCCTTGCTTTCGTAGGCAAAGAGCAGCAAACCTGGCTGCCGGTGGTGGCGAAGCTATCCGAAAAGCCGAACTGATTGAGTGAGGGAAGGATTCGACATGTTGACGCTCTATTACGCTCCTGGTGCGTGCTCTTTGGCGTCGCACATCGTGCTTGAGGAAAGCGGCGAGACCTATGAAGCGAAAAGAGTCGATCTCGCCGGCGGCGAGCAGCGCACCGAGGCCTACCTCAAAATCAATCCACTTGGACGCGTGCCGGCACTGCGTCTCGATAATGGCGAGCCGCTGAGCGAAAACACCGCGATCCTGCCTTTTCTCGGCAAGCGGTTCGACCTGTGGCCAAAAGACGGGCTTGGCGAAGCGAAAGCGCTTTCGCTGATCGGATTCTTTGCCTCAAGCGTGCACCCGGCGCACGCCCATGTCGGCCGGCCCGAGCGCTATACGGCCGACACGACGGCATTCCCTGGTATCAAGGAAGCCGGGCTGAAGACCTTCCACCTTTATTTGAAGCAGATCGACGCCATGCTGGCGGGCCGGGAATGGCTCGGCAACAGCTACTCCGTTCTCGATCCCTATGGCTTCGTCTTTTACACCTGGGGCGTACGCCGCGAATTGCCGATGGCGGAGCTCAAGAATTACACCGCGCACAAGGACCGGCTGCTCAAGCGGCCCGCTGTCGGGCGCGTGGTCGAGGACGAAAAAATCAAGGTGTGAACTCTCACGCCGTCTTCACCACTTTAAGCCCGAGTTCGTTGATGCTCCGCTCGCGCATGATGAATTTCTGAATCTTGCCGGTCACCGTCATCGGGAATTCGTCGACGAATTTGACGTAGCGCGGCACTTTGTAATGGGCGATCTGCTCGCGGCAGAACGCCTTGATCTCGTCTTCGCTCGCGGCCACGCCGGGTCGCAGCTTGACCCAGGCGCAGATCTCCTCGCCGTAACGGTCGTCCGGCACGCCGATCACCTGGACGTCCTGGATTTTAGGATGCCGGTATAAGAACTCCTCGATCTCGCGCGGATAGACGTTTTCACCGCCGCGGATCACCATGTCCTTGATGCGGCCGACGATGTTGCAATAACCCTCGGCATCGATGGTGGCGAGGTCGCCGGTATGCATCCAGCGCGCCGCGTCGATGGCTTCCCGGGTGCGCTCGTCGTCGCCCCAGTAGCCGAGCATTACTGAATAGCCGCGGGTGAGGAGTTCGCCCGGCATGCCGGGCGGCACGATGCGCCCCTCGGCGTCGACGATCTTGACTTCAAGATGCGGCTGGATGCGGCCGACGGTCGACACCCGGCGCTCCAACGGATCTTCGGTCGAGCTCTGGAAACTGACCGGGCTGGTTTCGGTCATGCCATAGGCGATGGTGATCTCGGACAGGTTCATCTTGGCAACGGCGCGCTTCATCACCTCGATCGGACAGGGCGAGCCCGCCATGATGCCGGTGCGCAGGCTCGACAGATCGAAGCGACTGAAGTCCGGATGATCGAGCTGCGCGATGAACATGGTCGGTACGCCATGCAGCGCGGTGCAGCGTTCCTCGGCGACGGTTTCCAGCGTCGCCAGCGGATCGAACCCTTCGCCGGGAAACACCATGCAGGCACCGTGGGTCACAGCAGCGAGATTGCCCAGCACCATGCCGAAGCAGTGATAAAGCGGCACCGGAATACACAAGCGGTCCTCGGGTGCGAGCCGCATCGCCTCGCCGATGAAGAAACCGTTGTTGAGAATATTGTGGTGCGACAGCGTCGCGCCCTTGGGAAAGCCAGTGGTGCCCGAGGTGAACTGGATGTTGATCGGCTGGTCGAATTGCAGCAGCGGTCCGAGTTCGGCGATGCGCTTGGCTTCCGCTGCGCCGCCGCGCGCCAAAATCTCCGCGAAGCGGAACGTGCCCGGATGCCAGCCTTCGCCGAGAAGAACGACCGACCGCAGCGCCGGCAGCCGTGCCGATTCGAGCTTGCCAGGCGTGGCGTGGCCAATTTCCGGCGCCAGCTCGCGCAGCATGCCGACATAGTCCGAGGCCTTGAACCGCTCGGCGAGGATCAGCGCCTTGCAGCCGACTTTGTTGAGCGCGTATTCCAGTTCGGCGATGCGGTAGGATGGATTGATGTTGACCAAGATCAGCCCGGCCTTGGCACTGGCGAATTGGGTGAGCACCCATTCCAAATTGTTGGGCGACCAGATGCCGATGCGGTCGCCGGGATTGAGCCCGAGCGTCAAGAGCCCCGCGGCCAGCCGGTCGACCTCCTGCCGCAACTCGCCATAGCTCAGCCGCACGTTTTGATGGCGCACGACAAGCGCCGGCCGCGTCGCCCAGCGTTCGCAAACCGCGTCGAAAAACTGCCCGATCGTCGCGCCGATCAACGGCTGTTCGCTCGCACCATGGACGTAACTGAGCTTGAGCCCGGCCATTGCGCTTCCTCCGTCGCTTTGGTTCTGACTATAGAGCATATCGGCTTTTTGCGCGCGGCCCTGCTAAAGTGGGGATCAATGGGGGGAGCCAAGGAGACCTGATGTCCGAAGCGATTTCGGAACTGTCGGTATCGCTGTGGCGCGGCGGACGCGAAGGCCGCTTCGAGACCTACACGGTACCGCGGCGCCAAAGCCAGACCGTGCTCGATGTGGTCAGTTTCGTGCAGCGCCATATCGATCCGACGCTGTCCTATCGTTTTGCCTGCCGGGTCGGCGTGTGCGGCTCCTGCGCCATGACCGTCAATGGCAAGCCGCGCTGGACCTGCCGCACCCATGTTTCCAAAGTCGTCGCCAAGCCTGTGGGCGGGCGGCTTGAAATCGGCCCGCTGGAAAATCTTCCGGTGATCAAGGACCTGACCACGGACATGGCCGAGTTCTTTGAGAAGTGGCAGGCGGCGAAGGGCGTTTTCGCGCCGTCGAGGACACGGCGCGACGCCATCGCGCAGATCCGGCCCGACACCCCGGCGCGGGCCGCCGCCAACGCCGCGATCGAATGCATCAATTGCGGCGTCTGCTATGCGGGCTGCGATACCGTGCGTTGGAATTCGAGCTATCTGGGACCGGCAGCCCTCACGCGTGCCTGGACCCTGGTGAACGACGAACGCGACGGCGGCAATGCCGCGCGCCTGCAAGCCGTTGCGGCAGCCGGCGGCTGCCACGCCTGCCACTCGCACCAATCCTGCCAGGAGCTCTGCCCGCAGGCGCTCAACCCGACCGCCGCGATCGCCGGCCTGAAGCGGCGCACGGCGGCGGCGTATCTCAAGGGCGAAATAAAAACATGAATGTGCAGCTCTATGTCTGGCAACGGCTGACCGCGGCGCTGATGGCGCCGCTCGTCATCGTCCACCTCGCCGTCATCTTCTACGCCACGCGCCAGGGCATGACGGCGGCGGATATCCTCTCACGCACCCAGGGCAGCCCGGCCTGGGCGGCGTTCTACGGAATTTTTGTCGCGGCCGCCGCCATTCATGCCTCAATCGGCGTCCGTAATATATTGAGCGAATGGTCGGCGCTCTCCGAGCGGCGCGCCGGCCTGTGCGCGATCGTGCTCGGCGCAGCGCTGGCGCTGCTCGGTTTTCGCGCCATCACAGCTTTGGTGCTGACGTGATCGCAAGGCAATTCAAGCATCGCAACAGCGCGTTGTGGGTCGCGGCTCTGGTGCATCGGCTGTCCGGCTTGGCGCTGGCGATCTTCCTGCCGCTGCATTTTCTGGCGCTCGGCCTCGCCATAAACGGGGCTGCGAAACTCGAAGGCTTTTTGCGCTGGAGCGATCAGCCG
This sequence comes from Xanthobacteraceae bacterium, assembly GCA_049519075.1. GTDB lineage: Bacteria > Pseudomonadota > Alphaproteobacteria > Rhizobiales > Xanthobacteraceae > BOG-931. The sequence goes on along the minus strand of JBEKRD010000052.1, from coordinate 26,115 downwards.
CCGGTCAAGCTCGCGGAATCCGGTCTGGTGTTTTTGCTCACGGTCCATCTGCTCGGCGGCTTGCGCGTCTTGGTGATCGAGAATTTCGCCTGGCGAGACCGCCAGAAACAGCTGGCCACGCTTGCCGCCGCAGTGTCGGCTCTCGTCGCTTTTGTTTTCCTTGTCCGCGTGTTTTGAGCATTGGCATGAACGTCGAGCAACTGAAGACCGACATCTTGATCCTGGGTTCGGGCGGCGCCGGATTGTTCGCCGCGCTCCATGCCCTGAAAGCCAATCCGGACCTCGACATCACGGTGGCGAGCAAGGGGCTGCTCGGCAAATGTGGCTGCACTCGCATGGTGCAGGGCGGCTACAACGTTGCGCTTAATCCGGGCGACTCGATCGAGCGCCATTTCATGGACACGATCGAAGGCGGCAAATGGCTGCCGCATCAGGAATTGGCCTGGACTTTGGTCTCGACCGCGATCGAGCGGGTGCGCGAACTGGAAAACGAGATCGGTTGTTTCTTCGACCGCAATGCCGACGGCACGCTGCACGGCAAGGCCTTTGCCGGCCAGACGTTCGACCGCACCGTGCACAAAGGCGACCTCACCGGCATCGAGATCATCAACCGGCTGATGGAACAGGTCTGGGCGCGGCCGATCCGGCGGCTCGAAGAGCATCGCGCGGTGGCGCTCATTCCCGCGAAAGACGGCGCAGTCTCGGGCGTGCTGTTGATCGACGTGCGGACCGGCGTGTTTCGCTTCCTGCGCGCGCAGGCGGTGCTGCTCGCGACCGGCGGCGGCCCAACCATGTATCGCTATCACACGCCGTCGGGCGACAAGAGCATGGACGGGCTCGCCATGGCGTTGCGGCTCGGACTTCCGCTTCGCGACATGGAGATGGTGCAATTTCATCCGACCGGATTGCTCGCCGGCCCGGACACGCGGATGACCGGCACCGTGCTCGAAGAAGGCCTCCGCGGCTCCGGCGGACACCTCCTCAACGGCGCCATGGCCCGCTTCATGGGCGCCTACGATGCGAAGCTCGAACGCGCCACCCGCGACGTCGTCAGCCGCGCCATCTACGCCGAGATGAAGGCCGGCCGCACCACGCCGAACGGCGGCGTCTATATCAAAATGGGCCATCTCGGGCCGGCGAAAGTGGCCAAACAATTCAAGGGCATGGTGGACCGCTGTCGCGATTGCGGCTTCGACCTTGCCGGCGGCCTGGTCGAAGTGGTGCCGACCGCGCATTACTTCATGGGCGGCGTGATGTGCGAGGTCGACACCTCGACCGAATGTTTCGGCCTGTTCGTCGCCGGCGAGGACGCCAGCGGCATGCACGGCGCCAATCGGCTCGGCGGCAACGGCGTCGCCAATTCGACGGTGTTTGGCGGCATCGCAGGCGACGTGATGGCGGGCTGGATTGCGAAAAATCCCGGTCACCGCCCGCCCGACCCGGATGCGCTCGATGTCGAACTGTCTCGCGCGCAGCATCCTTTCGGCCGCAAATCGGGCGATCTCAATGCATTGCGCGAGACGCTGCTCGACACGATGTGGGACGAGGTCGGTGTGGTGCGCGACCGGGCCGGGATCGAACGCGGCATTGCCGGGATCGAGCGGATCAAGGCGGAGCTTCTTATCACCGGTGTCGCCGATGCCGACCGCCGCTTCAATGTGACGTGGCACGACTGGCTCAATTTGCGCTCACTGTGCGAGGTGAGCCGGGTCATTGCGCTCGCGGCGCTTCGGCGCGAGAATTCGCGTGGCGCGCATTTTCGCTCCGATTTCCCGGAGCCGGGCGATCTTGCGACCTCGGCCTTCACGGTGGCGCGGCAGACCCAGGACGGAATCGAGATGACCGACCGGCCGGTCCTGTTCACCCATGTGAAGCCCGGCGAAACCCTGTTGCGCGATCCGGTCGCGGCCGAATGAGGCGAAACATGATCCCGCTATCGTCGATCCAACGCACCGCCGAGGATTTGATGGCCAAGGCGGCGATCGAAATCCCCGACGATTACCTCGCCGGCCTGCGCCGCTGCGCCGATACCGAAACCGGCGAGCTGTCGGCCTTTGTCATCAAGGCCATGCTGGAGAACTACGAAGCGGCCAAGGAAGACCGCCGCGCCATGTGCGGGGATACCGGCCTGCCGCGCTGGTACGTCAAGATCGGCAACGAGGCGGCGATCGAAGGCGGTCCCGTGGCGCTTGAAGCGGCGCTGCGTCGCGCCACCGCCCACGCCACCACCGCGGTGCCGCTACGCCCCAACCGCGTGCACCCGCTGTGGCGCACCGATCACAACAACAATGTCGGCATCGGCGCGCCGGAAATCGAATACGCGTTCCATCCCGACGCCGACTGGATCGAGCTCACCACCGTGCACAAAGGCGGGCTGTTCGGCTCGGATTACCGCATGCTGTTTCCCGGTGACGGCATCGAGGGCATCAAGCGGTTTTATCTCGATACGCTGATCGGCTTCGGCAAACGGGGGCTCGCTTGTCAGCCGGCCATCGTCGGCATCGGGCTTGGCGGTTCCAAAGACACCAGCATGGTTCTGGGCAAACAGGCCTCCTGCCTGCGCGTTGTCGGCTCGCGCAATCCCGATCCGCGCATCGCCGCGCTCGAACAGGAGTTCAAGGACATCGGCAACAATATCGGCATGGGCGCCATGGGCTTTGTCGGCTCCTCGATGGTGATCGATTGCCATATCGAGGTCGGCTATTGCCACACCGGCGGCATGCCGATGTCGGTGCACATGTTTTGTCTGTCGTCCCGCCGCGCTTGCGCACGCATCGCGGCCGACGGTAAAGCGGCTTTCCGCACCGATCCGATGTGGTTCACCGACTACATGCGGCGGGAAACCGTGGAATGGGGTCAGCAAGCGGCGGAAGCCGCGGAATAGAAGGCAGTTTGTTTCATGGCGGATCTCAAGACCGTTCACATCGACCTGCCGGCGCGCACCGAAGATCTGGCTAGGTTGGAAATCGGTTCGGTCGCCTATCTCACCGGCCGCGTCTTCACCGCGCGCGAAGGCGTCTACAAGCGGGCGATTGCCGATGGCGCTGGAATGCCGGCCGGCAAGGACGCGCTCGGCATCACCAATTTCCATTGCTCGCCGGCCGCCAGTATCAATGCCGACGGCAGCTATACCGTCGGTGCGGTGACCGCCACCGCGTCGTTTCGTTTCGCGCAATGGCTCGACGGCTGGTTTAAAATCTCCGGCTGCAACATCATCATCGGCAAAGGCGGAATGACGTCGCAGACCTATCGCGATGCGTTCGTTCCCAACAATGCGATCTATCTCACCACCGTCGGCTATGGCACCGGCGCGCTGCTCGGCCGCGGCATCAGGCGCGTCGCCGGCGTCTATTGGCTGGAGGAATTGGGCCTGGCGCAAGCCGTCTGGGTCCTCGACGTGGAAAAATTCGGCCCCTTCCTGGTTGAGAGCGACCTCGTCGGCAACAGTCTGTTCGAGCGCGAAAACGCCAAGATCGCGCCCGGCCTGGAACAACTCTACGCCGGAACGAAGTCCGCCACGCTGCGCCGCTACGGCGAGACCGACGACAAGACCAAGGAAGTGATCTGACGGGCCGCTCGATCGCGCGGCAAGGGGGCAAAGATGGCGAGCGCCAGCACCGCAAAAGCGCCGATCAGAGAACGGATCACTACCGAATTGAAGGAATTTGTCGTCATTGCCATCTATCTCGGCATCTGCTTCACGGCGCTGGCTTATCTGAAAGCCGCGATCTTGCAGGCCCATGACATCGCCTTCGCGCCGTTTGGTTTCGCCGCCGCAAAGGCGCTGATCTGCGCCAAATTCGTCCTGGTGGGACGCATGTTCGGTCTTGGCGAGCGCTTCAAGTCCTTGCCCTTGATCTGGCCGACGCTGCACAAATCATTCGCGTTTCTCATACTGCTGCTCGTCCTCAACGCCATTGAGGAGATCGTCGTCGGCGTCATACATCACCGGACGATTGCCGATTCGATAGCCGGCATCGGCGGGGGCACTCTCGATCAGCTGATGGCCACCAGCGTCGTCGCGCTGTTGATTCTGATTCCGTTTTTTGCCTTTCGCGCGCTCGGCGAAGTCGTCGGCGAGGAGAATCTGGTTCGCGTATTTTTCTACCAGCGTCATACGGTCGATAAGGCGTGATTTTGAAGCACGCAATTTCAGCCCGGCTAGAAAGGAGAAGCGATGCACCCGTTGATATTGTCGTCCATCATATTCGTACTCATGCTCGGCGGCATCATTGTCGGCACTTGGCTCCGCAGCATGTTGCCGCAGCATCACCTGAGCAAGGACACGCAGGACACCGTTCGGCTTGGCGTCGGGCTCATCGCAACGATGGCGGCCCTGGTCGTCGGCTTGCTGATTGCAGCGGCGAAAAGCTCCTACGACACGCAGAGCGGCCAGATCAAACAGATTACGGCCGACATCATCCTGCTCGACAGCCTGTTGACGCAATATGGGCCGGAAACCTTGGCGCTTCGCGAGCAGATACGGGCCGTGATTCCCAGTTTTGTCGATCGAATTTGGCAGGAGAAAGAAACCAATAGGACGGCGCCGTACCAGGCCAGTGCGAGCGCGGAGCGGATCTATCTGCAGATCCAGGCGCTATCGCCGCAAAACAGCGTCCAGCAGTCGCTGCAGGCCCGCGCGGTACAGATCTGCAACGATTTGATCCAGGCGCGCCTGTTGCTGTTCACCGAAACCGGCACCTCGATTCCGCTGCCTTTTCTCGCCGTGCTGGCGTTTTGGCTCATCATCATATTCGCCAGCTTCAGTCTATTCTCGACCCTCAACGCAACGGTCTTCATTGCGCTCTCCGTGTTTGCGCTATCGGCGGCGTGCGCCATTTTCTTGATCTTGGAACTTGGCGGTCCCTTTACGGGCCTGTTGATGATTTCCAGCACGCCCCTGCGCGAAGCGCTGGGGCCTATAGGTCCGTAGCGTCGCAATGATGCCCGTTAGACCAGTCGGATAAACGGCCGCTCCGCGGTCGGGTCGACTTCAACCTCGGCGCCGTTGGCAATCGCTGTGGTGATATCGAGATCAAACCCCGAAATCATGGTGAAATCGGCGAGCGCCGCGCCCTGCACCATGATCGGATTGACGCGGTTCAACACCAAAGCCGCCGGCATGATGCGGCGCGCCGTCATCTCGTGCAGCATCCAGGCGGTGGCGACGCCGCCCTTTGCGGCATCGAGCACCAGCACACGGCCGTTGTAACCTTGGCCCGCCAGCTTGTGCTCGGCGCGCGAGAAGACGCCGCGATTGCGGTCGAGATCGTAACGCGCGGAAAAGCCGTCGCTGGCGACCAGCGCTCGCGCCCGGACTTTGCGGCCCATTCCCGCGCTGGCGTAAAAGATTTTCCCGCTCATCGTCCGAGCTTCCCGCCGGCGCAGGCCGCTGCGACGCATTGTTCCATCGACAGCAGCACCGGCCGGTAGCCATAGCCGCCGAGGATGTTGGCGAGCTTCGCCGAATTGGTGGCGAGCCCACGCCAGCCGTTCGCCTCCGCCATTTCCCGCGCATAGCTCTGGTAAAAGCACATGCCCGATAGAACGATGCCGCCGGCTGCTTCGATCCGCGTCGTCAGCCCCATGCGGTCGGCGTCGGGCTTGACCTGCGGGCTGGTGACGGCGAGAAGCGGAATCTCGGCGTGGCGGCCGTCGAGCATCGCCGCCAGACTTTGCATTTCCATGAGGCTGAGCTGCGGTGCGGAGAACACCACCACGTCGACCGCGCCGATATCCTTGGCGTAGGACGCTTGCAGGGTGCGGAGATCGGCCTCGCCGACATCATGCGTCGGCAGCGTCTGACCGGCCGGGATGACGTCGTCGATCCGCATCGCTTCCGGCGTGACGCCGACCATATGAAATAATGCGACCGAACCGAAGCTCGCCAACGCCGCGCCGAAATGCTTCATCTCGTCGGCGCCGGGAACTCGCTCGATGCCGATCAGCGCCGGCACCTGCCAATAATCGCCGGCGAGCCGGCCGACGACGCCGCCGAGCGCGCCCCAGTCGGAGAGCTCGCGCGGCGTCCATGATAGCTCGACCAGCAATGTCGCCCGGCGCGCTTCGTCGAGGTGATAGCCGTAGCGCGGCGTGCGTCCGGTGAGGCCGGCGCTCAGCGCCGAAGGACCGCCTTCGAAATTCGAACGCGCGCCGCAGACGCTGTTGGAATAGATCACCACGCCGGTGTCGCCATAGGCCATGTGTTCGCCACGCACCGGCGGCATGATGGTCTGATAATTGATGCAGGTATTCGTCATCAACACGCCGAACGCCTCGAAGGCCGCGATGGCGCGGCGTTCGAGCTCGAGCATCCAGGGCTGCTGCTTGAGCCGGGCCGCTTGCGCGAAATCGGTGCCGCGCGGATCGGTAATGGTCGGGATGCGGACCTGGCGCTCGCGATGGGGCAGCGCGGCCCAGTGTTCGAGCCATGCAACGCCCGAAGCGCCAAGCGACTCGGTATCGGCCATGATGTGGGCTTGGCCGACCGCAACGAAATCGTCGGCGCCGAGATAATTTCCGACCTTGATCTGATGCTCGATCGCCCATTGCCGCAGCGGACCGAACTCGCCGGCGCGCATCGCATGTTCTTCGTCGGTCAGTTTCACGGACGAGCCAAAATGATTGCGCCAGAACTATTCAGCGACCACGCCCGCGGCCTTGATCAATGGCACCCATTTGTCGACTTCGGCATTGACCAGGCGGCCAAGCGCCTGCGGCGAGCGCTGTTCGGGCGGCGGGATATCGGCACCGATCTCGGCAAGCCGTTTTTGAATGACCGGATCCACCATGGCTTTTTGTACCGCGCCGTTAATACGTTCGACGATCAAAGCCGGTGTGCCCTTGGGCATGAACAAAGCCGTCCAGGCGACGGTTTGCAGTTCCGGCAAGCCGGCCTCGGTCGCCGACGGCACGTCCGGGATCGACGGTGCCCGCTGCGGGATCGTCACCACAATCGCGTTTTCGCTGTCGCTTAAGATATGCGGCGTCGCCGTGACCACTTGGTCGAATAAGGTGTCGATCTGCCCACCGAGGAGATCGTTGCTCGCTTCGGAGAGGCCGCGATATGGCACATGAACCACATTCGCCCCCGTGAGGTGATTGAACAACAGCAGCGTCAAATGCGAGATCGAGCCGATGCCGGCGCTGCCCATCGTGGTCTTGCCTTTGTTCGCCTTGGCATAAGCGATCACGTCGTCGAGCCTGTGCAGCGGCAGCGTCTTTCGCGTCACCAGCACCATCGGCGTCGAAGCGACCAGGATCACCGGTTCGAAATCGGTCCGCGGATCGTAGGGCAGGCTTTTATAGATACCGAGGCTCGCCGCGTGGGTCCCGAGATTACCCATCACCATGGTGTAGCCATCGGCGTCGGCGCGCGCGACCCGCGTCGCGCCAATCGTGCCGCCGGCGCCGGTGGTGTCTTCGACCACGACTTGCTGGCCGAGCAATGGACCGATGAATTGCGCGATGATACGGGCGAGAATGTCGCTCGGTCCGCCGGCGGCGAAGGGCACGACCATGGTGATCGGGCGGGCCGGATAAGGCTGCGCGGCCTGCGCGCCAGAGCCGATGCCAGCCAGGATGAGGCAGACCAAAACCGCGTCCACGACAAGCAGGCGAGCAGCACGAGCCCCGATCATTCTCTCCCCCGGCAAGCATTGAGCGTCGCTACAGCGCTACAGCGACTCTACGGGACCGCTTTACCGAGTCAAATGCACCGCCAGGACGCCACGTTCACGGCGTCACAACACGTCCGCGCGAACATAGATGATGCCGCGACCGATCATTCCGAGTATCCGCGCCGCGCTGCGCGAAACGTCAATCACGCGGCCCTTGTTGAACGGGCCGCGATCATTGATCGTCACGATCACGCTTCGACCGCTTTTTGGATCGGTGATGCGAACACGCGTTCCAAACGGCAAGGTACGGTGTGCGGCCGTAAGCTCACTCGGGTTGAAATGCCCGCCGCTGGCGACCCGGCCGCTTTCCCAATAATAGGCGGCAAAGCCGGAGAAGCTGCGCTTTGCGGCGTCGCCCGCCACGGCGTTTGGGATTCCACATCCCACCGCAAGCAGTATGGCCGCCAGGGCCGTTGCGAACCGCGACGCCGTCATGTGCGCCCCCGATAGCCGGAAAAAAGCGCCGCCTGCTTTCGGCTGGTACAGCTGGGTGGACTCGAACCACCGGCCTCCTGATCCACAGTCAGGCGCTCTAACCAACTGAGCTACAGCTGCACGGGCCCGCGGTCGGCAAGCGCGCGGAACCTATGGGCAACGCTCCAGTTTGGCAAGCCGGTCCCGATCGGGCCACAAAAAAGCAAAAGCCCGGGTTTGACCCGGGCTTTCCAATAATCGGTGTAACCGACGCAAAGGCTGGAGCGATCAAGCGACCTTGCTCATTGCCTTGTTCATGCCGGACTTGATCGGCTCGGCGGTCTCGGTCGCGACTTTCTGGGCCAAAGCGCCGAGTTCCTTGCCCTGCTCGGTCAACGCCTCGAACGACTTGCGCGCATGCGCGCTCGACAGTTCGATCATTTCCGACAGCGTCTTCGCCGTGAGCAGTTCGCCGGCGAAATCGAACGCCGCATTGGTGTTCAGCCGGGCCGTCTCGATCACCTTGAGACCGTAATCGGACGCGCCTTTGGTGGCGGTCGAATAGGTGGTCTCGAGCACGTCGGTCGCCTCTTCGGCGGCGGCCTTCATCTTTTCATAGGTATCCTTGCACTGCGCGACACCGCGCTCCGCGAATTCGCGGAAAGCCGCCGGCATTTCGACCTTCGGGATCTCGAATTTCGGCATTTCGAATTTCGGCATTTCGAAGGGGCTGGACGCCGGCTTGCTGGTCTTCACTTTCGGAGGAGTCGTGATCGTATCCGCCATGACACTTGTCCTTGATTTTGATCTTTGCTCTTGGGCTGTCTCGCTAGGGAGCATCTTCTCACTGGAGAGCTTGTTCTTGCTTGGCTTCGCCGCCCGTCGCGCGTTGCCTGACATTGTCTCGTGATCCCGTGGCTGAACGCCGTACACTTGATCTTCGCCCGGGCACTTGCGTACGCTTTAATACCAATTTCTTTGGTGCGTTGCAATAGGAAATATTGCAACGCACAAAATAAATTATGCCATTGAAATAATTAGACTTTTAAAGTCGCCGGCAGGCGTGGCGAGACTCAGGTCTTAGGCTTGGTAGCCTCAACCACAATCTTGGCGGCACTCTGTCCAAGATCTTGGACCTGGGTCGAAAGCGCCTGCATCTGGCGGCTGAGATATTCCGATTGCAGCCCCATCAGTTCGGCAGTGTCCTTGGCGTGCATCAGCTTCTGGGCGAAATCGAACGTCGCCGCGACATTTTGCTCCGCGTAGGACATCGATTTATGCGCGATTTCAGCGGCGCCGCTGTGCGCTGCCGCGGCGCGGCCCTGCATCTGCCCCACCGCCTGGTTCGCCGCCTCGATGAAGCCGTCGAAAGCCTTGCGCGCCTGCGCCACGCTCTGCTCGGCGAAGCTGCGCATTTCGTTCGGGATTTGAAATTGTTCGAATGGATCTTTGGCCATCACACACTCCTCGTCGCACCGGCGGACTGATCCTAGCGCGAAATTGCGACGGGCATGCAAGGGAAACGATGCCGATCGCTAAGTCTTGGAGCGATTAAGGTTATCTCGGCAAGTCTGGCGGCACATCGGCCCGCGCCATGGACGCCGCACACGCCCGGCACTATTAAGATTTCCTTAAGGCAACGCGTTCCGCCGCGCCGGCGACCCGGTTGCCGACGCAGATGCCGACCGACATGCCGATCATGGAGCAAGAGTTCGCTTTGTTGCGTCATCCCCGTCTCGCGACGCTCGCGACGAGCGCTTGGCCGGCGTGGCTATGGAGCGCCGACGGTTCGCGAATGCTATGGGCGAACGCCGCCGGTGCGGCGATTTTCGGCGCCGCCACCGTGGACGCCTGCACGCAACGTCGATTCGATGTCCGTGACGCAGCGGCCGCTCAGATCATCCGTCTTGCCGCGACGCTGCCATCGGGCGCTCAGGAGCGCCTCGAACGGCTGCGCGGTTTCGGTGCAGGCTTTAACCGCGCGCTGACCTGCGCCTGCTCGCGCATCGTGGTCGGCGACGGCAAGGCGGCGGTGCTGATCGCGGCCACGGAGCCTGCGGGCCCGGCGCTGTCGCTTGCCGAGCGCGTGCGCCGTCTGTTCGCGGAACGTGAGGAGGCCATCGCGGCGTTCACGCCAGATGGCACGCTGCTTTACGCCAATGCGGCGGCGCAGCCGCAACTTTCGCCCGCAAGCACGCTGCCGGCGCTCGGCATCGAGGCGCTTGCAGCCAGCGCGCTGGAAACCGGGAGCGCCGCGGCAACAGCGCGGCTAGGCGAGGCTGCGGTCGATGTCGCTGTCCTGCGGCTCGGAAAAGACCAAATGCGCGTGCTGGCCGTCATCATCAGGCCGCGGCCTGTGGAGGTTTCCCGCCCACAGGACAGCCCGCAACAGGCGCCGGCGGTGGGAGGCGAAGCAATCCTTGAGCGCGAACGTGAACCGGCGCTCACGGCCGACACTGCCGCTCCCTTTGTCGCACCTGCGGTCTCGGCAGCAACCGAGCCAGTCACCGCACACGACGACCCGATCGCGGAGCGGCGCCATCCGTTGCGTTTCGTCTGGCAGATGGACGCGGACGGCCGCTTCGGCGTCGGCTCGGACGACTTCATCGAATTGGTGGGTCCGCGCACTATGGCCGTGTTCGGAAGGCTGTGGAGCGAGATCGCCGCCGAACTGAAGCTCGATCCGGACAATCGGGTCGCCCGCGCGGTGGCGACGCGCGAAACCTGGAGCGGGCTCGTCATTTCCTGGCCGGTGGACGATACCGAGGAACGGCTGCCGATCGAACTATCGGGTCTACCGGTGTTCGATCGCGACCGCAGTTTCCGCGGCTATCGCGGCTTCGGCGTCTGCCGCGACATCGATCACATTAACGCATTGGCGCGGGCGCGGCGAGAACGCCCGATCGGATTCATGCCGGCGGCCGAAACGCCGCAGCAGCCGGCTGAAGCAGCCGCGACACCGCCCGCTCGACCAACACCAGACCCGGCCAATGCAGCCGAACCGCCGCGAGCGGCCGAGCCAGTCGAAGCGGCCAAGGCCGCACCGCCACCGCCGGAACGCACTGCGCCAAGCGCCGCATCGGCAGCCGCCAATGTGGTGCCATTTCGGCAATCGCCGCCGTTGCCGCCCGAACCGAAGGCGGCGCCGACTTTGAGCCCGGTCGAACGCAGAGCATTCCGCGAACTGGCGCAGGAGTTGACCGCGCGCTTGCGCGGCTCGCAGCCAGCGCCGGTCGTTGCCGAGAGCGACGCCGAAATTGCGCCGGCCGTGCCAGCCGAAGCCGCCGAACCCGCCGCGGCGCCGTCCGCCGAGGCCGCCGCCGAACATGGGCTGCTCGATCGCATCCCGATCGGCGTCTTGATCTACCGCCACGACGCACTGCTCTACGCCAACCGGCATTTCCTGGAATGGAGCGGTTACGAGAATCTCGACGCAATCGCGGCGGCAGGCGGCCTCGATACGCTCTTTGTCGACCCCGGCGCCGGTGCGCTCGCGGCAACCGGCGGCGCCCAATCGCTGTCGATTTTGACGCAGGGCGGCGACAGGCTGCCGGTCGAGGGCCGCATGTTCACGGTGCCATGGAATGGCTCGCCGGCACTGGCGTTGATCCTGACCAACGGTCAAAACCACAGCCAGGCCCAAGCCGGGGCCGAAGCCGCGCAGCGGACCACCGAACGCGCGCTCGACGCCGTCGAGACGGAAAACCGCGAGCTCAAATCGATCCTCGACACCGCGACCGACGGCATCATCACGCTCGATGCGGAGCGCCGTATCGTCGGCGTCAATGCCCGCGCCGCTTCCTTATTCGGCCGGGCCACGAACGAGCTCGGCGGCCAAATTTTCGGCGAACTGTTCACCGCCGAAAGCGAAAGCGCGGTGCGTGACTATTTCGATCGCATCGCGCGCGGCGGCAACGTGCTCAACAGCGTCCTCGACGTGGAAGCGCGTGCGCCCGGCGACCGGCTCGTTCCGCTGGCGATGACGCTCGCGCGGATCGCCGACGACAGGTTTTCCGCGGTGTTCCGCGATGTCACGATCCGCAAGCAGATCGAGGAAGAATTGCGCATCGCCAAGCGTGAGGCGTTGCGGGCGGCGGCGTCCAAAGCGGAATTTCTCGCCAAAATCAGCCACGAGATTCGGACCCCGCTCAACGCCATGACCGGGTTTGCCGAAGTCATCATGGCGGAGCGCTTCGGGCCGATCGGCAACGAGCGCTATCGCGAATATGTCCGGGACATCCACAATGCCGGGACGCACCTTATTTCAATGCTCAACGATCTTCTGGATCTGTCCAAAATCGAGACCGGCCAAATCGAGCTGGCCTTGGCCAATGTCAATGTCAACGACATCACGCAGCAATGCGTTGGCATCATGCAGCCGCAGGCGAACCGGGCGCGCATCATTATCCGCACCTCGTTGACGCCAAGCCTGCCGCTTGTCGTCGCCGACGAGCGTTCGCTGCGCCAGATCGTGCTCAATCTGCTTACAAATTCGATCAGATTCACCGGGCCGGGCGGCCAGGTGATCGTGTCGACGGTGTTTTCCGACGCCCAAGAAGTGGTGCTGCGAGTGCGCGACACAGGCGTCGGCATGAGCGAAAAAGACATCCAGGCGGCGCTCGAGCCGTTCCAGCAGACGGCAACCTCAGGCAGCTGGGGCTCCGGCGGGACCGGCTTTGGCTTGCCGCTGACTAAGGCGCTCGCCGAAGCCAATCGCGCCAATTTCGGCATCAAAAGCGCGCCGAATGCCGGGACGCTGGTCGAGATCGCATTCCCGCCGAGCCGCATCGTCGCCAATTAGAGCGTCACGCCGGGGAATCGGCTGGACTGTTAGCGGGACTTGTTTCAAGTAGACTTGGTCGGGTGGGTCTGGCGCCGTCGAGTTTTCGCCGTCTTTCAGGGCGATGCTTGGTGAGGTGCGGCGATGCGCATAGTCAAGATCCTCCTCGCTTTGACCTTCGCTGGCGCTGCCTTGCAGCCCGCGGTGGCGCGCGCCGGCGACGACGTCGACCTGTTGCTGGTACTGGCCGCCGACGTGTCGCGCAGCATCGATGCCGGGAAATTCCAGCTGCAGCGCGACGGTTACGCCACCGCGCTGTCCGATCCGCGCGTGCTCCACACGATTCAGTCGGGTCACAACGGCCGTATCGGGGTGACTTTCGTCGAATGGTCTGGCATCGGCGCGCAACGCGTGGTGGTCGATTGGATGACGGTCGGCGACGCCGCGTCGGCCAAGGATTTCGGCGACCGCCTGAGCGAGGCGCCGCGGTCGTTCATGGACCGCACCTCGATCAGCGGCGCCATCGAATTCGCGATGAATGAGTTCGACCGGGCACCCTTCATGTCCGTGCGTCACACCATCGATATTTCCGGCGACGGTACCAATAATGCCGGCCGCGACGTTACCGCGTTACGCGACGAAGCCGTCGGCAAGGGCATCACCATCAACGGCCTCGTCATCCTCAGCGACAATCCGATGTCGTGGAATCCGGACCATACCAACCCGCCGGGCGGCCTCGACAATTACTATCGCGACAACGTCATCGGAGGTTCCGGCGCCTTTGTCATGGTCGCGCAAAACTTCAACTCGTTCGGCCAAGCCATCATCAACAAGATGATCGCCGAGGTGGCGCAGGCGGATGCCGCCAAATCGTGGCGGACGTCGGCGCGCTGAATGCCGTTCTCCGGCGGCGCGCCCGCCGCGGTCGCCGGCCACGAAAGCGACACAGATACCCGGCAGGTTTGAAAGCTCGCCTGCCGCCGGGTATATTCGGCCGGCTCCACAACAATCGGAAGCACGCCCCGTGACCGCGGCCATTGGCTTGAAACGCCTCGCGATTGCCGTTGCCGCCGTGGTTGCGGCGGCATTCGTTACGCTGGTTGCGCTGTCGTTTCTGATTCCCGCAGCCTCGGTGCGCGACGCGGTCAAGGCGGAAATTCATGCCGTGACCGGGCTCGACCCGCTCTTGGGCGACGACATCTCGCTGTCGCTGTTTCCGTCCGGAAGCGTGCGTTTTCGCAACGTGCTCCTGGGTGACGATCGTACCGGCAAACCGGCCGTGGCGGCGGACGAATTGACGGCGCGATTGCGGTATTTCCCGCTATTGGCCGGCCGCATCGAAATCGCCGACGTAATGCTGGTGCGGCCGAGAATCACGGTGACATTCTCGACCGACGGACAGTCGAATTGGTCGGGCTTGATCGACTCGCTCGCGCAAGCCCTGCAGCCGGTTCCACACCGTGCCGCCTCGTTCTCGGAGATCGGCATCCAGGACGGCACGGTCGTCGTGCACGACGCCGGCAAGGACGTTGCCGAGCGGCTTGAGCATGTCGACTTCCAGGTTGCCTGGCCCTCCATCTCGCGCAGCTTCGGCGCCAACGGCCGTTTCGTGTGGCACGACGAGCCCGTCGAGGCGAGCCTCACGCTCAGCGATTTTCTGGCGGCGCTGACAGGTGAGCGATCGGGCGTCAAATTGCGGCTGTCCGGCGCGCCGCTCCAACTCGCCTTCGACGGCGCGGCGAGTGATCGACCGACGTTGAAAATCGAAGGCACGCTCGACGTTGAGTCGCCGTCCCTGCGCGACGCGATGCGCTGGACCGGCGGCAACAAGCCACCGTTCGGTGGCTTCGGCCATTTTTCGCTGCGGGCGCAGAGCGACATCGGCGGCGGCGCGGTGTCGCTCTCCAACGTCAATGTCGAGCTCGACGGCAATTCGGCCGAAGGTGCGCTGACGCTGTCGAGCGACGGCCATCGCCTGGTGCAGGGCACGTTGGCGGCCGACGCGCTCGATTTGACGCCGTATATTTCCGGCGTTCGCCTGATGGCCAAGAACGAACGTAACTGGGATCGATTGCCGCTCGCGCTCGACGGCTTGGGCGATTTGAATCTCGACCTGCGGCTGTCCGCCGCGAGCATCAAGATCTCGAACGCGCGGGTCGGCCGTACCGCGGTCGCCGCGACGATGCGCGACGGCAAGCTCGATCTCACGGTCGGCGAAGCGCAGGCTTTCGGCGGCGTCGCCAAAGGCACATTCGGGCTCGCCAATGTCAGCAGCGGGGTCGCGGTGACCTCGCACATGCAATTTCTCGATGTCGACCTGGAAAATTGCCTCGGCCAATTGTTCGGTCTGCACAGGGTCGAAGGTCACGGCAATCTCGCGCTCGCTGTCGCCGGCGCGGGCAATTCCGTGCTCGCACTGACCCATACGCTGAACGGCACCGCTACGCTAAACGCCCAATCCGGCGCGCTTGCCGGCATCAATATCGAGCAATTGCTGCGCCGGCTGGAGCGCCGCCCGCTGTCCGGCAGCGGCGACTTCCGCTCCGGCCGCACCCAGTTCGACGATCTGGTGGTCAACCTCAAGGTCGACCACGGCGTGGTGTCGGTCGATGACATGCACATCGATGGCCCAGCCGTTCGGCTCGCGGTTGGCGGCCAGGCCTCGGTGCCGGCCCGAGAGCTTGATCTGAAGGGTGTGGCGACGCTGGTTTCGACGGCAACGGCCGACGCGTTCGACCTGCCCTTTGTGGTGCAGGGCCCGTGGGACGATCCGATCATGTTGCCGGATCCGCAGAGCTTGTGGTGCAGGGCCCGTGGGACGATCCGATCATGTTGCCGGATCCGCAGAGCTTGATCCGCCGCTCCGGCGCCGCCGCGCCGCTACTCGATGCGGCCAAGAGCCGTAATGCCGGCGACGCGGTGCGCGCGGTGATCGACCAGTTGCTGGCCTCGCCGGCCGGCCCTCCGGCCGCGGCACCGGCACTATCACCGGCCTCGGCGCCGGCAGCGCCGAAAGCTTCTCAATAGACTAAGTTATCCGTAACGGCGCGAGTCCTCCCGATTGCAGCCGTCGGCGGCCCGAAAAAGGGCCTCCGACCGTGCGGCGGGCGCGCTGCTTTTAACTTTTTGCTCTATGATTCGGGGCGCCCGAATCAGCGCGGCATTTTGCTCCGCGGCTTTTGGGGCAGGATGCTCGTTAATGCTCAGCCGCCTCACGCGAACGATGCTCAAGGTGCTGATCGCGTCGCTGATCGTCGGCACCGTGCTGGCGCATTTCGGCATCACCACCGAGCAGCTGGTCAAGACTGCCGGCCTGTCGCCGGAGCGGATCGAGGACTTGGCCCGTCAGGGCGTCGCTTGGGCGCTGCCGAATTTGCTGCTCGGCGCGCTGGTAATCGTTCCGGTCTGGTTCGTGCTCTATTTATTCCGGCCGCCGGGCGAGAGCAGGGATTGATCAAATCCGCGCCGGGGTGCCTCTGGCCGCGCCGAGCTTGGTCAGAAGCGAGGCGACGACGACGGCAACGCCGACCACGGCAACCATGATGCTGCACACCGCATTCATTTCCGGACTGACGCCGAGCCGCACCTGCGAATAGATGCGGATCGGCAGCGTGGTCGCGCCCGGCCCGGTGGTGAAACTTGCGATGACCAGATCGTCGAGCGACAGCGCGAACGCAAGCATGAAGCTTGCCGCGACGGCGGGCAGGATCAGCGGCAAGGTCACCGCCAGGAAGGTCTGCAGCGGCGAAGCACCGAGATCCATCGCCGCCTCTTCGAGGCTGGTGTCGAAATCGACCAGCCGCGATTGCACGATCACCGCGACAAAGCACATCGCCATGGTGGTGTGAGCGATCACCACGGTCCAGAAGCCGCGATCGATCGAAACGGCGACGAACAATAGCAGCATCGACAGGCCGGTGATGACCTCCGGCATGACCAGCGGCGCGTAGATCATGGCCGCAAACGGCAGCCGGCCGCGGAAACGGCCGAAGCGGACCAGCGCCACGGCGGCAAGCGTACCGAGGACCGTCGCGGCGGCGGCCGCTACCAGTGCGATGCGCAGGCTGATGAAGGCTGACTCCAGCAGCGCTGCATCGCCGGCAAGTTCGCCGTACCAGCGCAACGACCAGCCGCCCCAGACCGCGACCAGACGCGAGGCATTGAACGAATAAACGACCAGAACGACGATCGGCAGATAGAGAAAGGCGAGACCGAGGCCGAGCGTCGCGAGGTTGAACGGGGAAGCCTTTCGCATCACGAGCCGCGCTCCGAGCCGCGCATCGCCTGGTGCTGGAAAACGACGATCGGAGTGACCAACAGGCACACCAAGACGACCGCGACCGCGGCAGCCGTCGGCCAATCCTTGTTGGCGAAGAATTCGTTCCACACCGTCTGTCCGATCATTGAGGTATGCGAGCCACCGAGCAGATCGGGAATAACGAACTCGCCGACGATCGGGATAAAGCACAGCAGCGCACCCGCCAACACGCCCGGCGCCGACAGCGGCAAAGTCACGAGCCAAAACGTCTTCCAGCGCGGACACCCCAGATCGGCCGCCGCTTCAAGGAGAGACTCGTCGAGCTTTTCCAAGGTGGCATAGAGCGGCAGCACCATGAACGGCAGGTAGGAATAGACCATGCCGATATAGACGGCGGTATCGGTGGCAAGCCATACCGGCGGCTCGCGCACGATGCCGAGCGTCAGCAGCAGCTGATTGAGCGGGCCGTCATGCTGCAGGATATTCATCCAGGCATAGATGCGGATCAGGAACGAGGTCCAGAACGGCAGCACCACGGCAAGCACCAGGAATGCCTGTGTCCGTCGCGGCGTGCGCGTAATCGCGTAGGCGATCGGATAGCCAATGACGAGGAGCAACAAGGTCGAGAACGCGGCGATCTCCAGGCTTTTCATGTAAGACAGGACATAGAGCGGATCGGTGCCGAGGAACGCGTAATTGTCGAGCGACAGGCCGGCGAAAAAATCGCGCAAGCCGTGCCAACCGGCGGCGAGCTCGAACACCGGCGTATAGGGCGGTTGCGCGATCGCAGTCTGCGACAGGCTGATCTTGAGCACGATCAGAAACGGCAAAAGAAAGAAGGCGACGAGCCAGCCGTATGGAATCGCGATCACGAGCTTCGCCATCAGCGAGCGTCGCGGCTGCGGGTCGGTCATGCGCGCAACCCTTTCTTCATCGCGTCAGCACGATAGCGGCATCCGGCGGAAAGCACGCCCAGACTTTATCGTCCCAGCCGATCGCGCTCTCGGTGAGCCGGCCGGTATTGGCGAGCGCCGCTTTGATCGGGACGCCGGCGTCGGTGCGCAGCTTGTAGATCGACAGATCGCCGAGATAGCCGATATCGACCACCGTTGCGGCGGCGCAATTGTCCAGCCCGGCTTGCGGCTCGCCGGCCGTGATCCGCAGCTTCTCCGGCCGCACCGCGACCCAGACCGTGGCGCCCACCTCCGCATCGATCTTGGCGGCGACGCGAATTCGTCCCAGCGCGGTGCCCTCGACGCTGCTGCCGTCGTCGCCGACACGACCCTCGAACAGATTGATCTCGCCAACGAAGTCCGCGACCCAGCGCGAATTTGGCTGTTCGTAGATGGCGGCCGGCGGCGCGACCTGCACGAGCCGGCCGCGGTCCATCACCGCGATCCGGTCGGCCACCGTCATCGCTTCGCTCTGGTCGTGCGTGACGATGATGAAGGTCAGCCCGAGGCGGCGCTGCAGGTCCATCAGCTCGAACTGCGTTTCGCCCCGCAGCTTCTTGTCGAGCGCCGCCATCGGCTCGTCGAGCAGCAGCACGCGCGGCCGCTTGACCAGCGAGCGCGCCAGCGCGACGCGCTGGCGCTGGCCGCCGGACAGTTCGTGCGGCTTGCGCCGGCCGAAATTCTCCAGCCGCACCAGCGCCAGCATGTCGGCGACCCGCTCGGCGATCTCGGTCTTGGCCAACCCCTCCTGCTTGAGGCCGAATGCGATATTGGCCTCGACATTGAGATGCGGGAACAGCGCGTAGCTCTGAAACATCATATTGACCGGACGCCGATGCGGCGGCACTGCGCTCAAATCGACGCCGTCAAGCAGAATGCGGCCCGCGGTCGGCTGCTCGAAGCCCGCGATCAGCCGCAGCAGGGTGGTTTTTCCGCAACCCGAGGGGCCGAGCAGCGCGAAAAATTCGCCCTGGTAGATGTCGAGCGAAAGCTGATCGACCGCGGCGAAGCCGCCGAAGCGCTTGGCCAAGGCTTCAAGCCGCAACAGCGGCGGCTGCGTGCGATCGGCCCAAGGCGCAAAGCCTCGCTTGGCAAATCCCCGTTTCGACTCGACAGCCGGCATCGATGCTCCCGCTGAGCTCGACCATGATCGGTTTCGACTGAATCGATCGCGGTCTAGCCCGCCGGCACGCTAAAGCATTTTCAGGGGGACGGGAAAGAGCTGCGCTTCAGACCGCGGCTGTTGCTGCCACCGGGAAGTCGGGCGGGAGGTCGTCGTCGACGGTGTGCAGTAGCTTGCGCGGCTGCGGACCGTAATAGTCGCCCACTTGCACCGCCGGCCGCGGCTGCAGCACGATCGACAACAAGCGATCATACAGCGATTTCGCCGAGACCGGCTTGGTCAGGAACTCATTGACGCCGAGCCGCACCGCCTCGATCACCCGCCAGCGCTCGCAGTGGCCGGTGAGCATGATGATCGGCACATCGGGCATCGGGAACACGCCGGGCGAGCGTACGATACGCACCAGTTCGGGCCCGCTGAGCAGCGGCATTTCCCAATCGAGAATCACCGCATCGGGCGCCATGGTGCGGATCGCGTCGAGCGCGGCGATGCCGTCGGTGGCTTCGTAGATATCCTTGACGCCGCAATTGATGAGCAGATTGCGGACGATCTTGCGCATATAGGCGTTGTCGTCGACGACCAGCACGCACAGCGACTGGATGATCGTCTCGATCTGCTTCTTTGAGCGATTCGCGTTCATGGCGGGGTACGGGCTCAATTGAGCAGAACAATCGAGCTGAAGTCGAGATCGATTCCCGGGCTGTTTCTCAAAGGCTTGCGCGGTTCCGGGCCGTAATAATCGCCTCGTTTGACCATCGGGCGCGGTTTGAAGAGGATCGTCACGATGCGCGCCAGGAGTGCGGTCGTCGAAACCGGCTTGAGCAGGTATTCGTTGACGCCGAGTTGCATCGCTTCGATGACCCGCGAACGCTCGCTATGCCCGGTGAGCATGATGATCGGAATATCGGGGCGGGGAAAGATTCCCGGCGAACGCACGGTGCGCACGAATTCCGGGCCGTTGGGGCTCGGCATTTCCCAATCGAGAATGACGATATCCGGCGCCTCGGTGCAGATCGCCTCCAGACCGCCGCTGCCGTCGCGCGCCTCGTAGATGTTCTTGACGCCGATCGCCTGCAACAGCGCACGCGTGACCTTAAGCATGCTCGGCTCGTCGTCGACGACGAGCACCTTGAGCTTAGTAAGCTGTCGCGCAATTTGGGTCGCGGCCGTTTCCATCACGCACCGTTATTCGCGCTCGTTGCGGAGGCATGTCACCACAGAGGAATAAAGTTGCAGTGTGGCAAAATGCTAAAATTTTACCGACGCCCACCGCCCGCACCGGCCATAAAGCGATCGAG
The DNA here is from genome assembly GCA_049519075.1 of Xanthobacteraceae bacterium. Classification (GTDB taxonomy): domain Bacteria; phylum Pseudomonadota; class Alphaproteobacteria; order Rhizobiales; family Xanthobacteraceae; genus BOG-931. The sequence goes on along the minus strand of JBEKRD010000052.1, from coordinate 5,610 downwards.
CGCCTCGGTCTGCGCCTTGGAAAGCCGCAGGCCGAGCTTGGACCGGCGCCACAGCACGTCGTCGGCGGTCTGCGCCCACTCCTTGGTCATCAAATAATTGACCTCGGCGGCGGTGAGATCGGCGCCAAAGCGCTGGCCCAGATCGTCGAGGCCCGCGGCCTTTCCGAGCACGCGGTCGACCCGCGTGCCGTAAGCGCGGGCCAGCCGCCGGGCGTGGTCCGCCGTCAAAAACCGCCAGGTCCGCTGGGTGCGCTCGATCAGCGTTTCGATTCCGTCATAGACGAAATCGCCGCCCGGCAGCGCGTTCGACCCGGTCCAAGGCCGCGAGCGCGGGAAGAAATGCGCCAGCCGCGCCAGCGCGTCCTCGGCGAGCCGCCGATACGTCGTGATCTTGCCGCCATAGACGGTCAGTATCGGCGCCTCGCCGAAACGCTCGTCGAGAATCAGGGCATAGTCGCGGCCGATGTCCTGCGGCTTGCGCGCGCCGTCGTCGTACAGCGAGCGGACCCCGGCGAAGGCCCAGACCACGTCGGCGGCACCGATCTCGGTGCGAAAATATTCATTGGCGGCGTTGCAGAGATAATCGATTTCCTCGCCGCTCGGCAGCACCACCGACGGATCGCCGGCAAAGGCCTGGTCAGTGGTGCCGATCAGCGTGAAGTCGCGCTCGAACGGGATCGCGAATACGACGCGGCCGTCGGCCACTTGCAGGATATAGGCGCGGTCGTGATCGAACAGCCGCCGCACCACGATGTGGCTGCCCTTGTCGAGGATGAGCCGATGTTGCGGCGCCTGCCGCAGCGCGGTCTCGGCAAACGATTCACTCCAGGCGCCGGCGGCGTTGATCAAGATCCGTGCCGTCACCACGTCGCGCTGACCGCGCGCGTTGAGCACGAGCCGCCACTCCTCCGAGCGTTCGGCGCGCACGCAACGGGTCCGGGTGCGAATGACCGCGCCGCGTTCGGCGGCATCCACGGCGTTGAGCACGACGAGGCGCGCATCGTCGGCGAAACAGTCGGAATATTCGAAGGCGTGATGAAAGCGCGACTTGAGCGGCTGGCCGGCCTCGTCGGTCACCAGGTCGAGTTCGCGGGTGCCGGGCAGGATTTTGCGCCAGCCGATCCAGTCGTAAAGCATCAAGCCCAGGCGCACGAACGTGGCCGAACGGCGGGCCTCGTTGATCGGCAGCACGAAGCGCAGCGGCCGGATCAGATGCGGCGCCGCGCGCAACAGCACTTCGCGCTCGCGCAGCGCCGCGCGCACCAGGCGAAATTCCCGATGCTCCAGATAACGCAAGCCGCCATGGATGAGCTTCGAGGACGCCGACGAGGTGCCCGAGGCGAGGTCGTTCTGCTCGATCAAGACGACGCGAAAGCCGCGGCCGGCGGCGTCGCGCGCGATGCCGGTGCCGTTGATGCCGCCGCCGATAATCGCGATGTCGAAATCAGCCACTGATTCCCTCCCGCGGCAGACTATCAAATTCGCTTCGCGGCCTTGCAAATTCGCTTCGCGGCCTTGCAAATTCGCGCCACGGCCTTGCCTTGATCGCAGGATCGGCGATGATGCCGGTACGGCAAATGGCGGAGAACGGCCAATGGATTTCCGCGACCGTCATATCGTTGTCACCGGCGGGGCCGGCGCGCTCGGCACCGCCGTGGTGTCGGCGCTGATCGAGGCCGGCGCCATCTGCCACGTGCCCTGCCACGACGAGGCGGAAGCGACGCGTTTCCGCCTGCGCGGGCATAAGCAGGTCGTGCTCACCGTGAACGGCAACCTTGCCGACGAAGCGATCGTCGAGCGGTTTTATCAGGGCGTCGCGTCGCCTTGGGCGTCGATCCACATTGCCGGCGGTTTCGCCGGCGGTCCGCTGCGCGATACCGCGGTCGCCACGATCCGCCAGCAGATCGAGATGAATTTGATCAGCTGCATCTTGTGCTGCCGCGCCGCGGTCAAGGCGATGACGGCGGCCGGAGCCGACGCCGGCGGCCGCATCGTCAATGTCGCCGCCCGCGCCGCGCTGGAATGGCGCAGCGGCGCCGGCATGGTGGCCTATACCGCCAGCAAGACCGGTGTCGCGGCGCTGACCGCGGCGCTCGCCGAAGAGGTCGCCAAGGACGGCATTCTGGTCAACGCGGTGGCGCCCTCGATCATGGACACCGCCGCCAACCGGCAGGCGATGCCCAAGGCCGATTACGCGGCCTGGCCGAAGGTCGAAGAAGTCGCGGCCACCATCGCCTTCCTCGCTTCGCCTGACAATCGCGTCACCCGCGGCGCTATCGTGCCGGTCTACGGGAAATCTTAGTACCCCGGCCATAGTCCCGGCGTCGCCAGTTCGACCAGATGGCCGTCGGGATCGCGGAAATAAATGCTCGTCCCGCCGCGCGGCCAGGTGGTGCGGCCTTCGATCGCGACTTCGGCCTCGTCAAGCCGCGCCTCCCAAGCCGCGCGATCTTCGGCCGCGATCGAAAAAGCGATATGCACCGGGCCCGAACCGTCATGCGGCGGGATGGTGCCGCCCGGGAGATGCACGGTTTCCAGCGAATGGCCGCGCAGAAACAGCAACAACACGCCGCGTCCGCCGATGTCGTAAGCGCACAGCCGCTGATCGCGGTAGATGCTGTTGAGCCCGAGCACTTGCTCGTAAAACGTACAAGCCGGAGCGAAGTCTTCGACATAAAGCACGGTTTCAAGCACGCCGAGGAGCGCTGGCACCGGCCGATTACCCCGAGACCGCGACGATCTCGCGCGTCGGCGTCGTCACCAGCCGCGTCACCGCATTTGAGGCGACGATGGCGCGCTGCTGCGCATAGGCCTCGTGATTGCGCTCGATGTAATCGGGATCGTAGAGGTAATTCACCATCAAGCCGCAGGACTGCTTGAGCGCCCGCTCCGAGGTGTCGGCGAGCCAGTCGAGCCGCTCCAGCCGCGCGCCGTTGCCGAGGTGGAAACGCGCCACCGCGTCGACCGGCAGGCCGCGGCCGTTGCGGGCGCGCAAATAATACCAGGCGGCGGCGCGCAACAGCGGCTCGCGGAGTTTTTCGGCAAGCTCGGGCGTGCGCCACCAATTCGCGGTGTCGAGCGCGGCAAGCGCCGAGCGATCGTCCTCGTCGAGCGCAAGCGAGCCGGCATTGGCGCGTTCGCGCCGGAGCCAGTCGGCGAAATTCGGCGCCGGCGACAGCGTGACGAAGGTCGCGACCCGGGACAATTCCCGCGAAACCTCCTCGACCACCTGCTTGATCAGAAAGTGGCCGAAGGTGACGCCGGCAAGCCCGCGCTGGCAATTGGTGATCGAGTAAAACACCGCGGTCTTGGCCCGTTGCGGTTCGACCGGTTCGCGCTTGTCGGAGAGGATCGGCGCGATGGCGTCCGGGATGTCGCGGGTCAGCGCCACTTCGACGAAAATCAAGGGTTCATCGACCAGCGCCGGATGGAAGAAGGCATAGCAACGGCGGTCCGGCGGATCGATGCGGCGGCGCAGATCGTCCCAGTCCCTGATCTCGTGCACCGCTTCGTAGCGGATGATCTTTTCCAGGATCGCCGCCGAAGTCGACCAGTCGATGCGGCGCAGCACCAGAAAGCCGCGGTTGAACCAGGACAGGAACAGATGGACGAAATCATTGTCGATGACGCCGAGATCGTCGCGGTGCGCCATGGCGTCGAGCAATTGCTCGCGCATGCGCACCAGCGCCGCGGTGCCGCCGGGGGCGAGATTGAGCCTGCGGAACAGTTCGAGCCGCTGCGGCTCGCTTGATTGATGCAACTCGGAGGCGTTGTCTGCGCTCGGCGCCTCCTTCCAGTCGGCGATGGCGCGATCGATGCGCTTGGCGTCGTGACCGAAGGTGGTGCCAAGCGCCTCGAAGAAAGCGATGCGGGGCCCGGTGGTCAATTCCGCGTAGCGGGCCAGGATCTCTTGCGCCAGCGCCACGCCTGAGGCTTCGCCGCGGCCGGTCAGGAGTTCCTCGCATTGCTCGACGAGGCCGGCCGAGCGCTCATGCGCCGGCTCGCGGCGCTCGCGCTTGATCAATGCGCGGCTGCGGTCGGCGATGCTTTGCAGCATCTCGCTGAAGAACGTGGTGTTCACAGCTTCATCCCATCCGGCAAGCCTTAGCTAATGATGGGCCGCGACGATGACAAGTTGGCGAAAGCATAAGAACTGTAGACAAACCTGGACAAAGCGGCCCGGCTTTGTCACTTAGGCGCCCGCGCGGCGGGCGGCCGCGCCGTGTCGGGAGTGGTTCATGCCGGGTGACAATTCGGGTCCCAAACAGGACGCCAAAAAGGGGCCCAAAGCAGGTCCATTGTCGGGAATCCGCGTGCTGGAACTGGCGCGGATCCTGGCCGGTCCCTGGGCCGGGCAGCTCCTGGCCGATCTCGGCGCCGACGTCATCAAGGTCGAACGCGCGGGCGCCGGCGACGACACCCGGGCCTGGGGTCCGCCCTTTGTGCCGGCGGCCGACGGCGGCCATCTCGGCGCCGCCTATTTTCATAGCGCCAATCGCGGCAAGCGTTCGATCGAAGTCGATTTCGCCAGCGCCGAGGGCCAGCGCATCGTCAAAGAACTCGCTGGCCGCTCCGACGTCTTGATCGAGAATTTCAAGGTCGGCGGGCTCGCCAAATTCGGCCTCGACTACAAATCGCTCGCGCCCGACAATCCGGGTCTGGTCTATTGCTCGGTAACCGGCTTCGGCCAGACCGGACCGTCGGCGCCGCGCGCCGGTTACGATCTGATGGCGCAAGGCATCGGCGGCATGATGGGTCTGACCGGCACCGCCGACGGCGAGCCGATGCGGGTCGGCGTCGCGGTCTCCGACATCTTATCCGGCGTCTATGCGGTGGTCGGGATTTTGGCCGCCTTGCTGCGGCGGCACGAGACCGGGAAAGGCGGCTATGTCGACGCCGCGCTGGTCGATTCGACCGTGGGTGTACTGTCGTTTCAGGCGCTCAATTATCTGGTCTCCGGCGAACTGCCCAAACGCATCGGCAATACCCATCCCAACCTCGTGCCCTATCAGGTGTTCGCGGTTGCCGATGGCCGCATCATCATCGCCACCGGCAATGACGGCCAGTTCATCAAATTATGCGGCATCCTCGGCGCGCCGCAGCTTGCCGAAGTGCCGGAGTACAAGGACAACAAAGGCCGGCTGGCGCATCGCGCCGAACTCGTCGCCAAACTGTCGGCGCTCACCGAACAGTTCAAGCGTGAAGAGCTGTTGGCCAAACTCGAAAGCGCCGGCATCCCGGCCGGCCCCATCAACAATCTTGAAGAAGTCTTCACCGATCCGCAGGTGATCCACCGCGGCATGCGGCTGGAACTGAAAAGCGACGCCGCCGAAGGTGGCATCATACCCGGCTTGCGTTCACCGATCATGCTCGACGGCACGCCCGCGGCTTCCGACCGCCCGGCGCCGCGTCTGGGCGAACACACCGAAGAGATCCTGCGCGAGATCGGGGAAGGGTAATTCATCCCGCCCCGCGATAGCGGGGAGGTGGGACCGCGCGCAGCGCGGTGGGAGGGGCGACTGACTTGAAGCTTCGTTGTCGTTGCAAGGTAATGAAAACGTCATCGGCAAGCTCCCCTTGCATCGTCTCATTTCCCTCACGGCCCGCGCC
>JBEKRD010000051.1:0-33970 GCA_049519075.1 Xanthobacteraceae bacterium | reverse complement strand
GGCTTTTCGACAATGGGAACATCGGCGTTCGCCGCACGCGCGGTGAGCGTGGCATTGGGATGGCTGAGGATGAGAATGGCCGGCGTCAAGACCTGGCGCTGCCGCAACTTGCCAATCAGCTCCATTCCGGTCATGGCCGGCATTCGCTGGTCAATGACGAAGCAGCTGCAACTGCCGAGGTCGCCGGACTCCAGTAACTCCGGGCCGCTGGGATAGGCGCGCACCGCGAAGCCCTCGAGCTCCAGCGAGAATTTCAGCGAATTGCAAACGGCCGGATCGTCGTCCACGACGATGACGACCGGCTGCTGCGCTGCCAATTCAGAGTGCGGCGTCATCCTGAGTCCGGACCTATCGATTAAATTTATTCATCAGGCCAAATGCGGCATCGTCGGCAAAGCCGCATTGATTTGGCTCAATCGGGGCGCTGGGGCGAGCGCTTAGGGGCCTTTACTTAACCGCCCCGGGGACCGCGGTGGCTTAGTCCGACCCCAGCATGCCGACAATCAACGCCATGCGCACCAGGTCGGACAGGCTTCCGGCTTGCATTTTATTCATGAGATTGGCGCGGTAGATTTCCACTGTCCGTGGGCTGATGCCGAGATCGAACGCGATCTGCTTATTGGCGCGGCCCGCGACCAGCCCGACCAGGACGTCGCGCTCGCGTGGCGACAGCGCCGCTACCCGGTGCTCGATCTCGGCGCGTTCGTTCTGGCGCCGGGCCTGGCCGTCGTGCTGGCGCAGCGCCGAATTGACGCTGGCCAGCAGCACTTCGTCGTCGAATGGCTTTTCCAGGAAATCGATGGCGCCGATCTTCATGGCTTCGACGGCAAGCGCCACGTCGCCGTGGCCGGTAACGACAATGACCGGAACAACGACATTGAGCTCTTTCAGGCGCCGTAACAGATCGATGCCGCTTAGCCCTGGCATGCGCACATCGGTAATGACGCAGCCCAGACTGGTGCCGGGCAGCGTGTCGAGAAAGGCCTTGGCGGTCGGGTAGCTGCGGGCTTCGATCTGCGCCGTGCGCAAGAGAAACGTCAGCGAATCGCGGAGCGCCTCGTCGTCGTCGATAATGTGCACGGTCGCTGCTTCAGGCGGCATCGCCGGCCTCCTCATTGGTCACGGCTGGCAAGGTGAAGGAAAACACCGTTCCGCCTCCGGGATTGGAGCGCTGGGCGATGGAGCCGCCGTGCGCCTCGATGATGGTGCGGGAAATCGACAGTCCGACGCCCATGCCCTGCGGTTTCGTGGTGACGAACGGCTGGAACAGCTGCGCGCTGATCTCGGGCGCAATTCCCGCGCCGGTATCGGCCACGCCGATCTCAATCATATTGTCTGCCGCCGCCGCCGTCGAGACGACAAGCTCGCGCGTTTCGGTCTCTTCCATCGCCTCGATGGCATTGCGCATCAGATTGAGCAGAACCTGCTGAATCTGCACCTTGTCCGCCAGTGCGAAATCGAGCCGCGGTTCGAACGAAAAGCGCACGCGAACGCCTTTGTCTTTGGCGCCGACGAGGGCCAAAGCGCTTGCTTCCTCGATCAGTTTCTTGACGTCCTCGACGCGGCGCTCGGTTTCGCCGCGCGCGACGAAATCGCGCAGGCGGCGAATGATGTCGCCGGCGCGCAGCGCCTGATCGGCCGCTTTATCCATGGCGTCGCGCAGCATGAGCGCGCCTTCGTCAGATCGATTTTCCAACAGCCGCCGCGACCCTTTCATGTAATTGGCGATGGCGGATAGCGGCTGATTGAGCTCGTGCGCCAGCGCCGACGCCATCTCGCCCATCGCGGTGAGCCGCGACATGTGGACGAGTTCGGCCTGGAGTTCCTGAAGCCTGGCTTCGGTCTGCTGGCGTTCGGTCAGGTCGCGGATAAATCCCGTGAAGAAGCGCTGATCGCGGACATGCATTTCGCCGACGGCGAGCTCCATAGGGAACGTCGAGCCGTCGCTGCGCTGCCCGACCACGACCCGGCCGATGCCGATGATACGGCGCTCATTGGTGCGTTTATAGCGTTCGATATAGCCATCATGCCCCTCCCGATAGGGCGACGGCATCAACATCCTGACGTTTTTCCCGACGACGTCCGCAGCGGCGCGGCCGAACAGCCGTTCCGCCGCCGAACTGAACGATTGCATGACGCCGCGCTCGTCGATGACGATCATGGCGTCGGGAATGCTGTCGAGAATCGATTGCAGATGGGCGCTGCGGGCGAAGGCGGCATCGGCATTCGTCGCGGCGGCACGACGAAAGCGCTCCAACAGCTCGCCGCGCCACGACACGGCAATGCCGAGCAGGACGAAAATGACGGCATGCACCGAGTCGGCGACCGATAGTGCGCGAAAATCGCGGACGAAAAACAGACCGAATGCGAGCCCAAGAATGGTGGCGAATAGGCCGGGCCCCCAACCGCCGACGGCCGAGGCGATCAGGATGGCGGGGAGAAACAACAGATACGAGGCCTCGCCGTGCAACAGCGATTCCAACAACAACTTGACGACAAGTCCGGCCGCGATCGCCACACATGCAACGCCGTAGCGCCAGACGAGGTTTTGCCATGCCGGGAGCTTCACCGGCCCAGCCGTCAAGTGAGTTTGCGAAGTGGGTATCGTTTCAGCCATTGCAGGACCGAAGCCGGTCCCGTTTTAGTGCCAGAGGGATCGGCAAAAACCTTTCTTATTCAACGGCTTGTCCATCATATTGCGGTCTAAGGGAATTCCCTTAGGGTCATTACCTGAATTTTCCGTTTGTCGCCCGCCGTTTAGCAATACCTCCGCAAGCTCCCGGAGGTAAAGACCCATGCATCCACAAACCGCAGTCCGCAGCGATCCCATCCGCCGCCCGGCCGTGCCGGTCCGTTCCGCAAGTCTGGCATGGGATGGCGCAATCGACACCGAAGTGCTCGACCAGACCATGCAACTGATGGGCGCGATGATGGGTTATCCGCGCAATTCCGAGATTTTCGGCGAGAACGAGCCCGCCGATTACCTTTACAAGGTGGTCAGCGGCAGCGTGCGTACCTACAAGATTCTCAATGACGGCCGTCGTCAGATCGGCGGGTTTTATCTGCCGGGCGATATCTTCGGTCTCGAATTCGCCGATGAGCATACGTTGTCGGCCGAGGCGATCGCCGATGCGAAAATCCTGGTGATCAAGCGTTCGACGCTCAATGCGTTGGCCGGCCGCGATGCATCGGTCGCCCGACAGCTCTTTGCGCTCACCGGCCGCGAACTCGGCCGGGTGCAGGACCGCATCATGCTTCTCATTAAAAGCGCCCAAGAACGCGTCGCCAGCTTTCTGCTTGAAATGGCCGCGCGCGTTTCCGGCGGCAATTCGATCGAGCTTCCGATGTCGCGCCAGGACATCGCCGATTACCTCGGCCTGACGATCGAGACCGTATCGCGGACGCTGACCTCGTTGGAGTGTTCGGCGACAATCGAAGTGCCGTCGTCGCGGCGCATCGTACTGCGCAATCGCTTGGCGTTGAGCCGCATGAACGGGTAAGCGGCGCGACATTGCGGGGGCAAGCACGATAAGGGACAATCATGCAAGTCAAAGACATCATGACGAAGAGCGTTGTTTCCATCCGGGAGAATGAGCCGATCGTACGGGCGGCGCGCGTGATGCTACAGAACCGGATCAGCGGTCTGCCGGTGCTCGACGCAGCCGACGAACTCGTCGGCATCGTGACCGAGGGTGATTTTCTGCGGCGCAGCGAACTCGGCACCCAACGCCGCCGGCCGCGATGGCTCGAATTCATTGTCGGGCCGGGCCGTCTCGCTCAGGAATTTGTCTACGCCACCGGAAAAAGAGTCGACGAAATCATGACGCCGGATCCGGCCACCGTCGGCGAAGAGGCGTCGCTGGAAGATGTCGTCGATCTGATGGAGCGCCGTCGCATCAAGCGTCTTCCCGTCGTGCGCGACGGCAAGCTGGTCGGCATCGTCAGCCGCGCCAATCTGATGCACGCGCTGGTCAGCCTCGTCCGCCATTCGTCCGCGCGAGTCGGCAGCGATTCGACGATCCGGGAAAATATTCTCACCGCCATCGGCCAGCAGCAATGGGCGCCGCGCGTCAACGTCGTCGTCAAAAACGGCGTCGCCGAATTGTGGGGCATCATCACCGACGAGCGCGAGCGCCAAGGGCTCGTCGTCGCGACCGAGAACGTCCCGGGCGTCGAGCAGGTGCACGACCATCTCGTCTGGGTCGAGCCGATGTCAGGCATGGCGTTTCCCTCCGCCGAAGATGAATCCAAGGCACAGGCCGCCGCGTTTTGACGCCGTTTCGCGCCCACCCGCGAATCGCCGATTAAGCAGAAAAAGGCGAGGACAGTCATCATGCGTCGAATCCTACCGCGGTATCTGAAAGTCATCGGCGTCGCACCGCTCGCGGCGATGCTGGCCCTGGCGAGTCTGCCCGCGCATGGCGACGAAGTGCTCTCGCCCGCGGCGCAGCGCGGCTACGTGCTCTTGCACGCCGACTGCGCGGGCTGCCACGCCATCGGCAAGGTCGACGACAGCCCCCTCAAGATCGCGCCGCCGTTCCGCACGCTGCACTTGCATTATCCGGTCGAAAATCTCCAAGAGCCGCTCGCCGAGGGAATCATCACCGGCCATCCGACCATGCCGGAGTTTCGCTACGATCCGGGTCAGGTGGCGGACGTGATCGGCTATCTGAAATCGCTCGAGCGCTAGGCCCGCGCGGCGGGGTGATCGAGGTAGATAAGAATACCGCCTTGATCTAGGTCAACGGCAATCGGTTCCGCGCATGGTGTGAGTACTTAATACGAAGTTCGCACTCACGGAACCCGCAATGACGCCGTCGCAAGCAGAACGGAAATACATGACGCTCGGCGAGGGTGGTTTGGCAGCCGCCATGACCGCGCTTGCTTTTTTTTCGATCGTCATCGCCGCCAAGGCCTATACACCCGAATATGCCTTTCACGCCTATCTGTTCGCCGCGGCAAGCGTCGCGGCGGTGTTTGCCATCGTCAATCGATATTTTGGGGGCAACGGGCAAACAGCTCCGCTCGAGATCGACGGCAGGCCGAACTACAATTTCGGACCGATCAAGCTAGGCACGGTCCTTGCCGTATTCTGGGGTATTGCCGGCTTCTCCGTGGGGCTGTGGATCGCGCTCGAGCTTGCTTTTCCCGCGCTTAATTTTGATCTCTCCTACATTTCGTTCGGGCGGCTGCGGCCGCTGCACACCTCGGCCGTGATTTTCGCGTTCGGCGGCAATGTTCTGATCGCAACCTCGTTTTATGTCGTGCAGCGCACCTGCCGGGCTCGGCTTGCCGGCGATCTCGCGCCGTGGTTCGTCGTGCTTGGCTATAATTTTTTCATTATCATCGCCGGATCGGGTTATCTGCTCGGCATCACGCAGTCGAAAGAATATGCCGAACCGGAATGGTACGCCGACCTCTGGCTGACGATCGTCTGGGTCACCTATCTCTTTATCTATCTCGGTACCATCATGCGGCGCAAAGAGCCGCATATCTATGTCGCCAATTGGTTCTATCTGGCGTTCATCCTCACCATCGCCGTGCTTCACGTCGGCAATAACGCCGCGGTTCCGGTGTCGTGGTTTTCGCCGAAGTCCTACGTTGTTTGGGCCGGCGTTCAGGACGCCATGGTGCAATGGTGGTACGGCCACAACGCGGTGGGCTTCTTCCTCACCGCGGGCTTCCTCGGCATCATGTACTATTTCATCCCGAAGCGCGCCGAGCGCCCGGTCTACAGCTATCGACTGTCAATCATTCACTTCTGGGCGCTGATCTTTCTCTATATCTGGGCCGGCCCGCATCATCTGCACTACACCGCGCTGCCGGATTGGACACAGACGCTCGGCATGACGTTTTCGATCATGCTGTGGATGCCGTCGTGGGGCGGCATGATCAATGGGCTAATGACGCTGTCCGGGGCATGGGACAAGCTGCGCACCGATCCCGTGCTGCGCATGATGGTGCTGTCGGTCGCGTTCTACGGCATGGCCACCTTCGAGGGACCGGTGATGGCGGTGCGGGAGGTCAATTCGCTTTCGCATTATACGGACTGGACTATCGGCCACGTGCATTCCGGCGCACTCGGTTGGGTCGGCTTCATCTCGTTCGGCGCGATCTATTGTCTGGTGCCGTGGCTGTGGAACCGCCCGCTCTATTCGTTGCGTCTGGTCAGCTGGCATTTCTGGATCGCGACGATCGGGATCGTCGTCTACATCAGCTCGATGTGGGTGTCGGGCATCCTGCAGGGCCTGATGTGGCGCTCCTACACCAATCTCGGCTTCCTCGAATATTCCTTCATCGAATCGGTCGAGGCGATGCACCCGTTCTACGTGATCCGGGCGCTCGGCGGCTCGCTGTTCCTGATCGGCGCGTTGCTCATGGCCTTCAACGTGTGGCGGACCATCGTGCCGCGTGAAGCGCTGGCTCCAGCCGAGGCCGGCTCGAGCCTGGCTCCGGCAGAGTAGGGGGGCAGCAATGGCCACATCCGCGTCGTCGTCTTCGCTCTGGCAGAAGCACGGCATACTAGAACGCAATTCGATCCTGTTGTTGCTCGGCATCCTGATCGTGATCGCGATCGGCGGTCTCGTCGAAGTCGTGCCGCTGTTCTATCTGAAGAGCACGATCGAGAGCGCCGAAGGCATGCGACCCTACACGCCGCTCGAACTCGCTGGCCGTAACATCTATGTCAGCGAGGGTTGTTATCTGTGCCATTCGCAGATGATCCGGGCGTTGCGCGACGAGGTCGAACGCTACGGACATTATTCGCTCGCCGCCGAAAGCGAATACGATCACCCGTTCCAATGGGGTTCCAAACGCAACGGTCCCGATCTGGCGCGCGTCGGTGGCAAATATTCCGACGATTGGCACCGCGACCATCTGAATAATCCGCGTGCGGTGGTTGCCGGCTCCATTATGCCCGCCTATCCGTGGCTGTTCACCACCGATCTCGACTACGCGCACATCGCCGAGGACATGAAGGTTCAGGCGTTGCTGGGCGTGCCCTATAGCGATGAGATGGTCGCCAACGCGATCGCCGATCTGCGCACCCAGGCCACGACCGATGCGCCGGACGCCGACGTGCTGGCGCGCCGTTATCCCAAGTCCCAAGCACGCGATTTCGACGGCAATCCGAACCGCGTCACGCAGGCCGACGCGTTGATTGCCTATCTGCAAATGCTCGGGACGCTAGTCGACTTCAAGCTCTACGACGACAAAGCCAACATCCGCTGAGGAGACGATCGTGTCGCCGACTTACGCCTTCTTCGCCCACTTCGCCCAGACCTGGGGCCTCGTCTATTTCGTCGCGCTGTTCGTCGTGGTGCTGGCTTACGCGCTATGGCCGTCGCGCCAGAAAGAGTTCGACGAATCCGCACGCGTACCGCTGCGGGAGGACTGAGATGGACGATCGAACCAAACGACCCGATGCGCCGAAGACCCATGTCGGCACGACGGGTCACGAATGGGACGGCATCCGCGAGCTCAATACGCCGCTGCCGCGCTGGTGGCTGTGGCTATTTTACGCGACAATCGTCTGGGCCGTGGGCTTTTGGATCGTCTATCCGACTTGGCCGCTGATATCGTCGTATAGCAACGGCGTTTTGAACTGGCATTCGCGAGCAGCGGTCGCCACTGACCTCGCCGCGCTACAGGCGGCGCGCGGCCCGATGATGGCCAAGCTCGCACAGGCTTCGCTGCAAGACATCGAAACGACGCCGGAACTGCTCGACTTCGCGCGCGCACTCGGTCGCCGTGCCTTCGCCGACAATTGCGCGCCGTGCCATGGCTCCGGCGGCGGTGGCGCCAAGGGTTACCCCAATCTCACTGATGACGACTGGCTGTGGGGCGGCACGCTTGCCGAGATCTCGCAAACGATCACGCACGGCGCCCGCTCCGGCGACGATCAAGGCCATCAGGGCTCGATGCCGGCCTTCGGCCGCGACGGCATGCTCAAGCGCGACGACATTGTCAGCGTCGCCAATTATGTGCGCTCGCTGTCGGGACTTGCGAACACGGCGGGCGCCGATCTCGCGCGCGGCGGAAAAATCTTCGCCGACAATTGCGCGCCCTGCCACGGCCCGCAAGGCAAGGGCAATCGTGCGGTCGGCGCGCCCAACCTGACAGATCAGATCTGGCTCTACGGACCGGATACCAAGACGATTATCGACGGCGTCTGGAACGGCCACGGCGGCGTCATGCCGGCTTGGGGCGGCAAGCTCGACCCCGTCACCATCAAGGCACTGGCGGTTTACGTTCATACGTTCGGCGGCGGGGAGTGACGGATGGGTCCCGGCTCGGCAACGGCGTTCGCCTCCCAAGGCGTGACCGAGGCGCAGCCGGGGCCGCCGCCTGAGCCCGACGACGAGCCGCTTTACGAGGCGCGCAAAAAAATCTATCCGCAGAACGTATCGGGTACGTTCCGGCGCTTGAAATGGGCCATGCTCGTTGTCGGGCTCGGCCTCTATTATTTCTTGCCGTTTGTCCGCTGGGATCGCGGTCCGAATGCGCCGCACCAGGCCGTGCTGATCGATATACCGGGCCGGCGCTTCTACTTCTTCTTCATCGAGATCTGGCCGCAGGAGATCTACTACCTGACCGGCCTTCTCATTATCGCCGCCATGACGCTGTTTCTGATGAACGCGCTCGCGGGCCGGGTGTGGTGCGGCTATCTCTGCCCGCAGACGGTATGGACCGATCTTTACATCGCCATCGAACGCTGGATCGAAGGCGACCGGCGCAGGCATCTCAAGCGCGATCGAGAGGGATGGAGTTTCGAACGCGCCGCGCGAGCGGCCTCGAAGCATTTTTGGTGGCTGATGATCGCATGGTGGACCGGCGGCGCTTGGGTTCTCTACTTCGCCGACGCGCCGACGCTGGTCAAAGACCTGGCGACATTTCAGGCCCCGCTCGTCGCCTATGTCTTTATCGGTTTGCTGACGTTTACGACTTACACGCTCGCTGGTTGGATGCGCGAGCAGGTCTGCATTTATATGTGTCCGTGGCCGCGTATCCAGGCGGCGCTGACCGATGAGTATGCGTTCAACGTCACTTATCGCTATGACCGCGGCGAACCGCGGACCTCGTTGAAAAAAGCCGCCGCGTTGCACGCCGAGGGCGAAGCCGCCGGCGACTGCATCGATTGCCTGCAATGCGTTAATGCCTGTCCGTCCGGGGTGGATATCCGCACCGGACCCGAACTCGCCTGCATTCAATGCGGATTGTGCATCGACGCCTGCGACACGGTGATGGCGAAGATCGGGCGGCCGACGCGATTGATCGCCTACGACACCGACGTCAATCTCGAACGCCGCCGCCAGGGGCTCGATCCGGTCTACAAGATCGTGCGGACGCGCACCGTGCTCTATGCCGTCATCATCGTCGCAGTCGCCGCGGTCATGACCTATACCATGGCGACGCGGCGCAACGACAGCGTCAATGTCATTCACGACCGCAACCCGCTGTTCGTGCGACTGTCGGACGGCGCGGTGCGCAACGGCTATGCCGTTCACATTCTCAACAAGACGCTTGAGACGCAAAGCTTCGTGCTGAAAATATCCGGTCTGCCGGACGCCGACGTCGAGGCTATCGGCAGTGAGTCGCGCGCGAGTGGAGACCCAGTCATCGACGTTGGTCCCGATCAGTCGCGCGAGATTCGGGTACTGGTGACGACGCACCAAAGGCTCGCGCCGGAAGCCTCGATCCCGCTGACGTTTACTGTCGTCTCCAGCGAAGGCGCCGTGGCCGCGAGCGCGGCCGATCACTTTCTGGGACCGTGACGGAGGAACTGAGCCATGAGCAATTTCGGCCGGGACATCGAAATGGAGCGCACCAGATCGCCGCGGCGGTGGACCGGGCGGATGATTTTGCTGACGCTGCTGGGCTTCTTCGGCGTCGTCTTCGCCGTCAATGGCGTATTGATCCACGAGGCACTGTCGACATTCGGCGGCGTCGACACCGAAAGCGCCTATCAAGCCGGCCGCATGTTCGAGCAGGATGTCGCTCTCGCCAAGGCGCAGGACGCGCGGCAATGGCGCGTCGAGGCCAGAGTGACGCCGTCTCCCGACGGCGCCCGGCTCGAGGTGACCGCGCGCGACGCCACGGGCGCGGCACTACGCGGGATCGACGCCCTGGCTGTGTTCCAGCGCCCGACCGATCGCCGCCTCGACCGGCCGGTTGTCGTCGCCGAAGACACTCCCGGCCGCTTTCATGGCCGCGTCGATGTCGCGCCGGGCCAGTGGGATCTCGTGATCGAACTGTCACGCCAGGGCGAGCAATTGTTCCGATCGAAGAACCGCATCGTCCTCAAGTGAGCGTGGATCATGGCTGAAACCCTCGATCTTTCGTCTTTCGTGGAGCGGGGCGAAACTGGCACGGCGCATATGACGCTCGCGGTCGACGGCGTCGGCTGCGCCGGCTGCATCCGCAAGATCGAGAACGGGCTGACGAAGCTGCCTGGCATCATCGACGCGCGGCTCAATTTCACGCAACGCCGTCTCGTGGTGGATTGGCGTGACAATGAGATCGACGCAGCAACGATCATCAAAACGCTGGAAGGCATCGGCTATCCCGCCCATCCGTTCGCGCCCGAACGGGTCGAGGCCGACGAGAGCCGCCACGCCAAGATGCTGCTGCGATGTCTGGCCGTCGCCGGCTTTGCGGCGATGAATGTCATGTTGCTGTCGATCGCGGTGTGGTCGGGCAATGTTTCCGACATGACGCGGGAAACCCGTGACCTGTTCCACTGGCTGTCGGCCTTGATTGCGCTGCCGGCGGTGGCCTATGCCGGCCAACCGTTCTTTGTCAGCGCGTGGCGCGCTCTGCACGCCCGCACGACCAACATGGATGTGCCGATTTCGGTTGGCGTCGTGCTCGCGGTCGCGCTCTCGGTCTACGAGACCGCGACGCACGCCGTTCACGTCTATTTCGATTCGGCGATCATGCTGTTGTTCTTTTTGCTGTGCGGCCGCTGCCTCGATATGGCGATGCGGCGCAAGACGAGGATCTTTGCCGGCAATCTTGCGTCACTCAAGGCGGAGTTCGCCGATCGGCTGGACGCCAAGGGCGAGGTGATCCGCGTGCCGATCGCGGCCTTGCGGCAAGGCGACCGTGTGCTAGTGCGGCCGGGCGAGGTCATTCCCGCCGATGGCGCGATCCTTACCGGCCGTTCCGAAATCGACGAGAGTTTGGTGACGGGGGAAACCGTGCCGCGCGCGGTCGACGGCGGAACGACGGTCTATGCCGGCAGCATCAATTGTTCCGGCGCGTTGACGATGCAGGTCGCCGCCGCCGGCTCCGGCACGTTGGTCGACGAGGTCGAGCGGCTGTTGCAAAAGGCGACCGAAGCCAAGTCGCGCATCGTGCGGCTGGCGGATCGTGCCGCGCGGCTCTACGCTCCTGTCGTACATGCTGCGGCCGCGCTCACCGCGATCGGGTGGTTGATTGCCGGTGCAACTTTCCACGACTCCATTGTCACGGCGATTGCCGTCCTCATTATTACTTGTCCATGCGCCCTGGCGCTGGCTATACCCGCGGTGCAAGTGGTCGCGGCGGGTCAACTGTTTCGCGCCGGCGTCATTCTCAATAGCGGCGACGCCATCGAACGGCTGGCCGAGGTCGACACCGTGGTCTTCGACAAGACCGGCACGCTGACGCTGCCCGATCCCTCAGTCGATGTCGCCGCGATCGATCCTGACCTCCTCGAACGCGCGGCGCGGCTCGCTCTATCGAGCCGACATCCGCTGGCCGTGGCGCTTGCCCGACGCGCCCGTGAGCGCGTTCCTTATCCTGGCGCGGTCGAGGAGCCGGGGCAGGGTGTCCGGGCTTTGATCGACGGCGCCGAAGCCCGCCTCGGCAGCTCGGGCTTCTGTGGCCTCGCCGATGAGGACGCCACGCCGCACGACACCGAAGCGTCGTTCATCTCATTCTGCCATGACGGCCGGGCGGTCAGCATCCCGATCCGGCAGAGCTTGCGGCCCGATGCGGTCGCCGTGACGCAAGCCCTCACGGCGCGCGGTCTCGATCTTATCGTGCTGTCGGGCGACCGCCAGGAAGCGGTCCAACCGGTGGCATCGCGGCTGGGCATTCGGGAATGGATTGCCGGATTGACGCCGACGGAGAAAATCGCGGTCATCGAACTCTTGAAAGCGCAGGGCCGTCGCATCCTGATGGTCGGCGACGGATTAAACGACGCGCCGGCGCTGGCGGCGGCCCATGCCTCGCTGTCGCCGATCACCGCCGCGCATCTGGCCCAGTCCCACGCCGACGCGCTTTTTCTCGGCGAGCATCTTGCACCGGTGCTGCGCGCCGTCACGGTGGCGCGACGGGCGCGTTCCTTGATGCGCCAGAACCTCATGCTGACCGTAATCTATAATTCGCTCGCGGTGCCCCTCGCGGTGGCGGGCTTGGTCACACCGCTGATCGCCGCGGTGGCGATGTCGGGTTCCTCGATCCTGGTGACGCTCAATGCGTTGCGCGTCCGGCTTGCCCTGCCGCGACTGCCAAACGTTGAATCCATCGTGGCCGGGCCCGCCAAGGCTGAGGCCGCAGCCAGCAAGCCGGTCGCCCCCCTCACCCAGGCAATGGCGGACGTGGGGCCATGAACGTCCTGATTTATCTCGTGCCGATGGCGCTGTTGCTCGGCCTGACCGGGCTGATCGGTTTTCTGTGGACGCTCAAAAGCGGGCAATACGAGGATCTCGACGGCGCCGCCCTTCGCATTCTCCCGGACGACGACCTTAAGGCTTGAGCCTCAACGTTGCGACATTGATCGCATGCTCCTGCGGATCGGATACGATGGCAAAGCCAAGTTGACGGCACATGCCCAGCATCGTCGTGTTTTCCTGCAGCACCTGCCCGTGAACGCAGCTAAGCCCTTCGGCGCGCGCATATTCGATCATCAACTGCATCAATTGCCAGCCGAGACCATGGCCCTTCAGATCGGAACGAATGAGAATGGCATATTCGCCGTTTTCGTAGTCGGCGTCGGCGTGAATGCGCACGGCGCCAAGCATGTTGCCGGTCGTCTCTTCGATCGCGATAAAGGCCATGGCGCGCGCGTAGTCGATCTGGGTCAGTCGCGCGATGAAGCCGTGATTGAAGTCCTTCACCGGGGCAAAGAAGCGCAGGCGCAAGTCCTGTTGAGTCACGGCCGCGAAGAACGGCAGAAACAGTGGCTCGTCCTCCGGACGGACAGGGCGCGCTAGGAACTGGGTTCCGTCCGGCAAGCACATGCGCCGCTCCCACTCCTTCGGATAGGGCCGGATCGCAAAACGGGGATGGCCCGATGGGCCGCGGCGATGCTGCTCGACCGGGGCGATCGCGACGCGGGCGTCGACAGCGATCACGCCACTCTCGTCGGCGAGCACCGGGTTGAGATCGATTTCGCGGATTTCCGGGAAATCGGCGGCAAGCTGCGCCAGCTTGACGAGAAGGAGCGCGATGGCCTGTTCATCCGCTGCGGGCACGTTGCGGTAGGCCTTGAGAATGCGCGAGACCCGGGTGCGCGCGATGAGGCGGCGCGCCAGCGTGAGATCGAGCGGCGGCAGCGCCAGCGCCTTGTCGCTGATCGCTTCGACCGCGGTGCCGCCCTGGCCGAATACGATGACGGGACCGAAGGTCGGGTCATCGGCCAGGCCGACGATGAGTTCGCGCGCCTTGGGCCGCACGATCATGGGAAACACGGTCACGCCGGTGATCCGCGCGTCGGGCCTCGCCGCGCGGGCTTGACTTAAAATTTCCGCGGTCGCCTGGCGCACCGCTTGCTCGCTGGTGAGGTTGAGCCGCACGCCACCCACTTCCGACTTGTGCACGATGTCGGGCGACGAAATTTTGAGGACGACGGCCTGGCCGGCGGCAAGGTGCGGCCGCGCCGCGACCGCGGCTTCGTCGGCATCATGCGCCAGCGCGGCCGGCGTGATTGGGATGCCGTAGGCCGAAAAAACCCGCGGCATTTCGATAGGATCGAGCCATGTGCGCCGGTCGCGCAAAGCGGCGTCGATCACGGGACGCGCCGCAGCTGTGTCCGGCGCAAAATCCTCCGGCATGCTCGGCGGCGTCGCCATCAGCAATTCGCGCGATTCCCGGTAACGCACCAGGTGCATAAAGCCGCCGACCGCATCCGCTTCGGTCGCATAACTGGGAATGGCCGCGGCGTTGAACGCGGCTACCGCCGGACGGCTGCCGCCGACCCATACGGCGAAGACCGGTTTTGCCGGACTGCGCGTCTTGCGATAGCGCTCGGTCACGGCAATGACCGACTTCGCGGCGTCCGCCGCCGACGCCAGGGCGGTCGGCACGTTCATGACCAGGATCGCGTCGTTGGCCTCGTCACCGAGCAATTGCTCGAGCGCCACCGCGTATCGTTCACCATCCGCATCGCCGGCGATGTCGACCGGATTAGCGCGCGACCAGATCGGCGGCAGCGCCGCATCGAGCTTCTGCACCGCCGCGGGCGATAAGCCGGCCAGTTCGCCGCCGAAATCGGCAAGTCGATCGACGGCAAGTACGCCGACACCGCCGCCATTGGTCAATATCGCGAGCCGTTTGCCGACCAGCGTCGTCCTGTGACCGAGAGTTTCCGCGGCGGCGAACAGCTCATCGAGATCGAGCACGCGCATGAGACCGGCGCGACGGAACGCTGCGTCATAGACCGCGTCTGAACCCGCGAGCGCTCCGGTGTGGGTCAGCGCCGCCTTGGCGCCCTGGGCGTGGCGCCCGGATTTGACGACGAGGACCGGCTTGGAGCGCGCCGCGGCGCGTGCAGCCGACATGAACTTGCGCGCGTCCTTGATCGATTCGATGTACAAAAGGATCGCTCGCGTCGACCGATCCATCGCGAAGTAATCGAGCAGGTCGGCGAAATCGACATCGATACTGTCGCCGATGGAAACGACAGCGGAAAATCCGATGCCGCGCACCGAGGACCATTCCACGAGACCCGCGGCGATGGCGCCGGATTGCGAGATCAGCGCCAGATCGCCCGGCCGCGGCATCGACGCCGCGAAACTGGCATTGAGCTTGGTATGCGGCACCAGCACGCCGATGCAATTCGGACCGACAAGCCGCATTCCGGTGGCGCGCGCGGCTTTCTCGCACTGCTCGGCGAGCGAGCCGGGGCCGTGACCGAGGCCTGCGCTCAGGATGATGCCCGCCGGCGTACCCTTGGCGCCGGCGGCGGAGATAATGCCGGGAACAGCCGGCGGCGGTACGCTGATCACGACCAGATCGGGCGCATCCGGAAGCTCATCATAGCATTTGACCGCCCGCACTCCCGCGATCGATTGGTATTCCGGATTGACGAGGTGAACTGCGCCGGCAAAGCCTGCCGTGGCGAGATTATTCAGAACGGCGTGGCCGGGCGATTTTTGCCGCGGGCTGGCGCCGACCACGGCGACGGAATTGGGCGAAAATAACTTGTCGAGACGGTAGGTTGACATCGCTGCTGCCGAACGTGATGGGGCCACGCTTCCGTCATGGTCGGATTGCGCTCATGCGCCCCGGCGCTCGCGGAATAGCCCGGTTCAGGTTACTGCTCTCGCGTGAAGGTCGTCATCTGGTAGAGCCCGCCGAAGAACGACCGCGACTCTGTACGGCTCGCATAGTCGGCCGGAATCCACTTGCGGATGTCGTTGCGCCAAAGGTCGAGCGCGAACGGCTCAAGCGTCGCCAGCAGAGGGCGCCACACATAGCGCAATGGTTGCCACCATCGCGGTTGCGCATAGTCGACGATCACCACCTTGCCGCCGGGCTTCACGACCCGGAACACCTCGCGTAGCGTTTGGCGGCGCACATTTGACGGCTGCTCATGCAGCAGGAAGAACAACAGCGCCCGGTCGTAGCTGCAATCCGGCAGTTGCAGCTGCGCCGAGTTCATGGTCAAAAGCCGCGCCGGTGTCGCGGCGGGCAATTTCGCCCGCACGTTCTGCAACTGAATGGGCAACACGTCGACGATATCGAGAGTTCCATCTCCAGACGCGACATTTTGCGCCAAATAGGGGGTGAGATCGCCGTAGGCGCAAGCCACCTGCAACGTTGAGCCCGGTAGCGTGGCGCCCAATTGGGCCAAGGCCGCATCGCGCAAGCGCGCGTAATTTCCCCACAAGATCAGATTGACCAGCCACTGCCGCTCGAAGAATTTGACGGAACGAGGGTGGATATAGGCCCACCAATAATGCGTTCGCAGATAATCGGGTACCGCGCCCATGCCGGCGTCGGAACGCGGCCCGGCAAAATCGGCGGACGATCGGCGGCCGTGCAGATTCAGCGGGTGCGCGTAGGTTTCAACCATGTCGGGCCACCCTGTCCTGATGAGGATATTGGTGAAAACTAGGGAAGAGAACGCCATCCAGCGCCGCTTAGCGGAACCGCATGGTCTATCGGACCACTCGCCCGATATCACGCGATTGCCGTAGAAGCGCATACGTGAGAATAACAATATCGCCCGCGGCGACCGCCAGCCTTGCGCTAGATCAATGTAAGCCCACTTTCGCCGCGGGATGCCGCCAGGCAGGTAATCCGCCTCGGCTGCAATTCGTTCCTTGCGGCCCCTTGCCCTGTTATCCCTTCCCGACTTTCAGCTTGAGCACTGCATCCGCCGTACCGTGGCTGAGTTTGGTTTTATCGGCGGGTGCCAGCGCGACATTGTTGAGGAACGCGCGGCCGGCCTTGTTCGGCGCAAACGGATAATCGATCGAGAACATGATGCGATCGATGCCGAAGGTCTGCAACGCGGCGAGAAACGGCGGCTGGTCGAAAATGCCGCTGGTGGTGAGCCACACCTGGTCGAGAATGGTGCGGGTGATCGGGCGCTTCAAATGCTCGATGTCGTGTTGGAACACCTGGTCGGCGCGCGCCATCATCATCGGCAGCATCTCGCCCATGTGGCCGATGATGAGTCGCAAGCCTGGATGACGGTCAAGCGTTCCGGCGATCACCATGCGCAACAGATGCACCGCCGTTTCGGAATGCCAGCCCCAGCCGGCGGTTTCCAGCACCCGCCCGGCGCCGTCCGGCAGTTCGGAGAAATACGCCTCCCGCACCGCTTCGGGCGGAATGTGCGGATGAATATAGATCGGCACGTCGAGCTCGACGGCGGCCGCGAGCAGGCCGTCATAGCTCGGATGATCGAGGAAGCGGCCTTCGGTGGTGCCGTTGACCATGGCGCCGACAAAGCCCAGCTCCTTGACTGCGCGCTTAAGTTCGGCGGGGCAGGCGTCGGGACTTTGCAGCGGCAAACAGGTGAACCCGGCGAAGCGATCCGGATGGCGCGCGATCGCCGCCGCCAAATGATCGTTGATTTCGCGGGCAAGCGCGATGCCGTCGGGGCCGGGCAACAGATCCGGGCCGGGCCCGGCGTTCGAGAGCACCTGGACGCTGACACCGGCCTCGTCCATCGATTTGAGCCGCACCTCGGCGATCTCGGGCAACAATTCCATGGGGTTGACCGCACCCGGGGTAATCTTCCTCGGCCGAAAACCGCGGCGGGCGACGACGTCTTTGGCGATGCGGCTGGTGAGCGAGGGGACGGAAAAGTGTTCCTCGAGTGCGACGACACGCATAGGCGATTTCCTCCATTCGGGCGGCGGGTTGTTGCATTCCTCTTGCCGACCGGCAAGCGCGGCTGGCGGCCCGTCGCAATGTTATAGAGCCTTTCCGCCGAAGTCGGGAACGCGGCTTTGCATTTTATTAAGGCTCTGTTGCCGACGGTCTTTGGGCCGTCACAATCGGGCCGCCACCGTCTTGCGAAGCATGCGGGTTGCCGCTAAATTTATTGCTTCGAGGCTTCGGCCGAATGACTTGGCCACTCAGCGACGATAAGCGCGCCTGACTGACGATCTTTCACCAAAATCTCGAGCGAACCGAGCCGAGCGTATTTGCGCGGCTCATATTGATATGCCTACAAGGAGAGACCCGTGGACAACGGTACCGTGAAGTGGTTCAACGCACAGAAGGGCTATGGTTTCATTCAACCTGAAGGCGGCGGCAAGGATGTGTTTGTTCACATCAGCGCCGTCGAACGTGCGGGCTTGCGCGAGCTGCGCGAAGGTCAACGCGTTTCCTTCGAAGTCGTCGTGGACCGCAAGACCGGCAAGTCGGCCGCTGAAAACCTGAAGACGATGTAAGCTAAAGCGCGGCTGCATTGGCGGCCGCGCTTCTTTTGCGGACTTTACCCCGGGTTGCGTGCGCGCAATCCGGGATCCAGCCTCGGGTTTCGCATTCGACCGGGGCTAAGTGAGACTTTGCACAATCAGCACGATATTGAGACCTAGCACCGCGGCGGCGGCGGCGATGGCGACGACGCGCGTCAGCGCGGTGTTGGCGAATGTCCCCATGACGTCGGTTCTGCTGGTGAAGATAATGAGTGAAATCATCGGCAGCGGCAGCGCGATGCTCAAGACCACCTGACTGATGACCAGCGCATTCGTGGTATCGGCGCCGAGCGCGACGACGACGAAGGCCGGCAGCATGGTGACCAGCCGGCGCAGCCAGATCGGAATACGAAAACCGACGAAGCCTTGCATGATCATCTGTCCGGCCATGGTGCCGACCGTCGAGGCCGACACGCCCGAGGCGATGAGCGAGACCAGGAAGACTCCGGCCGCTCCGGCGCCGAGCAGCGGCGTGAGCGTGTGATAGGCGGTCTCGATCTGGGCGACCTCGGGATGGCCCGCGTGGAACGCGCCTGACGCCATCATCACCATCGCCATATTGACCAGGCCGGCGACGGTAAGCGCAACAACGACTTCTCTGTTGGAGAACCGCAGCACCATGCGCCGGTCGTTGTCGTCGCGGACCGGGATGCGCGCCTGGGTCAGTCCGGAATGCAGATAGATGGCGTGCGGCATCACCGTCGCGCCGATGATGCCGACGGCGAGCAACAGCGCTCCGGCATCGGCAAGTTCCGGCGTGACGGTATGGTAGGTCGCCGAAGCCCAATCGACCGGAGCGATGAACATTTCAACGAGGTAGCAAAGGCAGATCAGACCGACGATCGCGCCGATAATCAGTTCGAGCGGCCGGAAGCCGAATTGCTCGCAGGTCAAAAGCCCGTAGGTGACGATCGCGGTGACCGTCATCCCGGCCAACAACGGCAGGTGCAACAGCAATGACAAGCCGATGGCGCCGCCGAGGAATTCGGCGAGATCGGTCGCCATCGCGGCGATTTCGCTGGCGCCCCACATCGCCCAGACCACCGGACGCGGAAAATGATCGCGGCACAGTTCCGCGAGGTTGCGCCCGGTCACGATGCCAAGCTTGGCGGAGAGGCCCTGGAACAGCATCGCGATCACATTGGCCAGCAGCACCACCCATAACAGCCCGTAGCCGTATTTCGCGCCGGCCTGAATGTTGGTCGCAAAGTTGCCGGGGTCCATATAGGCGATCGAGGCGACGACAGCCGGGCCGGCGAAAGCCAGCGCCGTGCGCAAGCCGCTGCGCCGGCCAAGCAGCGCCTGCCGCGCCGTGGCCAGCGTCCGATCGGTCAGCGAAGCCGGGCGCCGGACCGTTTCAGTCATTGCCGGAATCGTCATAGATCGCGCCGCCAGCAGCCATTACACTAAAATGTAGCATCAGTTACAGTATAGGCATGGCTGCGAATTTCGTCAACGGCTTCATATTGTAGCCAAGGGTACATTTTGACACGAAGATAAAAATGTGGTCTCGGCTGGCGCGACCTCGGTTGAGGCCGGATCCGTACCAGATGGTCATGCCAAAACTTCCCGCGGAAGGAACCCAGGCGCGCCGCTTCGGCAAGACGCGGTCGGCACAGTCGACCGCGTTGCACGAGGATTACGTCGAGCTGATCGCCGATCTGCTTGCCGGCGAAGGCGAGGCGCGGCCGACCGATATCGCGCGAAGGCTCGGCGTGTCACACGCCACCGCGATAAAGACAATTGCCCGCCTAAAGCGCGCCGGGCTGGCGACGGCGCGGCCCTATCGCGGCGTGTTTCTGACCGAAAAGGGCCACGACCTCGCCGATCGCGTTCGGGTCCGCCATCGCCTCGTCGTCGACGTGCTGCGCGCGCTCGGGGTGCCGAGCGAAGCCGCCGAAGCCGACGCCGAGGGCATCGAGCATTATGTGTCGGAGAGCACGCTGAAGGCGTTCGCGCAGTTTCTCAAGTCGCACGGTTGATCGATTTTCTCCGCGCTTGGCGGGAAGCGGAAACGGCTACACCGCCTGTGCGGTGATGGCGTCGACGATGCCGTCGACGACCTCCTCGACCATGATCTTGTCGTCACCTTCGCCCATCACGCGGATCACCGGCTCGGTGCCCGACGGACGAATCACGAGACGGCCGTGACCGTTGAGGCGGGTTTCGCCGTCGGCGATGGCGGAGCGCACCTTGGAGTTTTCCAGCGGTTTGCCGCCGCGATAGCGCACATTGCGCAAAATCTGCGGCAGCGGTTCGAAGCGGTGGCAGACCTGCGACACCGGCTTGTCCTTCTTCTTCACCACCGCCAGCAATTGCAGCGCGGCGATAAAGCCGTCGCCGGTCGTGGTGTAGTCGGAAAGGATGATGTGGCCGGATTGCTCGCCGCCGACATTATAGCCGTGCTCGCGCATGTGCTCGAGCACATAGCGGTCGCCGACCGGCGTGCGCACCAGTGAAAGATTTAACGATTTCAAGTGCCGTTCGAGGCCGAGATTGGACATGACCGTGGCGACGACGCCCGGCTTGGTAAGCAGACGATCCTCGGCCCAACTTTCGGCGATCACCGCCAACAGCTGATCGCCGTCGACCAGATGACCCTGCTCATCGGCGATAACGACGCGGTCGGCGTCACCGTCGAGCGCGATGCCGATATCAGCACGCATTTCGCGCACCTTGCGCGACAGCGCGTCGGGCGCCATCGAGCCGCATTCGCGATTGATGTTGAAACCGTCCGGTTCGACGCCGATCGAGATGACGTCGGCGCCGAGCTCCCACAGCGCCTCGGGCGCGACGCGATAGGCGGCGCCGTTGGCGCAGTCGATGACGACGCGCAAGCCATCGAGCGAGAGGTTGCGCGGCATCGTGCGCTTGGCGAATTCGATATAGCGGTCGTGCACGCCGTCGATACGTCTGGCGCGGCCGAGCTCGGCGCTTTTGGCGAGCCGCTTGGTCATATCGGCGTCGAGCAGCGCCTCGATCTTGTGTTCGACCTCGTCGGACAGCTTGTAACCGTCCGGTCCGAACAGCTTGATGCCGTTGTCGTCATAGGGGTTATGCGAAGCCGAGATCATGACGCCGAGATCGGCGCGCATCGAGCGGGTCAGCATGGCGACCGCCGGCGTCGGCATCGGGCCGAGCAACAGCACGTCCATGCCGACCGAGGTGAAGCCCGCGACCAGCGCCGTTTCGATCATGTAGCCGGACAGCCGGGTGTCCTTGCCGATCACGACGCGATGGCGGTGTTCGCCGCGGCGGAAGACCAGACCGGTCGCCTGACCCACCTTGAGCGCCAGTTCCGGCGTGATGACGCCGTTGGCGCGGCCGCGAATGCCGTCGGTACCGAAATACTTACGAACCATCTTTTGGGGCCCCACCGCCAGTCACTCCGGAGCGGCATAATAGCCGGTCCGTGGTCGCAACGGCTTCAAAAAATATTGGGTAATCTTACTATTCCGAGCAACCTGCTGTTCACCATGACAGCCATTGAAATCAATGGGATACGGCGGGTGGGGCAGAGGCGGGGCGGGAACCGGCGGCTTTTTTGCGCTAACGGCGCCGTGCCTCATTCCTGTCATAGGAGCTGGACGGCGGTTGGATTACGGATACCGGGTCCGAAGCCGGAAACGTGTCCTCCAGTCCAAGCTCGAGCGCGTCGTCGAGCTTTTCGCGTTCCTTAGTCTCCCGCTCCCGGCGCCTGTCGCTTCGAGCCCGGGCATTGCGTTCCCCGCCGGTATCATCCGCCTGAAGGGGTCGATTGCCGTTCCACTCGTCCATTACCGTCGCCTTTCTAAATCGCAGGTTTTCCAAATTTGGAAGTCTTGCGGCCTTCGCCTGAAGAGACAACGATTTGTGACGGCGGCCGTTCCTTGCGGTTTGTGCTATCAATGACTCTTAAGAGTCGGGGAAACGCACATGAAAAACATGACCTGCATTGATGACCTGCGGCAGGCTGCCCACCGCAAGGTGCCTCGCGCATTCATCGACTACGCCGAAGCGGGCTCCTATGCCGAACAGACGTTGCACGCCAATCGCGCCGATCTCGATCGCATCAAGCTGCGCCAGCGTATCCTCTGCGACGTCGCCGATCGCAGCACCAAGACCACCATTCTGGGCGAACCGGCGGCGCTGCCGCTGGCGCTCGCGCCGATCGGGCTGTGCGGCATGCAGCACGGCGACGGCGAGATTCTGGCCTGCCGCGCCGCGCAGCGGGCGGGGGTTCCGTTCACGCTGTCGACGATGTCGATCTGCTCGATCGAGGACGTTGCGGCCGCAGTCGACAAGCCGTTCTGGTTTCAGCTCTATGTCATGAAGGACCGCGGCTATATCCGCGCCCTGATCGAACGCGCGGCCGCCGCAAAATGCAGCGCGCTTGTTCTCACCGTCGACCTGCAAGTCATCGGGCAGCGTCACCAGGATATTCGCAATGGCATGACCGTTCCGCCGCAGGTGCGGATCAAAAACCTCATCGACATCGCCACCAAGCCGGCTTGGGCGCTGAGCATCCTGCGCGGCAAACGCAAGACCTTCGGCAATATCGCCGGACACTACGCGGGCATGAATAACGTCACCGTGCTGTCGAAATGGATTTCGGAGCAGTTCGATGCGACGTTGAACTGGAAAGACGTCGAGTGGATCAAGAGTCTGTGGCCCGGCAAGCTCATTCTCAAGGGCATTCTCGACGTCGAAGACGCCCGTATCGCCGCGAAGTCCGGCGCGGCGGCGCTGGTGGTTTCCAATCACGGCGGCCGTCAGCTCGACGGTGCCTCGTCGTCGATCGCGATGTTGCCGCCGATCGTCGACGCGGTCGGCTCCGATGTCGAGGTCATGTTCGACGGCGGCATCCGTTCCGGCCAGGATCTGGCGCGCGCGCTCGCGCTTGGCGCGCGTTCCTGCATGAGCGGCCGCGCCTATATTTACGGGCTCGGCGCCGGCGGCGAGGCCGGTGTCGCGCGGGCGATCGAGATCATGCGCAGTGAACTCGATACCACGATGGCGCTGATGGGGGTGCGCAGCATCGCCGACATCGATCGCCGGGTGATCACTTCGATATAGCGGTATCATCCGCTCGTCCCGGCGAAAGCTGGGACCCAGCTGGATTCCCGCCTTCGCGGGAATGAGCGGATCGCCAGTTACTCTTCCTTATAGCCGTAGGCCTGCGCGTTGCCGGTCGCGCCGTAATATTTGAACGGCAGGAACTTTCCCGACATCGAGATTTTGACGCGGTCGCCCTTCGGGTCGGCCTGGCGTTCCAGCCCCAGGTCGAAGTCGATCGCCGACATGATGCCGTCGCCGAATTCTTCTTCGATCAGCACTTTCAAGGCCGGCCCGTTGACCATCACCAGTTCGTAAAAACGATAGATCAGAGGATCGGTCGGCGGCATCGGCGAGCCGCGGTTCGGCACCTCGTTGAGCAATGCCTGTTCGCTCTTGGAGAGGCCGAACAGTTCGGCGGCCTTCGCCGCTTGCGGCTTGGTCAGTTTCATCTGGCCGAGGATGGCGCCGGTAATCAGCACCGGCGACATGCCGCCGATCTCGCCGCAGATATATTTCCAGGTCCAGGCTTTTTCGCGCTTGATGTCGAGCAGTTTCTCGGTGAGTTCGGCACGTGTCATGGGCGACCTCCTGGCGTTTTGACGCTAATGCCCAGATAACGAGCAATTGCCGTGCCAAAACCGAGGCAACAGGGCTGGAGACGGCGCTGAAAACTAGCGCGGCACGACGCCGTCGCGACCGACATTGATGCGGTTGATGTCGAAGCTGCCGTCCAGCTTCTTCACCGCGGCCACCACCGTGAAGGCCGCACCCGGCTTGACCGCGCTGATGTCGCCGATTTCAAAGCGCACGATCGGCACGTCCGGCGTGACCACGATCTTCTTCTCGCCGTCCTTGAATTTCACGGTGATGACCGGTCCATCGACGCCGGTGACGGTTGTGCCGACCGTGCCGTTGGTCATGGTGCTGTTGGGAGCGCCGTCCCACTGCCGGAAGCCTTCGCCGGTGCCGCGCATCGATTCGGCGAAGATGTGAACCTCGATCGCCTTCTGCGAGCCGTCGGGTTGCGGCATCGCGCCCGAGCCGATGAACGCGCCGTCCTTGATATCCGCCATCGACGCTTTGACGACGTCAACGACCAGCATTTTGTCGGCAAGGTTGATCGTGATCTCGTCGCCTTTGTCGGTCTTGGCCGTCAAGCTATTGCCGTCGACTTTTTCGATCACGCCGCGCAAACGCACGGTTTGCTGCGCCTGCGCAAACGCCGAGGTCGCAAGTCCCAATACCGCCGCGAGCGCGGCGACGCGAGCGAGGCTTGCAAGCGGTCTCTTCATCGTCATGGAACGCTCCAAGAAAATTCGCGCCGCCGGCGTCTTGCTCACATCGGCGGATTGACGCCGTTGGTGCCGACCGTGACATTTGGCGCGGTGATGGTTCCGTCGGGTTGCTTCAAGGCGTTGACGAAGACCTTTGCGCCGGGTTTGAGATCGGCCGGGGTCGCCGGCGCAAAAGTGACGACGATGACATTCGACGGCACGATGAAGGTCTTTTCGCCGTCCTTATATTTCAGCACCAGTTTTTGCCCGTCGCTGACGGCAACCTGGCTGTCGACGGTGGCATTGGTCATGGTGCTGTCAGGCACCAGATCCCAGGGGCGGTGGCCTTCGCCGGTGCCGCGCATGGCCTCGGGAAAGATGTGGATTTCGACGGCCTTTTGCGTACCGTCCGGCTGCGGCATGGCGGTGATGCCGACAAAGCCGCCCTGCTTGACGTCGCCGAGCGAGGCCTTGGTGACGGTCCGCACCGGCGCATTGTCGGCGAGCTTGACCGTCACCGTCGCGCCGTCGCGCGACTTCACGGTCAGCGTCTGTCCGTCGAGACTTTCGATCGTGCCGCGCACCCGCGTCGGTGTCGGCGCTTGCGCCAGCGCAATCGAAGTGACGAACAGTACTGTAAGCGCGCTTGCGCCCGCGATCTTGAATCTTGTCATGACTGATCCTCCCAAAACATGCCTGACGCTCGGTCAACGGCGACAGGCTTTAAACCCCAAAGAGCCAACGTTATTCCGATTGGCCGGCCGGCGGAAGTGCGAGATCGGCTTCGAGCAGTGCCCGGAGTTCCGCCGTGACTTCGGGCTTTTTGCCAAACCACAGCGAGAAACCGCCCACCGCCTGATGCATCAGCATGCCAAGGCCATCGGCGGTGGCGAGACCGCGCGCTTTCGCCGTCCTGATCAGGGGCGTTAAGAGCGGCACATAAACCAGATCGGCGACAACGGCGTGACGGGGCAACTGCCCAACGTCCAGATCGAGATCTGGCTGGCCATGCATGCCGAGCGTCGTCGTGTTCACCAGGATAGCTGCGTCGGCGAGCACGGCATTGCGGGCGTCCCAGGGGGTCGGCTCGACCCCCGCGCCAAAGCGTTCGCGTAAGGCGCTAGCGCGCGCTGGCGTGCGGTTCGCCACTACGATATGCGCGACGCCGCGCTTGAGGAGACCATAAACTACCGCGCGCGCCGCGCCGCCCGAGCCGAGCACGACCGCTTTCTTCACGTCGCGCCTCCAATCCGGCGCGCAAGCCGTGAGATTATCCAAGAACCCTTCGACGTCGGTATTGGTCGAGCGCAACACGCCGTCAAACCACAGCGTATTGGCGGCGCCGACGGCGCGGGCGCGGTCGTCGGGCTGCGATAGCGCGAGCGCTGTTTCCTTGTGCGGAACGGTGACATTGGCGCCGACATAACCGTGCGCGGCGAGCGATTGCACGAAAGCGCCGAAATCCACCGGCTGTACAGCCTCGCGCCGGTATTCGCCGGCGATGCGGTAAGTCTTCAGCCAATAATTATGAATGAGCGGCGAGCGCGAATGTCCGATCGGCCAGCCGATGACGCAAGCCGCGCGGCCGCTCGTGGTCACGCCTCGTCCACCACTTTGTTGCGCAGCACGCCGATCGTGGGGCATTCGATCTCGATGCTGTCGCCCGGCTTGAGCCAGATCGGCGGCTCGGTTTTCGGCGCGGTCTTGACCGGCGTGCCGGTGCAGATGACGTCGCCGGCTTTCAACGTCATGAAACTCGTGGTGTAGGCGATGATATCGGCGAACGAAAAGATCATGCTTGCCGTGGTGTCGTCTTGCGTCACCTCGCCGTTTTTGCGCGCGATCAGGCGCAGCGGCTGCTTCAGGTCGAAGTCGGTCTCGATCCACGGCCCGATGGCGCCGCAGGCGTCGAAGTTCTTGCCCTGGGTGACGTTGAACTGACCGTGGCGCGTCCAATCGCGGATGGTGCCTTCGTTGCACAGCGTCAGCCCGGCAATCGTTTCGAGCGCGCGCTCCTTCGGCACGTGTTTGCAGTCGCGGCCGATGACGATGGCGATCTCGCCCTCGTAATCGAGCTGCTCGGAAAGTTTCGGTCGGATCAGATTTTGCCCCGATCCGACCAGCGAATTCGGCGCGCGGTAGAACATGCTGGGATATTGCGGCGCCGCGGTGAGGTTATAGTCCTGGCCGCGGTTGGCGTAATTGATGCCAATGCAGAGGATTTTTTCCGGCGTCGCAAGCGGCGGCAACAGTTCAACTTCGTTGAGCGGCACGTCGGGCCGCACCCCATCGGCGGCCGATTTCGCCTGGTCGAGGGCTTGGGCGCGGAACACCTCGCTGAGCGTATGAAAACGGTGCAGCCGCGGCCGCAGATCGACGATGCCCTCGCCGGTGACGGCGCCGAAACTCGGCCGGCCGTGCAGAGCGTAGCTTGCAAGGCGCATCTTAGAACTCCCCGCTCGGCGCGAATCGGCCCGCCCCGCGGCCTTCCGCCTACCGGGCGATGTGTTAGAAGTCAGCGCAGCAACCGTCAACGGCCAGACACTTCGTACCATGCCCGTTCGCCCGCCGGTCTTCGATCCGCCGTTTAACGTCGTGCGCGCCAGTCATGTCGACCTCGGCGTGCGCGATCTCGCCCGCGCGCGCGCATTTTATGTCGACTGCCTCGGCCTTCTGGTCAGCGACGAGACCGCCGATGCGCTCTATTTGCGCGGCGTCGAGGAGCGCAACCATCATTCCTTGGTGCTGCGGTTAAAGCGCGAAAGCGAGGTGCACGCGCTCGGCTTCAAGCTCGCCAGCGAGGAGGACGTCGACCGCGCCGCGTTCTGGTTTGGCCGCCGCAATCTGCCGACGGCCTTTTCCGAGGTGCCGCACCAGGGCCGCACCTTGCGCGCAGCCGACCCGCTCGGCACGCCGCTCGAGTTTTATGCGCGAATGGAGCAGACGCCGTCGATGCTGCAGAAATACGCGGCGCACCAGGGCGCGCGTATTCAGCGCATCGATCATCTCAATTGCTTCACGCCGGATGTGCAGGCGAGCTACGACTTCTATGCCGAGCTCGGCTTCCGCCTCACCGAATATTCCGAAACCGACGGCGCCGATCCGCGCTTGTGGGCGGTGTGGCTGCAGCGCAAGGGCAACGTCCACGACTTGGCCTTCACCAATGGCTCAGGTCCCCGCCTGCATCATGTCGGTTTCTGGACGCCGGGCGTGCTCGACATCATCCACGTCTGCGACGTGATGGCGAGCTCGGGCTATCTCGCCAATATGGAGCGGGGACCCGGCCGCCACGGCATTTCCAACGCCTTCTTTCTGTATCTGCGCGATCCGGACGGCCATCGTGTCGAGCTGTTTACGTCCGACTATCTCACGGTCGACCCCGATCATGCGCCGATCCGCTGGTCGCTCACCGATCCGCAGCGCCAGACGCTGTGGGGCCATCCGGCGCCGGCATCGTGGTTCGAAGCAGGCTCGGCGTTTTCCGGCGTGGCGCAGCGCCCGCCGGTGCTTGCGGCGCAACCGATTGTGGCCAGGTAGAATTAGCCAGGTAGAAATCACAAGATGAAAGCTCTGTTCCTCGACTGCAACGATCAGCTCGCGCCGGTATGGCAGAGCGTCGCGCGCGCCGACGATCCGCCGATCGACGTCAACCGCGCGCCGTTCGAGCGCAACGACCTGCCGCGCGTGCTGAAAGGTTACGACATCTGCATCGACGACCATTCCTACATGCCGACGCCGCTCGTCGACGAATGTCCATCGCTCAAGCACATCGTCTTTCTCGGCACCGGCCCTGCGAGCTATATGAGCCTCGCCGACATGGCGGCGCGCGGCATCAAGGTTCACATCATCAGGAATTACGGCGACACCGCGGTCGCCGAGCACACCATCGCACTCTTGTTCGCCGCCTGCCGTGATATCGCCCGCATGGACCGCGAGGTGCGCTCGGGCGTCTGGGTGCCCCATGGCGGCGTGCAGCTTCTCGGCAAGACGCTCGGCGTCATCGGGCTCGGCGGCATCGGCGGCGAAGTGGCGCGGATCGGCCGCGGGCTCGGCATGGAGGTGATCGCCTGGAACCGCACGCCGCGTTCCGGGGCGCCTCTTGTTTCGCTCGACGAGCTGTTGGCGCGGTCCGATGTGATCTCGATGAATCTCACGCTGACCGACGAGACGCGAGGCTTTCTCGGCGCCGCCCAGTTCGGGCGCATGAAGCCCGGGGTCATTTTCGTCAACACGGCGCGAGCGGGCCTCGTCGACGAGACCGCTTTTATCGAGGCGCTGCGCAACGGCCGCATCCGCCACGCCGGGCTCGACGTGTTTCATCACGAGCCGCTTAAAGCCGACAATCCGCTCGCGGCGATGGAGAACGTCACGCTCACCGCGCATGCCGCCTTCCGCACGCTGGAAGCCTCGATGACATTGCTGCGCCGCGCCATCGACATCGTGCGGGAGATTGTCGGCGAAGGCGCTGCCGCGTAGGCGTCGCCGCGCCCGTGGCGCTGCTGCGGTGTGGATGCTATGAATCCGTCAAAGCAACGATGAACCCGGATCGGGTGATGGGAGAGCGCCACATCGACATCGCCCTTCGCGTCAATGGCGACGACGTGCGCGAGCGTGTCGAAGCCCGCAAGACGCTGGTGGATTTTCTGCGCGACGATCTGGGATTGACCGGGACCCATATCGGCTGCGAGCAGGGCGTTTGCGGCGCCTGCACGGTGCTCCTCGATGACGAGGTCGTGCGCGGCTGCCTGGTGCTCGCCGTACAATGCGACGGCGCCGTGGTGCAGACCATCGAAGGCATTTCGGATTCCGGCGCGATTGCCGACCTCCAGGACGCGTTCCAACGGCGCAACGCGCTGCAATGCGGCTTCTGCACGCCGGGCATACTGATCGGCGCGCAAGCGCTGTTGGCCCAATGGGTGTCGTCCAATGGCAGCGTGCCGAGCCGCGAGGAAATCCGCGAGCATCTGTCGGGCAATTACTGCCGCTGCACCGGCTATCAGGCCATCGTCGATGCGATCGAGTCTGTTGCGCAAACGCGGGCGGGAGCCAACACGTGAAAATCGCCGACGACCAGCCGTCCGGCCTCACCGCGCTCGACCGGCCGAATTCCTATATCGGCCGCTCGGTGCCGCGGCCGAATTTGGCGCGGCTGACGCAAGGCCGCGGTCAATATGTCACCGACGTGGTGCTGCCGCGCATGGCGCATGTCGCCTTTGTGCGCTCGCCGCATGCGCATGCGCGGATCTCCGGCATTGCGACGGCCGACGCCAAGACATCGACTGGCGTGATCGCGGTGGTTACCGGCGCCGAGCTTGCCAAAGTCATCACACCCTGGGTCGGCGTGCTCACGCATCTCAAGGGCATCAAATCGGCGCCGCAGCACGCCATCGCCGTCGAACGCGCCTGCTGGCAGGGCGAAGCCGTTTGCGCCGTCGTCGCCAAGAGCCGGGCGGAAGCCGAGGACGCCTGCGCCTTGGTCGCGGTTGATTACGAGGTGCTCGCCGCCGTCACCGACGCCGAAACGGCGCTCGATGCCAAAACGCCGGTGATCCATCCCGAGCTTGGCGACAATCTCACTTTCGAGCGCGTGCTCAACGCCGGTGATCCGGACAAAGGCTTTGCCGAGGCGGATGCCGTGGTCGAGACGACATTTCTGTTCGGCCGCCACACCGGCGTGACCAATGAGCCGCGCGCGATTGTTGCGGATTGGAATCCCGGCGAGCAGCGGCTCACCGTCTATCAGGGCACGCAGGCGCCGCATATGACGCAGAACCTGTTCGCCAAGCATCTCGCTCTGGACGAGCACCAGGTCCGCGTCATTACCAAGGACGTCGGCGGCTCGTTCGGCATCAAGGTGCACATCTATGCCGACGAAATGGCGACCGCGGCGCTGTCGAAACTCCTCAAGCGGCCGGTCAAATTCGTTGCCGACCGCTTCGAGAGCTTCAACACCGACATCCATGCCCGCGATCATCGCGTCAAGGCCAAGATCGGCGTCAAGCGCGACGGCGTCATCACCGCGTTCGAGATCGACGATCTGACCGGCATCGGCCCTTACTCGGTCTATCCGCGCACCAGCGGCATCGAAGCCAATCAGGTGGTCAATCTGGTCGGCGGTCCTTACACCTGCCCGAATTACCGCGCCCGCGCCCGCGTCGTGTTTCAGAACAAAAACGTGATGTGCCAATACCGCGCCGTCGGGCACCCGATCGCCACCGCCGTGACCGAAGGTCTGGTCGAGCTTGCGGCGGCGAAGATTGGCATGGACCCGGCCGAGATCAGGCGGCGCAATCTTTTTCCGGACGACAAATATCCCGCGACCAGCGCCTCCGGTCTCAAATTCGAAGCCCTTTCGCATCACGCGTCGCTCGATAAGATTCTCAGGATGATGGACTACGAAAACCTGCGCGCCGAACAGGCGCGGCTGCGCGGGCAGGGCATCCATCGCGGCATCGGCTTTGCGTCGTTTATCGAGGTGACAAACCCGTCGGCTGCGTTTTACGGCGTCGGCGGCGCGCGCATCTCGTCGCAGGACGGCGCCACGCTGCGGCTCGACGCGACCGGCGCGGTGATCTGCCAGTCCGGCGTCACCGAGCAGGGTCAGGGCACCGAGTCGGTGCTCGCCCAAGTGGTCGCCAGTTCGTTCGGCGTGCCGATCGAACGCGTGCGCGTCATCACCGGCGATACCGATAATACGCCCTATGGCGGCGGCACCTGGGCGTCGCGCGCGGCCGGCATCGGCGGCGAGGCGGCCTGGCAGGCCGGCAAAGCGCTACGCGGCAACGTGCTCGCCGCCGCGGCCTCGATCCTGCAAGCGGATCCGGCGGCGCTCGATATCCGCTCGGGCGTCGTGGTCGATGCCGATAGCGAGCGCGAGCGCATGGGGCTCGATGAAGTGGCGCGCGTCGTCTATTTCCGCCCCGACACCTTGCCGCCCGGTTTCCAGGCCGAATTCATGGTGACGCGGCATTACGTGCCGCGCGCCTGGCCGTTCGCTTTCACCAATGGCGTACAGGCGTCCTATCTCGACGTCGACATCAGGACCGGCCAGGTGACGCTCTTCAAGCACTGGTGCGTCGAGGATTGCGGCACCGTGATCAATCCGCAATTGGTCGACGAGCAAATCCGCGGCGGCATCGTGCAGGGTATCGGCGGCGTGCTCTACGAGCACTGCCTCTATGACGACACAGGCCAACTGCTCAATGCCAACCTGATGGATTACCTGGTGCCGATGGCCGGCGAAATGCCGGATATCGATATCGGCCACGTGGTGACGCCGACTAAGGATTCCGAGCTTGGCGCCAAGGGCGCGGGTGAGGCCGGCACGGCAGGCGCGCCGGCCTGCATCATGAATGCGATCAACGACGCACTGCGCCCGCTCGGAGCCGCGCCGATCGCGCAGATGCCGATCACGCCGGAGCGCGTGCTCGCCGCGTTGCGAGGCTGAGTAAGCGGGCATGATTCAGTGGAAGGACCTTCAGGTTCTGATTGTCGGCGGCGGCATCGGCGGGCTCACGGCGGCGCTGGCGCTGGCGCGCAAGGGAATTTCCTCGCAGGTCATCGAGCAGGCGGCGGCGTTCAAGGAGATCGGCGCCGGGATTCAGTTGGGACCGAACGCGTTCTGGATGCTTGACGCGCTGGGATTGACCGAGCCGATCAGCGCGCTCGCGGTGTTCCCCAACAATCTGATCATGATGGATTCGATCACCGGCGAAGAAGTCACGCGCGTGCCGCTCGGCTCGGCGTTCCGCAAGAAATTCCACCATCCCTATGCGCTGATCCATCGCGCCGATCTGCACAACGTGCTGCTCGACGCCTGCCGGAGGTCCAACCTGATCCGGCTCGACGCCGCGCAGAAAGTCGTCAAGGTCGATGACTTTGGCGATGCGGTCACCGCGACTACCGAGAGCGGCAAGGGCTATCGGGGCGCGGCGCTGATCGGCGCCGACGGGCTGTGGTCGACCATCCGGCAGATGGTGGTCGGCGACGGCCAACCCAAACCCGCCGGCCACATCACCTATCGCGCGGTGTTGCCGGCGTCCGCAGTACCGGAAAAGTACCGCTGGCGCGACATGGCGTTCTGGGCCGGCGAGAAGGTGCATCTGGTGCTTTATCCGCTGCGCACCGGGGAATTGTTCAATCTGGTCGCGGTGTTTCATTCCGATCGCTACGCGGAGGGCTGGGACAGTTATGGCGATCCGGCCGAATTGCACGAGCGCTTTGCTGGAAAGTGCGAGCCGGTCCGCATGCTGCTCCGCAAGATCGAGAGCTGGCGTATGTGGGTGTTGTGCGACCGGCCGCCGATCAAGGAGTGGAGCCGCGGCCGCATCACGCTCCTTGGCGACGCGGCGCATCCGATGCTGCAATATCTGGCGCAGGGCGCCTGCATGTCGATCGAGGACGCGGTGTGCCTTGCCGATAAGGTTGTCGCCCATGATGGCGACTATGCGGCGGCATTTGCGGCCTATCAGCAGGCGCGCTATCTGCGCACCGGGCGGGTGCAGATCATGGCGCGCATCTATGGCGAGTTTTATCACGCCGGCGGCGTCGCCAAGGAGCTGCGCAACATGATGCTCGGCGGCCGGACGCCCGACGACGCCATCGCCGGCATGGCATGGCTCTACGGCCGGCAGCCGGAGCTGATGGGCGGAGCGCGAGCAGCGTCGACGACGGCGTCGTAAGCATCTATCGTGCCCGGTGTGCCGTTCGACAGTCAGCAATGAATTCAGAAAAATACCAGGAGGAAATACATGGTTTCGGCAAAACCCGCCGGCTACAGGCTCGCGACTTATAAATCGAGCGACGGCCCGCGCGCGGGTCTGGTCATCGGCGAGGAGGTGTTCGACGCTGCACAGCTCCTCCGCAAGCCTAACTATGCGACTGTCATGGGTATCCTTTCCGACTGGAAAGCGGCCGAAGCCGCGCTGAAGAAGGCCGCGGCCGGTGCCGCCAAAGGCCGGGCTAAGCGCCTGCCGCTGAAGAAGACCAAATTGCTGGCGCCCGTGCAGTTCCCCTCGGCGATCTATTGCGCCGGCGCCAACTACGGGGACCATGCCGCGGCCATGGCGGCGCGCGAGGGCAACCCGCCGCCGCCCGATCCGCACAGCGTGGGCCTCAAACCGTGGCATTTCATCAAAGCCGCGCGCACCGTGACCGATCCCGGCGCCACGATCAAAATCTCGCATTACGCCAAAGCTATGGATTGGGAAATCGAGCTTGCCGCCGTCATCGGCCGGCCGGCCAAGGACGTGCCGAAGGAGAAGGCGCTCGCCTATGTCGCCGGCTATATGGTCTCCAACGACCTCTCCGCGCGCGACCGCGGCCGCCGCCCCGGCGTCGGCGAGACCTCCTTCTTCAAGATGGACTGGACCAAGCACAAGACCTTCGAGGGCTCGTGCCCGATCGGACCCTGGATCGTGCCGGCAAGCGAGATCGCCGACCCGCAAAATCTCGGCCTTAAGCTCTGGGTCAACGGCGAACTCAAGCAGGATTCCAACACTGGGAAGATGCTGTTCA
>JBEKRD010000050.1:0-38772 GCA_049519075.1 Xanthobacteraceae bacterium | reverse complement strand
GCGCAAAAGCTCGACAAGGCGGTCAATGCCGAGCTCAAGCCGCTCAAGCTCGAACGGGCGCAGTTTTCGACTCAAGTCGAGAGCGAAAGCGAAGGGCCGCATGGGCTCGATCGGATCGAATTCTGGGTGCGTACCAATCCTGGCACGCGGCCGGGGCCGCTGATGAAGGTCGCTTCCGGCGGCGAACTCGCGCGCTTTTTGCTGGCGCTCAAAGTGGTGCTGGCCGACCGCGGCTCGGCGCCGACGCTCGTCTTCGACGAAATCGATACCGGTGTCGGCGGCGCGGTCGCCGATGCGATCGGGCTCCGGCTGGCCCGGCTTGCCTCTGGCGTGCAGGTCATTGCCGTGACCCACGCACCGCAGGTGGCGGCACGCGCCGACCGGCATTATCTCATCAGCAAGGATGCGCTCGCTAAGGGCAAACGGGTGGCCACCCGTGTCGCCGAATTGTTGGGGGAGCACCGCCGCGAGGAGATCGCCCGCATGCTTGCCGGCGCCGAAATCACCGCCGAAGCCCGCGCCGCCGCCGAGCGGTTGATCAAGGCGGCCGTGGGCTAAGCGTCATCATGGCCCGTCGCGACAAGTCCGAGACGCCCATCAACGATCTCGCCGAGAAAGCGGCCAAGGTCGAGCACGCGCGACTCGGCGCCGAAATTGCCGCGCACGACCGGCGCTATTACCAGGACGACGCGCCCACTGTTTCCGATGCTGAATACGATCGGCTCCGGCAGCGTTATAGTGCGATCGAAGCGCGATTCCCGCAATTGCGCACACTCGAAAGTCTGACGCAGCGGGTCGGCGCGGCGCCGTCGGCGCGCTTTGCCAAGGTCCGGCACACAGTGCCGATGCTGTCGCTCGACAATGCGTTCGCGGAAGAGGACGTCGTCGATTTTGTCGGCCGCATCCGCCGCTTCCTGCGGCTGGCAGAGGGTGACGAGATTGCGTTTTCAGCCGAGCCGAAGATCGACGGCCTGTCGATGTCGTTGCGCTATGAGGAGGGCGCACTGGCCACAGCCGCAACACGCGGCGACGGCAGCGAGGGCGAAGACGTCACCGCCAATGTAAGAACGCTGAAAGACATTCCGCCCCGACTCAAGGGCAAAAACGTGCCGGCGGTGTGCGAGGTGCGCGGCGAGATCTACATGACCAAACACGCCTTCCTCGCGCTCAATAAGCGGCAGGCCGAAAGCGGCGGACAGGTCTTCGCCAATCCGCGCAATTCCGCGGCCGGCTCGCTGCGGCAGAAGGATCCGTCGATCACCGCTTCGCGGCCGCTCGGCTTCTTCGCCTACGCCTGGGGCGAGATGAGCGAAATGCCCGCCGACAGCCAGTCCGGCATGATCGAATGGTTCGAGCATTGCGGCTTCAAGACCAATCCGCTGACCAAAATCTGCCGTTCGGTCGGAGCGCTGTTGCAATTCCATAGCGAGATCGAGGAGCAACGCGCCAGCCTCGATTACGATATCGACGGCGTCGTCTATAAAGTCGACCGGCTCGACTGGCAGGAACGGCTCGGCTTCGTCTCGCGCTCGCCGCGCTGGGCGATCGCGCACAAGTTTCCCGCCGAGAAAGCGACGACCATCGTCAAGGACATCGAGATCCAAGTTGGTCGCACCGGCGCGCTGACGCCTGTGGCCAAGCTTGAGCCGGTGACGGTCGGGGGCGTCGTAGTGCAGAATGCAACGCTCCACAATCAAGACTTTATCAAAGGCATCGGGGGCAACGGCGAGCAATTGCGCGAGGGTCGCGACATTCGTAAGGGTGACACCGTCATCATTCAGCGTGCCGGAGATGTGATCCCGCAGGTCGTGGATGTTTTGCCGGAAAAGCGATCGAAAAAGTCTGAACCCTATCACTTCCCGACAAAATGCCCGTGTCCTCTGCACACCGACGTGGTGCGCGAGCAGACCGCGACCGGCGAGGAGGGCTCCCGCGCCCGCTGCACCGGCGAATTCGCCTGCCCCTATCAGAAGATCGAGCATTTGAAATTGTTCGTCTCACGCCGCGCCTTCGATATCGAAGGCTTTGGCGAAAAGCAGATCGAGTTCTTCTTCGAGCAGGGCTGGGTCAGGGAGCCGGCGGACATTTTCGAGCTGCCGAAGCGCAACGCTCAGATCAAGCTTGAGGAGCAAGAGGGCTACGGCGAGACATCAGTGCGCAACCTGTTCGCCGCCATCGAACAGAGGCGCGAAATCGCGCTCGACCGTTTCATCTTCTCGCTCGGCATCCGCCATGTCGGCGAGACCACGGCGCTCGCTTTGGCGCGCGGCTACGGTTCATGGCGCGCCTTCCACGACGCCTGCCTGAAAGTGGCCAAGGACGACGAGGAAGCCATGGTCGAGATGGACGCGCTAGACCAGATCGGCGAAACGGTGATCGAGGCCATCAAGGCCTATTTCGCCGAGAGCCACAATCGCGACATCGTCGAGCGGCTGACCAAAGAGGTGAAAATCCTCGATGCCGAGAAGCCGCGCGCCAATTCGCAAGTCGCCGGCAAGACCGTGGTGTTCACCGGCACGCTGGAACAGATGACTCGCGATGAGGCCAAAGCATCGGCAGAGCGGCTCGGCGCCAAAGTGTCGGGGTCGGTATCAAAGAAAACCGACTACGTGGTCGCAGGACCCGGCGCCGGCTCGAAGCTCGCGGAAGCGCAAAAGCTTGGCGTCGCCGTCCTGACCGAGGACGAATGGGCGAAGCTCATTCGGTGAGCCTTACCCAAGCTCCGTCGTCGCCGCGATCAGCCAATCGCGTGTCGGCGGATCGACCAGAGGGGCGAGCGTGTCGCGCACGCGTGCGTGATAAGCGTCGAACCAGGCGATTTCTTCGCCGGTCAGCAAGGCCGGCTCGACCAGGCGCGCGTCGATCGGCGCGAGGGTCAGCGTCTCAAACGCGTTGAGCGGCTTTTCGGCGTCGGCGACGCGCGCGGCTTCGATAACGAGAACGAGATTTTCGATGCGGATGCCGTAGGCGCCGGTGCGGTAATAGCCGGGCTCATTGGAAATGATCATGCCGCGTTGGAGCGGCGCTGTGCCAAGTTTCGCGATGCGTGCCGGTCCCTCGTGGACCGAGAGATAGCTGCCGACGCCGTGGCCGGTGCCG
Source organism: Xanthobacteraceae bacterium (assembly GCA_049519075.1). Classification (GTDB taxonomy): domain Bacteria; phylum Pseudomonadota; class Alphaproteobacteria; order Rhizobiales; family Xanthobacteraceae; genus BOG-931. The sequence goes on along the minus strand of JBEKRD010000050.1, from coordinate 35,673 downwards.
TGATCGAAATCGAGTCCCTGCCGCCACAAAAATTGCCGCGCCAGAGTATCGAGCTGGGCGCCTGAGGTGCCATCCGGAAATATTGCACGCGCAATCGCAATATGGCCTTTGAGCACGAGTGTGAAGTTCTTGCGCATGGCGGTGCTCGGCGTGCCGACCGCCAGCGTGCGGGTGATGTCGGTGGTGCCGTCCTCGTACTGGCCGCCGGAATCGATGAGAAAGAGTTCGCCAGGCGCAATGCGCCGGTTGCTGCGCGTGCTGACGCGATAGTGCACGATGGCGCCGTCGGGGCCGGCACCGGCGATGGTAGGAAATGACACGTCCTTGAGCAGGCCGGTGTCGCGGCGAAAGCTCTCCAGCGCCGCGACCGCGTCGATCTCTGTCAGTTTGCCGCGCGGCGCCTCGCGGTCGAACCAGGCGAGGAAGCGCGTCACCGCGACGCCGTCGCGCTGTTGCGCCGCGCGGGCGCCGGCGATTTCGGCTGCGTTCTTGACCGCCTTCATCGGTACGATCGGATCGCTGCCGCGCAACACCTTGCCGCCGTTGCCGGCGAGGAGGCACGCGATCGCCTCGGGGCAGGCGGCCGGATCGAGCCGTACCGCGCGCTGCGCTTTGCCGAGCGCGATCAGATCGCGCTCGAAATCCGCCGGTTCGCGGACCTCGGCAAGTTCTTCCAGATGATGACGGACATCGTTGTCGAGCTTGCGGCCATCGGCATAAAGCGCCGGGCGGCCGTCCGTCCGCACCAGGGCGAAGGCCAGTGCCACCGGCGTGTGCGGAACGTCGCTGCCGCGGATGTTAAACAGCCATGATACGGCGTGCGGATCGGAAACCACCAGCGCATCGGCATGGGCTTTTTCGATGTCGGCGCGCACACGGCTTAGCTTGGCTTCCGCCGTCTCGCCGGAATAGCGGAGATCGTGCAGCACGATCGCGCCGCGCGGGGGCTGCGGCCGATCGGTCCAGCCGGCGTCGATCGGATTGTCGTCGACGGCAACGAGGCTCGCTTGCGCCGCTTCGCAGGCTTTGGCGAGCCGCTCGGCTCCGTCGACTGTATGGAGCCACGGCGAATAGCCGAGCTTAGCGCCGGCCGGCAAATTCTGCTCGATCCAGACCGCCGGTGGATGCTCGACCAGATGCGCCACGGCGAAGACCTGGGTGTCCACCTCCTCGCGCACCTGCACCATATAGCGGCCGTCGACAAAAATGACGGCGCGGTCGTTGAGCACGATGGCGGCGCCGGCCGAGCCGGTGAAGCCGGTCAGGAAGGCGAGCCGCTCGGCGCAAGGCGGCACATATTCGTTCTGGTAGCGGTCGGCGCGCGGCACGATGAAACCGTCGAGGCCGCGCCGCTGCAACTCCGCCCGCAGCGCCTGGACGCGCGCCGCGCTCGCACCTTTTTCGCCGCGATCCTCGAACGACTGGAAATGCGCTTCGAACATGGGCGCAATCTAGGGGCGCCAGCGGCGGGGAGCAACGCGCGGGCGCGTTAGAACTGGCCGCTTGAAGACCAACGTCGTCCAGCCATCGATCGCGATCCGCCGTTCGAGCACAAGCGCGCGATACGCGGCGAGCGCGCAGTCAGGAGGCCGGAGAGGACGAGGTATCCGCCGGGAGCGACGATCTTTGTCAGCGGCGAAGCCAGCCGCTGCAGCGGTCCGAGCAGAATATTGGCGAAGACCAGATCGAACGGCGCGCGAGCCCGGATCCCCGGTGCGGTCAGGCCGTTCGCCCTCACGACCTCGACCAAGGAACCGACGCCATTGAGCCACGTGTTTTCACGCGCTATGCGCACCGCGTCGGCATCGATGTCGGTTGCGAGCACGCGTCTGCAAAGCGCGTGCGCCGCGGCCATGGCGAGTACGCCTGAGCCGGTGCCGAGATCGAGAATGCGTGGTGCACGGCTCGATCCGCCGCGCGACTTGTACAAACGGTCGAGCGCAAAGAGGCAGCCGCGCGTGGTGCCGTGGTGACCGGTGCCAAAGGCTAACGCGGCCTCGATCTCGATGCCGATGCGGTTCACCGGGACGCGGGCGCGGTCGTGCGCGCCGTGCACGATGAAGCGGCCGGCGGCAACGGGCTTGAGTCCGGCGAGGCTTTCACCAACCCAGTCTTTCGCCTTGAGCCGCTCGAAGGTGAGCGCCTCGCCGGCTGCCGGTCCGGCTGCCGCCGCGGTCAGCGCCCGGAGCGGGCCTTCTTCCGGCTCGGCGCGGCAATAAATTGCCACCCGCCAGCGGCCAGGTCCCGCCTCCGCCACCACCTCGGTCAAGCTTACGGCGACCTCGTCGGCCAAGATGCTCTCGGCCACGAGATCCGCAACGCGGCGCGCCGATTGTTCATCGGTTATCAGCGTCGCAAGCGACGTCGTGGGGGAGGGCAAATGAGTTCTATAAGCCATTGAAATGTCTATTATTTATGTATTTCTATACCTAGTTCAAAAGGCTCGTTGGAGGCGACTTGTCGCTGCATCGGATCGAGCCTTGCGGTAGGGTCTCAGTTTGAATTTCAGGCCCCGTAGCAGGGTTGGCCTAAGTGGGCTAGAATCGGGGTGGGAGAATCGTAATCCATGCCCCATATCCCCTACTTCAATGATTTTGAATACTGGCGGCAGCAAGCCGCCCAGGCGCGGGCTCTGTCCGAAAGGACGGATGACACGATCGCCAAGGCAACGATTCTCAGGACGGCGAAGGATTGCGACAAGCTCGCCCTCTGGGCGGCAGTGCGCATCAAGGATGTGAAGGTCAACGAAACGATGCCCCGAGGCCCCAAAGGCGAGAAGCGCCCGCCGACGTGATCGGTGCGGCATCATGATCGGGCGAATTGTTACTGGGAAATTGAAGAGGCAACCCCGGCAAAGCGGGTAAGCCGCGCTCAGAAAGCTGGGACGAAAGGCGGCCCGGCAAGGGCAACGTCATTCGCAGAACGGCAAAATTTGACGATGCGGATGCGGCGTTTTACCCGGCTCACCAATGCATTTTCGAAGAAATTCGAAAATCACTGTCACGCGCTGGCCCTGTATTTCTTTTGGTAGAACTGGGTTCGAAATCACAAGACCCTTGGGGTAACTCCGGCAATGGCGGCTGGCCTGATCCAGACCCCCCGTTGAAATTCACAGACTTACTCACAGCAATGGACGCCGACGAGCAAAACCGATTAGCAGAGAAGCCTCAGGCAATTATCGACGGATCGGAAGCGTTATCCCGGCCGCCACAACCAAACTGAGACACTACCAGCCTTCCACATCGCCATCCACAGCTTATCCGCATCCCTGACCAAGCCTTCGTCCACAACATCTCCACAGGCATTTGCCGCGAAGGATTTCGGGATTAGCCGCAGCCCTACCCTAGGAGCGGCGCTCTGGGTGCCCTACGATGCTCAGAAGCGCGGTTCATAAAAAAGGCCGGGAGGATGAAATGAACGCACAATGGTTCCGCAGGAGATCCACGGCCGCGGCGTTTGGCCTGATCGCCTGTATCGCCGGCGTCGCGCCTCACGGCGCGCGTGCCCAAGCGGCGCCTGATTATGCCGCGCTCCTCGCAGCGCCCGATCGCAGCGATGCCGACCGGCAAGCCGACAAACGCCGCGATCCGCTGCCGCTTCTTGCCTTCGCCGGCGTGCGTCCCGGCATGAAGGTGCTCGATATGGGCGCCGGTGGCGGCTACTCCACCGAACTGATGGCGCGCGCCGTGGCGCCGAACGGCATCGTCTATGGGCAGAACCCCGCGGAACTCGGCGACAGACCCAAGGCCGCTTTCGCCGCGCGCATGGCGACGCCGGCGATGAAGGACGCAGTCGCCGACGTGGCGCCGTTCGACGACCCGGTGCCGCCCGGTGTCGGCGATCTCGATCTGATCACGTTTCTCTTCTACTACCATGACACAACCTACATGGCCGTCGATCGCGCCGCGATGAACCGCAAGCTGTTCGCGGCGCTCAAGCCGGGCGGGATATTGATCACGGCCGATCATTCGGCGCTCCCGGGGCAGGGCATCTCGGTCAGTAAAACGCTGCATCGCATCGAGGAGAGTACCGAGCGACAGGAGATCGAGGCCGCCGGTTTTCACTTCGTTGCCGAGGGCAATTTCTGGCGCAACGCCGCCGACACCCATGACTTCCCGAGCTACAAAGCCGACATGCCGCTCGACAATTTCGTGCTCAAGTTTCAGAAGCCGAACTGAAAAGGTCAAAGCGGGAGGGTCGCAATGAATGGAATGGGCCGGCTGTGCCGTGCGGCGGTGATGTTGCTGATGGTGGCCGGCGCCGGCGCGCCGGCTTTTGCCGACGATTATCCGATTCGACCGGTCACCATCGTCACGCCGTTCGCCGCCGGCAGCGCGACCGATACGGCGGCCCGCCTGATCGGCAAATATCTGCAGGACGCGCTCGGCCAGCCGTTCGTGATCGAGAACCACGAGGGTGCGGGCGGCATGCTGTCGGCGGAGGACGTGGCGCACGCCAAGCCCGATGGCTACACGCTGCTCTTGACTTCGAACAGCACCCATTCCGCTGCACCGGCTTTGTTCAAGCACGTGCCGTACGACCCGATCAGGGATTTCACCCCGATTGCCCGCGTCGGCAGCTTCCCGTCCTTCATCGCCGTCAATAACGACCTGCCGGTGCAATCGATGGCCGAGCTGGTGGCCTATGCCGAGGCGAATCCCGGCAAGCTTGCCGCCGGTTATGGCAACTCGACCGGGCGGATCACGGTCGAGACCATAAAACGGCGGCTTAACCTCGACGTCGTGCCGGTCGCCTATCGCAGCAATCCGGCGGCGGTGACGGATCTGATGGCCGGGCACATCCAAATGGGCGTGCCGGACTTCAGCACCGGATTGCCTATGCTCAAAGCGGGCAAAATACGTCCGCTCGCCGTGCTGACCAAGGAGCGCGATCCGGCTCTGCCCGACCTACCCACTTTGAATGCGACGGTCATGCCGGGCTACGACCTGCTCGCCTGGACCGGCATATTCGGGCCGGCGGCTCTGCCGCAAAGCGTCGTGGACAGGCTCGCCGTCCCAATCCAGAAAGTCCTGGCGAGCCAGGAGGTGCGCGACCGCTTTCGAGACGGCGGCGTCGAAATCTACTGGATCGGCCCGGCCGGCTTTTCCGATTACGTGAAGGTCGAATTGGCAAAATGGACGACGCTGATCAAGGCGGCCGGCATCGAGCCGGAGTGAGGCGCGCAAAGAACAATCTCGTCACACGGCTATTTCAATTCGTCCTTCACTTTGTCGAGGCCGGCATTGACGCAGTCGTCGTCAATGCCCGGCGAGCCGGATACGCCGATGCCACCAATCACAAAATTGCCAGCCTTGATCGGCTGCCCGCCCGGAATGGCGATTACGTTGGGTAGCGTCACCTGCTGATGGGCGACCGAATTGGGGTCTAGCAGCTTCTTGGCATATTCGGCCGTCGGCTGCTTGAAGGTCATCGCGGTATAAGCCTTGCGACGGGCGTTCTCCATCGTGTGCGGACTCGCATCGTCCGCGCGCATGGCGACGATCGTGTCGCCGTCACGATCGACGACGACCGCTGATGTCGCATAGGTCTTGGCCTGACAGGCAGCGATCGCAGCTTCGGCGATGGTCTTGGCGACGTCGAGCGATAGATCTTTGTGCATGATCAACGCGGCGCCGGCGGGCGCGGCAGAAGCGGCAAGTGCGAAAACGCCGGCGGCGAAGCTCAAACGTCGAACGAACGGCATGGTGGTGTCCTCCCGGTCAAAAAAACGCCCGCTGTAACCAACAGCGGACGCTAAAGACTATTCCATCTTTGGCGGCGGCAGAATGACAGCAGCACGGCGTCTCTTCAATACGGCGTGAGCGCGTCTACCACTGCCGATAGACCGGCGGAGGTTGCGGCGGATATCCCGGCTGCGCGTAAAGGGGCCGCGGCTGGCCGTAATAGGGTTGGGGCTGGGCGTAGTACCGCTGACCGTATGCGGGCTGGCCATAAACTTGCTGGCTGTAATAGGGCTGCGGCTGCGGTTCTTGGTATTGCGGCTGCGGTTCCTGATATTGCGGCGCCAGCTGCGTCGGCTGGGCGGAATAGGAGGTCTCGTTCTCGGGCATATGCGCGCGCGCCACCGGACCGTTATCGCCGCCCGGCGTACGGCCCGTGACGACGACGCTGGTGTTGGCCATGCCTTCGGTTTTGACCAGATCGAACAGGGTCGCAGCGTGTTCCGGCGAAAGTCTTACGCAGCCGTGCGATACGGCAAGGCCGAGATGCTTGACGTCGAAGAAGCCGTGGATGGCGTGGCCGTGCAGATCGAAGAAGATCGTATGCGGCATCGGCGCATTATCCCATTCCTGCGAGAAATGGTCGGCGTCCATGCGGTTCGGCTTGAAGCTGCCATTCGGCGTGTCGTAGCCCGGCCGGCCGGTCGAAACCGGCCACGTGTAACGCTGCGCGCCGTCGACTGCGACTGACATCTGTTGCGCGCTTTTGTCGATCGAAATGGCGATGTTGGCGCACGCCACAGACGCGAAGGGCAGGGAGAGTGCCCCGGCGAGGAGCCAGGCGGCGAGCGATGAGCCGGAAAGGTGAAAGCCGTAAATCGAGGCAGGACGCATCATCAACACCCGAACGGTCGGTCGCCCAGTTCTTAGAAGTCTTTCGCCAGTCTTTGGTTCAAATCAAGTGCGTTCCGGTACCGTCGCGCGGAATGGTGAACGGAATAAGGCGGGACTGAGCTTATCTTAGGCTCAAGTCTTGGGCTCGAGCCTTCGGCTCGAGTCTTGGACTCAAGTTCTTGGGCTCAAGCAAAATAGCGCTCGATGATCCGCCGGTAGATCGCCGTCAGCGTAATAAGGTCTTTGATCGGCGTGTGCTCGTCGACCGCGTGCATGGTTTGCCCGACCAAGCCGAATTCCAGCACCGGGCAATAATCCTTGATAAAGCGGGCGTCGGAGGTGCCCCCGCTGGTCGAAAGCTGCGGCCGGCGGCCGGTTACCTCGGCGATTGCCGCGACAGCGAGATCGGTGAACGGTCCGGGCTTCGTAACAAAGACGTCCGCATTCGACGGCTGCCAATCGAATGCATAATGAATGCGTCCGGCCGCAGCCTTTTGTGCGCGGCGCTCGAGCAAGGCTTTGAGCGCCGCCTGACTGTGACGGTCGTTGTAGCGGACGTTAAAACGCGCGCGCGCTTCGGCGGGAATAAGATTGACTGTCGCGTTGCCGACGTCGATCGAGGTGAATTCGAGGTTCGACGGCGAAAAATGCTCGCTGCCCTCGTCGAGCGGGGCCTGCAGCGCGGCGATCAACGTGACGAGGCCGCGGGTCGGATTGTCCGCGCGATCGGGGTAGGCGACATGGCCCTGGCGGCCGCTCACGATGAGCGTGCCGTTGAGCGAACCGCGCCGCCCGGCCTTGATGGTGTCGCCAACCGTATCAACATTGCTCGGTTCGCCGAGAATGCAGTGGTCAAATCTTTCGCCGCGGGCGGCCGCCCATTGCAAAAGCTTGATCGTGCCGTTGACCGCGACGCTTTCCTCGTCGCCGGTGATCAGGAGCGAGATCGAGCCCTTCGGCTTACCGTCATTGGCATCGAGATAATCGAGCGCCGCGGCGACGAAGCAGGCGATGCCGCCCTTCATGTCGACGGCGCCGCGGCCGTAAAGCATGTCGCCCGACACCTCGCCGGCAAACGGCGGATGCGCCCATGCCGCCTCGTTGCCCGGCGGCACCACGTCAGTATGTCCGGCGAACACCAGATTGGGTATTGCCGCGCCGATCCGTGCGTAAAGATTCTCGACGGGCGCCGTGCCCGGTTCGGCAAATGTCATGCGATGGACGTCAAATCCCGCTTGCCCCAGCAAGCCCTGCAAAAAGCTAAGCGCGCCCGCATCCTCCGGCGTGACGGAGCGGCAGCGGACGAGATCGCGGGTAATGGCGATAGGATCGGCGGTCATGCGCGTCAGTGGTGATCGCGCGGTCGCATCCAGTCAAGTCCGCGGCGGTATCGCATTCGGTGCCAGCGGATCCGGGCCATATTGGTTCGGACCCGGCGTCCCCTTGCGGAAGCCGAGTTCGACCAGCAGGGCGATGCCTAACACGGTAAACGGCAATGCGATGAGGAGCGACAGCATGCTGGGCTCGTCTTCGGTGCCGGTCATTTCGAGCACCGTGAGGAGGTCGAGGATGGCGCCGGCGCCGAAAAACGCGATCAATAGCCACAGCGGCACGTTGCGATCATGGCCGCGTTTCACGGCGACCGCGAATTCGGGGTAGGTGAAGGCAAGGTCAATGATGGCGCTGAGCCGGTCGCCCTGGATTTGTTCGGCGAGCATGTGGCCGAAAATCTCGGCGACCGTCACCGCTACCATCGCAATCCAGAATGTCTTGCGGCTGATGCGGCCGTCGAAACTGTTGAGTAGGTAGGCCCAATCCATCGGCAATACTTGCTCTGATACGCGGCGTTCTTAGTCCCGAAGCAATTCGTTGATGCTGGTCTTGGCGCGGGTTTTCTCGTCGACCCGTTTGACGATGACGGCACAATAAAGACTAGGCGTAGCTGCACCGGACTTGCTTGGTGCTCCGGGCATGGTGCCCGGGACGATCACCGAATAAGCCGGAACCTCACCCTGTATGATCGCGCCGGAGTCGCGGTCAATGATCTTGGTCGAGGCGCCGATAAACACGCCCATCGACAGCACCGAGCCTTCGCGCACAATGACGCCTTCGGCGACTTCAGAGCGCGCGCCAATGAAGCAGTTGTCCTCGATGATGACTGGGCCGGCCTGCAAGGGTTCGAGCACGCCGCCGATGCCGGCGCCGCCGGAAATGTGACAATTCTTGCCGATCTGCGCGCAGGAGCCGACCGTCGCCCAGGTGTCGATCATGGTGCCTTGATCGACATAGGCGCCGAGATTGACGAATGACGGCATCAGCACCACGCCCGGTGCGATATAAGCGGAGCGGCGCACCACGCAGCCAGGCACCGCGCGAAAGCCGGCGCCGCGGAAACGCTTATCGTCCCAATGCTCGAACTTCGACGGCACTTTATCCCACCACAGCGCGTGGCCGGGGCCGCCCGGGATTGCGCTCATGTCGTTGAGACGAAACGACAGCAGTACCGCCTTCTTCAGCCATTGATTGACGCGCCAGGTCCCCTGCGACGTGCCGTCGGACGTTCGTTCCGCCACGCGCGCGGCGCCGCGGTCGAGCAATTCAAGCGCGCTCTCGACGGCGTCGCGAACTTCGCCTTTGGTCGATGGGCCGATCTCATCGCGCCGCTCGAAGGCCGCGTCGATCGTTTTGGCCAGGTTCGCGATGGAATTCTGGCCAGCTTCTTCGGCAGTCCCGGCTGACGACATGAACATGGTCCCCGTTGCGCGGTTTGTCGGGGCAGCGATGGACGATGTCAAGCAGCCGCAATTTGACGCAGGAATCCGGCGAGATCGTCGGTGACATGATCGACATGCGCCGCATCGCGGCCTGCGAGTTCCCAGTCTTCGCGCAAGACGACGCGTGTGCCCTCCGGCACCACCAGCACGGTGATCATGCCGAGCGCGTGCGGCACTTCGAGGTTGCGGGCGAGGTCCTCGAAAATTGCCGATCGGGCCGGATCGACGTGGTGACGCTCAAGGAAGCGCTCATAGACACGCGGTCCCGGCTTAGGTTCGAACTCGGCCGCTTTAATGTCGAAGACGTCCTCGAAATGCCTATCGATTTCGAGCCGGCGCAGGACGGCGTCGGCATGGTGTCGTGTCCCATTGGTAAGGATGAACTTGCGGCCCGGCAGCTTCGCGATGGCCGCGCCAAGCGCAGGATTAGGCGTCAGCGGTGAATGATCGATCTGGTGCACGATTTCGAGGAATTCGTCCGGTTGTAGGCCGTGCTCCTCCATCAAGCCGCGCATAGTCGTGCCGTAGCGACGGTAATAGTCCTTTTGCATCCGGAACGCTTCGTCATGGGTGACTTTGAGAAAGCCGACGATGTAGTCGCGGATGCGTTCGTCGACCTGCTGCCACAAATTCAGATGATGCGGGTAGAGCGTGTTGTCGAGATCGAACACCCAGGTTTCGACATGTTTAAAGTCGGGCGTGCTGGCGCTGCCGGCGGACGGCTGCTTATTCCGGCGACTCGTTGTTGCCATGTTTGCAAATGACGGTTGTCGGCGAGGACTTTCGGCGACGCACTTCGGATATTCGCCGAATCACTTTTAAAGCATGACCCGCGGCGGTGGGAACCGGTATCCGGAAAAAGGATGAGCTTTGTTGCAAGTTGTGCGGGGGCGATCGATGCGGCGGGTCTGGCGTAGGTCAATTCCATTCGTGTGGGCGTTACTCTGTGGCGCACTGGCCGGCGTCTTGGTCGCAGCTGTCGCGATATTCGCCGCGCATTCCTGAGGCAATCGCCAGTGAAAGCTCAGCCGGCCTCCCGCCAGGCCGTCGCTGGAATCAAGCCTTTGAGCGCGCCGTCGTGCAGTCGCACGGGATCGCGTTCGCCTTCCATGGCAAGCCGTAATACGCAACGCGCCAATTCGTCAGGCCTCACCGTTGTGTTGCCGATCGCTTTGAGCGTCAGCCACGCCTCGTCGAAAGCCGTTTCGAGAACGACCAGAGTCTGGGGATCGAAGGAACTGTTGTGGAAGCCGCGCATGGCCCCATCCTCACCTTAGCACGGACATTTTCTGTGATTACTGCGAGAGCCTCGGCGCAAAGTTAGCCGAGTTTGTGACACGAAGGCGTGATTCGGATCAACTGAACTTGATCCGGCTGGCGCCAAGCTCGGAATCCGTAAAACTACCATAAAGCTCATCGCCACAATTGAAACGCAACCAGGGCCGCCAACATGACGGCGCTGCCAACGCCCTGAATCGGCGTAACGACCTGGCCGAGCACAAGCGCGCTCAAAATCATCGCCGTCAACGGCTCGAGATTCATGATTAGCGCGGTGCGAAACGGGCCGATACGCACCGTTGAGACAAAGATAAATAAGATTGCGGCGGTCGTCGCCAAGCTTAGTATGACCAGATACGCCAAGCCCAGATTTGTTTGCGGCATGTTCCAGGTTTGCTTGGCCACTGACACCGCGATGAACACTGCGGTCGACGACAACATCGAATACCATGTCGTCAATCGCGCATCGGCGCCGACCAGATAGCCGCGGGTGGCGAGCAGCACGCCGGTACGGCAACAGGCGGCGCCCAGCGCATAAGCGATGCCGGCGAGCGAAAGACCGGCGGGATGCGCGCCGATCATGATCGCCAGGCCGCAAAATGCGGCGACGGCACATAGCACGCCCTTCCAGCGCAACGGTTCAAGACCGAGGAGCGCGGCGCTCAGTCCGGTCAATAAAGGATAGCTGAAGTAGGACAGAATCGCCGTCGGCACATCGATCGCCTCGATCGCCTTGAACAGGCAGAAGATGAGACCGGCGAACAGAATGCCGATGCCCATTGCGATCCAGCGCACACGCGCGTCGGCGGAGGGCTTCGGTCCGAAGCGCAGCCACGTGGCGACGAAAACAAGCCCGATGATGCTGCGAAACGACAGCATCGTGAGGACGTCGCCGCCGGCCGCCAGAATGATCTTCGCCAGCACATCGGAGATGCCGAGCGCGGTACCCGCCGCGATGCCGGGCGCCAGGGGAAACATGGTACGGGAAGCCAAAAGCTAATTGTGAATGAGCGTGCCGGCGCCGAGCTCGGTGAACAATTCGAGCAGCACGGCGTGCGGCACCTTGCCGTCGAGGATCACCACGCCTTCGACGCCGCGGTCGAGCGCCTCGATGCAGGTCTCGACTTTCGGAATCATGCCGCCGGAGATGGTGCCGTCGGCAATGAGCCGGCGCGCGTCGTCGACCGACAATTGCTTGATCAGATGCTTCGATTTGTCGAGCACGCCGGGCACGTCAGTGAGCAGCAACAGCCGCTTCGCCTTGAGCGCGCCGGCGATGGCGCCGGCAAAGGTATCGGCATTGACATTGAACGTGCCGCCATGCGCCGCGGCGGCGACCGGCGCCAGCACCGGGATCAGCTGGCGGCCGAGGATGGTATCGAGCACGGTAGTGTCGACCTTGTCGGGCTCGCCGACAAAGCCGAGATCGACCACCTTCTCGATCGCGGAACCGGGATCGATCACGGTGCGCGTCAGCTTGCGTGCGACCACCATATTGCCGTCCTTGCCGCACAAGCCGATGGCTTTGCCGCCGGCGTCGTTGATGTAGCCGACCATCTGCTTGTTGATGGAGCCGGCCAGCACCATTTCGACGATTTCAAGCGTCTTGGCATCGGTGATGCGCAGCCCCGCAGCGTAGTGCGGCTCGACGCCGACTTGCTTGAGCATGGCTTCGATCTGCGGGCCGCCGCCATGCACGACCACCGGATTGATCGCGGTCTGCTCCAAGAGCACAATATCGCGGGCGAATTCGCGCGCCATCTGCTCCGCGCCCATGGCATGGCCGCCATATTTGACGACGACGATTTCCTCGTCGTAGCGCTGCATATAGGGCAAGGCTTCCGCCAGGATGCGGGCTTGCACCTCGGGAGTTACGGGGTCGGTCGTGCTCATCGGCTGGTTCTTCCCGGCAATCGGCGACAGTCTTCTAGCCGCGTGACGGCTGCCCGACAATGCGTTTCAGCCGCCCCGCTCGGCGAGAAGCCGCGCGATGGCGGCGCGCAAGTTCTCGATTCCGGCTCCGGTGCGCGCCGAAGTGGCGATCAGATCGGGAAAGGCCGCCGCGCGCTTGCGCAACGCCGCCCTGAGCGTTTCGGTCCGCTGGATCAGTTCCGCTTCCTCGACCTGGTCGCATTTGGTGAGCACGATCTCGTAGCTCACCGCGGCCCGGCCGAGCGTATCGAGAATAGCATCGTCGGCGGTTTTCAGGCCATGGCGCGCATCGACCAGCACGTAGACACGCGCCAAAGTGGCGCGCCCATGCAGATAATCGTGAATGAGCTTGGTCCAGGCGGCCACCTTGCTCTTGGCCGCGGCGGCGTAGCCGTAACCCGGCATATCGACCAGGTTGAGATGATCGTGCCCGCCGAAAAAGATCAATTCCTGGGTCCGTCCGGGCGTATTGGAAGTGCGGGCCAGCGCCCGGCGGCCGGTCAGCGCGTTGATCAGCGACGATTTGCCGACATTGGAGCGGCCAGCGAAGGCGATTTCCGGCCCGCGCATCGGCGGCAGCGACTGCAGCGAACTCGCGGCTGAGATAAAGTTCCAGTCGCCAGCGAACATCTTGCGGCCGGCTTCGACTTCACCTGCCGTGAACTCTGCCGCAAGCTCGCCCGCTTGGCTCACTTCGCGCCGCCCTTTTCAACGTCGTATTGTGAGCCCCGAATGCGCCAATAGGGAACCAAACACGCCGCATGCGGTTGCTCCTGCGCTGGGTCGTGCGCGCGGTGCAGCGAGGACGTCATGGACGACTGGTCGAGTGTGCGGTTGTGCGATGTGGTGAACCTCATCCTCAGCAGCGTTCTTTTCTTCTCGCCTTGGCTGTTCGGTCTTTCCATCGGCGCGCAATGGCAGACGGCGTCGGTCGTCGGGATCATCATCGCAGTACTTTCGATCGCCGCGCTCGCCGCTTTTGCGGTGTGGGAGGAGTGGTTCATCCTGGTCGCCGGCTTAGCGCTGATCGTATCGCCCTGGCTGCTCGGCTTCCAGGACAGCGATGCCATGACCATCGACGTGGCGATCGGTGTCGCGGTGGCGGCGCTGGCGGCATTGGAGGTCTGGCTGACGCGCGATGCGCTCCCGCGCATCCCGGCAAGCCACTGATCTGACGATGCGATCGGCCCAAATCTCAAATCAAAAAGGGGACTCCGCGTCCCCTTCTCACGTCCGGTTTGGCCTGACGTCGCAGTTGCGGCATATCCGCTGATGCGTCTTAGCCCGAGTAGCTGCGCCGCCAGGCTGGCGCAGGTGCTTTGGCCGGGTGATTGGCGCCGCCCTGGTAACGCGCAGCGGCGGCGACTGCGGGAATGCCGATCTGCCCGTAACGGCAGCCGAGGCTGCTTTTTTCGGCACTATTCTCGTCGGATAGCGCGTGCGCCGGATGCTTCTCGGCGGTTTTCTTGGCCATTTCGGCGGTCAAAGTCGTCATTTCAGAACCCCATTCCCTTATCGACAAGTGCTGATCAAGTTGTAGGCGAGGACTGCGGCGGAAATGGGCGACAAATGGTGCGTCACCGTGACATTCCGATCGCGCCTCGCGCGTTCGGCCCAGCTGAACCTATTGTGGTAAACTCTTGATTAATGTCTCAAGGCGATACTCGGCGGGCGCGATCGGACGGAATTGCCCGCGTTCCGGGCCGGGTTGTCCCCGCTGACAACGGCAACTGCGGCATTCCTGCAACAGTCGGCGCGGACCTTGCAGTCTGGATGCAGTATCGACTGGTATGGTGGCGGCGGTTTGGGTATTGGGATTCACTCTATTCATCGGCCGGGGCGGCGTTGGGTGGGCAGAGAGATAGGCAAGTGATGTTGACGCGTATAATTGCATTCTTGATCATCGGCGTGGCGCTGGGCGGCTGCATGCAGGAGACGCTTGAGCCGGCGACTCAGGTCGGCTGGAATGCGCGCGACAAGGAATTGATGTCCAACCTGCCCTACGCGCAGGCGTCGATTCCGGAACCCTATAAGCGCCACATCGTCGATTACACCCGCAAGGAAGCGCCGGGCACCATCGTCGTCGATAGCGACAGCAAGTTCCTCTACTACGTGCTGCCGAAGGGTCAGGCTATTCGCTACGGCATCGCCGTCGGCGAAGAGGCCCAGGTGTGGAGCGGAGTCGCCAAGGTCGGCCGCATGGAAGAATGGCCAGCTTGGGTGCCGACATCGGGCGAGCAGCAAAGGCTCGGACCGTTGCCGGCCTATGTCACCGGCGGACCGCATAATCCGATGGGCGCGCGCGGCATGTATTTGTATTCCGGCAACAAGGACACGCTCTACCGCATCCACGGCACCAATCAGCCCGAATATATCGGTCAGGCTATCTCGTCCGGCTGCATTCGCATGACCAACGAAGATGCGATCGATCTCTACAACCACGTCAAGGTCGGCACGATCGTCGTCGTGTTAGCGCCGAAGCAGGGCGATGCGCCGTATAGCCCGCAAGTCGCGGCGGGCTCCGACGCTCCGACATCAAGCAAGCCGTTCTAAGCCTTCCGGGGACTTTGGGGGTGACGCGGCGCCGGCCTTGGCCGGCGCCGCTTGCTTATCGGCGTGTTCAAGCGCCGAGCGTGATGTGGACGATCTCGGGCGGCACGCCGAAGCGGGCGGGAACAATGCTGGTGCCGAGCCCGCCGGAGACGATCAGATGGCGGTTATCCTCGATCACATGGCCATAAGCGAAGCGCGCGCCGTATTGCGACGGCACGTAGTGCTGCCAGACAAACGGCACCCGGATCTGTCCGCCATGCGTGTGGCCGGCTAGCGTCAGCGCAACGCCTGACGGTACCTCCGGGAAAATATCCGGCTCGTGGGCCAACAGCAGCACGGGATCGTCGGTCTTGATCTGCGCCAGCGTGCCCGGCAGATCGTCGATCCCTCGGAATCGGCCCTCGCCAAGCGGGATTGCGAGTTGATCACCGAGCCCCGCGAGCCAGAACCGCTGGCTGGTTTCACCGAGCAGCACCGCTTGGTTTTCGAGCAGCGGGATGCGGACACCGGAGAGTGCGCGGCGCACGCCGGCGAGGTCGTGCCACCAATCGTGGTTGCCGAGGATCGCCCAGACGCCGAGTGGAGCTTGGAGCCGCGCCAATTCGGCCGCCCAGTCCGAATCGGCGACGGGTCTGGTCTTGAACCGATACCAGGCCTTGAAATCCCCGAGCAGCACGATCAGGTCGGACCGCAATGCATTCGCGGTCGCGATCACTTGACGGATATGGTGCGGCGGCATGTCGGGCCAGCCGGCATGAAGGTCGGCGATGACCGTGATCGTCAGCTTGCGGTCCGCCGGCCAGCCTGGCGGCGTCAGCGCATAGGGGGTGACGACGAGGCCGAGCGGCTCGATCACGCCGGCATAGGTGCCGGTCGCGGTCGCGGACAGTCCGACGAACCCCGCGCTCGCGGTGAGAAAGCGGCGCCGCGTCAGCCGCGGCTTTGCCGCCGGTGCGAGGCCAAGGCCTTTGCTGGCCGTCAAATCCATAACGGTGCGATCTCGGATAGCCACCGCAACCTCATAGCGGGCGAGTGATGAATGGAGCGTTCATCGCGGCGGGAACCCGATCCCGCGGTCCTCACGACTGCGCGAGGCGCTCACGCGTCGTCCAATCGAGCGTCTTGTCGAGTGCGCGGGTCAGCCGGTCGAATAATTCATCGACCTCCTGTTCGCTGATGACCAGCGGCGGGCACAGCGTCACCACGTCGCCGAGCACCGCGCGCACGATCAGGCCTTCGGCTTCCGCGAACTGCACCGCATGCGCGCCAACGCCATGCTGCGGAGCAAATGAACGCTTGCTGATCTTGTCGGCGACCAATTCCAGCCCGCCAATCAGACCGAGCCCGCGCGCCTCGCCAACCAGCGGATGCCGGCCGAGTGCCGAAAGCCGCGCCTGGAATCGCGTCGCCCGCTCGGCGGCGGTCTCGACGATGCGGTCGCGCGCGTAAATCTCGATCGCCTTGAGTGCGACGGCGGCGGAAACCGGGTGGCCGCCGTAAGTGAAGCCGTGACCGAATAGGCCGATCTTTTTGCTCTCGGTGAGGAGCCCCTGGTACATGATTTCAGGAATCATGACGCCGGCGATCGGCAGATAGGCCGACGACAGTGCCTTGGCGACGGATATCGAGTGCGGGGCGAAATTGAGCTTTTCGCAGCCGAACCGCGTGCCGAGTCGGCCGAAGCCGCAGATCACCTCGTCGCTGATCATGAACACGTCATGCTTTCGGCAGACCGGCATGATTTTTTCGAAATAACCGCGCGGCGGCACGATCACGCCGCCCGCGCCCATCACCGGCTCGGCGATAAAGGCGGCAACGGTCTCGGGGCCTTCCTTGACGATGAGCGCGTCGAGCTCTTCGGCGAGGCGTGCTGAAAACTGCTCCTCGGTTTCGCCGTCTTGCGCGAAGCGGTAGTGATGCGGACATGAGGCGTGCAAAAAGCCAGGCAGCGGCAGGTCGAAGTCGCGGTGATTGGCGGGTAGGCCGGTCAGCGATGCCGCCACGATCGTCACGCCGTGATAGGCCTTCACGCGGCTGATAATCTTCTTCTTTTTCGGCCGGCCGAGCGCGTTGTTGAGATACCAGACCAGCTTGACCTGGGTGTCGTTCGCCTCCGAGCCGGAATTGCAGAAGAACACCTTGGAGATCGGCACCGGCGCGATCTCTTTGAGTTTCTCCGCGAGTTCGATCGCTGGATCGTGGCTGCGGCCGCTGAACAAATGCGCGAACGAGAGCTTGCGCATCTGCGTCGTTGCGGCTTCGACCAGCTCCTCGTTGCCGTAGCCGAGCGCGGTACACCACAGCCCCGCCATGCCCTCGATGTAAGGCTTGCCGTCGGAATCGTAGACATAGACGCCCTGGCCGCGCTCGATGATGAGCGGACCGCTCTCGCGAAAACTGGCGAGATTAACATAGGGGTGCACCAGCGTTTCGACGTCGCGGGCTGCAATATTGCTGAGCGGGGACATATTGCTCGACTGAGACATGGAGTCCTTTGGCGGTGCGGCGGATCGCCGCCGCTATCGCGGCGGCGTCAAAAGCCTGTCGTCATAGCAGATACGAACGCGTCTGAATATTCGTTCAGAACTCTCTTCGGAACGGTTTTTCCACGCGCGAATTGTTGTCGTGTCAGATCACGCCATTTGGAGGATAACAATGCGAACGTTCATTCTTACTCTTGCCGCCCTGGTCTCACTGGGACTGACGCTTCCCTACGCGGCACCCGCGAAGGCCGATCCGGTCGTCGTTATTGGTGGTGGTCATCATCATCACCACGATCATGACTGGCATCACCACAGGCATAACTAATAACCTCGTCGTCTCGCCCGGCCGCTAAAGAACTGTCCGGGCGAAAATTGGGACCGGGCGCGCCGCCCGGTTCTTTTTTGCCTCAATTGCTGCGCAACTTTTTCAATGGCCCAGATCCATCCTCCGCGGCATTCGCCGTCCTCGGGCGCGGCCGCGGTAGCGGCACTTCGTCGAGAGGAATCGGCGCCGCGTCGTCTTCGGCCGTTGCGGTATTGACATCCGCCGCCGCGTCGTCGGCCGGCGGCGTTGCGGCTTTTGCTAGCACCTCGGGCGGCGGGGGCGGTTCGCGCACGTCCCATTGGCACACTTTGTAGCCGTTGTGGCGTTCGGCGAGATCGAGATGGATGTGCTCCTCGTGAAAGCCGTCGGAGCCCGGGCCGAGCACCGTCGAGAACCGCGCGCAGGCGCTGGTGCGAATCGCTTCGCGCCAGATCTTGGCGACATTGACGTCGGTCAGCGTCAGTGTCCGGCCGTCGGCGACCTTGAAATCGCGCACGTCGAGCGCATCGGCGCGGCCGTGCTCGCTCATTTGCGCGGCGCGGATGTTGTTGCGGCCGCGGCAGTCATAGGACGCAAAGTTGTCGAGGCCGAGCAGCGGCGGAAAATCCTTCAGCGACGGGACGACGTCGGCGCGCAGCCAAAGCGCTACCTGTTCCGCCATCGGGCAGCGCAGGGTGGCCGGCGGCGTCACCGCGACCTTGGTCTGATCGGGCAGGATCACGGTGTCCATCAGCACCACATCGATGGCGCCGCACTCGCCGGCGCCGACCAGAATGGGCTGCGCCTGAAAGACGGCAATCTTCGCCAAGCGTAATTGGCACACCGACGGCGCCGTCTGCGCGGTAGCGTCGGCGCTTTCCGGCATTGAGGCATAGGCCTCCTGCGACGGCGCAAATTGCTGCGGAATGACGACGGGCTGCGGCTGCGCCGCCCGCGCGGTACCATGCGCGGGTTTGTTCCGCGGCGGCGGTGATGCGCTCGGATGGCTTGTGTCCTGCGCCGCCGCCATCGCGGTCGCGCCGAGCAGGACGGCGATGACGAGAGGCCATTTCACGCGAACATCTCCGGCACGATCGCTGCACCGTCCGTTGGGGGATCGAGCCGATGAGCGGACATGCATAGGCCATCTGCCGGCCGGCAGACAAGCTGTTGTGCGCCGCGGCATGGAGTAAGGCCGCAACGAAGGAGTTTGCCTGGCCGGCCGGGACAGGTAACCTTCCGCGTAACGCGAAACAGGGGAAACGCCATGCTGGGCCTGATGCAGGATTGGCCGCTGTTGTGCCATCGTGTCATCGATCACGCCGCGACCTATCACGCCGAACGACAGATCATCACGCGCTCGGTCGAAGGTCCGTTCCACACCACGAATTACGCAGCATTGCGCAAACGCGCGTTGCGGGTGGCGCAGCGGCTCGACAAGGCCGGCATCAAGCTCGGCGACCGCGTCGCGACGCTGGCTTGGAACAGCTGGCGTCATCTCGAGGCCTGGTACGGCATCATGGGCATCGGCGCGATCTATCACACCATCAATCCGCGCCTGTTCCCCGATCAGATCGCGGGCATCGTCACTCACGCCGAAGACCGTTTGCTGATGGTCGATCTGACCTTCGTGCCGCTCCTGGAAAAACTCGCCGACAGGCTTAATCCCATCGAACGCTATGTCGTGCTGACCGACGCCGCGCACATGCCGGCGACAACGCTGAAGAACGCCGTGCCCTACGAGGAATGGATCGCCGAGGTCGACGGCGACTTCGCCTGGAAATCCTTCGACGAAAATACCGCCGCCGGCATGTGTTACACATCCGGCACCACGGGCGGGCCTAAAGGTGTGGTCTATTCGCATCGCTCCAATGTGCTGCACTCGCTGATGGCGGCGCAGGTCGACGCCATGGGCGTCGGCGCGCGCGACGTGGTGATGCCGGTGGTGCCGATGTTCCACGCCAATTGCTGGGGCCTCGCTCTGACCACGCCGCTGGTCGGCGCGACCATGGTGATGCCGGGCGCCAAGCTCGACGGCGCTTCGCTCTACGAGTTGCTCGACACCTACCGCGTCAGCTTCACCGCGGCGGTGCCGACGGTGTGGCTGATGTTGCTGCAACATCTGGAAGCCAATGCGCTGACGCTGCCCTATTTGAAGCGCGTGGTGATCGGCGGCTCGGCCTGTCCGCGCGCCATGGTGCAGAAATTCCAGGACGTCTATGGCGTCGAAGTGCTGCACGCCTGGGGCATGACCGAGATGAGCCCGCTCGGAACGCTGGGCTCGATCAAGCCGGACTATGCCGGGCTTGAGGGCGAGGCGCTGCTTGACGTGCAGCAGAAGCAGGGTCACGCGCCGTTCTGCGTCGAGATGAAGATCACCGACGACGCCGGCAAGAATATGCCGTGGGACGGCAAGACCTTCGGCCGGTTGAAAGTGCGCGGTCCGGCCGTCGCCAGGGCTTATTTCAAGGACGGCGGCGGCATTCTCGACCCGGAAGGATTTTTCGACACCGGCGATGTCGGCACCATCGATCGGTACGGCTATCTGAACATCACCGACCGCTCCAAAGACGTCATCAAGTCGGGCGGCGAGTGGATTTCTTCGATCGAACTGGAAAACCTCGCGGTCGGTCATCCCAAAGTCGCCGAGGCCGCGGTGATCGGCATTCGGCATCCGAAGTGGGACGAGCGGCCGCTTTTGGTCGTCGTGCCCAAGGAAGGGCAGACGGTGAGCAAAGACGAGCTGCTCGCATTCCTGCAAGGCAAGGTCGCCAATTGGTGGCTGCCGGACGACGTGGTTTTTGTCGCCGAGATCCCGCATACCGCAACCGGCAAAATCCAAAAGACGGTGTTGCGCACGCAGTTCAAAGATTACGCGCTGCCGACCGCGGCCGCTTGCGGGTAGATTTTTAAAATCAAAAGCGCTCCGAACGACGTGGGGTTTGCCCGAACGTGCGCATGGCTTGGCGCGGCCAATTGCAGGCGACGCATGGCTGTGCCCATTTTGAGCACCGCATGGCGCCGCGGCAAGGCCGAATAGTCGCCTTGTGTCAGTCATTTAACTAAGTAGTTCCATAAGTCTTAATTCGTGTTTGATTGATCTTACCAGCATACCTAAAGTGTTTACTGTCTCATTGCGACGCACAATGACCACATTTGGCTGGGCATAGCACCCCTGGCTCGCGATCAAGAGCCGAATCATCCTTCCCCTCAACAATCGAATAGGGTGCACATGGCCGGGAAAGCCTTGAAGTACACTTTGTTTGCTTCGTTCGTTACTGTGACTATTCTGGCGATGCCAATGACGGCGTCGGCGCAGTCTGGAATTGCTTCGGTCTATGACTATTCGAAGCAACCTACCGCCAGCGGTGAACGGATGCGGGCCGGCGCTCTCACCGCGGCCCACCGCACGCTGCCGTTCGGCACCATGGTGAAGGTCACCGACAACCGCACCGGCCGCTCGGTGGTGGTCCGAATCAATGATCGCGGGCCCTTCGTCCGCGGCCGCGTCATCGATCTGACGCCGGCCGGAGCCCGCGCACTGGGCTTTTCCGGGCTGGCCAATGTAACGCTCGACGTCGTCGGGCGAAGCTGAGCGCTGTAACACCAAGCCGTGGGACGCAAACCGCGGGAGGCCTTGGCCTCCCGCTTTTTCTTGCCGGCCGCGGCTTGCAAGCGTGGAACTGTTGGTAACTTTACCATTAACAGATGAGCAAGGTTTGTCGCTCACCATGCGCGCCTTCAGCGGGTCACATGATTGCGCCAATGCCGGCCACCGACCGAGTGCAGTCATTTGAAGCTCGCCTGGCGCTTTACAGCCTCGACGAGCGCGCCCGCCGTCTGGCCCGCGAAACCTGGCCGTTGATCGAGCCGCAGCTCGATCGGGTCATCGACGAAATTCTCGCCGCGCTGACGGCATTGCCACTGTTGGGCCCCACCGTGGCGCGGAACAGGGATTTTCTCCAAAAGCTCGAAACGGCCCATTTCCAGGCTCTGCTCGGCGGCTCGCTCGACGCCCGTTATGCCGAGTCCTGCCTGCACACCGTCGAGCAGGAAGCAGCACTCGGCTTCGACGCGCGCATTCGCAGCACGGCCGGAAATTATTTGCTCAAGGCGGCGCTCGACGCGCTCGCCCGCAAGCACCGCTTTTCGTCCGCCAAGGTCGCCGAGCGCGGCCGGGCCATCGCCCAGGTCATCGGCTTCGACGTCGCCAATGCCATGACGCTTCACCGCCAGGCGGCGGAAGAGGCGGCGGCGGCGCGGCGCAGCACGATCGACGGCGCGATTACGGAATTCGCCGACGCCATCGGCGCGGTCGTCGTGGCCATCAAGGAGGCGGCGGTTTCGCTGACGGCGACGTGCTCGACGCTCAACGATGCGGCCGGCGACACGCTTCGCCGCATGACTTTGGCCTCCTCGGCATCGGCCGAGACCACGCAGCGCATGGACATCATGGTGCGCGCCACCGAGGAACTGTCCGGATCGATCCAGGAGATCGGCCAGCAGGCGAGCCACGGCCTGGGCATGGCGCAGTCCGCCGTCGGCGATACCGAGCGCAGCCAGGAAGCGGTCCGCTCGCTCGCCGACACCGCCGAACGCATCGGCTCGGTGGTCGGCGCCATTTCGGCGATCGCGGCGCAGACCAATCTGCTCGCGCTCAACGCCACCATCGAAGCGGCGCGCGCGGGAGCGGCCGGCAAGGGCTTTGCCGTGGTCGCGGCCGAGGTCAAGACGCTGGCCAACCAGACCTCGCGCGCCACTGACGACATCGCTCGCCAGATCGCCGCCATCCAGGACGCCACCAAACGTTCGGTCGGCGAAATCGCCGCGATCGCGCGGGTGATCGGCGAGCTCACCGGGGTGTCGACCAGCATCGCGGCTGCGGTCGAGCAGCAAAGCGCGACGACGCGCAATATCGCCGAGAGCATTCACACCGCGGCCGGTCATACCGCGCGGGCCTCCACCGAGATCGATTCGGTCGAACAAGCCGTCGCCAAGGGCGCCACCGCGATCGAGGACATCACGCAATGGACCGCGCAATTGTCGGCGCGCGCCAGCGATCTGGAAACCAAGGTCGCCACGTTCTTCTCGCGGGTCCGGGCGGCGTGACTTGAACCTCCCCTTGCAGGGGGGAGGTCGCCCGCCTGCGGCGGGCGGATGGGAAAGTGCGCCGAACTGAAACTGCCGCTGAATTTTTCTGCCATCGTCACAATCCCACTCCGCGCCCTAACAGGCGCGACCCTCCCCCTGCAGGGGAGGGTAAAGCGCCCCCGTCCTCGCGCCACGCCTCCGGCGCGCGCGAGTTTCGCAAGCTTGATGTCAAACAGCGCGTCATTGCGAGGAGCGGTAGCGACGACGCAATCCAGGAGCGGTTCAGAACCCTTGGCCGACTAAGTTTTCCGTTCCATCCGACTGGTTTGTTTCGCTTGCCTCGCAATTGCGAGGAGCAAAGCGACGAAGCTATCCAGTCGGGCTCGGCCGCCTAGCAAGCCGCCCTGGATTGCTTCGCTGCGCTCGCAATGACGCGGTTGAGCGGCTGCGGAATCCAGGAAGGCCCGGTCGCACGCCGATCCCGGGTTACGCTCCGCTCCACCCGGGCTACTTGCGTCGACACACGCCGGGCCGGCCGCGGCCGTCATCGACCGCGCGCCCCTTGGCAATGCCAGCTATGAATGCTACAATTCGTAACAGTAGGAAAACGGGAGTTCCCATCATGAAAATCCCCCGTGTTCTGGCAGAGGCCCTTCTTGCCGCGCTCGCCGTCTTCCAAGCCGTGGCGCTTCCGACGCCGACCAATGCCCGATGGTTCGATTATCCGCATTCGGGATATTGCCGCGTCGGGACCTGCAACAAGCTCGGCGGTTGGCGAGCGCTCTATATCCGAAATTGCAGCGCCGCCAATTGTCGTCGTTAGCTCGTATCAAAGCCCGTAGCCCGTAGGATGGGTGGAGCGAAGCGATACCCATCATCCGACCGAGGGGCCGCAGGATGGGTTGCGCAAGGGCTCAACCCATCCTAGGGCGCGGTGCACCTGAAAACGAGATGGCCGGGACAAGCCCGGCCATGACGACGCGAAGCGCGCGTAGCGTGCGGAAACCCTACTCCGCCGGCGCTTTCGGCTTGGTCTTCACAAACGTACTGCGCAAATTATCCCAGAGCTGAATCTTGGCGCCGTGCTTGTGCATGATCACGCTTTGCTGGGCGACCGAGAGCGAGTTGTTCCAGGCCCAGTAGATCACCAACCCGGCGGGGAATTTCGCCAGCATGAAGGTGAAGATCAGCGGCATCCAGTTGAAGATCATCTGTTGCGTCGGATCGGGCGGCGCCGGATTGAGCTTCATCTGCACCCACATGGTCACGCCCATGATCGCCGGCCAGAAGCCTAAGTGTAGGAACGAGCCAACGAGCGGCAGGATCGACGGATCGAACGGGATCAGCCCGCCGAGCGTGAAGATGTTGGTCGGGTCGGGCGCCGAGAGGTCGTGGATCCAGCCGTAGAACGGCGCGTGGCGCATTTCGATGGTGATGAACAGCACCTTGTAGAGCGAAAAGAACACCGGAATCTGAATGGCGATCGGCAGGCAGCCGGCGATCGGATTGATCTGCTCTTTCTTATAGAGCTCCATCATCGCCTGCTGCTGCTTCATCTTGTCGTCGCCGTACTTCTCCTTGATCATCGCCATCTGCGGCTGCACCGCCTTCATCTTCGCCATCGAGGCGTAGGATTTATTGGCGAGCGGGAAGAACAGCACCTTCACCAGCACGGTGACGATCAAAATGCCGATGCCGAAATTGCCGACCAGATGAAAGAAGTAGTCGATGGCAAGAAACATCGGCTTGGTGAGGAAGTAGAACCAGCCCCAGTCGATCAACAGATCGAAATGGTTTAAGCCGAGCGACGCGTTATAGCCGCCGTCGATGTTGCCGATGAAGTTGATGCCGACGACGGAGACTTCCTTGGCGCCGGCGAACAGCCGCGCGTCGGCTGTGCCGGTTGCGCCGGGCGCGATGGTCTGCGGCTGCAACAGATAATCGGTCTGATAGGTCGGCTGGCCATTGGCTTCGCCTGCGGAGAAGCGCGCGCGCACTTTGGCGTCGGTGTCGGGCAACAAGGCCGCGGCAAAATATTTGTCGGTGAAGCCGAGCCAGGCGTTGGTGGCGTCCCAGCTCTCGGATTTCTTGTCTTCGATTTTCTTATAGGTCTCGGTCTGCTCGCCCTGGTCGCCCATCACGCCGATCAGGCCTTCGTGCAAAATGTAATAACCGAGCACGGGCGGCGTGCCGTGGCGCGAAATCAGCGCATAGGGAAACAGCGTGACCGCGCCTGAGCCCTTGTTGGCGACGTCGTCCCTGATGGTGAAGAGATAATGGTCGTCGACCGCGATGGTGCGGGTGAAGAGAAGCCCTGCGCCATTGTCGTAGGAGAGCGTCACCGGATTATCGATGCCGAGCGCGCCCGTGCTTTGCTGCTTCCACAGCGTATCGGGTCCGGGCATGGCGGCGGTGGTGCCGGCGGCGGGCACCCAGCCGAATTCGGCGTAATAGGCGTCGGGCGCGCCGGTCGGCGAGAACAAGACGATCGGCGGCGAATCGGCATCGATGGTTTCGCGATATTGGGTCAGCGTCAGATCGTCGATGCGGCCGCCTTTGAGGTCGATCGAGCCGCCGAGCCGCGGCGTATTGATGGGCACGCGCGGCGTCGAGCCGACGATCACCTCACGGGTCGCTGCCAGCGCCTGCGCCGAAGCCGTGCCGGCATTGGGCACGCCCGGAGCTTGCGGCATTCCAGGTTGCGGGGTTCCGGGCTGCGGCGCGCCGGGCTGTGCCGCGCCCGGCTGGGTCGACCCCGGTTGAACTTGGCCTTGTTCCTGCTGCTTGAGCTTGGCCAGCTCTTGCTGGCGCTGCATCTGCGGATAGCCGATGAAATATTGCCAGCCGACCACCACAAGGAGCGACAGCACGATGGCCAGGATGGTGTTCTTATGATCTTTCATGCCGTGCTCATCCAAAAGTTCTTGCAGGGGTCCTGCGGTGCCGGCTCTTGTTCCGCATGCTTGCGGCGGCTCATGACGGGGTTCGGTTCTGCGGTTTTGCGCGCTCTTCGCGACGTTGGCGCCGCTTACGACGCGATTGCTGCGGACTGGACGAGCCCGCTCTATGTAGGGGCGGCGTGGTGACAGCACCAGTTCGTTTGGCCTCGGCTCCCTGACCTGCGGCCGTTGTCGCCGTTACCGCGCTGGCGGAGTGAACGCGGCGGACCGCCGCGTCGAAATCCCGCAGCAGATCGCCGAATGGCAGCGTGAGCCCGGGCCGCCGGCCGATCAGCACATAGTCATGGCCGGGGCAAAGTCTGGCCTCACCAGAAAGCCGCACGATTTCCCGCAACCGCCGCCGCACGCGATTTCGGATCACCGCATTGCCGACCTGGCGCGACACCGTAAAGCCGATCCGGGCGGCGCGCTCATCCCCGCGCGGTCGCGCCTGCAACAGGAACGCCTTGCCCGGCGCCCGCATGCCATTGGCGGCCGATTGGGCGGCAGCTCGAAAGTCCGTCCGGCGTTTCAAGCGCTCCATGTCTCAAGCGCTCCATGGTGCAGACTTTGGGGTTCGACGTTACGGAACACCGACAGAAGTGCCCGAAGACGCCCGCAGGCTCAGGCTGAGAGCTTTTGGCGGCCCTGGCCGCGCCGCGCCGAAAGCACCTTGCGGCCGCCCTTGGTGGCCATGCGGGCGCGAAAGCCGTGACGGCGTTTGCGCACCAATTTGCTCGGCTGATAGGTCCG
Source organism: Xanthobacteraceae bacterium (assembly GCA_049519075.1). Taxonomy (GTDB): domain Bacteria; phylum Pseudomonadota; class Alphaproteobacteria; order Rhizobiales; family Xanthobacteraceae; genus BOG-931. The sequence goes on along the minus strand of JBEKRD010000050.1, from coordinate 8,991 downwards.
TTTCACGGGGAAATCTCCGCTGCGCGCCCAACTGTGGCAGGCTTGGTATCCGCCCGCAGGTCGTAGCGGCGCGATAGGCGCGGCTTATAAGGGAGGGCTCCCGGCTCGTCAACGTGACTTCTCACCGATTCCCAGCGCTTCCCGGCGCTTTGCCAGTGCGCGGGGGGCGATTTTCCGCCCGAATCGGCCCGCGCATTGCCTTGATTGGAGGACTATAGAATAGCTGTGACAGGCCGGAGACCGCCGGAACCCTAAAATGACCGAAGACCCAAGACAACAGATCAGCCCTGACATCTGCGTCATCGGCGCCGGCCCCGGCGGGCTTGCGGCGGCGGCCGCGGCCGCCGCGTTCGGCGTCAATGTGGTGCTGATCGAAAAGGGCAAAATGGGCGGCGAGAGCCTCAATAACGGCGCGCTGGCCTCCAAGGCGCTGCTCGCGGCGGCCGGGCGCGCGCAAGTTTTGCGCGACAATGGCTGGCGTCACGGTACGCGCCCCGGTGCCAATTTCGGCGCTTTTGCCGCGGCGCAGGCCCATGTGCGTGATGTCATCGCCGCGGTGGCGCCGCAGGATTCGCGCGAGCGCTACACCGGACTGGGCGTGCGCGTCCTCGACGGGGCAGGGCGCTTTACCGATCGCACGACGGTCAAGGTCAATGGTCTCGACAACGAAGCGCCGGGCTTCGCCGTTAAAGCGCGGCGCTTTGTCATCGCCACCGGCTCCTCTCCCGCCATGCCGGCAATCCCGGGGCTTGCCGAGACGCCGCATCTGACCAACGAGACGGTGTTCGATCTGGCCGAATGCCCGCGCCATCTCATTGTCATCGGCGCAGGCTCGGTCGGTCTCGAACTGGCGCAGGCGTTTCGCCGGCTCGGCGCCGAAGTCACCGTGCTGGAACCGGCCGCCCCGCTTGCCGACGAGGACGCCGAATGCGCCGGCATCGTCCTTGACGCGCTTGCCCGCGAGGGCGTCGCGGTGCGCAGCGGCGTCGAGGTGGCGCAAGTGCGGCGCGCACTCTCGCGCGTGCAAGTCGATATCGTCATCATGGCGGGCGAACAAGCGCTCAAGGAAACCATCGAAGGCACGCATCTTCTGGTCGCCACCGGACGCCGGCCGAACCTGGAAAGTCTCGACCTCGACGCGGCTGGCATCCGCTATCAGCCAAACGGCATCGTGGTCGACCGGCGGCTGCGCACCAGCAACAAGCAGGTCTATGCGATCGGCGACGTTACCGACGGACCGCGATTGACCCATCTGGCCAATCACCAGGCGGGGCTTGTCATCCGCCATGCGCTGTTCCGCACGCCGGTGCGCGCCGACCTTCTTACCGTGCCGCGGGTGAGCTTTACCGATCCCGAACTGGCGCAGGTCGGGCTCATCGAGGACGAGGCGCGGGCGCATTACGGCATCATCCGCGTCTTGCGCTCGGCCTATCGCGACAACGACCGCGCCCAGGCGACGGGCGCAACCGATGGCCACATCAAGGTCGTCACCGACCGTCGGGGCGATATTCTCGGCGCCACCATCGTCGGCGCGGGGGCCGCCGAAAACATCGCCGCCTGGACGCTTGCCATCAACCAGAAACTCAATATCGAGGCTATGGCCGGCGTCATCGTGCCCTATCCGACCTATGCCGAGGTGGGAAAACGCGCCGCGATGACCTATTTCACCCGGGGTTTGACGTCGCCTTTGGTGCGTCGCATCATAGGCTGGCTGCGTCGTTTTGGTTGACCGGCTGGTCCCTAAGGCATTGTGACTGCGGGCGTTGTCACGGTCGGCGTTGTCGCGCCACGCCGCGCGATTATGTGACGGGACATGGCTAGCAGCGAGGCTCGGCTGATGAGCGAACACTCCGCGGCGCGCCCGGCACCGGTCCGGGCGCCGCGCTTCGGTCTTTCCGGCAAGCTCCTCGTCCTCACGATCCTGTTCGTGATGATCGCGGAAGTGCTGATCTATGTGCCGTCGGTCGCCAATTTTCGCGTCGTCTGGCTGAAAGATCGCCTGGCGACCGGCTATACCGCGGCGCTGGTGCTCGACGCCGCGCCGAACGGCGTGGTGTCGGACACGCTGGCGAAGCAGATCCTCGATTCGATCGGCGCGCGCGCCGTCGCCATGAAGATGGGCACGCGGCGACGGATGCTGGCGATCGACGACATGCCGCCGCCGGTCGCCGACACCTTCGACATGCGCAATTTCACCACCCTCGATGCCGTCGTCGACGCCTTTGCGATGATGCTCGAGCCCAAGAACAACGAGATGCGGGTGGTCGGCCCGGCGCCGATGGGCGGCGAATACATCGAACTGATCATGGACGAAGCGCCGCTGCGCAAGGCGATGCTGCGTTATTCGGCGGATATTCTGTTCCTCTCGCTGGTCATCTCCGGCATCACCGCGGCGCTGGTGTATCTCGCTTTGCATTACATGTTCGTGCGGCCGATGCGCCGGGTCACAGCCAATATGGTCGCGTTCCGCGCCGATCCGGAAAACCCCGATCGTGTCATCGCGCCGTCGGCGCGGGCCGACGAGATCGGCACCGCCGAGCGCGAGCTCGCCACCATGCAGAGCGAGATCGCCTCGATGCTGCATCAGAAGAACCGCCTCGCCGCGCTTGGGCTCGCGGTGTCGAAGATCAATCACGATCTGCGCAACCTGCTCTCCTCGGCGCAATTGTTCTCCGACCGGCTGGCGCGCATTGCCGATCCCGGCGTGCAGCGCTTTGCGCCGAAGCTGATGCATGCGCTGGAACGCGCCATCGCGTTTTGCCAATCGACATTGTCCTATGGCCGGGTGCAGGAACCGCCGCCGGACCGCAAGCCGATCCTGCTCGAACCTCTGGTCGAGGAAGTGCACGAGACGCTGGGGCTGGCGCCCGACGGTCCGGTGCGCTGGATCAGCGCGGTCGAGCGCGGGCTGACGGTCGACGCCGACTACGACCAGCTGTTCCGCATCCTCTTGAACCTGGCGCGCAACGCCCTGCAGGCTTTGGAAAGCCGCGCCGCGCGCGATCCCGGCAGCGACCAGATCCGCATCACCGGCCGCCGCGAGGGTTCAGTCGTCGTCATCGAAGTATCCGACACCGGCCCGGGCTTTCCGGAACAGGCGACCGCCCACCTGTTCGAGGCGTTCCAGGGCTCGACCCGCACCGGCGGCTCCGGCCTCGGGCTTGCGATTGCCGCCGAATTGGTGCGGGCGCATGGCGGCGAAATCCGCCTCGTCGAAGGCACCATCGGCGCGACGCTGCGCTTCACCATCCCCGACCGCGCGGTGGAGCTTGCCGCCCACCGCGGGGCACGGGCCCAGGGTTGACCCCGCCTTGCCTTAAACCGCCGAAGCCTATAGCTACGGCGCGCCGCGCCCGTAGCTCAGCTGGATAGAGCACCAGACTACGAATCTGGGGGTCGGGAGTTCGAATCTCTCCGGGCGCGCCATCTAGCACTCAGCTGCGAATCCCCAATCAGACCGCTTTGTTCGCCCCGCTCCAGGCGGTTCACGCGACGTCTGCTCCGCGCCGGTCCCGATTGGCCTGCAAATAGTATGAGCGCTTGGCGTGCAGCATCTTCATGTCGGCGCGTTTGACCACCTGTTCCAGCCGGTCGCCCGACCGGCTGGTGGCGACTCCGGCCGAGATGCTTAAAGGCAGATCCGGATAGTACTGGTTGTTGAGTTCGACAAGGTCGACGAGCGCGGCAAGAACGGCTTCGCCTGCGGCGGCGTCGGAGTCCGGCAACAGGACCGCGAACTCGTCGCCGCCGATACGCGACACCGAGGCCGGCTTCTCAACGAGCGAAAGGAACACCTCGCCGGCCCGGCGCAACAGCGCATCGCCCGAGGCATGGCCGAGTTCGTCGTTGGCGGCTTTGAGCCCGTTGACATCGGCGATGATGACGGTGACGGGCTTCGGCCCCTTGCGTTCAAGCCGGTTGAGCTCGTCGACAAAGAACGAGCGATTGAGCGTGCGCGTCAGCACGTCATGAGTGCCGAGATATTCGAGATAGGCTTCCGCCTTCTTGCGCGCGGTGATGTCGGTGAGCGCGACCTGCACCAGCGACCAGTTGCGTTCGTGGCCGGGCAGCACGGAGAACTGCAGCAGCAGATGCAGCTTGGTGCCGTCGAGCGCGTAGTTCACGACCTCGCGCTGCTGGAACAGCTTGCCGTCCCAGAGATCGATGAGCTGCTCACGGAAATGTGGCTCCATCTCGTCGCGAAACACCGAGGGCAGGCCGCGCAGCAGGCTCTCCTTGTCGTGCGCGCCGAACAGTTCGAGCGTCCGGCTGTTGACATCGATCACGCGGATTTCGCTCATGCAGCGCAGCACGAATTCCTCGTGCACATCGGTGAAGACGCGGAAGTCTTCGACGCCGCGGGCGCGGACGTCGTCGATCAGACGTTTCACCCCGCTGAAATCCTCCACCCACAACGAAACCGGCGAATGCGCGAACAGGCCGGAGGCATAGATCTCGCTGTCGACGAGACGGCGGCGGGCGCTTTCCCGCTCGGTGACGTCCTCGATCACGATCATGACGCGGTCCCAGCTTTTTTCGTGACCGGGAAGCACGGTGCCGTGGAGCTGGATATCGAGACGTTCGCCGGAAAGCGTATAATTGACCGTATGACTGGAAAAGCCGGGCTGCCCGTCCCAGAGCTGGGCCAGTTCATCGATCAGGCTCTTGAAGGTGTCGTCGCGCAGCACCTGGCCGAGATTGGCCATCAAATGGGCAAGATCGCGGGCGCCGAACAGCGACAGGGTCTTGCGGTTGACTTTGAGGATGTGGATGCGCTCGGAACACTGCCGCACGCGGTCGTGGTTGGCCGAGAGAAACGCCCTGATATCGCTGACGCCTGCCGCCCGCCACTGTTCGAACAGCGCCTTGACCGCGCTATAGTCCTCGATCCAGAGCGAGACCGGCGCCAGCTCGAACATCTTGGAGTCGTCGTTCAGATCGGTAGACGGAAGGGGCATGAAAGCCTTGGCGAAGCCGATATGATGCGTAGAATCCCCGACCACGCTAATGCACAATTCGTTAAAGATTCTCTCATTTCACGCCGGGCGACGCGCGATGCCGCGGCCGGCCCGGTTCGGCACTGCCGTCGGCCCAGGAACTGCCGGTTCCCGTAACGTAGGGCCCGCCCGTATTTCCGCCGGGTGGCCTCGGGGCGGCAGTGCTCGGACCGCAAGTGGCGGGCCGTTCGGTGTCTCTACGAACTGTGCCGCCCGCTCCGCGAATGTAATCCGGAGTAGCACCGATCCGGAGCCGCCCTGATCCATATCAATGTGATCGGCGTCCCACGGCGGCACTGTCGTGGCGTCAGCGACGGATGCACAGATGCCTATTCCCGAAGCGCCGCCATCGCCGCCGGTCTTCGTCTTCAACGCCTATAGTCCGGCCGAGATCGAAGCGGCCGTCGAGAAGGTCGGCGTCGTCAAGGCAGGCTTGCCGTTTCTGCCGTGTTTCATGCTGGCGATCATGGCGGGCGCCGGCATCGGCTTGGGGGCGCTTTATTATTGCATCGTGTTGAGCGACGCGGGTTTGAGCTTCGCGGTCACCCGCGTGCTCGGCGGGGTGGTGTTCTCGCTTGGGCTCGCCATCGTGCTGGTCGGCGGCGCCGAACTGTTCACCGGAAATAATCTGATCGTCATGGCCTGGGCCAGCGGGCGCATATCCATGGCGGCGCTGTTGCGCAATTGGGCGATCGTCTATTGCGGCAATTTTGTCGGCGCGGTCGGCTTGGTGATCCTGGTCTTTTTTTCGCATCATCTCGACATGAACAATGGCCGCATCGCCGCCGTCTTGCTGACCACCGCGGTGGGCAAGATTTCCCCATCGATCGTGACGCTGTTCTGCAAGGGCGTGTTGTGCAATTTGCTGGTTTGTCTCGCGGTCTGGATCGCGCAGGCCGGCCGTTCGGTTACCGACAAGATCGTCGGCCTCATCCTGCCGATTTCGGCTTTCGTCGCGGCGGGCTTCGAGCATTCGGTCGCCAATATGTATTTTCTGCCGATGGCCTGGTTGTTGCGCGCCACCGGCAACGTGCCGGCCGGCTTCGATGCCTCGGCGATTACGCTTGGCGGCGTCGGCTACAATCTGATCGTCGTCACGCTCGGCAATATCGCCGGCGGCGCCGGATTGGTCGGGTTCGTCTACTGGGCGATCTATCGCAAGGGGCTGGCGTCTTCGGCCGCGAAGTAGCGAGGCGGTGTCATGCCGTATCGGACCAATTCCGATCTGCCGGACCCGGTGCAGGGGCATCTGCCGGGCCACGCCCAAGACAGCTATCGCGAGGCCTTTAATCACGCTTACGCCGCGCATGCTGGCGATCCACGCCAGGAGGAGGCCGCGCATCGCATCGCCTGGGCGGCAGTGAAGCGGTCCTATGTCAAAGCCGGCGATAACTGGGTTGCTCGGGCTGGCCGCGCTTGAGCGCGGCGTACTCTCAATTCCAGGGCCGCCGGCCGGTGCTGAGCATCGGCCGAGTCTCACGATCTTGATCCAGATTAATGATCTTGTTTTTGAATCATCGGCCGCCGTTACGGAGGTCATTTACGAAATCAACCTAAATTCGAATCTGGACGACCGTGCGCGATCCGGTCGCCGAAGCGTCGTTCGGCCGCGCCGCCATTGTTACTCCGATTTTCAAGGGATGTTTCGTAGATGGCTGGGCTGCTCAACAGGATCACCGTCAACGCGCTTCTGAAATCGCTCATCGCCATTTTGGCAATGGCGGTGGTGATTATGCTGTTGCTCGGCGTTCGCGATTCATGGACACGGCTGACGGCGACAGACCGGATCGCGATTGCCGCCGACGCCTCCGGCGACGTGTTCACCGCGCTGCATAACCTGCGCCTCGATCGCTCTTTCTCGTTCCGCGATTTGAATTCCGACAAGCAAGCCTCGGCGGTGCCGCCGGAGATTACGCACGCTCGCGACGCCGATATGCCGGCCCTGAAGTCCGCTCTGGCGAAATTGGCAACGGCGGATTTTCCGGAGCGGCAAAATGCAGTCGCCGGTCTCCGTGACGCGATCAATAAGCTGGAGGCGCTGCAACAGGAGTCGGCGGCGGCGTTCCAGAAACCGAAAGCGGAGCGGCGGCAAGGACTGGCCGACGAATACTTCAGCGAAACCGGCGCCATCCTGCAATTGCTCGAGAGCACATCGAAGCAACTGACAAAGTCGGTGAAGCTTGCGGATTCCTTCGTCGACCAGTTGATGGATATCAAACAGCTGGCCTGGGCGGCGCGCGACGCCGGCGGCGATAACGCGGTCATGATCACCAATGGCTACAACGGGCTGCCGGTGCCGCCCGATCTCTTGGTCAAGTACACGGCGAACGACGCCAAGATCCGAGCCGTCTGGGCGGCGCTGGAGGAAATCGCTTCAAGCATGCCGATGCCATCTTACTTCGACGCGGCGCTCAAAAACGCCGGCAGCGAATATTTCGGGCGTCCGTTTGTCGAGCTCCGGCTGAACTCGATAAAGGCGGTGCTCGCCCAAGAAACCGATGCGACGAAGGCCAAGGAGTGGTCGAGAGAGTCGATCCCGAAGCTCGCATCATTGCTGGGTGTGGCCGAGGCGGCGCTACGGGCGGCCAAGGAATACGCCTGGGTTCAACGCGCGGATGCCGCGTGGCGGCTTTGGATCGAGCTTGGTCTGCTGGCGGCGGCAGTTGTGATTGTCGCCGGCATGATGTTGATGGTGACGCGGCGCGTTACCGGACCGCTGCGGCATATCCAAGAGGCCATGCTGAAGGTCGCCGCCGGCGACTTCAGCGTTGTGCTGCTCGGCCTCGACCGCAAGGACGAGATCGGTGGCGTGGCGAATGCGGTCGAGCGATTCAAAGTGCTGGCTGACGAGAAGGCGCGCGCGCAGGCCGACGAAGCCGTGCAGCGCCAGAAAGTCGAGGCCGATCGGCAGACCCAAGTCATGCAGGCCGAAGCTGCGGCTCAGGCGAAAGTGGCCGAGGAGCGGGCGAACATGGCGGCAGAGCAGTCGCGGGCCGTCACGGCGCTCGGCATCGGGCTTGAGCAACTTTCCGGTGGCGATCTGACGTTCCGCCTGACCGAGGCATTTCCGGACGCTTATCAGGAGCTCAAGGACAATTTCAACGGCACGATGGCGCAGTTGCAGGAGACGATTCGGGCGCTGACCGAGTCGACCCGCGAAGTGACCAACGCTTCGGCCGAAATCTCCAACAGCACCACGGACCTCTCGCAACGCACCGAACAGCAGGCTGCCAGCCTGGAACAGACCTCGGCCTCGATGGAAGAAATAGCCGCCACCGTAAAAAAGAACGCGGAGAATGCCCAGCAAGCCAATGCTTCGGCAAACGGCACCCGCGAAGTGGCTGACCGCGGCGGCCAAGTGGTTGCCAAGGCGGTCGAGGCCATGGCGAAAATCGAAGAGTCCTCGCGCAAGATCTCCGACATCATCGGCGTGATCGACGAGATCGCCCGGCAGACCAATCTGTTGGCGCTCAACGCCGCAGTGGAAGCCGCCCGCGCTGGCGATGCCGGCCGCGGCTTCGCCGTGGTGGCGTCGGAAGTGCGCAGTCTGGCGCAGCGTTCCTCGCAGGCCGCCAAGGACATCAAGGATCTCATCACCAGCAGCAACGGTCAGGTCAAGGACGGCGTCGATCTGGTCAACCGGGCCGGCACGGCGCTCACCGATATTGTCGAGTCGATCAAGACTGTCGCCGAGATCGTAGCCAGCATTGCCCATGCCAGCGCCGAACAGGCGACCGGGATCGAACAGGTCAACAAGGCGCTGACGCAGATGGACGACGTCACCCAGCAGAACTCGGCGCTGGTCGAAGAAAACGCCGCCACCGCCAAAACGCTCGAGCATCAAGCCCAGGCGATGGACGAACGCGTCGGCTTTTTCCGCCTCGATGCAGCCTCAGCGGGCGGCCCGTCGATGCGGCCCTCCGTCAATGCCGGCAAGCGCTCGGTTGCGCGGGCCAGCCGCGCGTAAGCTGGACGTCGTCTAAATTCCGGGGCC
>JBEKRD010000049.1:0-34407 GCA_049519075.1 Xanthobacteraceae bacterium | reverse complement strand
CGCATTCTGGTCGTTGGCGCCGGCGCGATCGGCGGCTATTTCGGCGGCAGGTTGCTCGCGGCCGGCCGCGATGTGACTTTTTTGGTGCGGGCGCGGCGCTCAGCCCAATTGGCCAAGACCGGGCTTGTCATCCGCAGCGGTTTGGGCGACGTGAGCCTGCCGGCGCCGCCGACCGTGATGGCCGAGACGCTGCGCGAGCCGTTCGATCTGATTTTGCTCAGTTGCAAAGCCTACGATCTGGCATCCGCCATCGACTCCTTTGCGCCGGCCGTGGGACCGAATACCGCGATCCTGCCGCTTCTCAACGGCATGGCCCACATGGACGTCCTTGCGGCGCGTTTCGGCGCCGGCGCGGTGCTCGGCGGCCAATGCGTGATCTCGACCACGCTCGATGCCGAGGGCCGGATATTGCATCTCAATGACACGCACGGCCTGTCATTCGGCGAGCCTGACGGCTCCGTTTCCGCGCGTGCCGCGGCCATCGCCGCGACGCTGTCCGACGCTTCCTTCGATTCGCGCCTCAGCGCAGCAATTCTGCAGGAAATGTGGGAAAAATGGGTCCTCATCACCACCATGGCAGGCATCACCTGCCTGATGCGGGCGCCGGTCGGCGATATCGTTGCGGCGAACGCCGGAGATATCGCGGTCGCGCTGCTCAACGAATGCGCGGCGATCGCCGCGGCGAGCGGCTTTGCGCCCCGCGAACCCACCCTGGTGCGCAGCCGGACCATGTTGACGACGCCCGGCTCCACTTTCGCCGCCTCGATGCTGCGCGACATCGAACGCGGCGCGCCGATCGAGGCCGACCATATCGTCGGCGACCTCCTGCAACGCGGCCAACAGAAGGCTTGCGACACCCCGCTGCTACGCATCGCTTACGCGAATTTGAAAGCCTATGAATCGCGCCGCACCCGCGAGAAAGCCGCACCCAAGCTCTAGCCGGAACTTTCCGCAGCACATATAATTATTGAGCAGGACGAGGCTGCCAGATGAGCAAGATTACCTATCATATTGTCGAACATGACGGCGGCTGGGCTTACCAGGTCGACGGCGTGTTCTCCGAGACCTTCCCGACCCACGAAAGGGCCCGCGCGGCGGCGCAGCGCGTGGCCCAGGAGCAGCATGTGCCGGGAGAGGCCCGGGCGATCTCGTGGGAAGACAAAGACGGCAAGTGGCACGAAGAGCTGGCGCGGGGCGATGATCGGCCGGAGACCGAAGTCGAGGGCTAGGGCCCCTTCGGGGGAGAAACGGCGATGCGCATCGCGGCGCTTGAGGGCTGGACCAGCGACGAAAAGCATATCCTCCTGAATTTTCCTTGATACGCGATCTTCTCCGAGAACCGGTTTCCACTTTTCGGGATCACGCTCTAAAGTGCCGCGCCCGATGGACAAAGCACCCCCGAAAATCGTCGAGACCGCGCTGAGCGGCTACGAACTGCTCAACGACCCGCTGCTCAACAAGGGCACGGCATTCACCGACGCCGAACGCGATATGTTCGATCTGCACGGGCTGTTGCCGCCGCGCGTCGCCGAGCTCGACTATCAGGTCAGTCGCCGGCTCGACGCCTTTCGCGCGCTGGGCAGCGATCTGCAGAAATACACCTTCCTGCGCGGCCTGCAGGATACCAACGAGACCCTGTTCTACGCGCTATTGACCCGCAACATCGAAGAGATGATGCCGATCGTCTATACGCCGACGGTCGGCCTCGGCTGCCAATTGTTCAGCCGGTTGTTTCGCAAGCCGCGCGGGCTGTTCTTGAGCCTGCCGCACAAACACGCCATCCGCCGCATCCTCAGTCATCCGCGCTACGACGGCGTCGAGGCGATCGTCGTCAGCGATGGCGAGCGCATCCTCGGCCTTGGCGATCAGGGCGCGGGCGGCATGGGCATCCCGATCGGCAAGCTCTCGCTCTACACCGCCTGCGCGGGACTGCATCCGTCGACGACACTGCCGATCATTCTCGACGTCGGCACCGACAACAAAGAGCGCCTGGCCGATCCGCTCTATATCGGTTGGCAGCATGAACGGGTGCGCGGCGCCGAATATGACGAGATCGTCGAAACCTTCGTTGCCGCCGTGCGCGAGCGCTGGCCGCATGTGCTCTTGCACTGGGAGGATTTCGCCATCGGCAATGCCAACCGGCTGCTGGCGCGCTACCGCGATCAATTATGCACCTTCAACGACGACATTCAGGGCACCGCCGCCATCGCGGTCGGCACGCTTTTGAGCGCGATCAATGTGACCGGGGTGCCGTTACGCGAGCAGCGCGTCGCCGTGCTCGGCGCCGGTTCGGCCGGCACCGGCATTTGCAATCTGGTCTGTCGCGCCATGGTCGATGCCGGCCTGACCGAGGCCGAGGCGCGCAGCCGTTTCTATCTCGTCGATCGCCAGGGCTTGCTGGTCGAGGGCATGACCGGTCTGCAATCGTTCCAGACGCCCTTCGCGCAACGCAGCGACCGGGTCGCAGACTGGATACTCCAGGCGCCCGGCCGGGTCGATCTCGCCGATGTCGTGGCCAATGCAAAACCGACGGTGCTCATCGGCACGTCCGGCCAGATGCACGCGTTTTCTGAAGCCGTGGTGCGCGCCATGGCAAGCCATGTGCGCCGGCCGGTGATTTTTCCGCTGTCGAACCCGACCGAACGCGCCGAAGCGACACCGGCGGACCTCGATGCCTGGACCGAAGGCCGCGCCGTCATCGGCACCGGCAGTCCGTTTCCGCCGATCAAGCGCAACGGCAGGCCATTCCGCGTCGATCAAACCAACAACGCCTATGTCTATCCCGGCATCGGACTTGCCGCGATCGCGGTCAAGGCGCGCCGCATTTCCGATGGGATGTTTCTCGCGGCCGCACGCGCTCTTGCCGAATTGTCGCCCGCCAAACGCGACCCCGAGGCCAATCTGCTCGCCCCCCTGGTCGAGATTCGCACGCTATCGTTCCACGTCGCGCTCGCGGTCGGCCGGCAAGCGCAAGCCGACGGTGTTGCCGATCCGATGTCGGACGAGGCGCTGGCCGCGGCCGTGCGCGCCAAAATGTGGGAGCCGCTTTACGCCAGTTACCGGCGGTTGCGGCGCTGACGAATAAGCAGAATTTTCATTTCGCGATGATCGATTAGAATTCCTGTAATCGGTGCTCTCCTCAGTTTTGAATCATTACAATTACTATCTTCTTTTGAAATACATTTCAGTGTTGAGCGCCAATACTTCTAGTGTTACCAAAATATTGAAATATCAACAGTTTTTTATGGTTCTAAACTGTGTATCCGTTAGTCCGACAGCCGCACCGCCGTTTCTTCTGTCGCGAGACCGTGGTCTTTGCCCTAGCGGTCGCCATCGGCGTGGGCCCGGCGCGGCATACCGTTGCGCAAGAGAGCGAGCCACGCAGCGCTACCAAAGTGCCGGAAATCGTGGTCACCGCGCCGAAACCCAAGCCCAGGACGGCGGCGCAACGCCGCGCGCCCCAGGCCGCGGCCAATGCTCCCACCGCGAGTGACGCGACCACGACGGCGCAAGCGGCGCTGGACGCCACAATGACCGGGCTCGATCAGGTCCGCGACAATCTGTTGCCGAAAATCGGCGCGTCGACTTACACCATCAGCCGCCAAACCATCGAGAATCTGCCGCAAGGCGACAACACGCCGATCGACAAAGTCATCCTACAGATGCCGGGCGTGTCCTACGATTCGGCGGTGTCCAATCCGAGTTTCCACGTCCGCAACGAATATGCCAACGTCCAAATCAGGATCAACGGCGTGGTGCTTCCGGAGGGCGTTTCCGCGCTCGGGCCGTTTCTCGATACCAATTTCATCGGCAGCATGTCGCTGCTCACCGGCGCGTTGCCGGCCGAATATGGCCTGCGCACCGCGGGCGTGCTTGACATCACCAGCCGAAGCTTCGCTGCGCCTGGCGGCGAAATCAGCGTCTATGGCGGCAGCCGGCAGACCTTTACGCCGAGCTTCGATTACGGCGGCAGCGTCGGCAAAAGCGAATATTTCGTCAGCGCGCGCGGCAATTGGAACGATCTCGGGCTCGAAAATACGACGGCCGGCATCAACGCCATCCACGACCAGACCGAGCAGGGCAAGTTCTTCGGCTATGCCTCGACGCTGCTCGACCCGTCGACGCGGCTCAGCGTCATCTCGGCGGCGTCCCACAGCACGTTCCAAATCCCGAATAATCCGGCCCTAACACCGCTCAGCGATTTTCCGACGCCGCAGCCTGCCGTGCCCATCAGCTCGACCGCTCTCAATGAAAACGAATACGACAGCTATTACGTCACCATGGCGTCGCTCCAGAAGCATGGCACCGACGGTGACTCGCAGCTCGCCGCGTTTTCGCGCTACGCCGAGGTTCATTTTGTCCCCGACATATTCAACGATCTGGCGTTCAACGACGTCGCATCCAACGTGATCCGGCAGAGCACGCTGACCGGGACGCAATACGACCAATCCTACATCTATAACGATTGGCACACGATACGCTCGGGCTTCGCAGTGACCGGCGAGCAAACCAATGTCAGCAACGTCTCGACGGTTTTGCCCGTAGATCCGATTACCGGAATGGTTCCAGCTGGGTCGGCGCCATTCCCCATCACCGATCAAACTTCCTTGCTTGGCTGGAACATCGGCACCTATCTCCAAGACGAGTGGAAACTTACGAACCAGCTAACGGTGAATATGGGCCTACGGTTCGATCAATTGTATCAGTTCGTCGACGCCAATCAGCTCAGCCCGCGTTTTGCAGTGGTCTACAAGCCGTTTACCGGCACCAGCATTCACGCCGGCTATGCGCGCTATTTCACGCCGCCCTATCAGGCGCAGGCGGGCCAGTCGAATCTCGCGTTGTTCGCGGGCACCACCGGGTTCGTAAACACCCCCACGCAGCCGGGTGTTCCTCTTGCCGACCCAGTGAAGCCGGAGCGCTCGCATTATTTCGATGCGGGTGTCGATCAGACCGTACTGCCGGGCCTCACCATGGGGCTCGATGCTTATTACAAGATGGCGCGCGACATGATCGATGACGGTCAATTCGGCCAGGCCGTCGTCTTGACCCAGTTCAATTATGCCCGCGGCTACAGCGAGGGCTCCGAATTCAAGCTCAAATACAATAACGGCAATTTCAACGCCTATGCGAATTTCTCCTACAACATCACCAGAGCCATCGACGTCGAGTCGAACCAGTATGTGTTCGACGCCGCGACCTATGCCTATCTCCTCAATAACTATCACTATACCGACGACATGCAGCGCATGACCGGTTCGGCGGGCGTTTCCTATCGCATCTTCGATACGACGCTGACCGCGGATTTGATCTACGGCAGCGGCCTACGCGCCGGCGATCTCTCCGACGGTGTCGTGCCCAATAGCTTGCACACCACGCCCTATGCTGTGATCAACACAGGCATAGCGCAGGATTTCAAGTGGTCGTCGGACTACAAGCCTCTCACCGTGCGGTTCGACGTGGTCAACCTGTTCGATCAGATCTACGAGCTCCGCGACGGCTCGGGCATCGGCGTCTTCGCGCCGCAATTCGGCGCGCGCCGCGGCTTCTATATGGGGCTTTCGCAGAAGCTGTAAATTGGCGCTAGGCGACCCGAACCTCGGCCAGGAAGCGCTCGACTTCCGCCCGCAGCCTGCCGGACTTCGCCGCAAGCTCGCTGCCGGCGTTGAGGACCGCATCAGCGACCTGCCCGGTCTTGGCCGCGGCGTCGGAGACCTGCACCACGCTCGCGGAAACCTCGCGCGTACGTTCCGCCGCGGCGTTGGCGCTGCGCGCGATCTCCTTGCTGACCGCGTCCTGCTGCTGCACCGCGATCGAAATTTCGTTGGCGTTCTCGTCGAGCTGCCCGATCGTTCCGGCGACCGCCTTCATCGCCGCGACCATGTTCGAGGTGGTCGCCTCGATCGAGGAGATTTGCTGGGTGATGTCGCCCGTCGCCTTCTCGGTTTGCGCGGCCAGGCTCTTGACCTCCTGGGCGACGACGGCGAAGCCGCGGCCCGCGGTGCCGGCTCGCGCTGCCTCGATCGTGGCATTGAGCGCGAGCAAATTCGTCTGCGAAGCCACGTCGCGAATGAGGTTGCTGACATTGTTGATCTGACCGACTGTCGCCGCCAACCGCTCGACAGTGGTGATGATCGACTTCGCCTCGTCGCTGGCCTGGCGCGCGATATCCGCCGAAGAGCGCGCCTGGTTGGAAATCTGTTCCACCGATTGTGCGATCTCGTCGGCCGCCATGGCGACGTTGCCGACGTTCGCGGTCGCCTCCTCGGACGCCGACGCGGTGGCGGCCGCCTGCGACTGATTCTGCTTGGCGGCCACCGCCATGATCTGCGCGCAATGATCCATGGTCTTGGAGGCGCCATCGAGCGCCTGCACGATGTCATTGACCGCATGCTCGAAATCCTGCGTCGCGGATTCGATCTTCTTGCGGCGTAATTCCGCGTGCCGCGCCCGGTCGGTTTCGGTCTGGCGCGCGGCCGTGACGTCCTCGATGGCTCGACGGAAGACCAGCAGCGCCTGGGCCATGCCGGCGATTTCGTCGCGACCGCCGACGGCGACCGGGACGTTTGCTTCGCCTTGGGCGATCCGGCGCATGGCGACGCTCAATAGCGTCAGCCGGCCGACGATGCTGCGCCCGACATAGAGCCACGCGATCAGACCGGCAGCCGCCAGCGCCGCAACGCTCAGCACGATCAGAATGATCTGCCCGAGCTTGATCTGCATAATGGCCCGCGTCGACAGCGTCTGCGCAACCGTGCCTTGACGCTGAATGAGCGCCTCGACGGCGGTTCTGAGCTTGGCGGCTTCCGCGAGCGCCGCCGTGTAGACCTCCTGGGCCTCCTGCTCGCGCTTAAGCTCATTGGTGCGTTGCGTGATGATGCCGAACTCGCCGCCAAGCGCCGCGAGTTTGCCGTAAAGCCCGGCGAGCTTGCCGCGCTGTTCGGAGGTCGGCAGCGCCTTCAAATTGGTGTCGACACTGCGTTCGGCCGCGGCGATGAGATCGCGCATCGGCGGCAGGCTGGCAATATCGGCCACCATCGACGATTCGATCAGCAGGCCGGCGATGAGATTGGCATCGGCCTGCACTTCGAGGAGGCGGCGCAGCGCATCGATCGCCTGATTGAGATCGCTCCGCGTCTCCGCCGCCTGGCTTTTTGTCATCAGATCGAAATTGGCATCATCGATGGCCGGCGTGATGGCCTCGAGCAGGCTTTCATGAGCCTTGCGCACGGCAAGCGCGAGCGCGCGGCGTTCTTCAGAGATCCGAATACGATCGGCGACGGCTTCGTTGAGCGCCGCGAGTCGCTCCTCCATCGCCGATCGCGCCACCGCAATCTCGGCGCTTTCAGAGGCGTCGAGCCCCCGCAGCCGTTCGATTCTGGCCTCCAGATTACGCGATTGCGCGCCGATTTCCGCGGCGACGTCGGCTCTGTGGCTTTCGTTCTCGACCGCCATCAAACGCGGTGCGGACCCGATAAGGCGGCCGGTTTCCTCCGACAGCCGGAAGGATTCGACGGTCGCAGGCATGCTGCGGGAAACGATTTCGCGCAAAGTTCCGCTGATATTCGCGGAAGCGAACAACGCGAACAAAGAGCCTATCACGGTGAGGCCGGCGGCAAGACCGAAGGCCAGATACAGGCGCGAGCGGATCGTGCTGAGCCAGGACAATGCGGCGAACCCGCCGCGATCGGAGCCGTGCTCCGTCACTGTCCCGCCACCTTGGCAAGTCGAACGACGGGCTTGAACGATCCGTCGGCCTGCAAGATCGTGAAGAACACCTGATCCGAGCCTTGGTTCTTGGCCGGCCCGTAACTCAGCTTGACGCCGCCGAGGTCGAACGGTGCCGCGCCGATGGCATCGAGCAGTTTTTCGCGCGTCGGTTCGCCGTCGACGCGCTTGAGCGCCTCGACCACGAGCCGGCCGACCAGATAGCCTTCCAAGGTGACGAAGCCAGGCTGAGCCTTGGTGTCGTCCGCCGTAAGGGCGGCTTGATAAGCGGCCACCACCGGCATGGACGCATCCCATGGCGACGGCACCACCTGGCTGACGATGACGTTCGCGCCTTCGCTGCCGAGTTCCTGCGCCAACGAATTCGATCCGACAAACGAGATCGCGACGAATACCGCATCGAGCTTGACCTGGTGCGCAAGCTTGATGAACTCCGCGACCGGCTTGTACGGCGCGACCGTCACCACCGCTTCGGGCTGGCCCTTCATGATGTCGAGCAGGGCCGACTTCACCGCGGTGGTATTGCGCTTGAACGACCCCGAGGCGACCAGCGACATGTTGCGCTTGGCGAGCGCGCGCTGCACGCCGTCAAGACCGGCAAGGCCGAAGGCGTCGTCCTGGTAGAGAATGGCGATCCGCGTAATTCCGAGGTCCTTGTTCAGATGCTCGATCCAGGCTTCGGTCTCCTGGAAATAGGATGCGCGGACATTGACGACGTAGCGATTGTACGGATCGCGCAAAAACTCGGCGCCGGTGAAGGGGCCGATGAACGGCACCTTCGCTGCGGTGGCGATCGGCTGCCCGGCTTTCGAGGTCGGCGTTCCGACCGCGCCGACCATGGCGAAGACCTTGTCCTCGGCGATGATCTTCTGCGTCGCCTCGATGGTTTTTTCCGGCTCATAGCCGTCGTCGAGCGATTTGAGTTCGAGCGTGCGGCCGGCGATCCCGCCATGGCGATTGGCGTCGTCGAACGCGGCCAGGATGCCCTGGCGCATGCCCTGACCGAGATCCTGAGCCGGTCCGGTAAGCGCCGCGACCTGCCCGAACACGATCTTGCCGGCGGAAACGCCGTCTTCGGCAAGCGCCGTACCACCCGACATGCTGACAACGAACGCGATCGCAATACGAAGCTGATTGCTGGTCATCGGCGTTTCCCAGGTTGCCCACTGCTAGCCGCTGTCCGCGCTGTTCTCTTCTTCTTATGAGACAGGGTCGGTGCCTACAGTGTGGGCAAGTTATAGTTAAGGGTTTGTTAAGGGGGGGGCTGAAACGGCAGTCGAATACCTCGTTTTTTTGTCGCGATATCCGGAGGATTCGGGTCCTCCTAGGCCGCTTCATCGGCGCGCGAGCGATCCATCAGCATGGTGCGGACCGCCGAAAACACGCGCTCGAAAGCCGGCCGGCGATAGGCCCATTTTTCGTCCGGCGTCAGCGGGACCATGACCATGGTCGCGTTGGCTTCGAAGAACAGAACATCGCCCTGCGCGTTCACCGCGAAATCGATGCCGCCATAGTCAAGGCCAAGCTCCGCGCTGATCCGCTCGAGCGCCGCAACGGCGCGCGGGCCGAGCGCGTTCGCCATATTGTCGAGAAACGCCGAGTCCTTTGCGCGGTTCTCCGCGGAATGCGCCATGTCGGCCTTGAAATAATGAACTTTCCAGTCTCGCGAAATCGCCAGGTGCAACGGGTACAATTTGCCATCGACGATCATGACGCGATACTTGCGATATAGGCCTTCGGCGTCGCGCGCATCGAGCTGCTCAATGAGCCAAGCCTCGTCGCCGGGGAATTGCGCCGCCGCGGCGGCGAGATCCTCAAGCGTTTCCACGCGGCTGAAATGGATGCCGGTGTGAAAGCCCGGCGCCCGCACCAGGAACGGAAAGGCAAGGCCGTTGTCGGCGAGGACGGCCGCCGCCCCCGGGCCGTCAAGCAGACGCCGCGGCAGCGTCGCGACGCGCGGAACCACGACGTTTGGCAGCCCGCGCAGCCGTTCGATATTGGCGGCCCGTCCGGTCTTGAGAACCTGATCGGGATGATTGATCACCGGCCGCTTGATGCGCGCCAGCACCGCGTAGGCGCTGGTAAGCCCCTCACGGGATAAATCCGCATCGCCGATGCTGTTGAAGACCAGATCGTGCGGCGGCAACGGCACGGTCGGATCGGCATATTCGGTCACCAGCACGGTGGTCTGAAAAATCCGATCGTCGAGCAGCGAGTTCGCCGGGATGTTGCCGCCCGCCGCCGCGACCAGAAGCAGAACCGAAATCGGCGGCGCCGCGCCGCGATAAGGCAGCGTCGTCAGAAAATGATTTCTAAAGCCCTTGTCGCGATGCCGCCGCGCGCCAGCGGCGTCGCCGATCTCGGCAAGCACATTGCCCATGCCGCGATGGGCATGAATGTGATCGGGGTCGAGCTTCAGCGCGGCTTCATAGTGCACGCGCGCCTGGGTTTTTTCGTCGGCCAGAAACAATAGATTTCCCAGGTTGACGTGACCGTTGGGATTGTTCGGATGATGCCGCACCGCCTCGCGGTAGAGCGAGCGCGCGGCTTCCTGATAGCCGGCATTGAGAACCAGCGTGCCGAAGTCGCTCAGCGCGGCAAAATGGGTAGGTTGGCGGCGGATAAGCTCGAGATAGTCGCGCTTTGATGCCTCGAAGGAGCCCTGCTCGCGTAATAAACCGGCGCGCTCGAAGCGCGCTTCAATCGCATCCGGATCATGCGCCAACATGCGATCGAGCCGCAGCATACGCTCATCCCATGCGCCGCGAGCCGGTCGATCCTGCATGTCGTTGAGCCCTTTCAGCCGCGCACCGCGAATCGGCCAAACACGCCTGACCATAATAAAATTCGGCCGCCCCAAGAAGCCGAGCGCGAACAGACCCTTGCCGAATCCGTTAGGAAAAAATTTACCATGATATTGGACTTTGGCGTGGGCGCGACATTCAATCGAGGACGCCGTCATGGCACATGGCCAAGGCGGGAATGACGCCATCATCCTGGGCGATCCGGTGCAGTGGTTTGGCGCGCCGCTGATCGGCACCGGCGCGTTCAATCTACAAGTCGCGGCCGGCCGCTGGATCGTGCTGAGCTTTCTGGGCTCGCCGCATCATCCGAAAGCGCAACAGGAACTCGCCGAACTCCTTCGCGACACGCAACTGTTCGACCCGAACCGGATCGTATTTTATGGCGTGTTCACCGCACCGCCCGACGATCCGGCGCCCTATATCGCGCGCAGCACGTCCGCGATCTCGTTCATTGCCGATTATGACGGCGCCATCAGTCGCGCCTACGGCTCAGCCGAGACGCCGCGCACCGTGGTGCTCGACCCGATGCTGCGGGCGGTCGCGAACATCGCCTGGGACCATGCCGGCGGCCACGCCCAAACAGTCCGTGCCGTGCTGGCGAGCCTGCCGGCGGTCGACGATTCGGCCGGCGTGCCGCTGACCGCGCCCGCCTTGATCGTGCCGCGCGTGCTCGACTTCGAGCTCTGCGACTTTCTCGTGCAATTCTACGACAAGCTCGGCGGCACGGATTCCGGCTTTCTGCTCGATTCCCACGGCCAGACGGCGACCGTCGTTGACTATCGGCTCAAGCGCCGCAATGACTTGAACGTGCTGGTGCCCAATGTCCGCGACGCCATTCGTGGCCAGATCGTGCGCCGGCTGGTGCCTGCCATCGAGCGCTTCTTTCAGTTCTCAGCGACGCGAATGGATCGCTATATCGTCGCCTGTTACGACAGCGCGGTCGGCGGGCATTTCGACCGGCACCGCGACAACGTCAATGTCGGCGCGCAACACCGGCGTTTTGCCGTGACGATCAACCTCAACAAGGATTACGACGGCTGCGACCTGATTTTTCCGGAATTCGGCAGCCGCGCCTATCGCGCGCCGCATGGCGGCGCCATCGTGTTCTCCTGCGGTGCGCTGCATCAGGTGACGCCGGTGACGCGCGGCCGCCGCTATGCCTTCCTTGCCTTCCTCTACGGCGAGGCCGATGCGGCGCTGCGCGAGAGGAACAATGCCAAGATCGCGCAGAGCGAATTCCGTTACAGCAGTGAACTGTCGGATCGGCTGTTTGCGGATGACTCTGTGCGCGAGCGACGCACCGGATAAAGCGGCAAACAATTCCGGCTTGCCATCGTCATATTCCAAGCTAAAATCAAGTCGGGATGGAGTCCCCCCGTAACCGCCGTTGAGGCTGATGACTCCTGCCGGGCGCTTGGCGTCGGTAGGAGCATGCCTTGGCACTCCCGCTGCCACCAGGTCCGTATTTTAGTGGAACGCGCGTCCTCGGCTGGTCGCGCATGAGCGTCGCCATGGACGATTGGCCACGTGCGATTGGCCATGTGCGATGAGGAGCGGGAGGTTTGCTGATGACTGGCGTTTGGGCACTTGCCGCGTTGTGGATCGGTCTTGCCCTGGTGGCGAGCCTGTTGTCGATCTGGTTCCGCATCTCGACCGCGCTCTCCGAAATCGTCGTCGGGACCATCGCCCAACTCATCATCGGCGCGGCGATCGGGTCGGCCGTGCTCGGCACCGACGAATCCTGGATCAAGTTTCTCTCCGGGATCGGCGCCATCGTGCTGACCTTTCTTGCCGGCGCGGAACTCGATCCGGTGGTCTTCAGATTGAAGTGGAAGGAAGCCGCCGCCGTCGGCTTCGTAAGCTTCCTATTCCCGTTTCTCGGTTGCGCGGCGGCGGCGCACTATCTGCTGGGCTGGGAAGTGATGCCCAGTTGGCTCGCCGGCGTCGCCATGTCGACCACTTCGGTCGCCGTCGTCTACGCCGTGATGATCGAGTTCGGCTTTAACACCACCGAATACGGCAAGACGATCCTGGCCGCCTGCTTCGTCACCGACCTCGGCACCGTGGTCGCGCTGGGCTTAATCTTCGCGCCCTTTACCGTGAAGACCCTGATTTTCCTCGGCGTCGGCGTGGTGGTCTTCGTGGTTTTGCCATGGCTTACGCCGCGGTTCTTCCGCCTCTATGGCGGACGGCCTTCCGAGCTTGAGACAAAGTTTCTCTTGTTCTGCCTGCTCGGCATGGGGGCGCTTGCCGCCTGGGCCGACAGCGAGGCGGTTTTGCCGGCCTATCTCATCGGCATGGTGCTGGCCGGAACGGTCGGCAAGGACCATGCGCTGGTCAGGCGGCTGCGCACCTTGACGTTCGGCCTGCTGACGCCGTTCTATTTCATTCGCGCCGGTTCCTTCGTCTCGATCCCGGCCCTGATCGCCGCGCCCGCCGCATTCTTCGTTTTTCTTGTTTGCAAGATCGGCAGCAAAATCGTCGGCGTATATCCGGTCACGAAATATTTCGGGTCGCCCAACAAAGAAGCCATGTACACGACGCTTCTGATGTCCACGGGACTCACATTCGGGACAATCTCGTCTCTGTTCGGCCTGTCGCATGGCATCATCAATCAGGGCCAATATTCGGCGCTGGTCGCGACTGTCATCGCCAGCGCGGTGATACCGACCGTCATTGCCAACGCCTATTATCTGCCGCATCACCTGCTGCCGCAAAGGCCATCCAAAACGACCGCGGAACAGGGAGAAGTCCCCGCGCTGCAAGGGGCCGCGGGAACGGTCGAGTAACGGGGGACTTAAATGTTCAGCAAAATCCTGCACGCCAATGACGGGTCCGAGCATGCGTTTAAAGCCTTCGCATTGACGCTTGAGATCGCTCGACAGAACAATTCCGAGCTCCACATGGTTTCGGTCGAAGAGATCGACTACATGCCGGAACTCATCGAAGACGTGAAACAGGAGACCGGAACGGCGGCCCGCCGTTTCCGCGTTGTTCTCCAGCGCGCCCGTGCGATGGCGGAGGAACACAAAGTGAAGCTGCAAACCCACGTCCTGGCGGGGCATCCGGTGCGCGACATTGTTGAACTTGCCGCCGAGATCAAGGCTGAGCTACTGGTGATCGGGGCGAGCGGCCATTCGGCGATCTACGAGCGCCTGATCGGCAGCCGGGCGGATCGTATCATTCAGCTCGCGCCCTGCCCGGTCCTGGTCGTGAGGTGACGGCAATCAGGCGGTTCGGTGGCTCAAGAACAAAGCGGCGCATGACGCCCGCCATTGGGGAGAAACGGACCATGGAGCTTTGTCCAAGCTGCACAGACGGAAAGCAGATCTGCAATGGAAAGCTATATTTGGGTCGCCATCGGCGGCGCCTGCGGAACCATCGGACGCTATTGGCTGTCCGGCGTGGTCGCGCGGCTGATCGGCGAGACGTTTCCGTGGGGCACGCTGTTCATCAATGTCAGCGGCTCATTCGTCATCGGATTTATCGCCGCGATCACCGGACCGGATGGCCGCGTTTTCGTCGGATCGACCACACGCCAGTTCCTAATGGTCGGCATCTGCGGCGGCTTCACGACATTCTCCTCCTTCAGCCTGCAAACGCTTAATCTCATGAATGACGGCGAGTGGCTGCGTGCCGGCGGCAACGTGGTCCTGTCGGTGGTACTGTGTCTCATTGCGGTTTGGGTCGGCTACCTATTGGCCGCGAACATCAATATGATGAAGGGGGCCTGACCATGCAGCTTCCGCGCGACGCCGTGCTGCTTCGCATCTTTTTCGGCGAAGATGACAGGTTCAATCGATTGCCGCTGCACGAGGCGATTGTGCTGAAGGCGCGCGAAATGCAGCTCGGCGGCGCGACGGTGCTGCGGGGCCATATCGGCTTCGGCCATTCCAGCCATATCCACACAACCAAGATTCTGCGCCTTTCACAGGATCTGCCGGTGGTTGTCGAAATCGTGGATGCGCAGGAAAAAATCGATGCCTTCCTGCCGGTGCTGGACGGCATGATGACCAGCGGGCTGGTCACTATCGAGAAGGTCCAGGTTCTGCAATATGGTGAGATGAAGACCAAAGCTTAACGGCCGCGGATTGCGGGCAGCACCAGCACAAGGGGAGACGCCGCCATGGACTTGGCGATGACCGACAAGAAAGCGATCGTCACTGGAGCGAGCGAAGGCATCGGCAAGGCGATCGCATGGGCGCTGGCGCGCGAAGGCGTCGATGTCGCGATCTGCGCGCGCAGGAAGGCGCCGCTGGAAGCCGCCGCCGCCGAGATCGCCAAGGCGACAGGGCGCAAAATCATTCCGATCATCGCCGATCTCACGAAGCCCGCCGACGCCGAGAATTTCATCAAACAGGCCCATGCGGCGCTCGGCCGGATCGACATCCTGGTCAACAATGCAGGTTCCGCGCCCGGCGGCGTCATCGAGCATTTGAGCGAGGACGACTGGGCAAGCGCGCTGCAACTGAAATTCATGGGCTATGTGCGCTGCATGAAGCACGTGTTGCCGATTATGCAGCAGCAGAAAAAGGGTCGTGTCGTCAATCTCATCGGCAACGACGGCATCAAGGTCTCCTATTGGGAGATCGCGCCCGGCGCCGCCAACGCGGCCGGTCAAAATCTGACCAAATCGCTCGCCAGCCAATACGGCAAGCACAATATCAGTTTCGTCGCCGTCAACCCAGGCCCGGTGCGCACCGAACGCTGGACCGGTCTGGTCAAGGCGATGGCCCGCGACATGAAGCTCTCCTTCGAAGAGGCCGACAAGCTCGCGCCGTCGAGCATTCCGCTCGGCCGCATCGCCGAATGCGACGAGGTCGCCAACCTCGTCGCCTATCTCGCCTCCGACCTCGCCTTCTTCGTCAACGGCACCATGATCGAAATCGACGGCGGGCAGGACAAAGTGCTGATGGACCGCATCCGCGACCGTTGAGCTTCGCTAGAAAGCTCGCTAGCGCGCCGGAACCGAAACGCCCGCCGGCTCAGACTCCGCGGCCGCCCCCTTGCGATACGCCAGAAGCGTGGCGACGAGCCCGCAGGCCGCGGCGAACATCAGCCACAGACCGGCCACGGCGCGGTTCTCGGTGGCGTGGATCAGATAGGTCACGCCCGCCGGCGTAAAGCCGCCAGACGCCCCCTGCTTTCGTGATGGCGTCTGCGCCCATCTTCGACTGGCTATGGGAGACGGCGCAGCAACGAACGCCCTCAATGGGTCTCGCGAAAGTGCTGGAGCCCGTCCGTGGTCATGGCTTCGGGATCGGGCGCCTCGGGCTTGAACCTTGTTTGCGCTTCGATGAATTGGTCGTCATTTGGCCGCAGCGCCAGAGCTTCGGTAAGATCGGCGATGGCCTGCTCCCGATCGCCGCCGCTGTAGCGCGCGAGGGCGCGCCAATAGTAGGCGTCGGCGTCGGCGGGATCGAGGCGGATCACGTCGGTGAAATCGGCGACGGCGCGATCGAGATCGCTCCGGTCGGGCGAGCCTACCGCGTTGATATAGCGATCGAACCAGGCGTGACCGCGCCGGTAGTAGGCGGACTTGGAATCCGGGGCGAGGCGGATGGCCTCGTCGAAATCGGCGATGGCGCGGGCGTGGTCGCCCTTGGCGGCGAAGGCAAGGCCTCGATTGGCGTAGGCCTCGGGATTGCGCGGATCAACCTTGGCGGCCTCGTCGTAATCGGCGATGGCGCCGTCGAGATCGTGCTTTCCGACCCTGATATTTCCGCGGGCGACGTAGAAATTGACGTGGCGGAAATCGACGTCGAGGGTCGGCGTCGGATGGATCTCGATCGCCCGGGTCAGATCGTCGATGGCGTGATCGGGATCTCCCTTTGCCGTCCAGATCATGGCGGTATCGGCATAGGCGACGGCGTCCTTCGGATTGAGCCAGATTGCCTCGGCGAGATCCGCCGCCGCACCGTCCAGATCGCGTTTGCGCAGCAGAACGAGGCCGCGCATGTGGTGGGTGAAAAAGCGGACCGGGTTGACGCGAATCGCCTCATCGAGGTCGGAAAGTGCGCGATCAAGATCGCCCTTGCGGTACCAGTCGGCACCGCGATTGCCGATGGCGGCGGCTCGGTAGCTGTCGCCGAAGCCCATCACGGTGGTGAAGTCGGCGATGGCTTGGTCGTAGTCTTTCTTGCGCTCATAGGCGAAGGCGCGGCGCGAATACGCCCGGATGCGGTCTTGCTCGCTCGCGCCGTGGTCATCGATGATGCCCGTACACGCCGGGATGCTGCGACCGGGATCGGCGGCGTCGCAATCGTTGTCGGCCGTCTCGCCGGCGGCGAGTGCCGGTGCGGCAGCCGCCATGAGCAGGCACGCGTACAGCGCGGGCATCAGCGGGCGCATGTCGTTCCTCCGATATTGATCGCCGGTGAGGCGCTGCCCAGGAGGAGTTGCGCCATGTGTTTTAGTCTAAATTCACTGGCGTCGGGTTCAACGGCCGTTGCCAAGGAAACCAGCGCCGCAAACGCCGAAGCCCGTTGGGCTGCGTTTAACGGCCCGACGCTAAGGCAGTAGGCGGCACCCCGGTTGCATGTGAAATGGATCAGCCTCCGGCGCCGCAAGATTCAGCCGCGCCATTGCCACGCGGCTACTTGCTGGGCTTTACCTTTTGCGCAAGCTGCTCGGCTTCGGCGATCTCGCCCGGGGTCATATTCCGCGCGGCAATGTCCCTATTGCCTTGCGCGGTTTGATCGCCGGCCAGCGTTGCCAGGCTGAACCATGCATAGGCGCGGACATAGTCGCGCGGGACGCCCCGACCCTCTGCGTAGATTGCGCCGAGGGTGTTCTCGGCGTCCGCGTTGCCCTGCTCGGCGGCCTTGCGATACCAAGTCACAGCCTCAGCAGTGTCCTGCGCCACGCCTTTGCCGCTCATATACCTGTCGCCGAGCGTCTTCTCGGCTAAGGCGAACCCTTGTTCGGCGGATTTGCGGATCCAATTGACGGCCTCCGTCGGGTCCTGCGGAACCCCGTAGCCGTGGTCGTACAGGCGCGCGAAATTGAGTTGAGCTAATGCGTAGCCTCGTTCGGCCGCCGTACGGTACCATTTCGCAGCCGCATCATAATCTTGCGGCGCGCCGTTGCCGTCCTCATAGGCCAGCCCAAGAAGGTTTTGCGCGGGAGCATACCCCTTTTCAGCGGACTTAATGCCCCATTGCAGCCCTTCAGTTTCGCTCCGCGGCACGCCCTGGCCCTTGTTGAGCATGACGGCGAGATTGTACTGGGCAACGGGGGCGCCCTGTTCGGCCGCCTGGCGAAACCACCTCGCTGCCTCCGCAGCGTCCTGCGTGACGCCCTGGCCGACGAAGTACATGACGCCGAGATTATATTGCGCATCGGCGTTGCCCTGTTTAGCGGCCTTGCCGAACCATTTCGCCGCCTCGAGATAGTCTTGCGCGACACCCTGCGCTTCGCCGTACATGACGCCGAGATTATATTGCGCGTCGGCGTCGCCCTGGTTGGCTGCCTTGACGTACCACTTTGCCGCTTCGATGTAATTCTGCGGGACGCCCTGGCCTTCGGCATACATCAACGCGAGATCATATTGAGCACTGGCGTTGCCCTGTTCGGCAGCCATGCGATACCACTTCAGCGCGTCGGCATCGCTCTGAGCAACGCCCCGGCCCTCATCGTACATGCTCCCTAGTATATATTGGGCCTGGGCGTTGCCTTGTTCGGCAAGCTTGTGAAGCAGGGGCAGCGCCGTTGCGTAGTCGCCCTTGTCATCCGCCGCAATGGCATCCTCCAAAGGTCCCGCCAGTACCGGTGCTGCAAGGCTCGATGCCAGCAGGACCAGGACGGCAGCGTATCCCAACATGGATTTTTTCGATCGGGGCATCGATCCGTCCAGAACTTCGCCGCGGCGACGCCGCCAGTGCGACTGCGAGTTTGTCGCCGGACGCTTCCGTGGGGTTCACGGGCAAGACACCGATCGACTTCACCCTTCAACATACCTGACCTGATGGACTGACGCAGCCCGCAGGTCTGTGACCAACTTCACGGTGATCCGCTCGCTGCTTTTGCTGCGGGAGCGCGCGGCCGAAATTAGCCCGTAACGTTGCTTCGCTGCTATGCAACAATACGTCGGCGATCGGGAATACAGCGGACTCTAGCAAGCCGTCCGCCCGGCACATTATGGGTTCGCGGCCTAGCGCGCCGCCACCGAAACGCTGGCGGCGCCGGCCTCCGTCGCCGCGCCCTTGCGGTAGGCGAGAAGCGTGGCGAGGAGGCCGCAGGCCGCGGCGAACATCAGCCATAGACCGGCGACGGCGCGGTTGTCGGTGGCGTGGATCAGATAGGTGACGACCGCCGGCGTAAAGCCGCCGAATGTCGCCGTCGCCAGACTATAGGCGACGGAGAATCCGGAAGTGCGCACGTGCAGCGGCACGATTTCGGTCAATGCCACCACCATGGCGCCATTATAGCTGCCGTAAATGAATGACAGCCATAGTTCGACCACGAGCAGGCGCATGAAGGAGGGCGACGACACGAGCCAGGACAGCGCCGGATAGGCGGTGACGAACATCAGCACCGTGAACAGGATCAATAGAGGCTTCCTCCCGACTCGATCGGACAGAGCCCCCATCACCGGCAGCCAGAACAGGTTGGAAATGCCGACGCACATCGTCACCACCAGCGCGTCGATATTGGAGAGCTTGAGCACCTCCTTGCCGAAGGTCGGCGTATAGGCGGTGATGAAATAGAACGACACCGTGGTCATGGTCACCAGCAGCATGCCGATCAGGACGATCGGCCAATTCTGGCCGAGGCGGAGCAGAATTTCCCGCGACGACGGCACCGTGCTGCGCCGCTTCTCGAATTCCTCGGTCTCCTTGAGCGACGCGCGCAGCATGAACAAGAGCGGAATAATCAGGCAGCCGATCAGGAACGGAATCCGCCAGCCCCAGACCAGCATCTGCTCGGGCGGGATCACCTCGCTCAACAACACGCCGAGCAGCGCGACCAGAATGACCGCGATCTGCTGGCTGCCGGATTGCCAGCTGACATAGAAGCCCTTGTTGCCGGGGGTGGCAATTTCCGACAGATAGACCGACACGCCGCCAAGCTCGACGCCGGCGGAAAAGCCCTGGATCAAGCGGCCGATCACGACGATCACCGGCGCCAGCGCGCCGAGCGTGGCATAGGCCGGCACCAGCGCGATCGAGACCGTGCCGACGGCCATCAAAGCCAGCGTCAGCATCAAGCCGGAGCGGCGGCCGTGATGATCGATATAGGTGCCAAGGACAATGCCGCCGAGCGGCCGCATCAGAAAGCCGGCCCCGAACGTCATGAAGGCCAGCATCAATTGGGCAAAATCGCTGCCGCTCGGAAAGAACGCCTTGCCGATGGCGGCGGCGTAATAGCCGAAGACGAAGAAGTCGTACATCTCCAGGAAATTGCCGCTGGAAACGCGGATCACCGACCAGATCTGGTCTTTGCGCTGTTCGCCGCTGAGCGTCGCCATTTTATCCATCCCCCAGCCTGCGCCTGCGGCCGAGCTGGCCCGCGGCAAGTCAAGCCGAATGTTAATTCAGAGCCGGGCCGAGTGCCAGCGCTGCTAAAGCCCAATAGACACCGGGCCGGCTCTACAGGCTCGCCGATTGAGCCTCCCCGGCGCTCTCGCCCGTCGCGGCTGGCTGATCGGGCGCCCGAGTCAGCTGCGTCGGTCAGACCACGTTTCGATTGAAATAGCTCGAGCCCCAGATCACCAGGGCCCAGACCACGAACAGAGTGGTGATTGACAGGATCGCTACCATGGCATTCCTCCCTCGCTAATTCCTCCGACGAGTTTTTGGCCGCCGTTGTTTTGTCACAGCGCTGATTCAATCCGAACCGATAGACTCTAGTCGGTCTCGCCCGACATGGCGAACACGCCGTCGGCATCGGCCCGTGGCCGCTGCGCCAGTTCGCCGAGCAGGCGCTCGGCTTCTTCCTCCATGCCGATCCAGCGCAATTTGCATATGAGCTGGATCAGTTCGTTCGACGTGCTCTGCGATGCCGAGGCGTCCGGATTTTTTTGTTGGTCAAGAGGCGTTTCCATCGATGTTTTCCCAAGTTTTTTGTTGCTGCTTCTTTTTGAGTCGCAACAGCCAGTTTTTACCTGTTGGCGAGGCGAAACAAGGCGGCAACAGTGCGCTGCAACATAACAACGGCGCTCGCGGCGCCCCGGCAAGCGCTCGCCCGAGGCGCATGCTTAACGATCAGGAAAGCAAATCGGGAGATTTGCCGGCCGGTACGGGTCAGTACAGATACCAAATCGACAGCGGGCGTGGAACGAATGGACGATTGCCGACGTCGCGGCTTGCCAGTGGGGTTAAGTGATGGCCGAACATGTCCAGGGTTGCCACCACTGCATCGGCGCGAGTTTTACCATCACTGATCTGCTGTTTAATTTCATTGAGACCCACGCCAAGGAAAATAACGGGCTTTCGCTTGAGGACGTCGCCGGTCTTCGCGTGCGTTTCCTGGATAGCTTTTCACACGGTTACGATTATTTCGAAACGATTCATCGCAAATGCATGACGGCAGGCAATTCCACAAGAACGGCCCCGCTGTCCCGCGATACCATATTGCAGTCCCTGCTCACCGTTTGCGCCAAGCGCGCCGCGGAAAGCGCATTCAAGTCGGAACTTGCGGCCTGTGGCCCGGCTTGGCTCAATGATTTCTTCGCCGGCTTCGCAAAATACATTAGCGATCAGGTGGATCCGGATGCCGAGGCGCAATTAGTGAAGATCTTCGTTCATTCGGCCGGCAAGCACAAATCGAGCCTGACCATCGAGCGCCTCATGCACGACCCGAAGACGCAAGCCGTGCTGGAGCGCTGCCTGAAGGCCTTCCACGACAAGAGCAAAGCCGGCGCAAAGTCGGATTCGATCAGCGTGGCCGTCAACGATCATATTTCAAAACGCCGGAATATCGTCGGTGCGAACGTGGCAAAAACAACCATGGACGATATGCGGGTGTTTTTGGAAATGTTGCCGAAGGAAGCCGGCTTGGCGATCAAAGCCCATCAATTGGTCACGATTTCCCGCATTTGAGGCCGCCCATTGCCCGGCGTCCGGCAAGATCGCCGGCGGCGCAAGCGGGGAAGCCGCTCAACCCGCTTTAATCGATTCAATTTTTAACGGATCGCCGCGCGCAATTTTAGAAAATTTGCGCGAGGCTCCTCCCCGTGCAGCCCGGACCGATGCCGTTCATCGGCCGCGGCGCACCAAGCGGGGGGTAGCATGGACAATCTTTGGAATAATTGGTTCGAAGCGTTCCGCTTTACTTGCGAAGCGCAGAGCGTGATTTCAGCTCGCCTGATGTTATTTGCTTCCGGCGCGCCGAATGCGACGGAGGAAGCTGAGCTCATGATCGCGGAGAAAATCTTCGCCTTCGCCAATGCCGGGATGGCCGCCGAACAGGCGCTGGCGGAGGGGCTCGGCTTTTACGCCGCCGCCGAGCGGGCCTATTCACCGCTGCAGCGCGCCGTGCACGCAAACAGTGAGCGGCTCGTCGCCGCCGTGCATTAAAGGCGATCTGACCAACCACAGCTGGTTTTCATAAACACATGCGGACGGTGCACCCGGAAGCAAATGGGGACGGGCAAAAGGCCCGTCCCCACGCGACCGGTCCATCGTCGTTCTACCTGGAGACGCGGGCAGCGCCGACGGACGCAATCGCTACCGCGTTACGCATTACCGAGCGGTAGCGCCACGAAGCGAGTGGCATCGCCCATCTTCACCCGCATCAGCACTTGATGCTTGCCTTCGGCTTTGGCCGCGGTCAGCGCGTTGCGCACATCGCCGGCATTGGCGACAGCCTTGCCGCCGACATCGAGGATGACGGCGCCGGCCTGAAAGCCCTGCTCCGCGGCCGGGCCGTCCGGATCGACTGCCGTGACCACGACGCCTTCGCTGCCGGCGCCGGACACTTCGCGCGCCGGCTCCACCTGCAGGCCGAGATGCGGCACGCCGCCGGCCGGGTGCATCTGATCGCCATCGGCGCTGGCCTCGCGCTGCTCGTTCGGCACTTGGCCGAGCGTCAGCGACACCGTCTTGGTCTCACCCTGGCGAATGAGGTCGAGCTTGACCGAGGAGTCGGGCGCCATCATGCCGATGGTGCGGGCGAGGTCCCGGGCGTCCTTGACCGGCGTACCGTTGACCGCGGTGATGACGTCGCCGGATTTCACGCCGGCCTTGGCCGCGGGGCTGTTCTCTTGCGGCTGATCGACCATCGCGCCTTCGGCCTTTTTCATGCCAAGGCTGTCGGCAATGCCGGCGGTCACCGGCTGGATCTGCACGCCGAGCCAGCCGCGGGTGACGTGGCCGGTTTTCTCAAGCTGAGCCACAACCATTTTCGCGGTATCGGCCGGGATGTCGAAGCCGATACCGACCGAACCGCCGGACGGCGAATAGATCGCGGTGTTGACGCCGATCACATTGCCGTTGACGTCGAACGCCGGCCCGCCCGAATTGCCCTTGTTGATGGGCGCGTCGATCTGGACGTAATCGTCATAAGGCCCGGCGCCGATGTCGCGGCCGCGGGCCGAGACGATGCCGGCCGTCACGGTGCCGCCGAGGCCGAACGGGTTGCCGACGGCAACCACCCAATCGCCGACTTTCGGCGCCTGGTCGGCGAATTTCACGTAAGGGAAGTCGTTCTTGCCGTCGACTTTGATCAACGCGAGATCGGTCTTCGGATCGGTGCCGACGACCTTCGCCGTGTAGATCGTACCGCCGTCGGTGGTGACCTGGACGGAACTGGCGTGATCGACGACATGGTTATTAGTCACCGCATAGCCGTCGGGCGAGATGAAGAAGCCGGACCCTTCGCCGACAATGGTCTGATGACGTTGCGGCATGTTCTGCCCGAACTGGCCGCCGCCGAACTGCTGGAAGAATTTGTACATCGGCGAACCCGGCTGGAAGGGGATCGCCTCTTGGTCGTTGCCGCCATTGTTGCCGCCTTGGCCGTTGTCACTGTCTTCCTGCATCGAAGCGGGAGCGGCGGAGGCCGCGATTTTGACGCGGACCGAGATCACCGCGGGTTTCACCTTGGTGACGAGGTCGGCGAAGCCTGCGGGATGGGTTATCGCTTCGTCAGCCGCCTGCGCGGCGGGCGTGCCGAAGCTCAGGCCGGACGGCCAATAACCGGTTGGGCCGGCGAGCAGCATCGCGGCGCCAATTCCGGCGACCGACGCCAGCAGCATGATGCGGCGTGCGCTGAGTGCCTTAGGCCTGTTCGAATGGGGGGGATTGGTTGGTGTCATGACATCTATCTCCACGTAGCTTTTCTGGACAGCCCAGCGACCCTGCCGCTACATGTGGCTAGCCCGGCTTACAGCGACCTGGAGGCCAAATTAATTCGCGGACATCTTTGTCGGGCGCCTGCGGCAAGCCACCGCACGGAACCGATCGCCGGCGTCGTCGTTGCGGCTTCGGCATTTTCGGCGATCACGGCGCGGCCACCTTTATTTGGTTCTTTTTACTCGGGGCCGCGGCGCGCTTGCGCCGCCGGAACAGGTTTCTGATACGAAACGGCTCGTCCATCTCTTCCGCAGTCAGCGCGTCTTCGAGCTTCGGCCGCACCAAATACCACGGCACGGCGATGACCACGACCTGCGGGCCGCCATATTCCAGCACCGCCAAGCGCACCCGCCGGGCGCGCTGGTCGCTCAGCAAAAACTCCCACCAATGGGTTTTGACCAGTTCGGGGATCAGCACCGCGATGGTGCGGTCTGGATTTTTCTCCTTAAGCTCATTGATCAGCTTCAGGAGCGGCGCGTGAATGCGGCGGAACGGCGCGCTGAGGAAGACCAATTGCGGCGGATGCTCAGCATTGGCGACCGCTGAATTTTCCACCGCTTTGGTCCATTCGTCGCGTAGCGCCTTTTCTTCGCCCTTGACGTCGGGACCCTCGAGCGCCGCCAGATGCACCGCCATGACGTCCGGCGACAGCTCCATGGCGAAACAGAGCGCCTTGTCGGTCAACCTGTTCCATTCCCGCGCCATGACGAGGACCACGGGCGGTTTGGTGGGATGGAAATGCAGCTGGTCATCGTCGCGCAAGGCGGCGTCGACGCGTTGGTAATAGCGATTGATCGCCCTCAGGAGCAGAATAACGCAAGGAATAACGACAATCGTGATCCAGCCGCCCTCGGCGAATTTGGCGATGACGATGACGACGAGCGCCGTCACCGTCGTTGTAGCGCCGGTGGCGTTGATGGCGAGACGGGTCCAGAGCCGCCGACGCTCGGCCGCGCCACGGGCGTCGCGCAGTGCCCGGCGCCAGTGCTGCACCATGCCCGCTTGCGACATGGTGAAGGTCAAGAACGCGCCGATCGCGAACAGCGGAATCAAGCGATCGGTGATGCCGTCGAACACGATCAACAATAGGCCCGCCGTGATCGCCAGGTAGACGATGCCGACCGAAGACACCAGGCGGCGACCGACGGCCGCAAACGGCCGCGGCAGGAATTCGTCCTGCGCGACGATGTGGCAAAGCCGCGGCAGCCCGATGAAGCTGGTATTGGCGGACAGGCACAGGATGCACAGCGCGCTTGAGATCGCGACATAATAGAACACGCCGCGCCCCGCCACCGCGCCGACCAGCTGCGACAGCACGCTTTGATAGCCGGGCTGGGTCTGATCCATCGCCATGATGCCATAGGACATCGCCAGATAGGCGATGCCGCCGAGCAGGATGGCCAAAGTCACGACGATGGCGGTGAGCGTGCGGCGCGCATAGGTCACATGCGGTTCGCGGAACGCATCGACGCCGTTGCTGACCGCCTCGACGCCGGTCATGGCCGTGCAACCCGAGGCGAAGGCGCGCAGCAGTAGCCACAAGCCGACGGCCTCGACGGCTCGGGGCGGCGGCGGCGGCGCGACCACCGGGTGCGGATGGCCGCCGCTTATCACCGCGGCATAAGCCCCGATGACAAGAACGATCATGAAACAGGCGACGAAGAGATATGTCGGTGGCGCGAACAGCCGACCGGCGTCCATCGTGCCGCGCAGATTGACCATGGTCAGCAGCAAGAGGACGCCGATACACAGCGGCAGCGTATACGCGTGCAGCCCGGGCACCGCCGAAATAAGCGCGGCAACGCCGGCGGAGATGCCGACCGCGACGTTGAGCACATAATCCACCATGATGGCCGCCGCCGCCAAGAGGCTGGCGTTGACCCCGAGATTGTCCTTGGCCACGGCATAGGCGCCGCCGCTCTTCGGATAGGCTTCGATGGTCTGCCAATAGGAAGCGAACAGCGTCGCCAGCAACGCCAGGATGACGAGCATCACCGGGCCGAGATCCGCAAGCCCGGCCGCGCCCGCCGCCGCCAAGATGCTCAGCGCCGCTTCCGGCCCGTATGCGGATGAGCTTAAGCCATCGAGCCCGAGCGCCGGCACCCCTTCGCCCGTGCCTATTTCGCGCGAGCGGCCCTCGCGATTGGCCAGCGGCCGGCCTGCTAGAAGCCGAAAGAGGCCCGCGAACCGCGATACCGGCGCACTCGCTTGCGGCTCGGGCTTATCGTCTGACGCCATTCGCCATCATCTTTCGGCTGCCTCGGTCGATAACTCCTCGACCGAGGCATTGTGCCAGATGGCATTGGCACTTTGTGGCGTTCGCCGTGGAACGCGATGTTACGCGGCCGTCACTCCGCGGGCGCCATGACCTCGCCTGACGGCGCCGTCAGCGCCGGTGCGAGCGATGGGTAGTAAGTGAGCGCGTAGAGGAACGCCGCCACGACGGCATAGGCGATCGCCAGCGTTGGCGACACCGCGATTCCGACCGCCTCGCCGTGCATGAAGCCGAAGAAGGTCAGTACGGCTCCGGCGAAGGCAAAGCCCGACGCGGTGACGAACTTCTGATCGATCACCGAGGCACCGACCGCCGCCAGGATCAGCCCGGTCAGGATCGAGCCGCCGCCCATCGTCTGCAGGCCTGGATACAGCACCCCGACATTGCCGAGCTTGTCGAAGCCCAGCGCGACCGCGCCGGTGCCGGCGACCGAGAGCGCGCCGTCCATCATGGTCTTGGCCCAGGCCGCGACATGCGGCGTCAGTGCCAGGATGATGGCCGGAGCGTGGGCTTTCGGCGTCGTCTGGAACGCCTGCGCGCCGATCAGCATGCCGATATAGAGCAGGATCGGCGATATCGCGACGACCGGGACGATGGCAAGCATCAAAGAGATGATGCCGAACCACGACAGCACGATCACCATGACGCCGACAGCCGCCGAATAGCCGATGCGGCCGCCCATGCCCTTCCAGCCCGGATGCCCGATATAGACCGCGTTGATGAACGGGTTGCCCATCAGGCAGCCGATCAGGCTGACGACGCCGTCGGCGGTCAGCACGCGGGTGGTCGGGTACGGATCGCCGCCGGCTTCCGCGCTCTCGACATTATCCATGGCCTCGACCAGGTCATAGATGCCGAACGGCACCGCGGTGACGAGGATGACGCCGAGATATTGGAAGCCCGAGAACACATGATTGACGGCCGGTATCGGGATGTGGAAACCGAAATTGGTGAACGCATCGGTCACGCCTTTGACGCTCAACCCGCCGTAATTCAGACCGACCAGATTCGATCCCCAGGCGATCAGCATGCCGACCGCGATGGCGACGAGGCCAGCCGGAATTCCTTTCGGATATCGAAACCCGCCGAGCCAGGCGACCAGGATGATGCCAAAGCAAGTGAGCCCGATCACCGGCGTCTGGTACATTTCGAGCGCCGGGCGCATCGAGATGAAGGTGATCGAAACGCCGGCGAGCGTTCCGAGCAAGGCGGCGCGTGGCGTGATCATGCGAATGTAGGGCGCAACGAAACCGCCGATCATCAGGATGAAGCTCTGGAAGAACACCCAAACGAGCCCCGCCTCCCAGCCCTGAATCGGATCGTGGGTCTTCAGCGTGATCGGCAGCATGATCACGAAGGTGACGATGAACATATGCGGCACGCTGATGCCCGACGGCAGCGCGCAGACATCGTTGCGGCCGGTCCGTTTCGCCAACCGATAGGCGAGATAAGCGTAGTACATCGTCGACAGGCACATCATCAGACCCATCGCCGGCAGGATGCGGCCGAACACAATGTCGTCCGGCATTTTCAGAACGAAACGCAACAGACCGGTAAGAACCAGCATGTTGACGAGAATGTTGGTGCCGAAGCCGAAAAAGGCGTTCCAATCGCCCGCGGACCATAAAGTCGGGCGAAAATCGGCCGTCGATGGTGTGGTTGTCATTGCACGCTCCTCATGATGGCGAGCGTGTCCCGATCAGCCAGATCATAGCCGGCCGATCATCAACCGCCGCCTCCCCTGCTCTCTGTTGGTTCCGGCCGGAGGCGGATGCCTCGATCCCGTGGTCGCGGAGGTTCATTGCGAACACAGACAAAAGCTTCCGCTCTCGCGGCCGAAGGCTTTGAAACTCGATGCACTCCCTGAGGTGGACCGACAGCGGCGCTTTCAAACACCGCCCCGGCGGTGGCTAAGCGAAAACCGAAGCGATTGCAGACCGATCCTCGCAAGCGTCGTGCCATCCGTGACAAAGCGCCACGGCCTGTGGATGGCGATGAAGAATGCAATGAAAAGACTGCGGAATCCGGCGGGCCGGCGCGGCGTGGCGCTGTTGGCGCAAGTTGCGCCCGCCCTTCGATCAGGCGGTAGCGCGCCACCACGATCAAATCGCAGTCATGCAACTGTTGACAAATTGAGCAGGTGCCTCGGCCCGCTTCCCGATCAGGACATTCCGGCCAGCGACGTGAGCAGCGGTCCCGATCCGACGACCGAGCCGAAGATGCCGCCCTGGGCTTTGATCATGGCCAGGCCCATCTGGTGGAATTCCGGAAAATAGGAGGCGCAGCAGTCGGATAGCACGATACAGCGAAAGCCGCGGTCATTCGCTTCGCGCACCGTCGTGTTGACGCAGACCTCGGTGGTTACGCCGGCGACGAACAGGGTGTCGATACCGCGGTTGCGCAGCATCAATTCAAGATCGGTCTGATAGAACGCACCTTTGCCGGGCTTGTCGATCACCGGTTCGCTCGGCAACGGATAGAGCTCAGGAATAATGTCGTGGCCGGGTTCGCCACGCACCAGAATGCGGCCCATCGGCCCGAGAGCGCCGATCCGGGTCGCCGGATCGCCGCGTTCGACTTTGTGGGGCGGCGCGTCCGTCAGGTCGGGGCGGTGGCCTTCAC
Organism: Xanthobacteraceae bacterium; assembly: GCA_049519075.1. Taxonomy (GTDB): domain Bacteria; phylum Pseudomonadota; class Alphaproteobacteria; order Rhizobiales; family Xanthobacteraceae; genus BOG-931. The sequence continues at coordinate 5,683 of JBEKRD010000049.1, read as the reverse complement.
GGGTGTGAATGACCAGCATTCCCGTGTTCCTGGCGGCATCGAGAACGGCACGCAGCGGCGCGACCGCGGCCTGCAGCCGCGAAACGTCGTTGCCGAGCGCCTCGCCAAAGCCGCCGGGTTCGAGAAAATCGCGCTGCATATCGATAATGATAAGCGCCGACTTGTCGACATCGACGGAGAGCGGCGCAGGTTCGGCTGGGAACTTGATGCTGTGCATCGCGATATCCTCCCTCGCAGCAGCCAAAAATGTGCAAGTTTGGGGCCAATAGAATGGGCCCATGATCGGCATCGGACCGACGCCGCGCTGCCTAATAAATGTGCGTCGCCATTCCAGAACGCCCAAAGAGCACTCCCCTCAAGCCCGCATCCGCACCCGAGACCCATAAAATCAATTGTTTATGGCTGCGGCATCGGCAGTCGATGGGATGGCACGCGGCTTGCGGAAGAGTTCCCAGCGCCATCGAGCGCCAGCCCTGGGAGGCTTACCAATGAAGCGCCGCGACTTTCTCAAATCGATGACTGCCGTTTCCGCCGCGGCGGCCGTTCCGGCGCCGGCGATCTGGTCGCCGGCCAAGGCCCAATCGCGCCAGGAGACGCTGCTCATCGTTTCCGAAAGCGGGCCGAACAATCTCGACATCCACGGCGTCGGCACCAACGTGCCGGGCTATGAAGCGTCGTGGAATTGCTACGACCGGCTGATCAGCCACGAAATGAAGACGGTGAATGGCACGCCGTATTACGACAAGGACAAGTTCAAACCGGAACTCGCCGAGGACATGAATCCCGGCGACATGTCGGTGACATTCAAGCTGCGCAAGGACGCCACCTTCCAGGACGGCACTCCGGTCACCGCCAAGGACGTCAAATGGTCGTTCGACCGCGCCGTGACCGTCGGCGGCTTCCCGACCTTCCAGATGAGCGCGGGTTCGCTGACCAAGCCGGAACAGTTCGTCGTCGTCGACGACAACACATTCCGCGTCGACTACGCCAAAAAAGACCGGCTTACGCTGCCCGATCTCGCCGTCATCGTGCCCTGCGTCATCAATTCCGAACTGGTGAAGAAGCACGTTACCGAACAGGACCCCTGGGGTCTCGAATATACCAAGCTCAACACCGTAGGCTCCGGCGCCTATAAAGTGACGAACTGGACCGCCGGCTCCCAGGTCGTTTTCGAGCGCAACGAGAATTGGAAGGGCGGTCCGCTGCCGAAGATCAAGCGCGTGATCTGGCGCATGGTGCCGGACGCCGGCAACCGGCGCGCCCTGTTGGAGCGCGGCGACGCCGACGTATCCTACGACCTGCCGAACAAGGATTTCTCCGAGCTCAAAGCCGACGGCAAGCTGACGATCATTTCGACGCCCTATTCGAACGGCATCCAGTATCTCGGCATGAACGTGGCGCACCCGCCGTTCGATAATCTGAAAGTGCGCCAGGCCGTCGCCTACGCCATTCCCTATCAGAAGATCATGGAGGCGGTGCTCTATAACCTCGCCAAGCCGATGTTCGGCGCGCCGGCAGGCGCTGCGACCGAAGTGGCCTGGCCGCAGCCGCACAAATTCAATACCGATCTCGCCAAAGCCAAGCAGCTCCTCACCGAAGCCGGATTTCCGAATGGCTTTGAAACCACCATTTCGTTCGACTTGGGCTTCGCCGGCGTCAACGAGCCGACCTGCGTGCTCACGCAAGAGAGCCTGGCGCAGATCGGCATCACCACCACCATCAACAAAGTGCCGGGCGCGAACTGGCGCACCGAACTGACCAAAAAGACCATGCCGCTGTTCACCAACGTGTTCTCGGGCTGGCTCGATTATCCCGAATATTTTTTCTACTGGTGCTATCACTCTGGCAAATCCATCTTCAACACGATGGATTATCAGTCGCCGCAGATGGATACCTTCATCGACGGCGCGCGCGCAGCGGCCGCCACCGGCGACAAACCCGCCTACGACAAGGACGTGAAGGGCTTCGTCGATCTTGCCTTCACCGACATCCCGCGCATTCCGCTCTATCAGCCCTACGTAAATGTCGCGATGCAGAAGAACATCTCGGGCTACCAATATTGGTTTCACCGCCGGCTCGATTATCGCTCATTCGTCAAGGGATGAGATTTTACCGCGTCATGGCCCGTCTTTGGTCCGGTCGTGACGACGCAGAGGACGAGTTGCGTCAATGTTGACGATGACCCTCAAACGTCTGGCGATGGCGATCCCGAGCCTGATCGGCGTGGTGATCGTCACCTTTCTCCTGACGCGGGCGCTGCCGGGCGATCCGGCAGCCTATTTCGCCGGTCCGGCCGCGACCCCGCAGGCGATCCAGGAGGTGCGGGTCAAGCTCGGTCTCGACAAACCCCTGATCGTGCAATTCGGTCATTACGTCGTCGATCTGGTCCACGGCAATCTCGGCACCTCGTTGACCACCGGCCAGCCGGTGGCGACCGAAATTCACAACCGGCTGCCGGCGTCGGCCGAACTGACGCTGCTCGGGCTGATCGTCTCGATCCTGATCGCGGTGCCGCTCGGCATCCTCGCCGCCACCAAGCCCAATTCGATCCTCGATCATACCTGCCGCATCGTCTCGACCGCCGGCGTGTCGCTGCCGGTGTTCTTCACCGGCCTGATCCTGGTCTACGTCTTCTATTATCTGCTCGGCTGGGCGCCGGCGCCGCTCGGCCGGCTTGACGTGTTCTTCGTGCCGCCGCCGCAGTTCACCGGCTTTTATCTGATCGACAGTCTGCTCGCGGGCGATCTGGAGACATTCTGGGCGAGCCTCAAGCAGCTCATTTTGCCGGCGCTCACGCTTGCCATTTTCTCGCTGGCCCCGATCGCGCGCATGACGCGCGCCTCGATGCTGGCGGTGCTGTCGTCCGATTTCGTGCGCACCGCGCGCGCCTCCGGGCTTTCCAGCTTCACCGTGATCATCACTTACGCGTTCCGCAACGCCATGCTGCCGGTGATCACTACCCTCGGCATGGTGTTCTCGTTCCTGCTCGGCGCCAATGTGCTCGTCGAGAAAGTCTTCGCTTGGCCCGGCATCGGCTCTTATGCCGTGGAGGCGCTGCTCGCGTCGGACTTCGCGCCGGTGCAGGGCTTCGTGCTCACCATGGCGGTCATGTATGTGGCGCTCAATCTTCTGATCGACGTGCTCTATGGCGTGGTCGATCCGCGCGTGAGGCTCGACGCATGACCGATATCGCAGCGACGCCCCGGCCCGAAGGCGGCATGACCGCGCTGCTCCGTCATGCGCGCTATGTGCTTGGCGAAAATCCGGTCACCGGCTTTGCCTTCGGCCTGTTCGTGCTGATCGTTTTGGCCGCATTGTTCGGCCCGCATCTCGTGCCCTACGATCCGCTCTCGAGCGACACCACGGCGGCGCTGCAGGCGCCGAGCGCGCGCCATTGGTTCGGCACCGATCAGCTCGGCCGCGACGTGTTCAGCCGGGTCGTTGTTGCGACGAGGCTCGATTTTTTCATCGCGGTCGCCTCCGTCGCGCTGGTGTTTTTGATGGGCGGGCTTGCCGGCGTCGCCGCCGGCTTCTTCGGCGGCTGGACCGATCGCATCGTCGGCCGCATCGCCGACACCATCATGGCGTTTCCGCTGTTCGTGCTCGCCATGGGCATTGTCGCAGCGCTCGGCAATACCGTGCAGAACATCATCATCGCCACCGCGATCGTAAACTTTCCGCTCTATGCCCGCATCGCCCGCGCCGAAGCCAATATCCGCCGCGATGCCGGCTTCGTCGAGGCGGCGCGGCTGTCCGGCAATTCCGACTGGCGCATCTTGAGCTTTCAGATCCTGCCCAACGTCTTTCCAATTCTCGTGGTGCAGATGTCGCTGACCATGGGCTACGCCATTCTCAATGCCGCGGGCCTGTCCTTCATCGGGCTCGGCGTGCGGCCGCCGACGCCAGAATGGGGAATCATGGTGGCCGAAGGCGCGGCCTTCATGGTGTCGGGCGAATGGTGGAATGCGTTTTTTCCCGGCTTGGCGCTGATGGTCGCGGTGTTCTGCTTCAATCTGCTCGGCGACGGGCTGCGCGACATGGTCGATCCCAGGAGACGTACATGAGGGGACGTACATGACGGTCGTACCCGCCCTTGCCGTCGAGGGCTTGAGCGTCGAATTCCGCACCCGCTCAGGCATCGTGCGCGCGCTCGACAATGTCAGTTTCAGCGTCGACAAAGGCGAGACCATTGCGCTGGTCGGCGAGTCGGGATCGGGCAAATCGGTCACCGCTTACGCCATCATGGGCATTCTCGATCCGGCCGGCCGCATCTCCGGCGGGCGCGCCATGCTGGGCGGCCTTGATCTGTTGGCGGCCTCGCCGAGCCAGCTTGCCGACGTGCGCGGCCGCGAGATCGCGATGATCTTCCAGAACCCGCGCACCGCGCTCAACCCGATCCGCACTGTCGGCCGCCAGATCGCTGACGTCCTCATCCGCCACGGCAATGTGCCAAGCCGCGAAGCGCCGGCCGCGGCGGTCGAGATGCTGCGCTCAGTCGGCATCACCGATCCGTCACGGCGCGCCAAGGCCTATCCGTTCGAAATGTCCGGCGGCATGTGCCAGCGCGTCATGATCGCGATTGCGCTTGCGGCAAAGCCCTCTCTGCTCATCGCCGACGAACCCACCACCGGCCTCGACGTCACCACCCAAGCCGTGATCATGGATCTGGTCAACGATCTCGCCAAGGAGCTCGGCATGGCGACGATCTTCATCACCCATGATCTGGCGCTTGCCGGCCAGCGCTCCTCGCGCATCGTCGTCATGCATGCCGGGCATGTGGTGGAGAATGCGCCGACCGACGAATTATTCGCGCATCCGCGGCACCCCTACACGGCGGAGCTGATCGCGGCGACGCCGGATTCAGCCGCAAGCCTCGATGAGCTGGCGTCGATACCCGGATCGCTGCCCGATCTGCGCCGCGCCGATCTGCCGCCATGCCGCTATTCGGAACGCTGTCCGCGCAAGATCGACGCTTGCGCGCAGCCGCTACCGCATCAGACGCTTGGCGCGGACCATATCGTCGCCTGCTGGAATCCGTTGTCCGACTCGTCGGCAGCGGCGCCCCTGCTGAGCACACCGACCGAGAGTGCCGCATGACCGTGCTGCTCGACGTTGCCGAATTCTCCAAGCAGTTTCCGGCCGGCGGTGTGCCGGGACCCTGGGCACGGCTGAAGCGGCGTTTCTCCGGCGGGCCTGAGAAGCTTTCCAAAGTCTATGCCGTCGACGACGTCAGCTTTGTCATCAACAAAGGCGAGACGGTGGGCCTGGTCGGCGAATCCGGCTGCGGCAAGTCGACTTTGGTGCGCGCGCTGACGCGGCTGATCGATGCCACCGACGGCAGCGTCAAACTCGGCAACCGCGAATTGTCGCTCACGCCGGCGCATGAATTCGCCCGCGATCCGGATCGCGCCCGCATCCAGATGGTGTTTCAGGACGCCGGCGACAGCGTCAATCCGCGCTTCACCGGTTTCGACGCCATCGCCGATCCGCTGCGGCGCTTGCGCCATCTGCGCGGCAAGGCGCTGCGAGACCGCGTCGAAGCCGTGGCGACGCAATGCGGTTTGCCGCTGCAACTCCTGACGCGATTTCCGCATCAATTGTCCGGCGGCCAGCGCGCCCGCGTCGGCATCGCCCGTGCCATTGCGGTCGAGCCGGAACTGTTGGTGCTCGACGAGCCGACCGC
>JBEKRD010000048.1:0-68840 GCA_049519075.1 Xanthobacteraceae bacterium | reverse complement strand
GACGAGCCCGGAACATTTACTTCCGTGCGTACCGAGCGAACAGCACTGACGAGTTCGATCAACCACCCCACCTCCTCGTGCGCATCCATAAAGTAGGGTTGTTGACCCGGCCATGCCGCAAGTGTCAACATTGGTTCTCGCCGCTCATTTTCTGTAACGCGCCAAAGCTCCTCGGTAATGAACGGCATAAATGGATGCAAGACTTTCAAAATTTCATCACGGACATAAGCAACCGTAGCGCGGGTTTCGCCCTTTGCTGCTACGTCAAACCCGACAAAGATTGGTTTCGTAAGCTCCAAATACCAATCGCAGTACAAATTCCAAACAAATTGATAGATTGCATTGGCTGCGTCGTTGAAGCGATAGTCACTCAGTGCCTTCTCAACGCTGCCCAGCGTGTCCGCAAGCTGCGTAATAATCCACCTATTAATCAAGACTTTTATCGAGCCAACATCGAAGTCGTCAGCAATCGCGCAACCATTGATTTCGGCAAAGCGCGCCGCGTTCCAAAGCTTAGTCGCGAAGTTTCGATAGCCTTCGACGCGTTGTGTGGACAGCTTGATGTCGCGCCCCTGCGCCTTGATGTCGCGCCCCTGCGCCGCCATGGCGGCGAGCGTGAAGCGGAGCGCGTCGGCGCCGTATTCGTCGATCAGATGCAGCGGATCGATGACGTTACCCTTCGACTTCGACATTTTGGCGCCGGAGGCGTCGCGCACCAGCGCATGGATATAAACGTCGTGGAACGGCACTTCTTTCATGAAATGCAATCCCATCATCATCATCCGCGCCACCCAGAAGAAGATGATGTCGAAGCCGGTGACCAACGTCGAGGTCGGATAAAACCGCTTGAGCTCCGGAGTTTCGTCAGGCCACCCCAGCGTCGAGAACGGCCACAGCGCGGACGAAAACCAGGTGTCGAGCACGTCCTCGTCGCGCTTGATGTATTCGCGGGCAAAGCGCGCCCGACGCGCCGGATTGGCCGCAACGTCGTGACCTTCCTCGACAGTAATCTCCTCGATGTCGGTGTAATGCGCCAGCGCGTCGGCGACCGCGTCGTCTTCGGTCTCGGCGACGAAGATTTTGCCGTCCGGCCCATACCAGGCGGGAATCTGGTGACCCCACCAGATCTGCCGGGACACGCACCAGGGCTGGATGTTTTCCATCCAGTTGAAAAATGTCGCTTCCCATTGCGGCGGCACAAAAACCGTTTTGCGCTCGCGTACCGCAGCGATGGCCGGTTGCGCCAGCGTTTTGGCGTCGACATACCATTGATCGGTGAGAAACGGTTCGAGCACCGCACCGGAGCGGTCACCGTGCGGCACGACATGCGTCGTCGGCTCGATTTTTTCGATGAGTTCGCGCGATTCGAGGATTTCAACGATTATTTTTCGAGCAGCTTCACGAGTCTTGCCTTCCAAGGTCTCCAACAACACGAGCTCGGGGTGAGCATCCTTTAGAAACGCCTCATTGTCCTTGAGAGTCAGATGCGCTTCCTCGTCGAACACATTGATAAGCGGCAAATCGTGGCGCTTGCCGACCTCGAAATCGTTGAAGTCATGCGCCGGCGTGATCTTCACCGCGCCCGAGCCCTTTTCCGGATCGGCATAATCATCGCCGATAATCGGAATGCGGCGGCCCACCAGCGGCAGGATCGCGTGCTTGCCGATCAAATGCTTCAGACGCTCGTTATCGGGATGCACCGCGACCGCGACGTCGCCCAGCATCGTCTCGGGCCGCGTCGTCGCGACCACGATGAATTCGTCGCTGCCCTCGATCGCATATTTGATGTACCAGAGGTGGCCCTTGGTCTCGACCTGCTGCACTTCGAGATCGGAGATCGCGGTCTTCAGTTTTGGGTCCCAATTGACCAGGCGCTTGTCCTTGTAAATCAGGCCCTCGCGGTAAAGCGTGACGAAAACCTTCATCACCGCGCGGGAAAGGCCCTCGTCCATCGTGAAGCGCTCGCGCGACCAATCGCAGGACGCGCCGAGCCGCTTGAGCTGGCTGATGATGGTGCCGCCGGATTCCGCCTTCCATTCCCAGACGCGTTTGATGAAAGCCTCGCGGCCCATCTCCCGGCTTGACGGTTCTTTGCGCTCCGCAAGCTGTCGTTCGACTACCGCCTGCGTTGCGATACCGGCGTGATCGGTACCTGGCTGCCACAACACGTCCTTGCCACGCATCCGCTCAAAGCGGCAGACAATGTCTTGCAGCGTATTGTTGAGCGCATGGCCCATATGCAGGGAGCCGGTGACGTTCGGCGGCGGAATGACGATGCAATAGGGCTGCGCTTTGGCACGCTCCGGCCGCCCGGCGCGGAACGCGCCAGCTTCCTCCCAGGCGGCGTAGATGCGGCTTTCGACCGTGGCGGGCTGGTATCTGTTTTCAATCATTGCCGTTTCGCTTTTGCCGTCGCGCGGGGTAGAAAGCCCGCTCCGTACTTAGTGTCAACGCTGGCGTGAATTCCTGCCCAAGCCGGCCCCAAGTTGAAGTCCGCCAGTGCTCTATTCGCCAACGACAGCCTCGCCAACACCGTACAAGACGCCGACACGCTCGATTGTGCTCTTGGCCGTCGCCGGATTCGCCAGCCAGGCGCAGGTGCGGGTGATGGACTCGCTGTTGCCGCAGATCGCGGCCGACCTCCATACCACTGTCGGCACCGCGGCCATGGTGGTGACCGCTTATGCCGTCACCCACGGTTCGATCCAGCTGGTGATCGGCCCGGTCGGCGACCGGTTCGGCAAATATCGTACCGTGGCGCTGACCTGCGCGCTCGGCGCCATTCTGGTGGCGGTCTGCGGCATGGTGTCGACGCTGCCGCAGCTGGCGCTGGCGCGGCTCGCAACCGGCGCCGCGGCCGGCTGGGTGATCCCGATCTCCATGGCCTATGTCGGCGACGTGACGCCGCACGACCGCCTGCAACCGATCCTGGCGCGCTACCTCTCGGGTCAGATACTCGGCCAGTTGTTCGGCCAGGCCGCAGGCGGCGTGCTCGGCGATCTGTTGGGCTGGCGTAACGTGTTTTTCGTGCTGGCCGGCATGTTCGCCTTGGCGTCAACCGGTCTCGTGTTGGAACTCGCCATCAATCCGCAGACCCGCAAGGCCGCACACACCGCCAACACCGGGCGCGGCTTCGTCGCCGATTACAGAGCGGTCCTGTCGAACCCGTTCGCGCGCATCGTCATCATTGCCGCCTTCATCGAAGGGGCGCTGGCCTGGGGAGCGCTCGCTTATATCGGCGCCGACCTGCGGCAGAAATTCGGCCTCACCTATACCGTGATCGGCGCGACCGTAGCCTGCTTCGGCATCGGCGGACTGCTCTATGCCGGCCTGGTGAAGCTTCTGGTACGCCGGCTTGGCCAGATCGGCCTCGCCATCGGCGGCTCGCTCGTTCTCATGGCCGCCTATATCGAAATCGGCGTCGGTCCGGTGTGGTGGCTCGCTCCGGTCGCAATGACCGGAGTCGGCTTTGGCTTCTATATGCTGCACAACACGCTGCAGACCAACGCCACCCAGATGACGCCGCAGGCGCGCGGCACCGCCGTCGCGCTGTTCTCTTCGGCGCTCTATATCGGCCAGACTGTAGGCGTTGCCATAGGCGCACTGATCATCGACCGCTTTGGCGCGGTGCCGTTATTTCTCGGCGCCGCGGTGGCGCTGCCGCTCCTGGCGGTTTGGTATGCCGGCGAACTGAGGCGCTATCGACGGGCGTGAAGATAATCGGCGCCAGCGAATTGCTCCACCGATTTTCCGGGGATTGCGGATGACATCACGCGAATCCGCAGCTAACAGCAACCAATGCCTTCGCGCTTTTTCCGCATCGGCCGGTCGGCGACCGGACTTGGGCTATTCGCCATTAAGCCGATCAAGCGGGAGGCTTATATTGCGACCTATCGCGGACGGCGCTTGTCGAACGAGGAAGCCGACCGGAGCGACGCACGCGGCGCAAAATATCTGTTCGTCGTCAACAGTCGCTGCACCATCGACGGTTCGCCGCGATGGAACCTAGGGCGTTATCTCAATCATTCGTGCCGGCCGAATGCGAAGGCCGTCGGGCGCAATGGCGGCATCGTGTTCGTCGCCTTGCGCCGGATCGAGCCGGACGAGGAGATTACCATCGACTATGGCCGGGAGTATTATCTGCACTTTCGCGCCAACGGCGGTTGCCGTTGCGCACCGTGCCGCGAAAAGGCGGCCAAACGCCGGCGGAAAGCGGCAGCAGCGCGCAAACCGCGTTGACGCCGAGCGCTACAGAAAAGTTCAGGGGGAAGGCTAACCGCCTTCCCCCTGTACATTCCTGAAAGCCTACGCTCAGACTTTAACAAGCGGCACCTTCGGCACGGTGCCTCGGCGTGGCGGCGTATCGTTGCCGTTCGGGCCCGGCGGCTTGCGACGCGGCGAGGAGCGTCGCTTGGCTTTGGCGCGGCGCGGCTCCGGCAGCTTTTCCGGACGCGGCTTCACCGGGCCGTCCGGATAGTCGAAGGCGAGCTTGGTCGCGCCGTTTTCGTCGGTGACGACGATGACGCGGACATGGCCGCCCGACTTCAGGCGCCCGAACAGCACGTCGTCGGCGAGCGCCTTCTTGATGTGCTCCTGAATCACCCGCGCCATCGGCCGGGCGCCCATGAGTTCGTCATAACCGTTGGCGATCAGCCACTTGGTGGACTCGTCGGTCAGTTCGATGGTGACGTCGCGATCAGCCAATTGCGCCTCGAGCTGCAACACGAATTTCTCGACCACCATCGCGATAACATCGGGCGACAGATGGGCGAAGGTGATGATGGCGTCGAGCCGGTTACGGAATTCCGGAGCGAACATCCGATTGATCGCCTCGGTGTCGTCGCCTTCGCGCTTGGAGCGGGTGAAGCCGAACGCGGCTTTGGCCATGTCGGCGGCCCCGGCATTGGTGGTCATGATCAGGATCACGTTGCGGAAGTCGACCTGCTTGCCGTTGTGATCGGTCAGCTTGCCGTGATCCATGATCTGCAGCAACACATTGAACAGATCCGGATGCGCCTTCTCGATTTCGTCGAGGAGGAGCACGCAATGCGGATGCTGATCGACGCCGTCGGTGAGGAGCCCGCCTTGGTCGAAGCCGACATAGCCCGGCGGCGCGCCGATCAACCGCGATATGGTGTGACGTTCCATGTATTCCGACATGTCGAAGCGGATCAGTTCGACGCCGAGCGTGGCGGCAAGCTGTTTGGCAACCTCGGTCTTGCCGACGCCGGTCGGGCCGGAGAACAGGTAGCAGCCGATCGGCTTTTCCGGCTCGCGCAAGCCGGCGCGGGCAAGCTTGATCGAGGACGACAGCGCTTCAATCGCCTTGTCCTGACCGTAGACAACGCGCTTGAGCGTCTCTTGCAGGTTGCGGAGCACCTCGGCGTCGTCCTTCGACACCGCCTTCGGCGGAATACGGGCCATCGTGGCGATCGTGGTTTCGATCTCCTTGAGCCCGATGGTCCGCTTGCGCCGGCCCTCCGGCAGCAGCATTTGCGCCGCGCCGGATTCGTCGATCACGTCGATCGCCTTGTCGGGCAGCTTGCGGTCGTGGATATAGCGCGCCGACAGCTCGACCGCCGCCTTGATTGCCTCGTTGGTATATTTGAGCTTGTGATAATCCTCGAAATAGGGTTTCAGCCCTTTGAGGATTTCGATGGCGTCGGGGATCGTCGGCTCGTTGACGTCGATCTTTTGGAAGCGCCGCACCAGCGCCCGGTCCTTCTCGAAATACTGCCGGTATTCCTTGTAGGTGGTGGAACCGACGCAGCGCACCGTGCCCGAAGCCAATGCGGGTTTCAGCAAATTAGACGCATCCATCGCGCCGCCCGACGTCGCGCCGGCGCCGATCACGGTGTGGATCTCGTCGATGAACAGGATCGCGCCCGGGTAGGCCTCGAGCTCCTTGATCACCTGTTTCAGCCGCTCCTCGAAGTCGCCGCGATAGCGGGTGCCGGCAAGCAGCGTGCCCATGTCGAGCGCAAACACCGTGGCGTTGCGCAATACGTCGGGCACCTCGCCATGAACGATGCGCCGCGCCAAACCCTCCGCAATCGCGGTTTTGCCGACGCCGGCCTCGCCGACGAATAAGGGATTGTTCTTCTGCCGGCGACACAGCACCTGGATGGTGCGGTTGATCTCGGCCTCACGGCCGATCAGAGGATCGATCTTGCCCTCGCGCGCCTTTTTATTGAGGTTGACGCAATAGGCATCGAGCGCGTCGCCCTTCTTTTTCGGCTCGTCGCCGGACTTAGTGTCAGTATCCTCGTCGGCGCCGCGCACCGGACGCGCTTCCGACATGCCGGGCCGCTTCGCGATACCGTGGCTGATGTAATTGACCGCGTCGTAACGCGTCATGTCCTGCTCTTGCAGGAAATAGGCGGCGTGGCTCTCGCGCTCGGCGAATATCGCGACCAGCACGTTCGCCCCGGTTACCTCTTCGCGACCCGACGATTGGACATGAATGACCGCGCGTTGAATGACGCGCTGAAAGCCGGCCGTAGGCTTGGAGTCCTCGGCCCCGTCGGTGACCAGGTTGTCGAGCTCGGATTCAAGGTAAGCGATGAGACTGCGACGCAGCTTCTCAAGATCGACATTGCACGCCCGCATGACCGCCGCCGCATCCTGATCCTCAATCAGCGCCAGCAGAAGATGTTCGAGCGTCGCGTATTCGTGGTGGCGCTCGTTGGCAAGCGCCAGCGCCCGGTGAAGCGACTGTTCAAGGCTGCGCGAGAACGTGGGCATTCATTGTCTCATCGGTTGTATTGGACACTTCCCCCCGGAATCACTTCTTCTCCATTATGCACTGCAAAGGATGCTGATGTTTGCGGGCAAAGTCCATAACCTGCGTCACTTTGGTTTCAGCGACTTCATAGGTAAATATCCCGCATTCGCCGATGCCGTGCTGATGCACATGCATCATGATCCGATGCGCCGACTCCTGATCCTTATTGAAAAACCGCTCCAAGACGTGGACCACGAACTCCATCGGCGTGTAGTCGTCATTCAGGAGCAGGACCCGATAGAGGTTCGGCCGCTTGGTCTGCGGCTTCGTCTTGGTGATAACCGCAGTGCCGGGAGCGCCCTCGCCTTTGCGTTTGCGATCGTCATCCGCGAGGCGGACCGGTGACATTGTCATAATAACGTCAATGGACGGCATTGGTTCGTCTGACTTCCGGAGCCGGGTTAGGGCGATCGAGCGTCGGCCGCCGTCGCCCTGGTGAATCTCCAAGACACCATCATAAAGTTAGTGCGATTTACGTGCCAGATCGATAGCGAAGGCCCGCCGAGGCGTAAACGCCGACCGATGCCCCCAAGTTTCGCGCGCGAAGGCTCCGGGCGAGGGCGTCAGATATGCCGAGCTTCGCCTCGCGCAAGATCGGATTGGTACTGGGCTGCGACCGGGCTATGTGACGGGCACGCGTGAAATAACAACGCACCACGTTCAGCCTCGTGTGTTAGGCGAGGCTTATTCGCGGAAATGGACGACGAATTCGTGCCCGATTACGATGGTGCCAGCGTAATGCCGTCAGCCGACGAGCGAGCGGCTATGTGCTCAAGCACATCGCCTTCCGGGCTGGCCAGATCGAGCAAACGCTAGCTACGCGCGCGATAGCAACCGATTCCGACGCTTCCAGGCCCAACGCGCCTCGCGATGGGGCCGCGCGCTCGGGGCTTACTTGATGATAGAAGCCTTGGCCAATACGCCTTCGAACGGCTTATAGGCTTCCTTGGCGAGTTCGGCATAAAGCTCGCCGAGCTTTGTCGCTTCTGCGACAAAGTCTTCGTAGGAAGACTTCAGGTATTCGCTCTGCACTTCCATCGCCTTGTCCAGCGACTTGGCGCCCAAAAGGCGCTCCCACGCGGCGGCGGAACCCTCGAACGACTTTTTTGAATAGTCCGCAACCTCGGTGGCGATGGCCTGCGCGCTTTTGCTCCAAGTACCGAGCGACGAGAGCGCCGATTCCATGCTCTCCTTGCCAAACTTCTGCATCTGTTCGGTTGTCATGACGGTCCCCTTTCGAGCGGCCCGGATCGGCCCGCTATTATGATTAGGCGCCGCTTGGCCCGCTGCCTTGAAAAGGCCTTGTGCGGCATTAATGCTGTATATAGTGCAGTGCACAAAAAATGCAAGAGTCGGATGCAATTTGCACAAAATTGCAGCGCAGAGGGGACTTAACGCTTTCGCAACTGCGTTCGCCTAACGTGCTTGACCGTGCTGTCCGGGTAACGACCCGAGCAGGGGTAATGCCTCTCTCATTGCCCGAATGGCCGAAGGCGGGCCGTTTCGCCGCCGGGGACAAGACACCAAGGCGTAAGCAGGGACGGCTTTCCAGGGGTTAGCCGCGCGCTCGGAGACGGGGTACGTAATGGCATGGCTGAATTTCGGAGCCCGCCACGGGCTTCGATGTTACGTCGGGGGTCTTGTTGCTATCGCGGCGGCTCTCGCGATCACCAGCGATACGGCCGATGCGCGACGTCATCACCGCGTCCACGTGCGCTACGTGCATGTCGAGCGCGTTCATCGTCACGCCCACTCCGACGAGTACGCGCCGCCGGCTGCCTCGATCTTGGTCGACGGCAATAGCGGCGCGGTTCTGCAAGCTTCAAATCCCGACGCGTTGCGCCATCCCGCTTCGCTGACCAAAGTCATGACGCTTTATCTGCTGTTCGAGCACCTCGATGCCGGCAAGATCAAGCTCGATACGCCGCTCAAGGTGTCCGGACACGCCTCCGAACAGGCCCCGACCAAGCTCGAGCTCAAGCCCGGCCAGACCATCACCGTCGAGGATGCGATCAAGGGCATCGTCACCAAGTCCGCCAACGACGCCGCCGTCGTCATCGCCGAAAATCTAGGCGGTGACGAGGAAGCCTTCGCCAAGCTGATGACGCAGAAGGCCCACGCTTTGGGCATGAGCCGGACGACCTACATCAATGCTTCCGGCCTGCCGGACGACGATCAGGTGACCACGGCGCGCGACCAGGCGCTGCTTGGCCGCGCGATCCAGGACCGCTTCCCCCGCTACTACAAATATTTCTCGACCGTTTCCTTCACGTTTCGCGGCGCGACGATCCGCGGTCACAATCACCTGCTCGGTGCGGTCGACGGCGTCGACGGCATCAAAACCGGATTTACCCGCGCGTCCGGCTTCAACCTGTTGACCTCGTTACACCGCGACGGCCGCTACCTTGTTGGCGTCGTAATGGGCGGTCCTTCGGCGTCCGAACGCGACACCCATATGCGCGAATTGATCAACGATCACATCAAGGAAGCCGCGCTTCATCGTACGACGCCAATGCTCGCCGAAGGGACTGAGCATCACGACGAAACCCGCCAGGTCGCGTTCGCCAAAGCACCCATGGCATCGGTGCCGGTGGCGGCACACGCCGACGCAGTACCGACCGCAAGCGTCAATCCGCGCATTGCGGCTGCCGCAAACGATCCGATCCGGCCACTTCTGGTACGAACCATCACCTACCGGACCGCGCCGGTGCAGACGGCGTCGCTCGCGCCGATGCCGGCACTGGTACCGGCCGCCGTGGCTGCCACCCCTGCGGCCGCGCCGCAAGTGACGGTCGCTGAGCCGATTAACGCGCACACCCCGCCGCCGACGACAGCGCTTGATCAGCCGCGCACGGTTGTCGCCTCCGCCGATCCGGCGTCGATCGTGAAAGCCGCAGCACAGCAGCCTGCCACGGCGACGGCAGAGCGTCCGACGGCTGAGCCGATTCCAGGTTATGCCGATACGGCCGAACCGGAGCGACCTGCCAAATTCGAAACCGCCAGCATCCCCGCGAGCCCGGTTCACGCCCATAGCGGATGGCTCATCCAAATCGGCGCCTTTGAGGACGAAGGCGACGCCAAACAGCACTTGAGCGCCGCGCAGCTCAAAGTGCGCAGTACGCTCGCGGCAGCGGACCCGTTCACTGAACGCATCCAAAAAGGCGACAAGGCGTTCTACCGCGCGCGTTTTGCCGGCTTCGACAAGACGACCGCCGAAGCCGCCTGCAAACAGCTCAAGCGCAGCGACTTCGAATGCATGGCTCTCAAGGACTAACGGCGCTCGATGACTGATGGTGCCGCAATATCAAGGACCCCGGAAATCGGGGCGCGAGCATGGCCGTCGCGACCGGTCGTGCTCTCAATAAGACAGGGACGTCAGCGGAGCATGGGAGACCACGCGAGGTTAGTACGGAGTACCTCAGCGATGGCGTCGAAGCAGAACGTCCTTGGCCTCGTTGACACGGGCCGCAAGATACGTCGTCCCCCCTTGGTCGGGATGCAGTTTCTTCATGAGGGAGCGGTGAGCCCGAGTGATGTCCTGCGCGCTCGCCCCGGACTGAATGCCAAGGATCTGATAAGCTTCCTCTTCAGTCATTTTGCCGCTGGACGGCGGCCGCGTCCCGCCCCCCGCACCCGCGTCACCTTGCGCGTGTTCACGCCAGCCGGGCTCCCTGCGGTCAAGATAAGCTGCCAATAATTCGCGACTGTCGCCGTCGATCTCGGCAAACAGACTGAGCAGCGCTGCCCGATCGAGCGCGTCGAGGGTTACATCCGCATAGCGGCCTGCCAGCACCCGACCGTGCATGGCGCCGCTGTCATGATCGAGTTCCATCTCGATATAGGCCGTGCGGACGCGCGAGGCTTGGCCGGCACTTTTCTGCGTGCGCGCGCCGAGTCCCGAAGGCCACAGCGACACCCAGCCCAGCAAACCGAGGCCAAATATTCCGGCCGGAACGGCTACACCGATCTCACCGCGCAACAGCATAAAGCCGGCAAACAGCAACGCGGCCCCGCCGCCCAACGCACGCAGCAGGCGCGCAGCTTGCTTGGGATCGGCCTTGGAGAAAGCGTTGACGGCCCAGAGACCGAGAACAAGGACAACAACGCCGAGCAGGATTTCGGGCATGACTTATCGGTACATCGCTATTTTGAAGGTGGCTATTTCAATTGCTCGATCAGGCTCACAGTGCCGGGCGAATGCCGCGTCTTGAGCGCGGCGAGCGCTTTCATGCCGCCCGCGGCATAGGCGGCCGCCGCGCGCAACAATTCGGCAAGTTCGTGGGCAGCGCCCGGCGCAAAGCGGCAAAACGCGCCGCCGGTGAGCCGTGCAATCTCGCGGAATGCTTGTTCGCACACCGGATCGTAGCCCTCCTGGAACATGAACGCCTTGACGTTGCGCAAACCGAGCTCGCCGGCGCCGGCGCATAAGGCGTCGAGCGATTCCTCCATGGCGTCGCCGATGAAGACCAAGGCGGCGACTTTGCGCGTGTCGGTTTCGCGGCGCGCATGGTTGAGAACCTTGCCGATCTGGGTCTGCCCGCCGCGGCAATCGATGCCCGACATCAGCGCACCGAGCCGCGCCGCCTCGGCAACCCAGGGCGAGGAGCGGCACTCGGCAAGACCGCGATAATAGACCAGTTGGATGTCGAGACCGCCGGTCGCCGCGGCTTCGCGGAACATATCGGCCTGTAGCCTGCACGCGCTATCCCAAGTCGGCTGCCGGCTCATCGTGGCATCGAGCGCGAAAATCAAGCGGCCGCGCTGGCCCGGTCCGGCTCCGGCCGCAGGTCCAAGCGCCTTGACGCGATTGAGAAAGCCGTCAATTTCCGCGCGCGGCGAAACCGCTGGAGCGGGGTTTGGCGCCGTCGGAGGCCTGTCGCTCGTCGCCGGCGCGCGTTCGGACCGGTCTTTGCTCATCGAGGGATAAAGTGGCCCTGTCCGGCGACCGGCGCAATGGCCGGAGACTAAGTCCTAGTCGGCGAGCAGGTCGTGGGTTTCGAGCGGCTTTCCGGATGCCTGGATCCATTCCGCGCGCGCTGCGGCGCGACGCTTGCCGCGCTCGTCGATCGGCAGGCGGAGGGCGTCGATCAGGGCCTTCACCTCGTCACGGGCCGTCACATGCGAGGAATTGGGGCGCAAGCCGAGCGTATCCTCGGTGAGGTCATCGAGCGCGGTGAGGCCGCGGGGAAAGAACTCGCGGTAGACCACGCGTTCGGCGAAACCATTGATCGGGCGAAAGCCGAGCTGCTTGGCAAGCCCCTCGACCCCCTCCCCAACCAGCCGCCGGTTGCGCGAGCCCAAAGTCGAAAGCCGGTTGCGCACCACGATCCAGTCGGTCAGGCCGCCGTCGACAATGCGGCGCTGCCGGCGCGCCTCACGGACCATTTCGGCATAATGACTGACACCGGCGACTTCGAATGTGGTTTGATCGATCCTGCCGAGTACGTCGAAATCGACAAAGCTGTCGTTCAACGGCGTAATCAGCGTATCCGCCATCGAATGCGCAAGCCGCATCAGGTATGAATCGGATCCGGGGGTATCGATGACGATGAAGTCGTGGCTTTGCTCGACCGTGCTCACCGCCTCGGCAAACGCGGCGAATTCCTGCGCTTCGATTTCGTCGAGCCGCACCCCGAAGCCGCGGGCGACGCAATAATGCTGGGGGATATGAAGTTCGATGCCGGCGCGCTCAGCCCAAATGCGCCGGTTGTCGATGTAATGGGTGAAGCTCTTTTGGCGAGAATCGAGGTCGACCGTGGCGACACGTTGGCCGGCCTGCATGAGGGCCACGGCCACATGCATGGCCGTCGTCGACTTGCCCGAGCCGCCTTTTTCGTTACCAAGGACGATGACATGAGCCGAGAAGGGCCTGCCGATATCCGCCTGCATCAACATGGGAGACGCAACCCCTGCGTTGCGATCATTACTCCGGGCTGCAACGCTCGCGGTCAAGATACATCACCAGACGCGATAAGTTAATCATTAACCACGCGGTGCACCGACGAAACGCACCGGGTGTGCTCGCGCGGCAACTCGAATGAACAGCAATCGCCAAAAATCGACGGTTCATCTCAAGCGTCACTCGCATGTCATCTTGCGTACATTGCGCACATTGCCCGCGCTCCAACGCGCGGTCGCTAATTTTCGCGCGCGGCGTGACACCATCGCACTGGTGCCCACCATGGGCGCGTTGCACAACGGCCATCTTTCGCTCGTCAAAATCGCGAAGCGTCGCGCCGATCGGGTCATCGTATCGATCTTCGTCAATCCGACCCAGTTCGCACCCAACGAAGACCTCGGCACCTATCCGCGGACCTTTGCCGCCGATCTCGCGGCACTGCGCAAGCTCGACATCGACCTGGTCTGGGCTCCCGCCGTAGCAACGATGTATCCGACCGGCTTCGCCACTGAGATCGTGCCGGGCGGGCCGGCCTTGGCCGGCCTCGAAGATGGCTTTAGGCCGCATTTTTTTGCCGGCGTAGCAACCGTGGTTGCGAAGCTTTTGATCCAATGCGAGCCGGACCTCGCGATGTTCGGCGAAAAGGACTACCAGCAGCTCAAAGTGGTGAGCGGGCTCGCCCGCGATCTCGGCCTGCGAACGCGCATCGTCGGCGCACCGACCGTGCGCGAAAGGGACGGCTTGGCGCTGTCGTCGCGCAACGCGTACCTGTCGCCGGCCGAGCGGAAGGCGGCGCCGGCGCTTTATCGCGTGCTCAAGGAATGCGCTCATGCGATTGCGGCCGGCAAGCCTTGTTCGGGCGTGCTCGAGCAGGGCCGCAAGGCGATCGCCGACGCCGGTTTTATGCTTGATTATCTCGAAGCGCGAAACGCCGAGACGTTGGCAGTTTTGGGCTCAACCAAGGGCGAACCGATCCGGCTCTTGGCGGCGGCGCGCATCGGCAAGACCCGTCTGATCGACAATATCTCGGTCTAGTGCCTTTGGCGCACGCTGATCCCGAACAAACGAGAGGCATTCATTGCAACCGCAGCTCCTGACAGTGGCAGACGGTGTCTATGCCTGGATCGGCGTCGGTGGCGACTCCAACGCCGGTGCCGTCGTTACCCCGCATGGGATCATCGCGATCGACGCCCAGCAGTATCCGCGCCTGGCGCATCAGTTCCGCGCCGCCATCGAAACCGAGACCGGCAAGTCGGTCTGCAGACTGATTAATACCCATTGCCACCTCGACCACACCGCGGGCAACATCGTGTTCGCGGACGTGCCGATCCTTGCGCACGACAAAACGCTCAGCGCCATGCATATTAATCTAGGGGCGAAGAACGGCGCCCACTGGACGATTTCGGACTACGCCACGAAAATCAAAATGCTGTTCGGCCAGAATCTGTTCGATCTCGTGCCCGAGGACGATCCGGCCCAGGCTTGGTTCCGCGGCCGTATCGGTCTACCGGATTACGGCACGATGACGATCGCGCCACCGACGGAGAGCTTCGCCGACCATTTCGCTTTCCATTTGCCAAACGACACGATGCATTTGGACTATTGGGGCCCGGCACATTGCGACGGCGACATCGTCGTTTCGCTGGAACGGAGCAAAGTCGCTTTTCTCGGCGATCTATTGTTTTACGGCAGGTTTCCCTGGCTCGGCGATTGCAATCTGTCGGGCCTGATCGATCGCCTTGCGCGCGTGTTGACGCTCGACGTGTCCATCGTCATCCCCGGCCACGGAATGCCGACCAATCTCGCGCAAGTGGCCTGCTTCCGCGACATGTTGGTGGCGCTGCGCGGCGCGGTCGACTTGGCGATCAAGGCCGGCGTTTCGGAAGAGGCCGCCGTGCGCGAAGTCAAGCTGCCGCAATACGCCGACATTCCGCGCTACGCCGATTGGCTGCCGCACGATGTGCGGGCGACGTATCGGTATCTGCGCGGAGCTTAGGTGCTGAGCGCTACTTCGTCGCGACCTTCATCGGATCCTTCACATTCGGAAATGTCTCAAATTCTTTGGCCCAGAGCTGGCCGTCGATCTTCTCGACCTTGCGGATGTAGATGTTGCTGACGATGTCGCGGGTGTCGGCATCGAGCGAAATTGGCCCGCGCGGGCTTTCCCAGGCCATGCCCTTCATGGCGGCAACCAGCTTTTCGCCGTCGGCATCGCCGCCGGTCTTTTTCAGCGCCTCATAGACGAGATGCAGACCGTCGTAAGCGCCGAGCGAGGCGAAATCCGGGCGCTCGCCGGCGATTTTTTGGAAGTCGGCAACGTAAGTCTTGTTGAGCGCGGAATCGTGGGCCGCGGAATAGGGACCGGCTGTGATCAGCCCGATCATCTGATCGCCCGCATTGTTGAGGCTGTCGTCATCGCAGAGATCCCCCGGGCCGATGATCTTGATCCCGGATTGGCCAAGACCCTTTTCGGCGAATTGGCGGGTGAAGGCCGGCGCCAGCGGACCCGGAAAGTAAATGAAGGCGGTGTCCGGCTTCAGATCTGCGATCCGCTGCAGAGACGGCGCGAAGTCGGGACTAGCGAGCGGCACGCGGAGCGACTCCATGACCTCGCCGCCGACCTGCGTGAAGCGCGTCTTGAACGCGGTTTCCGCCTCAACGCCGGGCGCCCAGTCATTGACCAGCGTAACGACGCGCTTTGAGCCGTTCTTGATCGCCCACTCGGCCATGGTCCAGGCCTGCGGCGCGATGATGAAACCGGCGCGCGCGAAATATGGGGACTTCGTGGTGGTAATCGAAGCGCCCGAGCTCATCACGATGGTCGCCTTCTTGGCCTCGGTCACAAGCTGCGCGATTGCCAAGGCACACGGCGTGACGCCGACGCCGACGATATCGACCTGGTCGTTGACAATCATTTCCTGCACCAGGCGGCGGGCATTATCGCCGACGCCGGCGTCGTCGCGGATGATGAGCTCGATCTTGCGACCTGCCACGGTGTCGCCGTGCTGCTGCATGTAGACTTTAAGCGCTCCGGTCAGTTCGCGTCCCACCGCGGTGAAGCCGGCGCCGGTCAACGGCAGGCTGCAGCCGATCTTGAGCGTGGTATCGGCGGCGATGGCGGGCCGGGCCAAAAACCCGCCCGCCGCAGTCGCGGCCATCCCTTTGAGCAGGGTTCTGCGCTTCATATTTCTTCCTCCCGTTTTGATTGTTGTCGCCCCCCTTGTGAGGGAGGAAAAATGTCAGGCCGGTTCGAGGTGCGGAATTTGCGGCCGCTCGCCTTCGGCCTTGCCGGTGATCGGCGGCTTCGGCAAACGCGCGGTACCGTTTTCCATGACGAAAAGATGCTCGATTGAATACCACGGCGCCTTGACGTCCGCGGCCTTCGCGCAGGGTTCATCGTGGCGCACATACTTGCCGATGAGATGGCGGGTGACGCCGAACTGCACGTCGTTGTCGATGTGCTTGTCCTCCGGGTCGTAAACTTGCGAGATCAGCGTCTTAAAGCCCGGCTTGTAGGTGAGAAAGTGCAGATGCGCGGGGCGCATATTGTGCCGTCCGGCGGCGCGTAGAAGTTCGCCGACCGGGCCGTCGATCGGGATCGGATAACCGGCCGGCTTTATGCTGCGGAAGCTGATATGCCCGTCCTGGTCGGTGATGAATTTGCCACGGAGATTCATATCCGCTTGGACCGGATCCTGGTTCTCGTAGAATCCCTCGGTGGACGAATGCCAGACGTCGACTTCGGCGCCCGCAATCGGATGACCGTGGAGGTCGCGAAAGTAGGCATCGACAAATAATGTGGCGCCAGGCGTCGGCGAACGTACGATCGAGTCACCGTTCTTGGTGCGCGGCGAATCCAGGCGCCAGAACGGGCCCAAAAGATTGGCGTCGGTTTCAGTCTGGCCACGATTGCCGTTATTGAGCAGGCAGATCAGCGTCGAGAAGCCAAGCGAGCCGGACATCAGCACGGCTTCGTTGTGGGTCTCGTTGGTATGCTTGCCCAGCGCCACGATGTAACCCATGGCGGCCTGGAATTCCTCTTCGGTCAGCCTCACCTCGCGGGCGAAATCATGCAGATGGCGAATGAAGGCGGCGACGATCTCGCGCAAGCGCGGATTCGCGATGCGCTCATACTCTTTGAGCACCACCGGGGTGACGTCCTTCTCGCTCTCAATGATCATTGTTCTTGCTCCGCAATGAAATGCTCGGTTGGCGGGGAGTTTACGTGATCGATCCGGCAAGCGCCATGCGCCAGCCGGCGCACCCGGGCGGCGTTCGGCTCACATCAGGCCGAGCTCGCGTAGCTCCCGCCGCAGCGTCTCCGGCATGGCCGCGGCCCCTTTGACCACCTTGTCGAGATCCCGCGGCGCGTCGACGGCCGCGAGATAGCGCCAGCCCTGAAAGGCTCGATAGGGGCGCGGCTCAACCAGAATCACTTTCGGATCGAGCACCAGCGCGCAACGCCCGATCCCGGCTTTGTCGACGAACGGCCGCACGTCGCGGATACGCTCGCGGCAGACGATCTCGCCCTTGATCACCCAATAGAGCGAGCCGCCGTCAAGGAGTTCCGCCTTGCGTTTCGGCACCATGCGCGTGGTGTGGATACGTTCGGGCTTTTCGCCGTTTTTGCGCTTGGCTTTAAGCTTTTGCTTGATCCAATCCTCGAGATCACGGACGGAGTCACAACCGACACAGAGCTTGATGAGATGAAGGGCCATAATCTTACTTTATCGACTCTTTCGCCGGCTCGATCACCATAATTGGCGCGCCCTCCACAACTTGGGCGCCGATGCCCACAGGAACCTGCGTCACGACGCCCGCAAACGGCGCGCGCAAGGTGTGCTCCATCTTCATCGCTTCGATTACGGCAAGCCGCTGACCCGGCGAAACAGCCTCGCCAGAGCTGGCGAGGAGTTCCAAAACCCGGCCGTGCATCGGCGCCTTGACGACGCCGTCACTGCCGCTCGCTTCCGCAGCCGCCGCTGCAACATTCTTGAACTGGACGCGCGTTTGGCGGCCGTGCCGCAACACGTATACACCGTCGGCATCTTGCCCCGCCGGGAAAACCTTCCCGTCGGTTGCGGGCTCGATATTATCGACCGCAACGCGCAGGCCATCCTTGCCATAGTTGACGGCGGCGGTTTCATCCTCGCCGTCGACCAAGATCGGCACGGCGGTCGAACGGGCGCCGCCGAGTTGGAAGCCATCGCGTGCCGCCCAAGGTGAATCGGAACCCAGCGCGTCGTCATCGTCAAGCGGCGCGGCGTCGCTTGCCGTTGCGGCGTTGAGCAGATGTGCGACCCCGCGCGCCGCCGCGGCCAAGTCACGCTCGCGCGGCACGGCGCCGAGCATCGCGAGGTTGCGGTCGATGAAGCCGGTATCGACCAAACCGCGCCGAAATGCCTCGGCGCGGCACAGATTGCCGAGGAACGCGAGATTGCTGCGCGGACCTGCAATCAGCGTGCGATCGAGCGCCACCGCAAGTCGATCAAGGGCCTGCTCCCGCGTCGGCGCGTGCGCGATCAGCTTGGCGATCATCGCATCGTAAAACGGCGTGACTTCGCCGCCCGTTTCGACGCCGCTGTCGACACGGATATCGTCGGGTAATTCCAATGCCACGATCTTGCCGGTCGACGGCAGAAAGCCGCGCTCGGGGTCCTCGGCATAGACGCGGGCTTCGACCGCGTGTCCTTCGATCCGGATTTGCTCTTGTGTCAGCGGCAGCTTTTCGCCCGCGGCGACACGAAATTGCCACGCGACGAGATCGAGACCGGTCACCGCCTCGGTCACCGGATGCTCGACCTGGAGCCTCGTATTCATTTCGATGAACCAGAAGGCGTCTGCGCGCAGACCCTGCGTACCGTCGGCAACGAATTCGACGGTGCCGGCGCCGCGATAGCCGGTTGCGTTTGCCGCCTCGACTGCCGCAGCGCCGATCCGGGCGCGCAGTTCCAGCGTCATGCCGGGCGCCGGCGCCTCCTCGATCACCTTCTGATGCCGCCGTTGCAACGAACAATCGCGTTCGCCAAGGTGGAGCGTATTGCCGTGATTGTCGGCGAGTATCTGAACCTCGATATGCCGCGGCGAGGCCACGTATTTCTCGATTAAGACGCGGCTTGAACCGAAAGCCGATTGGCTCTCCCGGATGGCGTCTTCGAGCGCGATTTCGAAGTCGGCGTGCTTGTCGACACGGCGCATCCCGCGACCGCCGCCGCCGGCCGCCGGCTTGATCAGCACCGGGTAGCCGATTTCGTAGGCCTTCTCCTTGAGAAACTTGGTGTCCTGTCGTTCGCCGTGATAACCGGGCACGATCGGCACCCCTGTCTTCTCCATCAATGCCTTGGCGCTGTCTTTCAGTCCCATCGTGCGAATGGTCGCGGCCGGCGGCCCGACGAAGACGATCCCCGCCTGCGCGCAGGCTTCAGCAAAGTCGGCATTTTCGGACAAGAATCCGTACCCCGGGTGAACGCATTCGGCGCCGGATTTCTTTGCCGCCTCGATGAGCCGTTCGATCGAAAGATAGCTTTCCCGCGGCGGGGCGGCGCCGATGAAGTAGGCCTCGTCGCAGTTGCGTACGTGCAGCGCGTTTGCGTCAGCCGCCGAATAGACGCCGATGACGCGCACGCCAAGGCACTTCGCGCTGCGCGCGATGCGACAGGCGATTTCGCCCCGGTTGGCAATAAGGACCGAACTAAACATCTGGCGAGGCGGGAACCGCGTTCAACTCATTGCGTGTGCGCCGCAGCCCCGGCGCTCGTTTCCGGTTGCGCCGGGAAGGGATTGAGCTGGACCGGCGCGGCGGCTTGCGCCGCGGGTTGCGTGGCGCCCGGCGTCCAGACCGGATCGACCGGGGTCGCCGCTGCAGGCGCTGTTGCAACCGCCTGGGCGGGTTCGCCGGCCTGCTTGCGCGATGATCGCCGCGCCGGCGCTGCCGGCGCGGCCCGGGCATTCGCTTCGGCGGTGGGAACCGTCGTGGCGGCTGCGGCCGTTGCAGTCGTCGGCACCGGCCCCTTCGGTTCGGGATTCATGATGCTGATCGGCGGGATTGATGCGGCAGACGGAAAGTCGATATCGACCACGACCTTATGTGCGTTTGGGCCGCCTGGCTGGCCCGGTGCGGATGGCAGACTCGAGGTCGCATCCGCGACCGGCACGTCGGCCACCGGCGTCCACGCCGCAACATAGTGATCGAGATAACGATCGAGCGTTTGCCCGCTCAAATTGGCGCGTACGCGGCCCGGATCGTGCAGCAGCGCAAGCGCTTTACAGTTTCCGCTGCTGCAGCCGTCGCGCAGCGCAAGCGTGTGCGCAACAAAGCCGAACCGATCGGCTTCGAGCGCATGACGCAGCGGCAGTAAAACGGTGTCGATATTCGTCCCGCCGTGCGCGGTATAAGCAACAATGTCGGCCAGCAGGGCGAGACGTGCGGCAACATAAGATGCGGCGGTTGCCACGGTTGCAGGTGCTGAAAACAGCGCTTTTTCGCACGCGGCCTCGACGTTCTCGCCGGAGAGGGCATCAAGGCAGGCAAGTGGCGAACCCGGAGCGAGTGTCTGCGCAGTGAGCTCCGCCGCGCGCATTTCGAGCGCCCGCCGTTCAGCGCTCCGGTCGCGAACAGTCGCTGCATCGAGAAAAACCCATGCCAGCGTAGCGCCGAGCACCGCGCCGAGAACCACCACGCTGATGCGCGATACGGTTCTGGTTCGCGTCCAATCGAACGCGAGAGCGCAAACGAATACCAGCAGTGCCGCCGACCCCGCAGCGACCCACAGGCGCAGTGCCGAGCTTCCGATGTCGGGATCAACGCCGGACATCAACCCACTCCGATGCGAGACAATAAGTCGACCGCCGAATTCAGAAACTATGGCGCCGCGGCAGCCAGCATACCAGACTGCCTCAGGTCTCGTTCAGTGCTCGAGTTCGAGCTGGCTTTCCTTGGCGACGCGCTCGAAGGCCTCGCCCGGATTCTTGATGCGATACTGATAATCGTCGCCATCCGACGGCAACAGGCGTACCACTTGATAATTGCCGCTCGCACCGGGCCGGCTGATCGGACTAGACGTATAGGAAACCGTCTGACCTACTCGAAATCGGTGTGTCCGCAACGCCGGGGATAACGCCGTGACCTGCGCAACGGTAACTGTGGCCGGCGGCACGGCGACAATCTTGGGAGCGGGGACCGGCTCCGGCTTTCTGGCCGGCTGGCGTGACGCGGTTTTCCGCGTCGCCGCGCCACGCGCGGGCGACTTGCGAACCGAGGCACTCCGGCTCGCTTTGGCAGGCCGCTTCTTTTTCACTGAACTTTTGTTCATGGAACCAACTATAGCATCCAAACTAGCGCCGGCGCAAAAAATATAGTGCTGAAAAAGCGTGTTTGAAGCACCCCCACAGATGTATGATTAAGCTCGAAAAAACTGTTTTATATCAAGTATTTATAACGATTTCCCGCAGCGCACTATAAGCGTTACCAGGTCACCGTTGGCGTTGCCAACGGCCCTGCTCGTCAGCCTGCCAATAAGTCACCTCGATGCCGGCCGCTTTCGCCTCGCTCCAGCGCGCGCGCGCGGTATCGACCGCGTCCGGATCGTCGCCGTCGAACAGCAGGACAATACGATCATAGCCGCCGGCGTCGCCCGACAGTTTCGCGCCGTCGACAAGGAAGCGCACGGTCGCACCGTTCGGATTTTCGTCATTGACGGTGAGCACGATCGGATGCTCTGCCGCCTCCGCGTCCCGCCAGGTCCCGTGCGGAAGAAAGGCGTCGTCCCGCCAGGTCCACAAATGCGCATCGAGTGCCTCGACACGCTCGTCCGAAGAGGCCTGCACCACGACCCGCCAGCCGCGTTCGAGCGATTTTACCAGCAGCGCCGGCAAAACCTGCTCCGGCGTCTGACCTTTGAGGTGGTAGAATAGGATTTCGGTCATTCGTCGCCGTTGCCGCGAGGCTTCCTCACCGCTCGTAATGATCCTCAACCAGCCGTTCCAGTAGCCGCACGCCCCAACCGGACGCCCAGCTTTTGTTGATATCAGTCTGCGGCGAACCCATTGCCGTGCCGGCAATGTCGAGATGCGCCCAGGGCGTCTTATTCACGAAGCGCTGCAGCAATTGCGCCGCGGTGATCGCTCCGCCCCAGCGCCCGCCGGTATTCTTCATATCGGCGAATTTCGAGTCGATCATCTTGTCGTATTCGGGCCCCAGCGGCATCCGCCACACCCGCTCGCCCGTGGCGTCGCCGGCGGTCGCAAGCCGTTCCGCAAGCTTGTCGTCGTTCGAGAACATGCCGGCATATTCCTGCCCCAGCGCCACGATGATGGCGCCCGTCAGCGTTGCCAGGTTGATCATGAATTTCGGTTTGAAGCGCTTGTTGACGTAGTGCAGCACATCGGCGAGCACGAGCCGGCCTTCGGCATCGGTATTGATAATCTCGATGGTTTGGCCCGACATGGTCTTGACGATGTCGCCCGGCCGCTGCGCCTTGCCGTCCGGCATGTTCTCGACGAGCCCGATAGCGCCGACCGCATTGACCTTCGCCTTACGCATGGCGAGCGCGCGCATCAGGCCGACGACGCAAGCTGCACCCGCCATGTCGCCCTTCATATCCTCCATCCCGGCCGCCGGCTTGATCGAAATGCCTCCGGAATCGAAACACACACCCTTGCCGATGAACGCGACCGGGTCGCTCCCGCGCTTGCCGCCGTTCCAGCGCATGACGACGAGCTTGGATTCATGCGCCGAGCCTTGTCCGACGCCGAGGAGCGCACCCATGCCGAGCCTTCGCATTGCCGCGACGTCGAGTACCTCGACGCCCAGTCCGAGCTTGGTCAGCCCCGACACGCGTCGCGCGAACTCGCCGGGATAGAGTACGTTTGCCGGTTCGTTGACGAGATCACGCGCCAGGACGACGCCGTCGGCGATCGCCGCAGCACGCGCCCAGGCCTTTTCGGCCGCCGCCGGATTGGCACAAGCGAAATCGACCTGGGCCTTGCCGGGACGCTCGTCTTCGTCCTTCCGCTTGGTCTTGTAGAGATCGAACGTGTAGGAACGCAGCCGCGCGCCAAGCACCAGATCCGCGATTTGTGCGGCCTTGAGCGGACCCGAAGCGAATTCCGCGAAGATCGTTGCATTCGTCGTCGCGACCGGCACTTTGCCGAGCGCCATACCGCCAAGCTTGACGATATCGCGAGGCGTCAGGTCCCCTTCCTTGCCGATACCGATCACAACCAGCCGCGGCAGATTGAGGCCGCCAGGCGCTACAATCTCGAGACTTGACCCCGACTTTCCGGTGAAGCGATCCGCGGCAGCGGCACGACGCAGGAGATCCCCGATCGGGGCAAGCGCGCGCTGGGTGGCTGCACCCAATTTCAAGTTGTCCTCGCAGAACACAACAAGAACGCCGCGCGGTCGCGCGAATGGCGTAAAGCCGAGTTTGAGTGCGGCGGGCATGAATCCGTCCTTTGCAGCCAGGGTCTAAGCGGTCGGCACTGTCAGCCAAGTTATGAACTGGACGGCCACGTCGTGCAAAGCGAGCAATTCAGGCTTGAATGAGGCCGGCTTTGGCCGCCATTTATCAAACGGCCGTATTAACGCTTTAGTGTGCATGTTCAATAGCTTTGCCTTGGCGAGGCCACTTTGTGAAAGCATGAAATATCGATGTTGGGGATAGGCTCCCGAGGCGTGGCGGCCTCGGGGGGCCGATGCGGCTTGTGGGTAAGCCGTCTGCGGGGATGTTGAGTCCGATGGGGTCGATCGGCCGGTATATGTTTCGCTCCACGCTGGGCGCGTTCCTGATCACCCTTGTCAGCTTGACGGTCGTGATCTGGTTCACGCAGGCGATGCGCGATTTCGACCTGATCACCAGCCAGCGGCAAACGCTCCTGGTGTTCGTCGGCATTACTGGAATGATCATTCCGCTTCTGGTCATGATGATCGCGCCAATCGCGCTGGTCATGGCCGCAGCGCATGTCCTCAACAAGTTGAGCTCGGATTCCGAAATCATCGTAATGAATGCGGCCGGCGTCTCACCGTGGCGGTTGCTGCGGCCGTTCCTAGCCGCCGCCGTCGTGGTTTCGCTCTTGGTGGCGATCATCGCCGCCTACCTCTCGCCGCGCAGCTTGCGCGAACTGCGCGACTGGGGCGCTCACGTGCGCGCCGACATCCTCACCAATATCGTTCAGCCCGGCCGCTTCACCACGGTCGGCGGCAATCTCACGTTCCATATCGCGGATCGACGGCCGAACGGTCTCCTGGTTGGCATATTCGTCGACGACCGCCGCGACCCCAATGAGCATTCGACCTACCTGGCCGAGCAGGGCGAGATCGTGAAGACCGATACGGCTTCGTTCCTCGTGCTTGAGGGCGGCAGCATTCAACGGATGGAGGCCGGTCAGCGCGATCCCCGCATCGTGACTTTCGATCGTTATCCTTTCGACCTGTCGCAATTTACCGGCGGCCCGCAAAACGTCGTCTATACCGTGCGGGAGCAATACATTTGGGACTTGCTTTGGCCGCGGCCAGACGATGCGCTCTATAAAGCGCAGCCGGATCAATACCGATCGGAGCTGCACGATCGGCTGGCGACGCCGCTCTATCCGTTCGCGTTCGTCATCCTCGCCTATGCTTTCCTCGGTCCGCCCCAAACCACGCGGCAAAGCCGCACGCTGGCGCTTCTCGGCATGATCGGCGCGGTGGCGCTGCTGCGCCTCTGTGGGTTTGTCAGCGTCATTGTCGGCGTCCGCGTGCCGAGCGTATTGGCGCTGCAATATGTGGCGCTGTTCGGCGTGATCATTGCCGGACTTTGGCAGATTTCGCGCGGCCAAGCGCTGGAGCCCGCCGCTGCGGTCGCAAAGCTCGCGACGGCGATTAGTGAACGCATCTCCATGGCAACGAGCTGAAAGGGCGACCAATGGTCACCGGAACGCTCTCGCGCTATTTCGGAATGCGATTTCTCACGTCGGTCGTGGGATCTTTCGTTGGCGTGGTCGCGCTGGCCGCGATGATCGATTATGTCGAGCTGATGCGGCGTGGCGCCGAGTGGCCCACCGCCACGGCTTGGTTGCTCGCCAAGATTTCGATGTACCGGGTTCCCCAGCTCACCGAACGCATTATGCCGTTCTCGGTGCTGGTCGGCGCGATGTCCTGCTATCTGGCCCTGTCGCGCCGCCTGGAACTCGTGGTGGCGCGCGCGGCTGGGGTCTCCGCCTGGCAATTCGTGGCTCCGGCCATGATCGCGGCGTTCTTGTTCGGCACGGTCGCCACCACCGTCTACAATCCGATCGCCGCCCTGTTGCACGAGCGCTCCAAGCGCCTCGAAGCCGACATGCTGGGGGAGAACCTCTCGGCGCTGCAGCAGAGCACGAGCGGATTTTGGGTCCGGCAAAAGAGCGTCGACGGCGCGGCGATCATCAACGCCAATTCCAGCCGTGAGCAGGGCGCGGTGCTCGGCGCCGTCAGCATCTACACCTTTGACAGCTCCGGCCATTTCAATGAGCGGATCGAAGCCAAGAACGCCACGCTGGAGCAAGGCTATTGGCAGCTTGAAGACGCCCGCGTCTATGCGAGCGGCAAAGCGCCGGACGTCGAGGCGACGTATCGCGTCGGCACCAACCTCACTCTCGAACAGGTCCGGGAGAGCTTTGCCACGCCCGAGACGGTGCCGTTCTGGCAGCTTCCCTCATACATCGCGATGGCCGACCGGGCGGGACTCCAGGCCGCGGGCTACCGGCTGCAATATCAACAGCTTCTGGCGCGGCCGTTCCTTCTCGCCGCGATGGTCTTGCTGGCGGCTTCGGTAAGCTTGCGATTTTTCCGCTTCGGCGGCGTGCAGAAGATGGTTTTGAGCGGCATCACTGCCGGGTTTCTTGTCTTCGTGCTGTCAAAGATCACCGAGGACATGAGCAAGTCGGAACTGATGTCGCCGATTGCCGCGGCGTGGATTCCGGTGGTGATCGGAGGCCTGACCGGATTCGTCGCGCTGTTGTACCAGGAGGACGGCTAGTGGCGTGTTCGCGTGGCCTTGTCTGTCCCGGCCGCAGGAGTAGCGTTCGAGTGGGTGTAACGGCGCTTGCCGCGTTGTTGGCGTTCGTCCTGGCTTTCGTTGGGGCGACCGGCCAGGCATCGGCGCAAGAGGCCGAACGCACGGCGGTGCAACAAGCCGGCAATATCATGCGGTTCCCGCCCCGGCCGCCGTTGCCGAAAAAGCCTGCGACGGTGCAAACGAACGCACCCATGCTCGTGCAGGCCACGGAGATTCGATATGACTACACCAACAACACCGTTGCTGCGGTTGGCAATGTGCAGATCTATTATGGCGGCGCGACCATCGAGGCCGATCAAGTCATCTATGACCAAAAGGCAAAGCGGCTGCGGGCTGAAGGCAATGTCAGGCTGACCGAGCCCGACGGCAAGATAACCTACGGCCAGCTGATCGATCTTACCGACGATTACCGCGACGGCTTTGTCGATTCGTTGCGGCTGGAAACCCCCGATGATACGCGCTTTGCCGCCGCTCGTGCTGATCGCGCAAAGGGAAATTACACGGTCCTGCAGAACGGCGTCTATACGGCCTGCGAACCGTGCAAGGACAATCCGAAAAAACCGCCGCTGTGGCAGGTGCAGGCTGCCCGCATCATCCATGATGAGAGCGAGAAGATGCTCTACTTCGAGGACGCCCGTATCGAGTTTTTCGGCGTCCCGCTCGCTTATGTGCCGTTCATGTCGACGCCAGATCCGACCGTGAAGCGCAAGAGCGGATTTCTGTTTCCAAGCATCTCGAACACGACGCAGTATGGCTACGCTGTCGAGCCGTCCTATTTTTGGGCGATCGCGCCCAACCGCGACCTCACGGTAGCGACGCTCCTGTCGACGAAACAGGGCGCCCTGTTGCAGGGCCAATACCGCGAACGTCTTTTGGACGGCTCTTACTCGATCAAAGCTGCCGGCATTTTCCAGGCGGACCCGGGCTATTTTGCCGGCCGTGACGGGCCCGATAGCCCGACAGCGAGCACCTTTCGCGGCGCTATCCAGACCGCCGGACAGTTCGCGATAACCGACAAATGGGTCTGGGGATGGACCGGCTTTCTCGCGACCGACAGCCAGTTCGTCTACGACTACCAATTCAAGCAAATCGCGGGAAAGTTCGATCCATTCCAATCCGGAGTGGTCGCCGAGGCGGTTTCGCAACTCTATCTGAGCGGCGCCGGCGCACGGAGCTATTTCGACGTGCGCTCCATGTACTACTACGGCTTTTCGGAGGTGGACAACCAGGCGCAGCTTCCCATCATTCATCCGGTTCTCGACTATTCGAACGTGCTGGGTCAGCAAGTTCTCGGCGGCGAACTCAGTTATAAGGTCAATCTGACCAGCCTCAGCCGTCAGCAGGCCGAGTTTGACGCGGTCACGACGACCGCCCTGACCAGCGGGGTGTGCGCCAACGCGACCGCCGATACTGCCGTTCCGGCCAATTGCCTGCTGCGCGCCATACCGGGAGATTATACACGCGTCTCGGCCGAGGCTGACTGGCGCCGCACCGTCGTCACCGATAACGGCCAGATGATCACCCCGTTCTTTCAGCTGCGCGGCGACCTCGCCTCGCTCGACGTCGAAAATCAGCCGGGGGTGTCGAACTATATCGCGCCAGGCCAGAGCGAACTCGCGCGTGCAATGCCGGCCGTAGGCGTCGAGTACCGCTATCCCTTCGTCGACGTCGAGCCGTGGGGCACACAGACGATCGAGCCGATTGCCCAACTGATCGTGCGCCCGAATGAAACCGATATCGGAAAATTTCCGAACGAAGACGCACAAAGTCTGGTGTTCGATGCCACCAATCTGTTCCAAGTCGACAAATATTCCGGCTGGGATCGCGTTGAGGGCGGCAGCCGCGTGAATGCCGGCATGCAATATACCGCTCAATTCAACCGCGCCGGGTCGCTCAACGTTCTCTTCGGGCAGTCCTATGAGTTGTTCGGTCAGAACTCGTTCGCAGTTGGCGACATCACCAATACTGGCCTGGACAGCGGCCTCGACAAGCAAGTTTCGGATTATGTCGGTCGCGTTACGTATCAGCCCAATTCGGTCTATTCTTTCACCGCAAGCGGACGCTTCGACCAGGCCACCTTCACGCCCGAGCGACTCGAGTTCGAAAGCCGCGCCAATTTCGATCGCTGGACACTGCAGTTGCTTTATGGCGATTATGCCCCGCAGCCCTTGCTCGGCTTTCTGACCCGGCGTGAGGGCATCGTCGCTGGTGCATCGGTTAAGCTGACAGAGAACTGGATCGTGCTCGGCTCCGCCCGCTACGATGTCGAGGCCAATCTATTCGACCAAACGCGGCTCGGTCTGGGCTATGTCGATGATTGCTTTATGCTGTCGCTAAACTGGCTCAGCAGTTATACCTTTAATGGAACGGTGTCGCCCGTCAGAGACGACTCATTCATGTTACAACTCAGCCTCCGCACGCTCGGCCCTGATGTCTTAGCTCCGGTGGGCCCGACGTTCTAAATTCCGCCTTGAGGCTATGAATTGTGTTGCAGGATTTGGAGGAACGGGACGAACCAGCCGACCGGCGTCGGCGGCTGAAGGAGAGCGAAGACTGATGCAATTCTCTATCCGCCGCGCCCCGTGGAGGGCCTTCCTGACGACGGCGTTTGCCGCAGTCGCTGTGCTTACTTTCACGTCGCTTGCGCGCGCGCAGGAAGTCGTAGTGTTCGTCGACGGCCAACCGATTACCGCGCTTGACGTCCAGCAACGCTCAAAGTTCATGGAGATGAGCTCGCATCAGGCGCCGAAACGCCAGGAAGTGATCGACAACCTGGTCGACGAGATTTTGGAGCTCCGCGAAGCCAAGCGCTATGGGATCGAGCCTGCGGCGTCGGACATAAACGACTCATTCGCCAGTGTTGCCACCAATATGGGCATCGACACGCAGAAGCTGTCGCAAATGCTCACCAACGGCGGCGCCAGCGTGGAAACTTTCAAGCAGCGGCTGCGCGCTCAAATGGCATGGACATCGCTGGTACGCGGACGCTTCAAGGCGAGTCTGGAAATTGCCGACAGCGACGTCGAGGCGCAACTCCAACTCCACAAATCCGACGAGACGGCCCAGGTGGGATACGAATATATCATGCGCCCCATTCTCCTCGTCGTGCCGCACGGGTCGCCTGATTCCGCCTTCGAAGCCCGCAAGCGCGATGCCGACGCTTTGCGCGTGCGCTTTGTGGATTGT
Source organism: Xanthobacteraceae bacterium (assembly GCA_049519075.1). GTDB lineage: Bacteria > Pseudomonadota > Alphaproteobacteria > Rhizobiales > Xanthobacteraceae > BOG-931. Next base: position 39,937 of record JBEKRD010000048.1, on the reverse strand, counting down.
ACGACGGGTATCTCATTTGCTCGCGCACTTCAGGAGGTTGCGGTGCGCGACCCTGTCAGCAAGGCCTCGGCGGATCTGCCGCAACAACTGCGCGACCTCCTCGACAAGACCGAGGTTGGTCATTTGACGCCCCCCGAACAGACGACGGAGGGCGTGCAGATGTTCGCGGTCTGCTCCAAAAAAGAAACAAAAACCGAAACCCCTGGAATGAAGAAAATGCGTGATGAACTGTTCGAGAAAAGGTTCGGCGCCAAGGCCAAGCGCTATCTTGCGGACTTACGACGCCAGGCGATGATCGAGTACAAATAGGCAGTGAGTTTTTTCATGGCGCCTGACGTTCTCGGATCTTCGGCTGCCGCCCCGGATCGAATCCAGGTTGGGTCGTTTCCGGGTCATGCGAAAGAAGCACGATCGTGCTACCATTAGCATTGACGCTTGGCGAACCTGCCGGGATCGGCCCAGACCTCGCCCTCGCGATCTGGCGCCGGCGCGTCGAACTCGACATTCCCGCCTTTTATCTCGTCGGCGATGCAGATTTTCTCCGCCGGCGCGCCAAAACCCTGGGCCTTGACGTTCCAATCGCGACCGTAGCGCCGGCGGCGGCTGTTGCAACCTTCCGCTCGGCGCTGCCGGTCCTGCCCATCGACGTGGCGGTAAGCGCCCAGCCCGGACATCCCGATCGTTCAAGCGCACCAGCCGCCGTCGCCTCGATCCGGCGCGCGGTGGCCGACGTTCTTGCCGGCGCAGCCGCGGCCGTCGTTACTAATCCGGTAGCCAAGAACGTGCTTTACAACTGGGGCTTTGCCGAACCGGGACATACCGAATTTCTCGCCAGACTGGTGCAGGAAGCGACCGGGAAGTCGCTGCGGCCAGTGATGATGTTGTGGTCGCCCGAACTCGCCGTCGTGCCGGTCACGATCCATCTGCCGCTCAGAGAGATTTTCAAGCAGCTTTCCAGCGACCTCATTGTCGAGACCGGGCGCATCGTCGCGCACGATCTTGCAACGCGTTTTGCCCTGCCGCGGCCGCGGCTCACCGTCGCCGGGCTCAATCCGCATGCCGGCGAAGCCGGCACGCTTGGCGAGGAGGACCGCACGATCGTGGCGCCGGCCGTCGCGCGACTGGTTGCCGAGGGTATCGATGCAAAGGGCCCGCTGCCTGCCGATTCGCTGTTCCATGAGCGGGCACGCGCAGCATATGACGCGGCCTTGTGCATGTATCACGATCAGGCCCTGATCCCGATCAAGACGCTCGCCTTCGATCACGCCGTCAATGTTACGCTCGGGCTGCCTTTCGTTCGCACCTCGCCGGACCATGGCACCGCCTTCGACATCGCCGGGACCGGCAACGCCGATCCGACCAGTTTGGTCGCAGCGTTGCGGCTCGCGGCGCGGCTCGCCGAATATTCCGCAACGACGGCGTCGCGCCCTGGGCCCGTTATCGTGTCAATGACCGCATCGTGACGAGCGCATCCGACGGCCTGCCGCCGCTGCGCGAGGTAATTCGCCAACACGGTCTCGTTCCACGGAAGTCGCTCGGGCAGAATTTCCTGTTCGACCTTAACCTTACGGCGCGCATCGCTCGTGCGGCAGGACCGCTCGCCGGCGTTACGGTGTGCGAAGTCGGCCCCGGGCCGGGCGGTCTCACCCGCGCGCTTCTGGCGCTCGGCGCCGCGCAAGTCATTGCGATCGAGCGTGACGAACGTGCGATCGCCGCATTGCAGGAGATTGCCGCGCTCTATCCGGACCGGCTCGATATCGTTGCCGCGGACGCTCTCAAATTCGACCCGCAAACGCATCTTCGCCGTGGCCCGGCGCGCATCGTCGCCAATCTGCCCTACAACATCGCGACCGCTTTGCTCGTTAACTGGCTCAGCACCGAGCCTTGGCCGCCCTGGTACGATTCCGCTGTGCTGATGTTCCAGCGCGAAGTCGCCGAGCGCATCGTCGCCGCCGCGGGATCAAAAGTTTACGGACGCTTATCGGTGCTGGCGCAGTGGCGTTGCGAGGTGCGTATTTTGTTCGACGTCAATGCCTCGGCTTTCGTACCGCCGCCGAAAGTGACATCCTCGGTGATAAGGCTCGTGCCCAGACCGGAACCGATGCCGTGTGACCGCCGGCTGCTAGAGGCCGTCACCCAGGCCGCCTTCGGCCAGCGGCGAAAGATGCTGCGCCAAAGCCTGCGGTCGCTCGGTGCCGATACCATGGCTTTACTCGAAGCGGCGTGCCTCGACCCGACCGCGCGCGCCGAGGACATTGCCATTGACGGCTTTGTCGCGCTGGCGCGGGCACTCGCGGCGACCCGCAATTCTGGGGCATGATATCCGCGACTGATGTCCAGGAGGCCAAACTTCAATGACCCAATTGCAGCGTCAATCGCTGGTCGCTTACGGCCAACCGCTCTGTGAGACCGTGGTGGATTGCCCCACTCCGCGCGGAAGCGAGGTTCTGGTCCGCGTTCAATGCTGCGGGGTGTGCCATTCGGACCTGCATTTGCAGGACGGGTATTTCTCGCTCGGCGGCGACAAGCGGCTCGATATCACCAAGGACCGCGCCTTGCCGTTCACGCTTGGACACGAGATCGCCGGCGTGATCGAAGCCTCAGGTGACGCCGCCGCTGGCGCTGTCGTCGGCCAACCTGTCGCAATCTATCCGTGGATCGGCTGCGGCATGTGCCCAGCCTGCCGCGCCGGCGAAGAAAATCTCTGCGCCGCGCCTCGTCATCTCGGCATCGCCGTCGACGGCGGCTATGCGTCTCATGTCCTCGTTCCGCATCCGCGCTATCTGCTCGATTACGCGCCGTTGCCGACGAGTTTTGCCGCACCTTTGATGTGTTCGGGATTGACCGCGTATGCGGCGCTCAAGCGGCTGATCGGACGGGCCGACCGCGGTGCGGTGCTGCTGGTCGGTCTCGGCGGCGTCGGCATGATGGGACTCGCGCTTGCCCGCGCCATGTTCCCGCAGCCGCCCTTCGTCGCCGACATCGATGCCGAGAAGCGTAAGGCCGCACTTGCCGCCGGCGCGGCTCAAGCTTTCGATCCGTCCGATCCGCAGGTCCGCAAGGCGGTGATGGCGGCGACCGGAGGCGTGCTCGCGGCCTGCGATTTCGTCGGCTCGGAGAAGTCGCTGCAATTCACGACCGGAGTGCTTGCCCGCGGCGGCAAGGTGGTGGTCACGGGACTGCTTGGCGGCAATTTCTCGATCGCCGCGGCCATGATTGCGATCAAGGCGATGACGATCGAAGGCACGCTGACCGGGACGCTCGCCGAAGCGCGCGAACTCCTCGATCTTGTGCGGGCAAAAAACATTGCGCCGATTCCGACCCGCGACCGGCCGTTGGCGGAAGCGCAGGCCGCGCTCGACGACCTGCGCGCAGGGCGGATCGTCGGCCGTACCGTGCTGTCGGCATAATCACGAGAGCGGATAGCCGCTTCAGCTCAAATGCGGACCCGGTCCCGCTGCCTCGAGCACGGCGGCCCGCCATTCTCGCTTGACGGGCAGGATCGGAGGCATCGGCGCGGTATCGGGGACCGGCGTCGGGGCCGCAATCGAATCGATACGCTCGGTTTTGGAACCCCGGCGCATGAACAAGTTGTAGATCAGCCACTGGGCGCGGTGACGCGGGCCATGGAGTGGATACCGGCCCGCGATCGAAGATAGCGAATAAAACGTCTCATAAGCGAGCGACTGTCCGACGCGCAATTCATCGCCCGACATCTGGGCCGGTCGATAGACCACGTGGCCTTGATCATACTTCTCCCAGTCGAACGAGACGATACGATTGGATTTTTTCATTTCGTACCACGTCAGCGTTCCGGGATAGGGCGTGAGCACCGAATAAGCGCAGGCGTCGTATTTACTGTCGCGGTTGAACCGCACCGTTTCCTCGAACACCGACGTGTCGTCCCCGTCGAATCCGAACATGAACAGGCCGAACACGATGATGCCGTAGGAGTGAAGCTTTTCGACCAAAGCGGCAAAATTCTCCGGCCTGTTGACGTGCTTGTGCACGCTCTGCAGGGTTGAACGGGAGATCGACTCAAAGCCAATGCTCAACATGGTGCAGCCGCTCTCGGCGGCTAGTTCGAGCATCCGATCATCCTGGGCGAGCTTCGAGGTTACGCCGGCCTGCCACTGAAAGCCGCGCCCCTTCAGCGCTCGCATAACTTCCTTCGGGCGCTCCGGAGTTCCGAAAAAATCGGCGTCGTTGATGGAGATAATACGCGAGCCGCAGTTCTCCATTTCCCGGACTACCTCCTCGACCGGCCGATAGCGGAATTTCAGACCGTTCATCAGCGGCTCGGCGCAGAACGTGCAGCCTTGGTGACAGCCCCGCGAAGTCTGGACGAAAGTGCGATTGACGTAGCGGTTCTTTTTCAGAAGATCGTAACGAGGCATCGGCACGCCAACCATCGGATGCAGCGCATCCGATTTATAGGTTCCGCGCATCGACACATCTTCGAGATCGTCAAGCAGTTTGTCGATCACGAGTTCGACCTCGCCGATGACGACGGCATCGGCGTGCTTGAGTGCTTCTTGCGGCATGAAGCTCGGATGCACGCCGCCCATGACGACCGGCACGCCCTTGGCGCGGAATTGATCGGCAATTTCGTAGCCCCGGTTGACGTAACTCGTCATCGCCGAAATGCCGACCAGATCGGCCTTCAGATCGAAGTCGACCGTCTCGATATTCTCGTCGGTCAGCACCACCTCGTACCGGTCGCGTGGGATCGACGCCGCGACTGCCAGCAGACCGGCAAGGGGCGAGTACAGCGCCCGGTTAAAGTAAAGCGGGCGGGTGGTCAGCGAATCCGTCTTCGGATTGATCAAATGGATGAGACGGGTGCGCATGAAATTCTCCCGTGGCACGGCCGGTGCTTTGCACCAACGGGATTACGAGACAGAAGTTTCCCACGAGCGTTAAAATTTGTCGGCTCAGCTCCTCATCGCCCGGAGTGAGGGGCGGCGATGGATCCGGCAGTCAAGCCGTAACGAGCATCGCCCGGCAGAAAACTACAGCTTGGCCTGCAGGCCGCGCACGAAGTCGGAAAGACCGATCTGGCGCTCGCGCTTGAGACGCTCCGCCCCGAGGATCGCCCGAACCTCGGCAAAGGCCGCATCCTTGTCGCGATTGACGATTACATAGTCGTATTCCGGCCAATGGCTCATTTCGCCCGCGGCCTTGGCCATGCGCGAGATGATGACAGGTTTGGGATCCTGCGCACGGCGTTTGAGCCGCCGCTCCAGTTCCCTCACCGTCGGCGGCAGGATGAAGACGCTGACCAGGTCGTCGCGGGCCTTTTCCCGAAGCTGTTGCGTCCCCTGCCAGTCGATGTCGAACAAGACATCGTGGCCGTCCTGGAGTGCTTTCACCACCGGCCGGCGCGGCGTGCCGTAACGATGGCCGAAGACCTCAGCCCATTCCAGGAGATCGCCCTTCTTGACCATGGCATCGAAGCGCGCGCGATCGATAAAATGGTAATCGCGCCCATCGACTTCGCCCGGCCACCGCGGTCCGCGCGCAGCAACATCCGCGACAGCGTGGTCTTCCCCGCGCCGGAGGGCGACGACAGGACGAACATCAAGCCGCGGCGCGCAACCTTGTTTTTAAGTCGCCCTCCCCGCGCCATGGCTATTCCACGTTCTGGACCTGCTCGCGGAATTGCTCGACCGCGGCTTTGAGTTCCAATCCGATATTCGTCAGCTCGACATCGTTCGCCTTGGCGCAGAGCGTATTGGCTTCACGATTGAGCTCCTGCGCGAGAAAATCGAGCCTGCGCCCGATCGGGCCACCCTGATCGATCAGATGCTGCGCTTGCGCGACATGTGCGGAGAGCCGGTCAAGCTCCTCGCGCACGTCGGCCTTTGTCGCGATCATAATCGCCTCCTGGTGCAGCCGATCAGGATCGAATCGCTCGGACTGCGCAAGGAGCGTCGCGATCTGTTCGGCAAGCCGGGCGCGTATGGCATCGGGCCGCCGGCCGGGCGCCTGCTCCGCACGTTGGGCTAGCGCAGTGATTTCGCCTAGCCGCAAGGATAAAACACGACCAAGGGCCGCACCTTCGTGGCGGCGCATCTCGCCGAGCGCAGCGATCGAAGCGGTGAAACCCACGATCGCCGCCGCTTCGGCGTTGCGCCGCTCGTCCTCACGCTCCTCGGCATCGCCGATCTCGATCACGCCCTTAAGCGCGAGCAAGCCGTCAAGCGAGGGCGGAGACGCTTCGATCTTCGGCGCCAGCTGTCGGAGCGTCGCCACGATCGCGTCGAGCACTGCCGTGTTGACGCGCACGACGGGCAGCGCCCCGCTACGATCGACCGTCAGGCCGGCTTGCACCGACCCGCGCGTCAGCGCTTCGGCGGCGGCCGCACGCACCGGGGCCTCGACCGCATCCCACCCTGGCGGCAGGCGTAGCCGTAGATCAAGGCCTTTGCCGTTCACCGATTTGACCTCCCATGACCAGGCATAGGGGCCAGACACACCGTGGCTGCGGGAAAATCCGGTCATGCTCGAAAGCGCCATCGACAAAAATCCCCGGCAACAATGGTCAAAATATTCGCGCCGAACTTAACGGTGACCTGTGGCGGTCACAAGTCGTACCGTCCGCGTGCACGGGCGCGGCTGCGTTCAGTGGATAGCTTGAGGGTGAGGTTTGGCAACACCGCGCAAAGGCGACGGCGCCGCAGCGGGCGAAGTCGGCGCGGCCGGCACCGGTTCGGAAGTCATCTGGTCGTCGAGGGGTACTTGGTCCTTCTGGTCGGCTTCGATCGACCGCAGTCGCGCAACATTTTTTTGATGCTGTTCGTAAGTCTCGGCGAATGCATGGCCACCGCTGCCGTCGGCCGCGAAGTAGAGTTCACGGGTCCGCGCCGGATTCGCCGCCGCTTCGAGCGACGCGCGGCCCGGATTGGCAATCGGACCGGGCGGCAGCCCGTCAATAAGATAGGTGTTGTACGGTGTCGGCTGCGTGATCTCGCTCTTCATGATCGGTCGACCAAGCGTGCCCTTGCCTCCGACCAGCCCATAAATAATGGTCGGGTCGGACTGCAGCTTCATTTTCTGTTTCAGCCGGTTGAGGAAAACCGCGGCCACCCGGGTGCGCTCCTCCGGTTTGCCGGTTTCCTTTTCGACCATGGAGGCGAGAACGACGAGTTGGTCGGGCGCCTTGATGGGAAGGTCGGGCGAGCGATGCTCCCAGATCTCCTCAACCAGCTTTTGTTGCGCCTGCTGCATGCGCTGGATCATCTGCTCGCGCGTGACGCCGCGAGTGAAATTGTAGGTGTCGGGCAGCAGCGTTCCCTCGCGGGGAATATTCTTGAGGTCTCCCGTTAGGACGTCGTCCTCCGACAGCCGGGCAACGATCTGCTGAGAGGTCAGGCCTTCGGGGATGCTGACTTGATGCGCCACCACCCTGCCGTCGACGATGGTCGCGACGACATCGCTCAGGCTCGAATGCGCCTTGAATTGGTATTCGCCGGCCTTGAGGGCTTCGCGCGCTTTGAGTACCAGCACACCGCCAATGAATACCCACGGCTGGTCGATGACGCCTTCGCGGGTAAGGACATCGGCGATATCGCGTACGCCGGAACCGCGTGGGATATTGACGACAATATCCTGTGGCAACGGCCCAGGAGCCTCGAATCGCTGTTTGCCGACGAATAATCCCCCGCCGAGCACGACCGCCAACAGCACGAAAAGACTGATGACGGCGTTACCGATAATGACCAGAGGATGCCGCGCGCTCGCCGAGCGGCGAGTCGGCAGTTCGACGGTGTCGGGTTCGATTGCCGTTCGCGGGCTGCGCGGGGTGATGCGTTTGGGATCGGCGCGGGTCGAATTCGTAGCCGCTGCTGCCGTTCCATTAGCCGGGGCGGAACGCGTCTTTCCCGGCTCGCGTGAAGAAACCATTGGGGTCGGCGCTGGCACGGCCGGCGGCGTGGCAGTGCGCGCGCTTCCCGCTGCGACGGTCGCGCGCGGCTTCGGTGGCAACCCGGTCGGGGCCCCAGCAAGCTCGTTAGCCGGCCGACCGGCCCCGGTTCCGACCGCATTACCGGGGGGCGAAGTAACGGGGCGCGGCGCTGGCGCGGCCGGCTTATCCCCAACGCGTGGGGAGCTCGGTCGCGAAACTGGCGCCGCGCGCTCACCGCCATCGGGCGGCGGATCAGATGCTGTCACCGCCGCGCTTCCACTGTTTGATAGGCTGCATGATCAACTTTGCAATGACGCCACACCAGGCGGAAACGAATGTTCGCAAATTCCAACGAATGTTCGCAGATTCTGCCGGTTCTGCCCATAGCGACCACGTCGCCCAAGACAACAGTGGATCGCAGGCGAGTGCGGAACAAGTATGGCGAAACGGTGGTTGGCCGCACTATTGGGCCAACCGGCGGAACACGAGGGAAGCATTGGTTCCGCCGAATCCAAACGAATTCGACAGCGCGACATTGATCGGCCGTTTGGCGGCCTTGTGCGGCACGAGATCGATTGCGGTGGCGACCGAGGGATTGTCCAGGTTCAGGGTCGGCGGCACCACCCCGTCGCGCATCGCGAGCAGGCAGAATATCGCTTCGACTGCACCGGCGGCGCCGAGCAGATGACCGATCGAAGACTTTGTCGACGACATTGCGATGTGTCCGGCCGCGTCGCCGATGAGCCGCTCGACGGCTTTGAGCTCGATCTCATCGCCGAGCGGCGTTGAGGTGCCATGCGCGTTGATATAGTCGATTTCGCCCGGCGCGATGCCGGCGCGGCCGATGGCGGCCTTCATGCAGCGGTAGGCGCCGTCACCGTCTTCGGCCGGCGCCGTAATGTGAAATGCGTCGCCGGAAAGTCCGTAGCCGATGAGCTCGGCGTAGATGCGAGCACCGCGTCGTTTGGCGTGCTCGTACTCTTCGAGCACCACGGCACCCGCGCCCTCGCCCATGACGAAGCCGTCGCGATCGCGGTCATACGGCCGTGACGCGCGTTCGGGGGTATCATTGAACGCTGTCGACAGCGCGCGGCAAGCGGCAAAGCCGGCAATCGATATCCGATTAACGGGCGATTCGGTGCCACCCGCCACCATCACGTCGGCATCGCCAAGCGCGATCAGTCTGCCGGCGTCGCCAATGGCGTGAGCACCAGTGGAGCATGCCGTGACGACAGCATGATTGGGACCCTTAAGCGAATGCGTGATTGAGACATAGCCCGAGGCAAGATTGATGAGCCGGCCTGGAATGAAGAAAGGCGATACCCGGCGCGGACCGCGATCTCGCAAGATGATCGCGGTTTCCGCGATGCCTTCAACGCCGCCGATCCCGGAGCCGATCAAGACCCCACTCGTGATCTGATCGTCGTATTCGCGTGGGTGCCAATCGGCGTCGTTGAGCGCCTGGGTCGCAGCACCCATGGCAAAAATGATAAAATCGTCGACCTTGCGCTGCTCCTTGGGCTCCATCCAGTCGTCGGGATTGAACGTTCCACCCGAACCGTCGCCGCGCGGCACTTGGCCGGCAATCTTGCAGGCCAAGTCGGAGACGTCGAATTTCTCGACCCGTTTGATACCGCTCGTACCGGCAAGCAACCGCTGCCAAGTGGGCTCGATGCCACAAGCGAGCGGCGTCACTAGACCAAGACCTGTGACGACGACCCGTCTCATAAGCGGCGCTCCCGATAGACGCAGTACCCAGGTCCGGTGCCGAGGTTACCGGTCCGGATTCCGACCACGCTCCAACCGCCCGCACATGAAATGCCCGCACATCTCGGTGTGCGGACTCGGCACTGTTGCGCGAAATTCATGCAATAACAGGACGGGCAGTATTGGTGGTCAGCTCTTCGCGTTCTTTTCGAGAAACTTGATCGCGTCGCCCACCGTCAGGATGGTTTCGGCGGCGTCATCGGGAATCTCGCAACCAAACTCTTCCTCGAAGGCCATGACCAGCTCGACGGTGTCGAGGCTGTCGGCGCCGAGATCATCGATGAAGCTGGCGTTTTCCGTCACCTTGTCGGGTTCGACGCCAAGGTGTTCCACGACAATTTTCTTCACCCGCTCGCCAATATCACTCATCGTTCCAACCTCATCTTTCAACGCGACCCAAGCAACCTAGGCTCGATTCCGTCCGAGTTCTGCATCGAACTTGCCGACGGGGGGTCAACAAGTTCAATTGGGTCGACACCGATCAGAGGCGGACAACTGGCCCCGCTCTCCGGCATTCCGGCTCCCCCAGCCCGATTTCGGTTCGGTTACCACACTTCAAAAGCGTTGACCAGCGCGGCGGCATACCGCCGTCGTCAGTTCTATCGCCTTCAAATTACGGTTCAAATCATGGCCATTCCACCGTTCACATGCAACGTCTGCCCGGTCACATAGCCGGCCTCGTTCGAGGCAAGGAACACGACCGCGGCAGCGACCTCGTCTGCGGTCCCGGCACGGCTTGCCGGAATCTTCGCGACTATGACATCGCGCTGCTTGTCGTTGAGCTTCTCTGTCATCGGCGTGACGATGAAGCCCGGCGCGACGCAATTGGCGGTCACCCCGCGTTTGGCATATTCCTGCGCTACCGTCTTTATCAAGCCAGTTATCCCGGCTTTGGCCGCGACATAATTGGCCTGCCCCGGATTACCGGTGGTCCCTACCACCGAGGTGATCGCGATAATGCGTCCGAAGCGTCGCCGCATCATCCCGCGCACCGCGGCGCGGGCCAGGCGGAACGTGGCGGACAGGTTAACAGCGATGACTTGGTCCCAGTCTTCGTCACGCAATTGTACCAGGAGATTATCTCGCGTCACGCCGGCGTTGGCGACCAGGATGTCAAGCTGTCCCATCGCTTCCTCCGCACGCGTCACCAAGGCATCCGTTTCGGCCGGGTCCGCGAGATTGCAAGCCAGAATGTGCACGCGATCACCGAGCTCGGCGGCGAGCCGATCGAGATTCTCCCTGCGGGTCCCGGAAACGGCGATCGTCGCGCCCTGGGCGTGAAGCACGCGGGCGATGGTGCCGCCAATGCTGCCGGTGGCGCCGGTGACCAGCGCCGCTTTTCCGTTGAGTTCGAACATCTACCGTCCTTAAGCCTCCTGCGAACGCAATCACTCAGCCGCGCGCTGCCTTGAAACGGCCGATGTCGTCGGGCGTGCCGATCGCGGTCGTCGTTGCGGTGTCGGCGATGCGCTTGATCAAGCCGGTCAACACCCTGCCGGCGCCGATCTCGTAAAAAGCCGTTACTCCCGCCTGCGCCATGAACAACACGGACTCCCGCCAACGCACGGTGCCCGTCACCTGCTCGACGAGGCTCCTCGCGATCTCCGCTGGATCGCTGATCGGTCGCGCCAGGACATTGGCGACCAGGGGCACCACGGGCGGCTTAACCGTGACACCAGACAGCGCCTCGGCCATCGCGTCCGCCGCCGGCTGCATCAGCGCGCAATGGAACGGCGCCGAAACCGGAAGCAGCATCGCCCGTTTCGCGCCGCGCGATTTGGCAATCTCAACTGCGCGCTCGACCGCCGTTTTCTCGCCCGAAAGGACGACCTGGGCGCCGCCATTATCGTTGGCCGTGGCACAAACACCGACGCTTGCGACTTCCGCTGCGATCTCCTTGAGCTCGCTCAGATCGAGACCAATGAGCGCGGCCATGGCGCCCACGCCGACGGGAACCGCTTTCTGCATGGCGCGACCGCGAACGCGCAAGAGCCGCGCGGCGTCGCCGATCGAGAGCGCCCGCGCAGCGGCGAGCGCCGAATATTCGCCGAGCGAGTGTCCGGCGACGAATGCGGCGTCACGCCCAAGATCGACGCCGGCCTCCTCTTCCAGCACGCGCATTGCGGCGAGGGAAACGGCCATCAAGGCCGGCTGCGCGTTTTCCGTCAGCGTGAGCGCATCGGCCGGACCGCTCCAGATGATGTCGCTGAGCCGCTGGCCCAGTGCCGCGTCGACCTCATCGAAAATGCGTCGCGCCGAGGCGAAAGCCTCGGCCAGTCCCTTGCCCATGCCAACAGCTTGGCTGCCTTGACCAGGAAAAACGAACGCGACCGTCATTGTCTTGATACCAGCCCCAAATACTGATCCACGGCACCGGGAAGGGGCGAAAGATACCGCCCCCGCGGCTATGTCAAGGGACGCCTACCAGGGTAACGAAGCGCCAACCGAGGATTGATAGGCTGGCGGCGTCCCAGGAATGATTGTGTTCTGCAGATCGTCGGAATCCTAACTCCGGTCTTTCTGGGTCGCCGTAAGCGGGTCGTCATGAGCACATATTCGCCGGTCACCGATGCCGATCTCGCGCGGGCGCGCCTTGATCAGGCGTTTCGCCAGAAGCTGCTGGCACAAAGTCTCGAAGCGCTGCTGAAGGGAATCAAGAAATCGCGCGGCACGGCGTTACCCCCCGCAGGCGGTGCTGCCAAACAGCTGCGCGAAGGGGTGGAACTCGCGGTTCGGCTTGCCGAACTGATCCAGAATGCCGCCGGAGGACAGAGTTCCTAGGCCATCTTGGTTCACCGCGACCTCTTCCCTTTCTGACCCATCTTGCGTTTTTGGCCCTGCCGCGTATAAGGCCCGCTTCCGCTCGACCCCGGCCGGGGGCTGAACGGACGGTCGCGCCTGAGTTTGTTCGGGAAACCCATCCGGTGGTTTTCCGAGAAGAACACACTCAAAACGCGGCAGGACCCCTAAAACGATCTCAGGGTCCGGCGTCCGGTGTCCCCGCCTTCAGAGCATTCGAGCCTTTCCCGAAGGGTTCGAGGGGCTTCGCGCCTGGGCGAGCACGGCAGACGAGGAAAGGGCAGCCATGCCATTCTATGAGCACGTGTATCTTGCGCGCCAAGACGCCAGCGCGCAGCAGGTCGAGGAATTGACCGCACAATTGAAGGGCGTCATCGAAGGGCTCGGCGGGTCGATCAAAAAGACCGAATATTGGGGGGTAAAATCCCTCTCCTACCGGCTGCAGAAAAATCGCAAAGCCCATTTCACGATGCTGGATCTCGATGCGCCGCCGGCCGCGATCAACGAGATCGAACGGCTTGAGCGCCTCAATGAGGACGTGTTGCGTTATCTCACCATCCGGGTCGACGCGCTCGAGGAAGGCCCCTCCGCGATGATGCGCCGCGTCGAGCGCGATCGTGACCGTGACGATCGCAGGGGCGATCGCGGCGATAGAGGCGATCGCGGTGACCGGGGCGATCGTGGCGACAGAGGTGACCGGGGCGACCGTCCGCGCCGCGGCCGCGAAGGCTCCGACGACGTCGTGGATAGCGCAGTGGAGGAGTGAACATGGCCATGTCACCGCAAGGCTCAGGCGGCCGCCGCCCGTTCTTCCGCCGCCGCAAGAGCTGCCCGTTCTCCGGCGCCAATGCCCCGAAGATCGACTACAAGGACGTCAAGCTGTTGCAGCGGTTCGTTTCTGAACGCGGCAAGATCGTGCCGAGCCGCATCACCGCGGTTTCAGCGAAAAAGCAGCGTGAACTTGCGCAGGCGATCAAGCGCGCGCGATTCCTGGGGCTCTTGCCCTATGTGATCCGCTGAGAGAGGCCGACATGGAACTGATCCTGCTCGAACGTATCGCCAGGCTTGGCCAGATGGGCGACGTTGTGCGCGTGAAGGACGGCTTTGCCCGCAATTTCCTGCTGCCGCGCGGCAAGGCGCTGCGCGCCACGGCGGAAAATCGCACGCGCTTTGAGGCCATGAAGGGCGACCTCGAAGCCCGCTCGCTGACGCTCAAGACCGAGGCCACGCAAATTGCCGACAAACTCGACGGCAAGAGCTTTATCGTGCTGCGCCAAGCCTCGGAAGCCGGCCAGTTGTTCGGCTCGGTGTCGCCGCGTGATCTTGTCGGTCTGATTGGCGACGCTGGATTCAGCGTGAACCGCAATCAGATCGCGCTCAATGCGCCGATCAAGACCATCGGACAGCACAAGGTTCCGATCGCGCTGCATCCCGAGATCGAAACCTCGGTGACTATCATCGTTGCCCGCAATAACGACGAAGCAGCCCGCATTGCGCGCGGCGAGGACGTAACGCAATTGCGTGAAGCGACCGAGCAGGAAGCCGCCGTCATCGCGGCAGAGGCGTTCTTCGAACCCGGAGCCGGCGAAGCCGCGAGTGAAGAAGACAGCGCAGAAGCGGCCGACCCCACTGCGGCGGCCGCGAAAAACTGACCTGACGACAATCAGTCCGGTATATTGTCCCGCGGCACGGGCGCGCTGTCGTTTGGCTGTGTTTCGGTCGGGGCGGCGGCGCTTTTCGATGGCGCGAGTTCTTGCGCAGGTTGTGTGGCCGTGCCAAGCGTCTCGTTAGAGGGCGGCGAGACCACCACCGCAGCTGGTTCGTGCGCCGGAGGCGCAGGTTCAGGCTCCTGCTTGCGTCCCCTCACCGCGGTTGTCGGCCGCGCTTCTTCGTCCGGCGGCCGTTGCAGCTTGGGGCTAGCCGGCGTCTCCTCTTCAGGCTTTAGCGACGCGCGGTTGGGACGAGCCGCCGTTTTGGGCTCGCCGCTGGATTTAGGTTCACCATTCTTGGGCTCTTCGACGGCCGCCCGGGTGCGCTCGGAGCCCGGCTTTTGAGCCGACGCCGGAGGCGCAGGTCCGTTCCCCCCCGTTCCCAGCACGTATGCGGCAAGCGCGGCGGCCTGATCCCGACTTGCGGTGTAATGCTCCCGCAAGAACGTTGAAAGCATGAGGCTATTCTTGCCGGCCGCCAGGCCCCGCGTGGTTTTATGGCAAACGGCGCAGTCACTGGCGAAGATCTCCGCCGGCGTCTTGCCCTGGTCGATATTGACCTGTGCACGCGCCATAGAGGGAACCGCCCCCAGTGCCAGCGTTGCAATAAACCCGATAATAGCCACGCGACGGCGCACCACCCCGACCTCCTCAAGCCTGTTCGGCTTAACGACCATACCTAGCCCAGAACCGCGGAAATGCTAGCGCCCCTTTGGCTGCCCCCACTGGCAGTTTGACGGCGGCGATTTGACGGCATTGCTGGTCAACGAGGATTTTGTTTTAATCACGGCAAGAATAGGAGACAAAGGCACAACTCGCTGATTGAGCGGCCAAAACCGGTCGAAAAGATCGAAGAAGGAACCCCCTCGTCGTCGTGTGAAAAAGGTACTAGAGTAATGCGTGGAGGCGGCCGTGGATCGAGTGCTGCTCATACTGCTTCGCCAGTTTATCCGCCGCGGTTCTTTTAGGGTCACAACAGCGGGCGGCTCCACATACACCTTTGGCGACGGCGGTGGACCGCCGCTTGCGGTACGCTTCACGACGGTCGGCGCGCAGCAGGCGGTATTGCTTGATCCCGAACTCAAACTCGGCGAAGCCTACATGGATGGCACGCTCGTCGTCGAGCAAGGCTCAATCGCCGAGGTTATCGCGATCCTGTTGCGCCAGGAACCTGTGGTCGCGCCGAATTGGGCCTTGGAGCGGCTGATACGCCATCTTTTCCGCCGCTTGCAGCAATATAATCCGCGATCCCGCGCCCGCCACAACGTGGCTCACCACTACGATCTCGATGGCGGGCTCTATTCCCTGTTCCTTGATGGCGACCAGCAATATAGCTGCGCGTATTTCGAGTCACCCGATCAATCGCTCGACGACGCCCAACTCGCCAAGAAGCGTCACCTCGCGGCCAAACTACGCCTCAAACCGGGCGCGACGGTCTTGGACATTGGCTGCGGCTGGGGCGGCCTTGCGCTCTACCTCGCCGAGATAGCCGGTGCGCACGTCACCGGTATCACGCTATCGCGGGAGCAATTTCAGCGTGCCCAAACCAGGGCGCTCGAACGCGGCCGTAGCAAGGACGCAACGTTCCGGCTCGTCGACTATCGCGATGTCGAAGGACGCTTCGACCGCATCGTGTCGGTGGGCATGTTCGAACATGTCGGCGTCGGGTTCTACGATACCTACTTCGCCAAATGGGCGGAGCTCCTCGCCGACGATGGCGTCGCAGTATTGCATACGATCGGGCGTAGCGGCCGCCCGAGCATTACCAATCCCTGGATCGCCAAATACATCTTTCCTGGCGGCTACATTCCTTCGCTCTCGGAAGTGCTGCCGGCGATTGAGCGCGCTCAACTCGTCGTCACCGACGTCGAAGTCCTCCAGCTCCATTATGCCGAGACGCTCAAGGCCTGGCGCGAGCGCTTTCTCGCTCACGGCGACGAGGTGTTGCGGCTGTACGATCAGCGCTTCGTGCGGATGTGGGAATTTTATCTGGCGTGCTCCGAAATGGCCTTCCGCGAGGCCGACATGGTGGTATTTCAAATCCAAATGGCCAAGCGCAAGGGTCTCGTCCCCGCGACACGCGACTACATCGCCCGTGAGGAAGCACATTTGCGCGCCAACGAAGCCGGCTACGCGGCGCCGCTGCGACTCGCCGGCGAGTAACTCACGTTTCGCCCGCCGCCGAGCGGCCCGCGTCAAGAGCCGAATGGCGTCCTCCCGTGGTGTCAGTGGGTAGTGGGGAAAGACCTAATGAGGGTTTCCCATCCGGGGGCGGCTCGACTATCGACTAAGCGTTCGTGGTTGCGTGACGGTTGCGAATGCGCTGAAAGTGCCGCTGTCGTTGAGTGATCCGCGATGTCGAGTAGCAACACCAAGTCAGCCACATGCCGCTTTTCGGCCACGCGCCGCAAATCGGCCATAGGCGAAGATTCCTGTCGTCGGGACCATGCCAGCATTCGATTCGACCGCACGCAAACAAGCTCCGCCGGAACCTGCGTTCCGCACGGCGCCGCACAATATCGAGGCCGAGCAGGCTTTGCTTGGAGCAATCCTCGTCAATAACGAGGCCTTTTATCGCGTCTCCGATTTCCTCGAGCCGAAACATTTCTTCGAGCCAATTCATCAGCGCATCTACGAGCTTGCCGCCGGACTGGTCCGCGCCAACAAGCTCGCCACGCCGGTGACGCTGAAGACGTTCCTGCCGGCCGACGCCGACATTGCCGGGCTTTCGGTCAATCAATACCTGGCGCGCCTCGCCGCCGAGGCGACGACCATTATCAATGCCGAGGATTATGGCCGCACCGTCTACGACCTCTCGATCCGCCGCGATCTGATCACGATCGGCGAGGACATGGTCAACCTCGCTTACGACGCGCCGGTCGAATCGACTCCGCTGCACCACATTGAGGATGCCGAACGCAAACTCTACGAAATCGCCGAGACCGGTCGATATGATTCAGGCTTTCAGCGGTTCGCCCAAGCGCTCACGACTGCGGTCGACATGGCGGCGCGCGCTTACCAGCGCGACGGCAGCCTGTCCGGTCTTGCGACCGGCCTGACCGATCTCGATAACAGGATGGGCGGCCTGCAGCCGTCGGATCTGATCATTCTGGCCGGCCGGCCCGGCATGGGCAAATCTGCGCTGGCGACCAATATCGCCTACAATGTCGCTAAGGCCTGGGTCGGCGAGGTCCGCGCCGACGGTCATATGGCAACCGTCAACGGCGGTATCGTCGGCTTCTTCTCGCTCGAAATGTCGGCCGAGCAGCTTGCCACCCGTATCATCGCCGAACAGACCGGAATTCCGTCGAACAAGATTCGCCGCGGCGGCATCGACGAAAGCGATTTCGAGAAGATCAAGGATATTTCGATCGAGCTGCAACACCTGCCCTTTTATGTCGACGAGACCGGCGGGCTCTCGATCGGACAATTGGCGGCGCGGGCGCGACGCCTCAAACGCCAACGCGGACTCGATCTCCTGGTTGTCGACTACCTGCAACTCCTGCAAGGCTCGACGCGGCGCTCAAGCGAGAACCGCGTGCAGGAGATCACCGAGATCACGACCCGGCTCAAGGCGCTCGCCAAGGAGCTCAACATTCCGGTTCTCGCGCTTTCGCAATTATCGCGTCAGGTCGAAAGCCGCGACGACAAAAGACCGCAACTATCCGACTTGCGCGAATCGGGATCGATCGAGCAAGACGCTGACGTCGTGCTGTTCGTGTTCCGCGAGGAATATTACCACCAGATGCGCAAGCCGATGGAATCGAACCGGGAAAAATTCGACGAATGGCTGGCCGAAGGCAACCGCGTGGAGGGCAAGGCCGAGGTCATCATCGGCAAGCAGCGTCACGGCCCTACCGGCACGGTTGAACTGCAATTCGACGGCGCCGTTACGCGCTTTGCCAATCTCGATACGGCGCACCAGCAACCGAGCTTCTAGGCAGCGACGCTCAGCCCGCTTTACCGCCGCCGCGGCACCGGCCATAACGCCGTCATGGCACGCGCTAAACGGCTCGCCCAACCGGCCCCCGCCCCGGCTGCGCCGGAAACGGGCGGCACGCTCACCATCGACCTCGCCGCGATCGAGGCGAATTGGCGCGCGCTGACGCACCAACTTCTCACGGTCGAATGCGCGGCCGTTGTCAAAGCCAACGCCTACGGCCTAGGCCTCGAACCCGTGACGACAAGGCTGGCACAGGCCGGCTGTAAGACCTTCTTTGTAGCCGACATCGCTGAAGCGCGGCGCGCGCGCTCGTGCGCCGCCGAGGCCACGATCTACGTGCTCGATGGTTTTACGCCGGGCTGGGGCGACGGGTTTATCGACATCAATGCGCGGCCGGTGATCAACTCGACGACCGAGCTTGCGGAATGGGACGCGTTCGTGAGCGCCCATGCCTGGCAAGGCGGCGCCGCGCTGCATGTCGATACGGGCATGAACCGACTAGGGATTTCGGCCGACGAAGCGGCGGCGCTGGCGCCGCGTGCGCAGACCGAAAATCACGGCATCGCATTGTTGCTCAGTCACCTCGCCTGCGCGGAAAATCCCGATCACCCGCTCAACGCCAGCCAAATCCGATTATTTCGCGAGCTGCATCTGCTTTACTCTGGCATTCCGGCGTCGCTGGCGAACTCGTCGGGCATTTTCCTCGGCAGTTCGGCGCATTACGATCTGGCGCGCCCGGGCGCCGCGCTCTACGGTGTCAATCCGACCCCGGGCCGAGCTAATCCGATGCAGCGCGTCGTCGAACTGACCGGGCGGATCTTGCAGTTACGCAACGTCGCGCGCGACGAGACGGTCGGCTATGGCGCCACCTGGACGGCCAAACGCGCCTCGCGCATTGCAATCGTCGCGCTCGGCTATGCCGACGGGCTGATGCGCGCCGGTAGCGGCACCGACCAGCGTCCCGGCGGCGCCGCCAGCATTGCCGCAAAGCATTGTCCGATCGTCGGCCGCATCTCGATGGATTTGGTCTGCGTCGACGTCACCGATGTTCCCAGCGAGGCCGTTCATCGCGGCGACTTCGCTACGTTGATCGGCGCGGATATCACCGTTGACGATGTCGCGGCGGCAGCCGGCACCATCGGCTATGAAATTCTCACTCGGCTCGGCCCGCGTTGTCATCTGGTCTACCGCGACGCATGAGTATCGATCCATAAGGTTCCCTTGCTGCATTAGGTTTATGGCCATGGCCGCGCGCGCGCAAAATTTCATCTGCCAGAATTGCGGCGCAGCCTTCGTGCGCTGGGCCGGCAAATGCGAAGCCTGCGGCGAATGGAACACGCTCGTCGCCGAAGGTGCCGAAGGAACAAGGCGCAGCGTGCGCAAAGGAAGGCTGTTCGCCGTCGAGCCGCTCACGGTGGCCGGAGCGCACGAGGCGCCGCGGCTGGCGTCGGGCATCGCCGAATTCGATCGTGTGACGGGCGGCGGCCTGGTGCGCGGTTCGGTACTCCTGCTCGGCGGCGATCCGGGTATCGGCAAATCGACGCTGTTGCTCGATGTTGCCGCGGCTTTCGCACGCGGGCATCACCGCGCGGTGTATATTTCCGGCGAAGAAGCGGTGGCCCAGGTACGGCTGCGCGCCGAGCGGCTCGGACTTGCCGACGCCACCGTCGAGGTCGCGGCGGAAACCGCGGTTGAGGACATCATCGCCACACTGTCCCAAGGCGAGACGCCGCGGCTACTGGTTATCGATTCGATCCAGACCATGTGGACACAGGCCGTAGAAGCCGCACCTGGCACGGTGACCCAGGTGCGCGGCTCGGCGGCCGAACTGATCCGCTTCGCCAAGCGCAGCGGGGCGGCCGTGATTCTGGTTGGCCACGTCACCAAAGACGGCCAGATCGCCGGCCCCCGCGTGGTCGAACATATGGTCGACGCGGTGATGTCGTTCGAAGGCGAGGGATCGCACCAGTTCCGCATTCTGCGCGCGATTAAGAACCGATTCGGCCCGACCGACGAGATCGGCGTGTTCGAAATGACCGGAGAAGGCTTGCGCGAGGTGGCCAACCCTTCCGAACTGTTTCTGTCCGAGCGCGATCTCGGCAGCCCTGGCACCGCCGTTTTCGCCGGAATCGAAGGGACCCGACCGCTTTTAGTCGAGATTCAAGCACTCGTCGCTCCGACCTCGCTCGGCACTCCGCGCCGCGCCGTGGTCGGTTGGGATCCCAACCGGCTGTCGATGGTCCTGGCGGTGCTTGAGGCGCATTGTGGCGTTCGCCTGTCCGGTCATGATGTCTATCTCAATGTCGCCGGCGGCCTGCGCATCCAGGAGCCGGCCGCCGATGTCGCCGCCGCCGCGGCCCTGGTATCCTCGCTGGCGCATGCGCCGCTGCCCGCCGATGCCGTCTATTTCGGCGAAGTGTCGCTGTCCGGGGCGGTGCGGCCGGTGGCGCAAACCGCGTCACGGCTGAAGGAGGCGCAGAAGCTCGGTTTCACCAAAGCCATCGTCCCGGAAGCCGCGCGCAACGACGCTCCCGACGGCTTCACGCTGTCCCCCATCGGCATGCTTGCCGACCTTGTCGCCGACATCGCCCGCGACGGCACGCCGGCGCTACGGCGCGTGGGCCGCCAGGACGCCTGACGCTGCTCGACGCGCGGCGCCCATTCGCCACATTGGACGATTTTGGCCTTGCGAATCTGCGGTTAACGGTTCGTTTATGCGGGTCAGAGGTCAACGATCGGCTGGAATCTGTTGAGCGCGCCAGAAGACGGGTGACGGCGTGGCGGAGCCCGGCTATACACCCGGCTTAAAGCGAGCCGGGGCCGATTCAAGGGCCAAGCGAGCGGGCTGGTAGACAATGCCGATTACGCTGCTCGATATCGTCCTCATTGTCGTCATGTTGATTTCCGCGCTGCTCGCCATGGTGCGCGGCTTCATGCGCGAGGTGCTCTCGATCACGGCTTGGGTCTTGGCTGCGGGAGTGACGCTTTATACCTATGGCAAGCTGCTGCCGCTCGCCAAACAATATTTCAATAATGACGTTGTCGCCGCCGTTGCGGTGGTCGGCGGCGTGTTTCTGGTTACA
The DNA here is from genome assembly GCA_049519075.1 of Xanthobacteraceae bacterium. Lineage (GTDB taxonomy): Bacteria > Pseudomonadota > Alphaproteobacteria > Rhizobiales > Xanthobacteraceae > BOG-931. The sequence goes on along the minus strand of JBEKRD010000048.1, from coordinate 18,730 downwards.
CTTCTCGTCGTCTCGGTCCTGACCATCAGGGTCTCCGACATGGTGCTCGACAGCCGGGTCGGCGCGCTCGACCGCACCTTGGGCTTCCTGTTCGGCCTCGCCCGCGGCCTGATCATCGTGGTCATTGCCTATATGTTCTTCGACTGGCTGGTGCCAGATCGCAGCAAGCCGGATTGGGTGCTCCATGCCAAATCCAAGGTTGTGCTGTCGAGCGCCGGTGACTGGATCAAGGCGCAGTTGCCGGACGACCCAGAGAACACCATTTTGAAGAAGCTGAAGCGGCCGCGGCCGGAGGACACCGACACTCCGGAAGCTCCGCCCGACCAGCACAGCGAGCGCGGTGGAGCGAAAGGCCAGCCCTCATGAACGAATCTGCGCCACTCGACCTTGATGCGGACAGGCTCCGCGAGGAGTGCGGCGTATTCGGCATTTTCGGTCACCCGGATGCCGCAGCTATTACCGCGCTTGGGCTGCACGCGCTGCAGCACCGCGGCCAGGAAGCGGCTGGCATCGTATCGTTCGACGGCAAGCGTTTTCACTCCGAGCGGCGGCTCGGCCTGGTCGGCGACGCTTTCTCCGGACGTGAGGTCATTGATCGGCTGCCCGGCAATGCCGCGGTCGGCCATGTGCGCTATTCGACCACCGGCGAAACCATTCTGCGCAATGTGCAGCCGCTATTCGCCGAACTCAATGCCGGCGGCTTCGCCGTCGGCCACAACGGCAACCTCACCAACGGCTTGACGCTGCGCCGGCAGCTGGTGCGCGAAGGCGCCATGATGCAGTCGACCACCGACACCGAAGTGATCCTGCATCTGGTTGCGCGCTCGCACCGCAACCGCTTCGTTGACCGCCTGATCGACGGCTTGCGCATGCTCGAAGGCTCCTATGCCTTCGTCGGCCTGACCAATAAGAAGCTGGTCGGCGCGCGCGATCCGCTCGGCATTCGGCCGCTGGTGCTCGGCAAGCTCGACGGCTGCCCTATCCTTGCATCCGAGACCTGCGCGCTCGACATCATCGGTGCGCAATATGTGCGCGACGTCGAAAACGGCGAAGTGCTGATCTTCGACGAGGACGGCGCGCATTCCCACAAGCCGTTTTTGCCGATGGCACCACGGCCATGCATTTTTGAATACATCTACTTCGCGCGGCCGGATTCCATCATCGGCGGCCGCAGCGTTTATGACGTGCGCAAAGCGTCCGGCGCGGAACTCGCCCGCGAAGCCCCCGCTTCCGCGGATGTCGTCGTCCCGGTACCCGATTCGGGCGTGCCGGCGGCGATCGGCTATGCGCAAGAATCCGGAATTCCCTACGAGCTCGGCATCATCCGCAATCATTATGTCGGGCGCACCTTCATCGAGCCGACGCAGCAGATCCGCCAACTCGGCGTGCGCCTCAAGCACTCGGCCAACCGGGCGGTGGTGACCGGCAAGCGTATTGTGTTGATCGACGATTCGATCGTGCGCGGCACGACCTCGGTGAAGATCGTGCAGATGATGCGCGACGCCGGCGCCAGCGAAGTGCATTTCCGCATCGCCTCGCCGCCGATCACCCACCCTGATTATTACGGCATCGATACGCCCGAGCGAGATAAGCTGCTGGCCGCCACCCACGACCTCGAGGGCATGCGCAAATTCATCGGTGCGGATTCACTGGCCTTCCTTTCGGTCGACGGCATCTACCGCGCCATGGGCGAAAAAGCCCGCGACGCGGCGCGACCGCAGTTCACTGATCACTGCTTCACCGGCGAATATCCGACCCCGCTGACCGACCGCACTGCACAGGATACGACGCCGCGGCAGTTGTCGCTGCTGGCGGAGGCGAGTTGAAGGGCGTGTGAGCCGGCAGCGTCGTCTCGGCCGCCGGTGAGAGAAAACGATTACAATCAAAAAAGCCCCGCCGGGCAATGCCGAGCGGGGCTAAACAAGCCATCATGAGCGGCACGTCATCGGCCGCGTCAAGTTTTGTCGGCTAGCGCTATATATCGCGACTGCGCTCGGCCTGGATCGCTTCTTCATGATACCAGCCGCTCCCGGACGCGACTTTTACTCCGCGCGGCATCTGAAGATTTGCGGCGAGCATGGCGCCTTCGCGCTGGCCGCCTATGGCGAAACGTCCGCGTGCGGGAAACGCGTAGATCTTCGCCGATCCAGAATTATTCTCCGATCCCGAAACATTGGTCGTCATAGTTCAGTTCCTTCGATGGGCGCCCAAGTGAATGCGCACGTCAGCCAGTCAGTTTCCTGATTCTGTCCTAATATAACCCGCTGCTCTTACTTTGTTCGTATTGCCTTAGATCAAATCATCGTATGACTACATTATGTGCATCCCGGTCTCTGCTCATTCGTCTTGCATAGATCGGACGGCAAATTGCTGCGGCGCCGTCGCACCAAATGCCTGGACTGTGATTGCGGCCCGTTTGGCACATTAAATGCTTGAAAAAGGCCGCGGTCGGCGCCCTGGCGCGGGGCGGCGGCCGCGCACGTGTCGGTAAGACCCTCAAATATTGCGCATCAGCTTACGGGAGATGTCATGACAAAATATAAGCTCGAATACATATGGCTCGACGGCTACAAACCGGTGCCGAACCTGCGTGGCAAGACACAGCTCAAGGATTACGACGCGTTTCCTACGCTGGAGCAGCTTCCGCTGTGGGGTTTTGACGGCAGCTCGACCATGCAAGCCGAGGGCAGCAATTCCGATTGCGTTTTGAAACCTGTCGCGGTCTATCCGGACGCAACGCGCACCAACGGCGTCCTGGTAATGTGCGAAGTCATGTTGCCGGACGGCAAAACCGCACATCCTTCGAATAAGCGCGCCACCATTCTCGACGATCCCGGCGCCTGGTTCGGCTTTGAGCAGGAATATTTCTTTTACAAAGACGGCCGCCCGCTCGGCTTCCCCGCGAGCGGCTATCCCGCGCCGCAGGGCCCGTACTACACCGGCGTCGGCTACAAGAACGTCGGCGACATCGCCCGCAAGATGGTCGATGAGCACCTCGATCTCTGCCTCGCCGCCGGCATCAATCACGAAGGTATCAACGCCGAGGTGGCGAAGGGCCAATGGGAATTCCAGATTTTCGGCAAGGGTTCCAAGAAGGCCGCCGACGAAATGTGGATGGCTCGTTATCTGATGCTACGCCTGACTGAAAAATACGGCGTCGACATCGAGTTCCACTGCAAGCCGCTCGGCGACACCGATTGGAATGGCTCCGGCATGCACGCCAACTTCTCGACGACCTATTTGCGCGAAGTCGGCGGCAAGGAATATTTCGAGGCGCTGATGAAGGCCTTCGAGACAAACCGCGCGGAGCACATCGCGGTCTATGGCCCGGACAACCATATGCGGCTCACCGGCAAGCACGAGACCGCCTCCATCAACGAGTTCACCTACGGTGTTGCGGATCGTGGCGCGTCTATCCGCGTACCGCACAGCTTCGTCAACAACGGCTACAAGGGCTATCTGGAAGACCGCCGGCCGAATTCGCAAGGCGACCCGTACCAGATCGCTTCGCAGATCCTCAAAACGATCGCATCGGTTCCGACAGAAGGCAAGGTTAGCGCCGCGGCCTAAGCGCCCCCAGACGATCGTTGACCTACGCATTAAGAGCGTGCGAGTTCGAAAGAACCCACACGCTTTTTCTTTTGTGGGCGCGAACAAACAAAAAGCACCCCGCCGGCCGAGGCCGTGCGGGGTGCAAGGGGCGATATCAAGTGACGACGGTGGTGTTTGGGACACACGCCAATTTCATTTTTCCTGCGGCATCATCTCTTCTTCTCCAGGCTATCTCACTGAAAATGCGAGAGGACCGCGTCCGCCACCCACTTGACGGCCGCTTCGACGATCCACCCCAGAATCACCACCGCAGCGAGCCCGATCGAGCCGACGGTGGCGAGCTTGGAGCGCGACAACTCCAGCGCTGCAACGGTCGGCCGGATCATGGCAACGGCGGCGGCGTGTTGGTCTAGCTTCTCCGCAAGCTCCCGCAACGCCGCGGAATTGTCGGCGTGGCGGCGCGCTTGCAGTTTCTGGCTCTCGGCGAAGCGTTGCTTCAACTCGCGTACGGCGGTTTCGAGCGATCCGATCGCGCGGCTGATTTCATCGAGCTTGCCGGCCATCGGGATTCTCATTCGCATCCATCTTTTACCCAAGCGCGGTGAGGTCCGCGAGCAGTGCGGCGTAGTCGAAACCCTCCGGACTCTTCTGTGCGACCAGACACTCCTGAGACACATACGCGATGGCTTCGTCGCAGTAAGTTTTGAGAAAGGCTTCGGTCATGACCTGGAGCGCGCCCCAGGTCACGACATGAAGCCCGTCCGCGCCGCGGCCGACGAGCGGCACGTAATGGCCGCCCGCGTTGGGCGATTGCGCAACCACATCCCACGGCCGGCCCTGGTCGTTCTGCTCGAATGCCGACGCCGGCAGTTGCAGGCCGATGCCGACCGCGCCGAACAAATAAGCCGCCTGGTACAAGTGCGTGACGTTGCCAGGCTCGAGGGCCAAATACGCCGCTATCAGGTGCCTCTTCCCGCTGGCATCGACGATACCGGTTTTGCGGCGATAGTCCGCCGCCACCTGTATGTCGGTGCCCTGGTCGGTCTGCGGCTGTTGCGGATCAAAGCCGGTCACCGCGGTGTAGTCGCTGAGAACGTCGGTGTCGGTAAAAGACACCACGTTACCCACCTCGCGTTCTAGCATCAACGTTTCGTGCGCAGCGCCGGCAAATACGCAATCGCCGTAGCGGTCGTTCGCCAGCATCTGCCATGCGCCGGCGCCGATCAGGCCGTCGTGGCCAAATGTCGCCGGCAGCGGCGGCAGCGCGGTCCGATCGGAATAGCGTGCGAGCTTGAGCTTGACCGCTCCGGCGCGCGCCAGCGTCTTGCCCAGCTTGTAGCTCACTGGCCGTGCCCCGCAGCAACGAAATGGCCGGTGACCGGGATCGTGCGGCCATTGACCACGACGGTTGGCGCGGTGGCCCGGCGTTTGACGACGGATGCCGGCTGACCGGTAATGGCGGAGCAGATGATTCCCGCAATGCTTTCTGCCGTCGCCGCAGCGGGGTTCGCCGTCAAAATATTGGTGATGGTCGAGACGTCAGGGAGGAAGTTACAGGCCGCGACAGCGGCGGTTTGCACGCTGGCGACGGTCGCCGTCGAGAGGGCGCCGCTTGTCGTGCAAGAAGCGAGCGCAACGGCAAGGACGGGCACGAGAAATAATTGTCGCATGGTTTGTCTCCTCATTTTACGGTTTTGCCGGGAACGTTAGTTTTCCAAGACCAGATTACAGCCAGGATGGTGACGATGCCGGCGCCGATGTCGCTTGCGGTGTCGATTGGGACCCAGCCTTTGCCGGCGACGTAGGCTGCGGCGGCCGGGATGACGGCACGCAGAATTCCCGTGAATTGATCGGTTCCCATAATCGGGTGCTCCTTCGGGGTTTGGAAAAATCGTTGGCGACTTGTCGCTTTAGGATTCGACGGGTGGCTTGGCCGGCCGCGTGTCGCGCACCTTTGCTGCGGCACTGAGCGCGTCGCGCACGACCTCCTTGAGCATGTCGTCCGAGATCATTTGCGCGTACCAGCCGGCCCGCGCGTCGACCAAGCTGCGCACCGCCGCGAAGGCCGCGTCGAGTTCGGCTTGGCTTGGCATCGAAATGATCTTGCTCATCGGACGGCCTTCAGTTCGATCGATGGGTCGGCGACCGCCATGCGCGCCAACAGCGCCGCGCAGCCGAGTTGATGGTCGATCGCGTTGGGGTCGTAATGGCCGTCCGCGATATATTTGCCGGAGTGATATTGATCGGTTGAGGCCCAGACGTAGGGCGACGGCACACCGCGCTGCGCATAGCCGAGGCCGTTATATTCTTCGAGCAGAGTTAGCGCGCCGCCGATTGACCAGTCAGCCCAATGCGCCGCGTAAGGCGGACAGCGTTCGAGCGCATTGACCGCGGCATCTTCCCAACTGTGAAACGGCCCCTGCCCTTTTGGAATATGCAGCGATACCGCGTTCCACGGGTCGCCTTGCGCGATATTGGCCGCCCAGCTTTGCGACGCCTCGCGTTCATGAATCACCGCGATGACGAACCAAGGCACATGCGTTGACGCGGATACCGTCTGGTATCGCAGCTTCGCCGCAGGCGCGGCCAGCCGGCCCGCGACCCGATCAAGCGCAGCCTCGAAAGCCGGCAGTGTCTGCATCACCGCCCAGCGGGCGGCGTTGGCTGCTTTCAGCCTGCCGAGGTCGATCACAGCCAGCCCCCGGCTGTTCGCAGCGCAATTGCGCCGCGCAGCGATCGAAAGCGTATGCGCACGGCGTGGCCGTCATTGCCGGATTCGACGAGCCATTCGCCCGAGCCGTCAGGGCCACCGCGGATGACACCGACATGGTGCGGCCAGACGACGATGACGCCTGGCGCGGGGCCGAACGCGGGTTGGCCGTAATGCGCCCAGTTCGCGGCACGATTAAACGAGGGATCGGCGACACGCTCGACTTGCCGCATATACCAGCCGCACCAAGCCTGCGGCTTGCGCATGCTTTCCAACATGTGCGCCAGCCCCGGGCCGAGCATGTCCGCCGCCGACGCGCTTCGGCGATGATGCGCGGTGTGCGCGTCGGCGGGGGCGAGAGTGACAACGCAATAGATCGCCGCGGCGAGAATCGCTCGCATCAGATCACCTCTGTGTTTTGGGAACGCTAGAGCGGCGCGGTCATGCCGCTGTGATCAGCTCGTCGGCGGACCGCAGAGAATGTACTGAATCGCCACCCGCACCGTGCCGCCGGTAAAACTGCCGCCCTGTGCGGTGAGCCTGATGGTAGAGGTCGCGTACCAGGCGCTGGGACCGATCACGCCTGAATTGCTCGACCCGGCGGCGAAGCCGAGGCTGGAGCCGAATTGGCCGCCGGTTGTGCCGGAACCGCCGCTTGCGCTGATCGTGGCATCAACATTGAACGACGTCGCGCCGGTCACCGCCGTCACCACATAAGTCGACACCGCAAGTACAATGGCGCGATTCGGAATAGCGGCCGTTGAGACCGAAGAGGCACCCGAACAGGTGATGATATCTTCGGCCACACCGAGTTGCACGGTCGAGCCATGCTGGCCTGTGATCGTGCCGACGTCGGAGAGCTTGGCGGCGGGGAAACCACCCGCCGTGGCGCCATCCTGCACCACGACGCGATTATTCGTGGTGTCGACGACCAGTTCGCCTTGCGCGCCGGTGAAACCGGCGACCTGGCTCGCACTGCCGCGACGATATTGGACCTGAACCGCTGTGGTCATCTGCAATCATCCTCATGCCACGCCGAGATCGACATCGAGCTCGACAACGAGAGCGGGTGGCGCGCCGAAGTCGTCATCGGCAGCGGCGGCTTCGGTGACGAGGCCGAAATCCATGGACGTGCTGACCAAAAGCGCGCGGGCGATCGGATGATCGAGCGCCGCGCCGCTCGGCGTGTAGGTGTAAACGGCGCAGCTCGACAATTCCTGAACGCCGCCACCGAACACGTTGAAGCTCTGCAGCTTGATGTAGAGCGTCTGCCCGACAAACTGCGGCGGCAGATCGTACTCGAACACCGAACTGTCGAGCCGCGCGAACGGCGCGCCGGGGGAATGGGCAGTGATCGCGGTGCCATAGAGGCCGCGATACATTGTGGTCAGCGAATAATGATTTGCGGCGGTCAGCGTCGCCGTCTCGTAGGACAGGAGTTCCTCATCGACCACGCACAGCGTATTGGTCAGCTGCGCATCGAGCGCGGTGGCGCTCGACAAGATGCCTGCGCTCTCGGCCATGTTGACGGCCAAGGTGTCGGCAGTGTCGGGATTTGTCCCGCTGAAAGCCGGCAGCGAGGCGGTGAGCACGCCCTGCCGCGACGGCGACGCGATCGTTCCAATCTGCGTGTAGGACGCGCCGTCGAGCGAAAGCCAGACAAGTGCGCCGCCCCAATTCGGATCGGCGAGGCCGCTTAGGCCACCCGAGGCGGCAATCCACACTTGCGCGGTTGCGCCGACCAGCGCCGACGGCGGCTCGAAAATGATCGGCGCATTGACCGGATCGGGAGTGACGTTGCGATTGATCGGGACATTGGTGACGGCTTGCGTCGCGTAGAGCGTCGCCGTCGCCGTGCCGAGCGGGAATTCCTCAGCGCTGACTTGCAAAAAGCCTTTCTCGTCTTCCTCGATTGCGGTGATGCGAATGGGCGCATTGGCGAGGCCAAGAATGGAATCGGTGACGGTCACCAAATCCATCGGATCGAGCAGGCAATATTCCCACGACAGGCGGAACTGATAGGTGTTGCGGATATAGACCGCGCGCTGCACCATCAGCTGGCCGGAAATCAGCGCCACATTGGGATCGCAGATCTCGTGCGCAGTCACCGTGGAGGCGATGCGCATGCCGTAAAGTTCGATCGCATTCTGGTCGCGCGATTCCACTGTCGTGAGGTTATAGGCATTGACGCGCTCGGCTATTTCGATGCGCCAGACGTTATAGGCTTCATAGGGATCCGACCGCGTGACCTGGAGAGGATCCCCGTTGGCTTCCGCCTTGAAGTCGTCATCGTCCAGATCGTAGATCGGCGCCACATCGGGCACGAAGCTCGTGGCGCTGGTATATTGATAGGTGATGCTGACCCCGGCATTGGCGTCCGCGTTGGCAAACACATAGGTGCCGTTCGGCGAAATGCCGTAGGTGCCGGCAGCCAAGGGCACCCCGGCGCCGATAAAGGTGAATGCCGTGCCGCTGACCGAATAACGCACGCCCAGATCGGCAGAGAAGCGCGACGGCGCCATGACATAGACCTGCGGCGTCGAGGTGATGAACGCGCCCAATGCCGGCAGCACCAGCGATATGGTCGTCGTGGTCGCGGCACCGGCTACGGTCGCGGTGTCGCCATAGGGGATGAATTTCAATAACCCGCCCGACCAGACCGCAGCCGTATTGGTCAGTTGCAGCCAGCGTCCAAGGATGCTTGACGCCCGTTCCTGATCGGTGAGCGCCGGCGAGAGCGCGAAACCGACGGCGGCGCAATAGGTCTGATAGGATGCGTCGCCGCCTGACCCGAACAGCGTGGTTGCGGCGATGCTGCTTGCGGGAAAGCCAATGCCGTATTGAGCATTGGTGAGAAAGTCTGAGACGATTTGCGCCGGGTCGGCATCGACGCCGTTGGCGCCACTGCCATAGCGAAAACCCTGGACTTCGAAATTGTGGTTGTCGAGCGTCGCGCTGTCGCTGAGGTCGTAATTCGCCGCACAGACATAGGCGGTGCCCTGATAGGCGAGCGACTGCGACGGATAGACCGTTGCGAGATAACTCCACGCGGTCTGCGGCGTCGTGCCGGTGAATAGCGAAAATCCCAATCCGGCAAGCGTGTCGAGCGATTGGCCGCGCCAGATCTGATTGATCGCCGCGATCGGACCCTCGCAGAGCGCCATGATCACGGACGCGGTATAGGTGTAGCCCGTGGTGGTGCCGCCGCCGCGGAAAATGCCGCCCTTGCCGCCTCCGCCGCCGCCGCTCTGCTGCGGGATGGTCTGGAAGTTGTTGTACCAGATGACGTTCGGCGCCAGCTTGGATTCGCCCCACAGAATCGGGATCGGCAAGGCGTTGACCGCCGTCTGGATTTGCAGGCCGGTATAATCCGGCGTCACTGCGGACTGCTTGGCGGCGGTGCGAAAGATGCTCACGGCGCAGCCCAGAAGCTGAAGAAGCGCGGCCGGCGCGCCGCGTCGGCCAGCACGGCGTTGCGCGCGACCTCCTCCTCAAGAACCTTCCGCGCCTGATAATAGGCGTGGGCAATTGTCAGCGGGTTTGCACGGGTCACGATGCCGCCGTGCGAATAGCAGCGGCCGTAGCGCAGCACCATGACATCGCCGGGCTGAACCGCCACCCTTCCCTCACCCGCAAGCGGCGGATGGTTGGGTAGGGAAATCTCGCGGCTGCGATCGAAGATGAAGCCGAGATAGCGCTCCTCGCTGCGATGCAGATGCCAGTCGACCGGATAAGGGCGCGGGTCGAACGCCGGACATAAACCTGTGTCGACAAAGACGCGCACTAGCAGCATGCCGCAATCGACGCCGATGCCTTTGATGTCGGCGCAATTGTGATAGGGCGTGCCGATCCACGATCGCGCTTCGGCGACCACCGCGGCGCGTTGCGCGTCGGAGGATAGAGGTCGGATGCCAAGTATCTGTCTTTGGCCGCCGGTGGACGCATGGCTCATGGTTCGATCCTGTTGGTTGCGATGCCCCTTGACCGCGGTCCATCCCGGAGTCAACCTCTACGTGTGCCAGGGACATGCGGGGGCGTGGTGACGGCACGACGGCGCGTCCGCTGGGCGCGTCCCACTAGGCGGGTCCTGCCTGGTGGCTCCGCGGCCTCCCGAAAGACTGAGTCAGGTCGAGCGCAGCGGAGCCGCGATTCAGCGATCGCGGATGGACTTCAGCCATTCAGTCGATCTCGCGCGCTACGACAGACGCCATCGACCGCCTTGAGACGTCCGGAGCTTCACTGCCCGTAGCGCAACAAGTTGCATTGGATGGAGAATTGATATGGCGATCAGCACAGGCGACGGAGTGCACCCATCGATCACTACGTTTTCGGAAGGACTGAAACGATTCACCGACGTTCTGGTCCTGATGCCCGGGAACGACGACGATAAGCTTTTGATGACGGGTTACGCCAGAGAATTACATGCTATCGGGCATGTTGTTCTTGCCGCGGCCGCGAATCGCACCGCTTCACTTCACACAATCGAAGCCGCAACACCGACGATCGAAACATTCTCTCGTGCCGTCGCGGCGTTCGAGCTGGCCATCTTCAAGACATTGGTGCGCCAGCAGCGCGAGGAGTTCGATGACGATGCCTACGCCGATGAATTGGACAAAAAGTCGCTAAAGGAATTACTCGACGAAGGTCACTCGCTGACCAAAGAGTTCATCGATTCCAGTGAGGACGTCGGCGGCCTCGGTCTGTTGGACCCCGTTTATCTTCTTGTCTTGCTGAAGCGACTGATTGCTTGGGTCATTAAATATCTCCTCTACGCCATACTCGGAATCAAAGTCAGCACGAAATCCATTATGCAGGTGCTGAAGAAAATAGATCGCATTATTCCAGGAGGAGCGGGAGGCGGCGGCGCGGTTGGTCCCGCGGGCGGCAGCGGCGGGGCAACCTCTCCGCCCGGACAACCTCCCGGCGGCGGTGGCGTTCAGGTCTGTTTGATCAGTGTCTACCTCGATTCGATTACTTCAGCAGACGATTTGACCGGCATCGGAACGCAAGGGTGGTCGATCACGTCGACCTTTATCGATCCGCAGAGCGGCAAGTCCATGGACAACACGGAGAAGACTCAGAAAGGCGATTTTGACCATGTGACCCCGCCAACAGGTGCGCCAGGTTACTGGAAGTTCCCCGTCCTCGACAAGAACAAGCTCCTGCAGGTGCTCAATGCCCAGCAATGCGGTCCCGGAACGGTAAAGGTCAAATTTCACATCGAAAGCCCCGCGGTCGGGGGTAGCGCGGACGTCGATATCAACATCCCATTTACCTGCGGAACTCAGACCAGCGCGAATTCAAGCATCGCCATCAACCCTACGGTTCACAGTGCCGTAACATTGACAATCAAACTAACGGTAACAAGCACTTGCGTCAGCACGGCGTCGCCGCGCTAGAGCTTTTGGAAACTTCGGCATGCGTGCGAATGGCGCGCCGCAGCAGGTCGCGCTCCCAGTAGGTGCGCATCCCGTTCGGCGTGACGTCACACCGCCATCTGCGGCGGCGGCACGTAGGGAAAGCGGCAGCATTCATTGGTCAGATCGAATAATACTCTGGGCCCGGTGCCGGCCGACGGCCGCGCCGGTTCGGACTCGGCTTTCTTGCTGCGGTGGCGCCGCGACGGCGCACTGCCGCGCGTCGCGGGGGAAGGTTTTTTCGCCCGCACCGCGGCTTTGACCTTCGCCGCGGCCTTCGCCGGCTCCTCGGCATCAAGCCGCAAGCGGTGAATCTTGCCGAGCACCGCCGCGCGCGACAGCCCGCCCAGCCGCTTGCCGATCGCTCCCGCCGTTTCGCCCTCCGCCCACAGCCGCTTGAGTAACGCAATCCTATCGTCGTCCCACGCCGCCCCGCGCATCGCCGGATTCCTCCCCTCCCTTGACCCTGACCGAAATGTCACATAAGTAGGGACCACATAGCTGTCAAGGTCACTGTTTTGGATGCTAGAAGTTTTGCACCGAATCCGTGACAATGGCCGCCGCTACACGCCACCCCTGCGCAGCGCGGGCACCGACGGCGCGGGCACTGACACGGAGACGAGACATGGCGCGAAAAATCAAACCGACGAAAACAGGACTGTTTTACGCCCGAGAGAAGCGCGGCATGTCGCGCACCAAGCTGGTCAAGCTATCGGGCATTTCCAAGCAGCAGCTGTCGCGGCTGGAGAACGGCCAGATCAGGATGCGGCTCGACCATCTCAAGCCGTTTGCCAAATATCTCGGCTATACGCCCGAACAGATGCTGCTATGGGGCCGCTACCCGGGCACCGAGGGCCCTCATGTCGATTCGGCCGACGTGTTGCGCTTCGACACCCAGGACGAGCCGGTCGGTCCGCCTCCCGAGCAGATCCCTGAGCTCGACATCCGCGCCGGCATGGGCGGCGGCGGCGTGCCGGCGCGCGAAGTGCGCCGGGATGGCGAACATGCCGACCCGGTGAAGGTCGAGGGCTGGATTTTTCCGGCGACTTTCGTGCGCGACCAATTGCACACCGCGGTGAAGCAGCTCCTGGTGATCGAGACCTTCGGTGACAGCATGACGCCGACCATCATGTCGGGCGATCGCGTGGTCGTCGACACCGGGCACTCGACGCCGACGCCCGACGGCCTCTATGCCATCCGCGACACTTTCGAGGCGATCGTGGTCAAGCGGCTGCAGGTGCTGCGCTCGGGCAAGAACACCCGCGTCAAGATCATTTCCGACAATCCCAATCACCCGGCCGAAGAAGTGTCGATGGCCGACCTCGAAATCGTCGGCAAGGTGCTCTGCGGCATCAAGCTGTTCTGAACGCGGCGGTTTTCGACGCCAACGTCATGGCCGGACTTGTTCCGGCCACCCACGTCCTTCTCGCCGCCATTTAAGACGCGCTGCCGACCGCATCGGCGGCGCGTATCTTTTTTTAGTACAACAATTGACACGCGTCACCGTAATAGCTACATTACGCGCGAGCCTTTGACTCTGAGGGTCGCGGATGCCCTACCGGCCGCGCATCGAGCGCGATCGCGAGCGTATCCTTGCCGCCACACTGGCGGCGCAGTCGGCGTCCGCCGCGGCGCTGGACGTCGGCCTCGCCCAAATCGCCACCGGTTTCGACGCGGCCGCCGCGGTCAACGGCTTTAAGCTGCGCGTCGAGCAAGCGCTGCAACACGGCCCGCGGCACCCCGCCACCCGCGCGCGCTTCGGGCGGCGCGCCGCCATGCTGTCGGGCCGCAGCCTCGATACCGCAGCCGCCGCCGTGGAGCGCTGGTGGCGCGACGAGCGCAAGGCGTTTCAGATCGCGAGCGCGCTGGGCTACGGCAACCGGCTTTCGCTCGAAGTTTTGCGTGAGCTTCGGCTCATACTGCGGCTGATGCGATTCAAGCGGATGGATGCCGAATTTAGTGGGATCATCGCCGCGCTGAACGATGAAGCGATGGCTGCGGCGGCGGAATGACGCCCGCCATTATCACTCCGGCTTGACCACCCGGATATGGAGCTCGCGCAATTGCTTCGGCGTCGCTTCGGCGGGCGCGCCCATCATCAAGTCTTCGGCGCGCTGGTTCATCGGGAACAGCACGACTTCGCGCAAGTTTTCCTCGCCGCAGAGCAGCATGACAATGCGGTCGATGCCGGGCGCGATGCCGCCATGCGGCGGCGCGCCGAGAGAGAGCGCATGCAACATGCCGCCGAATTTCTGCTCCAAGAGGCTTTCGTCGTAGCCGGCGATGGCGAAGGCCTTTTTCATCACATCGGGGCGATGATTACGGATGGCGCCGGACGACAGCTCGACGCCATTGCAGACGATGTCGTATTGAAACGCCTTGATGCCGAGGATTTTGTTCTGGTCCGCCGCGTTGAGCGCCAAAAACTCATCCACCGCCAGGTTCGGCATCGAGAACGGATTGTGGGAGAAGTCGATCTTCTTCTCCTCTTCGTTCCACTCGTACATCGGAAAATCGACGATCCAGCACAGTTCGAAGCGGTCCTTCGCGACGAGGCCGAGCTCTTCGCCGACTTTGGTGCGCGCAGGACCCGCGAATTTGACGAAAGTCGATGGCTCGCCGGCGACAAAGAATACCGCGTCGCCGTCCTTGAGGCCAAGCTGCGTGCGCAAGGTTTGCGTCTTTTCCGCACCGAGATTGTTGGCGACCGGACCGCGGCCAACCACCGCGTCGTTGTCGAGCGCAAAGAAAATATAGCCCAGGCCCGGCTGGCCCTCGCCCTGCGCCCAGGAATTCATGCGATCGCAGAATGCGCGCGAGCCGCCGCCCGGCGCCGGGATCGCCCACACCGCGGCCTTCGGGCTTCCTTCAAGAATGCGCGCGAAGACCTTAAAGCCGGAGCCGCGGAAAATCTCCGACACATCTTGCATGACGATCGGATTGCGCAAATCCGGCTTGTCGGTGCCGTATTTTTTCAGCGCATCGGCGTAAGGAATAAGCGGGAATTTCGCCGTCACCGGCTTGCCGCCGGAAAATTCCTCGAACACCCCGCGCATCACCGGTTCGACGGCCGCGAAGACATCCTCTTGGGTGACGAAGCTCATTTCCAGATCGAGCTGATAGAACTCGCCCGGCGAACGGTCGGCGCGGGCGTCCTCGTCGCGAAAGCACGGCGCGATCTGGAAATAGCGGTCGAAGCCCGACACCATGATCAATTGCTTGAACTGCTGCGGCGCCTGCGGCAGCGCGTAGAACTTGCCGGGATGGATGCGCGACGGCACCAGATAATCGCGCGCGCCTTCGGGCGACGAGGCGGTGAGGATCGGCGTCTGGAATTCAAAGAAGCCTTGCGCCTTCATGCGCGTCCTGATCGAATCGATGACCTGGCCGCGCTTCATGATGTTGTTGTGCAGATGCTCGCGGCGCAGATCGAGGAAGCGGTATTTGAGCCGCGTTTCCTCGGGGTATTCCTGGTCGCCGAATACCGGCATCGGCAGTTCGCCGGCCGGGCCCAAAACCTCGATCTCGCGGATATAGACCTCGATGGCGCCGGTCGGCAGATCGGGGTTCTCGGTGCCGCCGGGGCGGCGGCGCACTTTGCCGTCGATCCGCACCACCCATTCCGAACGCAGCGTTTCGGCGAGCTTGAACGCCGCGCTATCCGGGTCGGCCACCACTTGGGTCAAGCCGTAATGATCGCGCAGATCGATGAACAACAGGCCACCGTGGTCGCGAATACGATGGCACCAGCCGGACAGCCGGACCTCGGTGTCGATGTCGCCCTCGCGGAGCGCGCCGCAGGTATGGGTGCGGTAGCGATGCATGCTCGAATCCGCCAAACGGTTGGAAAGTTGGCGCACAAGCACATGGCGGTCGCCGCCTTGTCAAGAGTCCGGCGGAGCGCAGTGTCCCGCCGGATTGGCGGCTCGACACAGCTGTGCCGATCTGTACAAGTCGGGCCCGCAAGGAGCGAACATGCAGCGGAAAAGCAGCAAAAAGCCCGCAGCAAAGGCCGAAACCATAACCGCGGCCGAGGCGGTGGTCGCGACGCTCCTTGGGCATGGTCTCGACACGGTCTATGCGCTGCCCGGGGTGCAGAACGACCATCTGTTCGAGGCGCTGTTCCGCTTTTCCGACCGGCTGCGCACAGTGCACACCCGCCACGAACAGGGCGCCGCCTATATGGCGCTTGGCGCTGCGCTCTCGACCGGCAAGCCGCAAGCCTATGCGGTGGTGCCGGGGCCGGGCCTGCTCAATTCCTCAGCCGCCCTTCTCACGGCCTATTCCATGAACGCCCCGGTGCTGGCGCTGATCGGGCAAATTCCCGACGCCGACATCGGCAAAGGGCTAGGCCACCTGCACGAAATCCGCGATCAGGCCGGCATCATCAAGCGACTGGTCGACCATGCGGCGCTGATCCGCAAGCCCGCGGAAGCTTCGCGCGGGACGGCGCTGGCGCTGCGCGCGATGCGCACCGGCAGGCCCGGACCGGCGGCGCTCGAATGCGCCATCGATGTCTGGGGCAAATCCGCTGCCGTGACGCTGCAAGCGCCGCTGCCGATCGCCGCGCCCAAGATCGATTCCGATGCGATCCGCAAAGCGGCGAAGCGTCTTGGGGCGGCGAAACGTCCGCTGATTATTTGCGGCGGCGGCGCCCAGGATGCCGCGGCCGAGGTCACGGCCCTCTCCGCCATGTTGCAGGCGCCGGTACTCGGCTATCGCCGCGGCCGCGGCGTGCTCGACAGTCGCGATCCGTTGAGCGTGACCTTGCCGCTCGGCCGCGATCTATGGGGCGAGGCCGATGTGGTGCTCGCGGTCGGCACTCGCATGCTGATGCCGTTGCAGCAATGGGGCATCGATCGCGATCTTGCGATCGTGCGGGTCGATGCCGACCGCGCCGAGCAAAATCGCCTGCACAAACCCACCGTCGCCATGACCGGCGACGCCAAGCCGATCCTGCAGCACCTGCTCGCCGAACTGCCGGCGCACAATTCAAAGCGCGCCTCGCGCAAGGCCGAATTGCAAGAGCGCCAGGCCGCCTGGCGCAAGCGGCTGGACAAGCTTGCACCCCAGCTCGCTTTTCTCGAAGCGATCCGCGCCGAACTGCCCGAGGACGGCATTTATGTCGACGAAGTCACGCAAGTGGGCTTCGCCGCGCGGCTGGCGTTTCCTGTCTATAAGCCGCGCACCTTCCTGTCGCCGGGATACCAGGACAATCTCGGCTGGGGCTTTGCCACAGCCCTCGGCGTCCAGCACGCCCGGCCCGATGTGCCGGTGCTGTCGATTTCGGGCGACGGCGGTTTCATGTTCACGGCCAACGAAATGGCGACCGCGATGCGGCACCGCATTCCGCTCACCGCGGTGGTATTCAACGACGGCGCCTTCGGCAATGTCCGCCGCATTCAGCAGGAGTCTTACGGCAATCGGCTGATCGGCAGCGACCTTGCCAATCCGGACTTCGTGGCCTTTGCCAAGAGCTTTGGCGCCGAGGCCGTGCGGGTGACGAGCCCGCAGGATCTGCGCATCGCGCTGCGGCGGGCGTTTGCCCACCGCGACGGTCCCACTTTGATCGAAGTGCCGGTCGGCGCCATGCCGAGTCCCTGGGAGTTCATCCACATGGGCAAAATTCGCGGCGTTTAGCGGTGTTTCGGCACCCGCGCGGGCTTGCCAGGCGTGCGTCATCTGGCCGACACTGTCGGCACCGATGGCGTTTGATTCCGATACTCTTCTCGCAATGCAGCCGATCACCACGACGTCAGAACTTGCCGACGCGTGCCGGCGCATGGCGGCGCATCCCTTCGTGACGGTCGATACCGAATTCCTGCGCGAAACCACCTATTACCCGCTGCTCTGCGTCGCCCAACTGGCCTCGCCCGACGAAGGCCTGGTCGTCGATGCGCTGGCGCCGGGCATCGATCTTTCGCCGTTCTACGCGCTGATGGCGAACGAGAAGGTGATGAAGGTATTTCACGCCGCCCGCCAGGACATCGAAATCGTCTGGCATGCCGCCAAGCTCATTCCGCATCCGATCTTCGATACCCAGGTCGCGGCCATGGTGCTCGGCTATGGCGATTCCATTTCCTACGACCAGTTGGTCCAGCGCATCACCGGCGACACACTCGACAAATCGCATCGCTTCACCGACTGGACGCGGCGGCCACTGTCCGACGCGCAATTGCGCTACGCGGTGTCCGACGTGACGCATCTGCGCGATGTTTACCGCGCGCTCCTTGAGGACTTGAAAAAGCGCGGCCGCGCCGACTGGGTGCAGGACGAAATGCGGGTGCTCACCTCGCCCGAGACCTACCGCATGGAGCCCGACAACGCCTGGCAGCGGCTGAAGACCCGGGTGCGCAAGCCGAAGGAGCTCGCGGTCTTGATCGAGGTCGCCGCCTGGCGCGAGCGCGAAGCGCAGACCCGCGACGTGCCGCGCTCGCGCGTCCTCAAGGACGAAGTGATCGGCGACATCGCGGTGCAGGCGCCGACAACAATAGAGCGACTGAAAAACCTGCGCTCATTGCCCAAGGGTTTTGAACGCTCGCGCTGGGGCGAGGCGATCGTCGCCGCGGTGAGCCGCGGGCTTGCGCGCGACCTGAAGACCTTGCCGCACCAGGCCCGCTCGCAGCCGGCGCAAAACGGCGCGGCCATCGTCGAACTGCTCAAAGTTCTGCTGCGGATGGTCTCGGAAAGCCATCACGTCGCCGCCAAGGTGATTGCCACCGTCGACGACCTCGAACGCATCGCGGGCGATGACGGTGCCGACGTTCCAGCACTGAGCGGCTGGCGGCGCGAACTGTTCGGCGAAAAAGCACTCGCCCTCAAGCACGGCAAATTGGCGCTGGCGATCGAGAAGGGGCGCGTGGCGACGGTGGAGCGGGGTTGAGTTGGAGCTCGTGCTCCATAAATCGCGGTTGGACCGCGGTTGGTCAATGTCCGCTTCACCCCCGATTGTGTTGCAAAACTCTGGTTGAGACAGCCGCTGAACCGTGATTCCGTCGAATAGGACGATGATTCGCGGGAGCGGTCGATGATGGGGCGGGCAGAACGAGGA
>JBEKRD010000047.1:0-51502 GCA_049519075.1 Xanthobacteraceae bacterium | reverse complement strand
TTCATCGCCAGGCACATCGAGCAGCCCGGCTCGCGCCATTCGAAGCCGGCTTTCAGGAAGATCTTATCGAGCCCTTCCGACTCGGCCTGTTCTTTCACGAGGCCCGAACCCGGCACGATCATGGCGTTGACATTGCCGTTGACGGTCTTGCCGTCGACGACTTTGGCGACCGCGCGCAAATCCTCGATCCGCGCATTGGTGCAGGAGCCGATGAAGACGCGGTCGATGGCGATGTCGGAAATCTTCTCGCCGCCTTTGAGCCCCATGTAAGAAAGCGCCCGCTCGATAGATTCGCGCTTGCCCGCGTCGGCGATGCCGTCGAGATTCGGCACGCGGCCAGTGATTGAAACGACCTGCTCGGGGCTGGTGCCCCAGGTCACGAGCGGCGGCAGCTTGGCGGCATCAAGCTTGATCTCGCGATCGAAATGGGCGCCGTCGTCGGAGGCCAGCGTCTGCCAATAGGCGAGCGCCAAGTCCCAGTCCTTGCCCTTCGGCGCCTTGGGACGGCCTTTGAGATAGTCGTAGGTCTTTTCGTCGGGGGCGATGAAGCCCGCTTTAGCGCCGGCTTCGACCGACATGTTGCACACCGTCATGCGACCTTCCATCGACAGCGCGCGGATCGCCTCGCCGGCATATTCCAGCGCATAGCCGGTGCCGCCGGCAGTGCCGATCTCGCCGATGATGGCAAGGATGATGTCTTTCGCGGTGACGCCGTCCGGCAATTTGCCGTCGACCACCGCGCGCATGTTCTTTGACTTCGACTGGATCAGCGTTTGCGTCGCCAGCACATGCTCGACTTCCGAAGTGCCGATGCCATAGGCAAGCGCGCCGAACGCGCCATTGGTCGCGGTATGGCTGTCGCCGCACACCAGCGTCACGCCGGGCAGCGTAAAGCCCTGTTCCGGGCCGATGATATGGACGATGCCCTGGCGCTTATCGAACTCGTTGTAATATTCGAGATCGAAGAATTTCGCGTTTTCGGCGAGGTACGCGATCTGGGTCGCGCTTTCCGGATCGGGATTGGGCAGATGCCGGTTGGTCGTCGGCACGTTGTGATCGACCACGAGCAGCGTCTTGTCCGGCGCGTGCACTTTGCGGCCGGCGAGCCGCAAGCCTTCGAACGCCTGCGGACTCGTCACTTCATGCACAATATGACGATCGATATAGATCAAGGCTGCGCCATCCGGCGCCTCCTCGATCAGATGTTCGTCCCAGATTTTGTCGTACAGCGTGCGGGATTTGGCCATCACAAAACTCCGGTCCGTCACGGGCGCACAACGACATCGCGCCGTGGCGGATTTCTATTTCTCCGCCGCTTTGTCTCCGCCGGCCGTCGCCGCGGTATGGTCCTGACGCTCGATGATGCGGGCGGATTTGCCGCGCAACCCGCGCAGGTAATAGAGCTTGGCGCGGCGCACTTTGCCGCGGCGCACGACCTTGATCGAGTCGATCATCGGCGCATAGAGCGGGAACACGCGCTCGACGCCCTCGCCGTAGGAAATTTTGCGCACGGTGAAGTTCTGGTTCAGGCCTGAGCCGGCGCGGCCGATGCAGACGCCTTCATAGGCCTGCACGCGGCTCCGCTCGCCTTCGACGATCTTGACGTTGACGATGACCGTGTCGCCGGGCTGGAAATCGGGGATGTCCTTGCCGGCGGAAAGCTTCGCCACCTGTTCGTTTTCGATTTCTTGCAACACGTTCATGGCAAATTCTCCATCGGCTGCGCTGTCATCGCGCCGTTTTCGGCCGGGTCTACGCGGGTTGGCGCAGCTTCTATTACACCGCGCGGGCTTTGTCACCCTCCGGTCACTCGTCGTCATTCCGGGGCGCCCTAGGGGGGCTCGCGGGCTTCGCCCGGGGCCCGGCGGAATGCCGGGTAGCCCACAAATCGGGCCGCCGCTCCTGGGTCAGCCGCTCTGCCTCGGCGCGGCGCCAGGCGGCGATCTTGCCGTGGTCGCCCGAGGTCAGGACCTCCGGGATCGGCCGGCCCTCAAAGAGCTGGGGCCGGGTATAATGCGGATATTCCAAAAGCCCTTCGCTAAAGCTCTCCTCGGCGCCCGAAGCGGCCGTGCCCATGACACCGGGCAAAAGCCTCACACAAGCGTCGATCACCGCCATGGCGGCGATTTCGCCGCCGGACAGCACATAATCGCCGACCGAAACCTCTTCCAGGCTGCGCGCCGCGATGATGCGTTCGTCGACCCCTTCGAACCGGCCGCAGAGGAGGACCACGCCGGCGCCATAAGCGAGCTCTTCGACCCAGCCTTGATCGAGCGGCGCCCCGCGCGGCGAGAGCAGGAGCCGCGGCCGCGCATCGGTCGCCGTGGCATCGATGGCGCGGGCCAGCACGTCGGCTTTCATCACCATGCCCGGGCCGCCCCCTGCCGGCGTGTCGTCGACGCTCTTATGCTTGTCGGCGGCAAAACCACGGATATCCACGGCATCGAGCGACCACACGCCAGTCGCCAGGGCTTTGCCGGCGAGGCTTGCGCCCAGCGGCCCCGGAAACATGTCCGGAAAAATGGTGAGAACGCTCGCCCGCCACATGTCACTCGCGCTCCGAAGGGAGTTCGACGACCAGGCGCCCGGCCGCAAGATCGACCTCGGGGACCGTCGCCGCATCGAACGGCAGCAGTTTTGTGGGTTCGCTTTCGGCGCAGCGGAGTTCGATCAGGTCGCCAGCGCCGAAATTGTGGACAGCGATGACCGTGCCCAGCGGCTGGCCTGAGCGGTCGACGGCGGCAAGTCCGACGAGATCGGCGTAGTAGAACTCGTCAGGCTCGGTCGGCTGCGGCAACCTTTCGCGCGGCACATAGAGTTTCGTATTGGTGAGGCGCTCGGCGGCATTGCGATCGGCAACGCCCGAGAGCGTCGCCACGAAGTGGTCTTTGGCCGGCCTTAAGCTTTCGATCTCAAACACCCGGCCGTCTTCGCTTTCGAGCGGGCCGTAATGGGTGATCGCCAGCGGTTCCGCGGTGAACGAGCGCAACCGGACCTCGCCGCGCACGCCGTGGGCGGCGCCGATTTGCCCAACGCAGACTCGTTCGCCGCCCGCCATCGCTTTTGCTCGTTAGGCCTTTGCCCGCTAGCAGCGGCGCCGCTTACGCCGCCGGCGCTGCAGCCGCCTTGGCCTTGGCCGCTGCCGCAGCAGCGTCTGCCGCAGTCTTGGCGGCCTCCGCGTTTGCCTTGCGTTCCTTGCGCGGGAGCGCCTTTTCCGGATTGTTGCGCTTCTCGCGCTTCATCACGCCCGCGGCGTCGAGAAAGCGCATGACGCGGTCCGAAGGCTGCGCACCCTTGCCGATCCAGGCCTTGGCTTTTTCCAGGTCGAATTTCAGCCGCTCGGTCTTTTCCTTCGGCAATAGCGGATTGAAATAACCCAGCCGCTCGATGAAGCGCCCGTCGCGGGGGCTGCGGCTGTCGGCGACGACGATGTGATAGACCGGACGTTTCTTAGTGCCGGCGCGGGCCATGCGGATGACGAGGGGCATTCAGTTTCCTTTCGTTATGCGTTGCGATGTTGGTGGTGAGATCACTTCTTCTTGCCAAGTCCGGGAAATCCGCCGGGCAATCCGCCCGGAAATTTCGGACCAAGTCCGGGTAGCCCACCCGGCAATCCCGGAAAATTCGGCGGCAGGCCAGGCGGCAGACCCGGCGCGCCCGGCAGCCCGCCCGGCAAGCCACCAGGTAATTTTTCCGCGAGCTTCGCCATCTCTTCCGGGCTCGGCACGCCGCCGCCGAAGCCGAGCATATTGGCAAGCCCCGCCATCGGACCGCGCTTGGCGCCGCCCATGGCCTTCATCACGTCCGCCATGGTGCGATGCATTTTGAGGAGCCGGTTGATGTCTTCGGGCTTGGTGCCGGAGCCCGAGGCGATACGCCGCTTGCGGCTGGCCTTGAGCACGTCGGGATTTTTGCGCTCCTGCGGCGTCATCGAATCGATGATCGCCATCTGCCGCTTGAGCACCGTCTCGTCGAGATTGCGCTCGGCCAGCTGGTTTTTCATTTTGGCGATGCCCGGCATCATCGACATCAGTCCGCTCATGCCGCCCATGCTCTGCATCTGGGTGAGCTGTTCGCGCAGATCGGCGAGATCGAAGGAGCCCTTGCGCATCTTGGCGGCGACGCGCGCCGCCTTCTCGGCGTCGATGGTGGTCGCGGCTTTCTCGACCAGCGAAACGATGTCGCCCATGCCGAGAATGCGGTCGGCGATCCGCGCCGGGTAAAAATCCTCGATGGCGTCGAGCTTTTCGCCGGTGCCCAGGAGCTTGATCGGCTTGCCGGTGACCGCGCGCATTGACAAAGCGGCGCCGCCGCGGCCGTCGCCGTCGATTCGGGTGAGCACGATGCCGGTGAGGTCGAGCCGCTCGTTGAAACTCTTCGCCAGATTCACGGCGTCTTGTCCGGTCAGCGCGTCGGCGACCAACAGCACTTCGTGTGGATTGGCGGCGCGGCGCACCTCGGCCGCCTCGCGCATCAGATCCTCGTCAAGCGTGAGGCGGCCGGCAGTGTCGAGCATCACCACGTCATAACCGCCGAGCCGCGCCGCCTGCAGCGCGCGCGCGGCGATCTGAACCGGCGTCTGTCCGGCGACAATCGGCAGCGTGTCGACGCTGATTTGCCCGCCCAACACCGCAAGCTGCTCCATGGCGGCCGGGCGGCGGGTATCGAGCGACGCCATCAGCACCTTGCGCTTTGCGACGTCGGTCAGGCGCTTGGCGATCTTGGCAGTGGTCGTGGTTTTGCCGGAGCCCTGCAGACCCACCATCATAATGACGACGGGCGCCGGTGCGTTGAGGTCGATCGGCTGCGCGTTGGCGCCGAGCGTCTCGATCAACTGGTCGTGCACGATCTTCACGACCATCTGGCCAGGCGTGACCGATTTGATCACGTCGACGCCGACCGCGCGCTTCTTGACCTCGTCGGTGAAGCTGCGCGCGACATCGAGCGCCACGTCGGCCTCCAGCAGCGCGCGGCGGACCTCGCGCAGCGCCGCGTCGACGTCGGCCTCCGACAGCGCGCCGCGCCGGGTCAGGCGGTCGAGGATGCCATTCAGACGTTCCGAAAGACTGTCGAACATTTTGTCCTCTTGCCTCTCCCCGCGAGCGGGGCGAGGGAGAAAGCACGTCGACGCCCGAGGGCGCATCGCGCTGTCGGGCGGTTACCTCCGGTCTCCAGGACCGGTCGGCGGTCAATAATCTCGATCTCTTGCGAGAGCGGGAGGAAAATAGGGATAGACCCCCTCGGCGTCAACCGCGGCGATTTTGCCGGGCCGCCGGGCCGGCAAAGCTGTAACCTAGGCCCCCAAATGTCGCGCTACTACCACGGCCCCGTCTCGGATCACTTTGACGGCGAACGCTTTTTTGACCGGCACGGCGCGCCGCCGCGGAGCCGGGGCGAACTCTTGCGCTGGCGCTTCGGTCCCCGTTCGCGCGCGCAGCGGGCCAAATGGCCAAGCTGGGCGCCGTCGCCTTATGCCGACCGTCCGCCGCCACGGGTCGAAGGCGCCGCTTGGCGCATCGCCTATGTCGGCCATGCGAGCTTCCTGATCCAGACCGCGGGCCTCAACATCCTGCTCGATCCGGTCTGGTCGAAGCGGGCCTCGCCGTTCCGTATG
Source organism: Xanthobacteraceae bacterium (assembly GCA_049519075.1). GTDB lineage: Bacteria > Pseudomonadota > Alphaproteobacteria > Rhizobiales > Xanthobacteraceae > BOG-931. The sequence continues at coordinate 45,888 of JBEKRD010000047.1, read as the reverse complement.
GTCGGGCCGAAGCGGGTCAACGATCCAGGCATCGCATTCGCCGATCTGCCGCCGATCGACGTCGTTTTGGTGTCGCACGGCCACTACGATCACCTTGATGTCGCAACCCTGTCGCGGCTTGCGGCCGCGCATCGCCCGCGCGTCATCGCGCCGCTCGGCAACGACACCGTCATTCGTAATCACGATCCGGTCATAGCGGCCGAGGCCTATGATTGGCAGGATCGGGTGGTTGTCGGCTCGGACGTGACCGTGACGCTGGTTCCGACGCGGCACTGGTCGGCGCGCAATCTTTCCGACCGCAACATGTCGCTATGGGCGTCGTTCGTGATCGACACGCCGGGCGGGCGCATCTATTTCGTCGCCGATTCCGCTTATGGCGACGGCCACAATTTCCGCGAGGTCCGCCAGCGCCACGGACCGTTGCGGCTCGCCATATTGCCGATCGGGGCCTACGAGCCGCGCTGGTTCATGCGCGACCAGCACATGAACCCCGCCGAATCGGTCCAGGCGTTCATCGACAGCGGCGCCGAATTCGCCCTCGGCCATCACTACGGCACGTTCCAGCTCACCGACGAAGCGATCGATGCGCCGCTCATTGCGCTTGCCGAAGCTTTGCAGACTGCCGGAATAGCGCCCGAACGGTTTGGCACTTTGCGGCCCGGGCAAGTCTTTGAACGATGATAAGTCTGGGAACGATGGGTCTCAGCCGGGCGACGGCGATGGGGGCTTGACCAGGACATAGACGTTGACGACGAGCTTGCCCGCGTCGGCGGTGAGCGGGTCGGTGACATATTCCTCGATGAACATGTCTTTGGCTTCCATCCGCTTGTCGTCGAGGTAATTGGTGATCGCTTCGTAAGTATTGTCGAGATCCTCATATGAGCCGCGATGGATGAATTTGAGCGCCTGGCCTTCGGGTGACTGGCCGAGCGCGACGTCGCCATGCGGCGGGTTCTTGGGCGCCTCGGCAATCGGGACCGCGGCCTCGTAATCGAAGCCGGTATCGTCGGTCGCGGTGAAGATCGTCATCGACAGGCCGGCCGGCTTGATGCCTTCCTTGTCGAGATAGGCTTTGATCTTCTTGAACGAGCCGCTGACGGTATCGAAGGCTTTGTCCCAGGTTCCGGTGCCCTTGACGTAGACGATGGTCTTGGCCGTCAGGGCGGTCTCCTCGCCGAACGGATCGCCCGGCTGGGCCGGCGCGGCTTTCGGAGCGTCTGGCGTCGCCGGCGGCGATTGCGCCGGAGCCGGCGTTGGAGTTTGTGCTGGAGTCTGCGCGTATGACGGCGCCAGCGGCATCAGTGACAATGTCAAAGCAACGGCCGCGACCGTGCAGGCGGCGCGCGGGGCTAAGCGAAACGACATCGGGACTCACCTTTTCCTTGAATGGGCGATTTTAACGACGACTCGGCGCCGGTGCGCCATCGCCAAGATATGGATTCGTCCCCGACATTGAATTTAGCACGTCTCGGCGATTCCCGCCTCGTCCAAATTGCCGGCACCGCTACTGGCGCCACAGCATCGAGTTCTCATATAACTGCCTCACATTCTGGCTTTATTGCGGGCTTTGCGATGGGTGCGCTGGCGAACCGGGACTTCGTCAAGATGAACGGCCTCGGCAACGAGATCGTCATCGTCGATCTGCGCGCAAAGCCTGCCGCAATCGCCGCGGCCGAAGCGCGCGCGGCGGCGCGGCAAGAGCCCTACGATCAGCTGATGGCGCTCTATCCGGCGCGCGCCGGCAAAGACGCTGCGGTCCGCATTTACAACAATGACGGATCAGAAGCCGGCGCCTGCGGCAACGGCATGCGTTGCGTCGCGGCGCTGGTCAGTGCGGAAACCGGCAAGGCGGCGCTCGATTTCGAGACGCCGGCGGGCCTCGTCTCCTGTTGGAGCGCGGGGGAGGACCTCTACACGGTCGACATGGGCCGGCCGCGGCTACGCTGGGACGAAATTCCGCTGGAGGAGGAATTCGCCGATACCCGCACCATTGAGCTCGAGATCGGGCCTCGCGGCGCGCCGGTGCTGCATTCGCCCTCCGTCGTCAGCATGGGCAATCCGCACGCCATTTTCTGGGTCGATGATCCGGCCGCCTATGATCTCGCCAAATTCGGCCCCTTGCTCGAGAACCATCCGATGTTCCCCGAGCGCGCCAACATTACGCTTGCCGCGACGCCGGCGCGTGACCGCATCGTGATCCGCACCTGGGAGCGCGGCGCCGGCCTGACCAAGGCCTGTGGCTCGGCGGCCTGCGCGGCCGCCGTCGCCGCGGCGCGGCTCGGCCGCACCGGCCGCAAGGTGACGGTCAGCCTGCCTGGCGGCGATCTCGCCATCGAATGGCGCGAGGGCGACGACCATGTTTTGATGACCGGGCCGGTCGAATACGAGCACAAGGGTCGTTTCGACGCGGCGCTCTTCGCCGACGCGAGCGCGCCGTGAAATCCGGCGGCGTCAAGCCATGAGCGTCGAGGTCGTCACCTTCGGCTGCCGGCTCAATGCCGCCGAATCCGAGGTGATCCGCCGCGAGGCGGAACAAGCCGGATTTTCCGACACCGTCGTCGTCAATACTTGTGCGGTGACGGCGGAAGCGGTGCGCCAGGCCAGACAAACGATCCGTGCGCTGCGCCGCAGCCGCCCGCATGCAAAAATCGTCGTCACCGGCTGCGCCGCGCAAACTGAGCCGCAGACTTTCGTCGCCATGACCGAAGCCGACCGGGTGCTCGGCAATGCCGAAAAGCTTTCGCCCGCCGGCTGGGCACGCGCGCGTACCAGCCTGGATATTCACGATGCGCCGAAGGCGATCGTCAGCGACATCATGGCGGTGCGCGAAAGCGCGGCGCATCTCATAGACGCTTTTGCCGGCAAGACGCGCGCCTTCGTCCAGGTGCAGAACGGCTGCGATCACCGCTGCACCTTCTGCATCATTCCGTTCGGCCGCGGCAATTCGCGTTCGGTGCCGATGGGATCCGTGGTCGACGACGTGCGCCGCCTTGTCGCCAACGGCTATTGCGAGATCGTGCTGACCGGCGTCGACATCACGAGCTATGGCACCGATCTCCCCGGCGCGCCGAAACTGGGCCTCCTGGTGAAGCAGATCCTCAAGCACGTACCGGAGCTCAAGCGGCTGCGGCTGTCGTCGATCGATTCGGTGGAGGCCGACGGCGATCTGCTCGATGCTTTGGCGACCGACGCGCGGCTGATGCCGCATCTGCATTTGTCGCTGCAGTCCGGCGACGATCTCATCCTCAAGCGGATGAAGCGGCGGCATCGGCGCGCCGACGCGATCGCTTTCTGCCACGAGGTGCGCCGGCTGCGGCCCGACACGGCGTTCGGCGCCGATCTGATTGCCGGCTTCCCGACCGAGACCGAGGCCATGTTCCAGCGCTCGCTCGACCTCGTCGAAGAATGCGGGCTGGCGCAGCTTCACGTCTTTCCGTTCTCGCCGCGGCCCAGCACGCCGGCTGCGCGCATGCCGCAGCTTCACCATGAGATCATAAAAGAGCGCGCGCGACGGCTACGCGAGCGCGGCGCGCTGGTGCTCACACAGCACCTCGACAGGGAGGTCGGCACGACGCGTCGCGTCCTGACCGAATCGCGCAATGTCGGACGCACCGAGCAGTTCACGCCGGTGAAGCTCGCGATGCCGGCTGGGGCGGGCCGGATTCTTGATCTGAAAATAGCGGCGCACGACGGCAGACAATTGCTGGCGGCTTGATTAAGCTCCCGCCAAACCGGAGACCGTGCGATGGATGGCGACGGACAGGATCACATCATAACGACGACCGAAGCGCTGGAGCGGCTTTACGCCGAAGCGCCCTATGGTCCCGCCGTCGTCAAGGAAGCCGATCACGTCACGCCGCAATATCGCAAACTGATCGAAGCTGCCCCCTTCGTGGTGTTGGCGACCAGCGGCCCCGAGGGGCTCGACTGTTCGCCGCGCGGTGATCCGCCCGGATTCGTCCGGGTGGTCGATGAGCATACGCTGCTGATCCCCGACCGCCGCGGCAATAACCGCATCGACAGCCTGCGCAACCTGGTGCGCGATCCGCGCGTCGCGCTGTTGTTCCTCATTCCCGGCATCGGCGAGACCATGCGCATCATCGGCCGCGCCAGAATATCCACCGATCCGAAGCTGACCGAAAGTTTTGTCTTTAACGGCAAGACGCCGAAATGCGTCTTGGTCGTGACCGTCGAGAAGGCCTACTTCCAGTGCACCAAGGCGATCATTCGCTCGAAACTCTGGGATGAGGCGAGCAAAGTCGATCGCAAGGCGTTGCCGACGCCGGGCGCCATCCTTGCCGAATTGACCGAGGGCAAGATGGGCGGGCCCGAGCACGATCGCCTGGCGCCCGAGCGCGTCAAAGCGACGATCTACTGATTGGCACGCCGTTTCCGGTGACCTGGTCCGCGATGGCGGGATCTTCGCCGCGCCAGCCGCATTGCGTCAGGAACTCACGCAGGTGGGCCGGCACCGGCGCCGTGATCTTGATCGGCTCGCGGTTCTTGTAGAGCGGCACCACGATCTCGCGGGCATGCAGGTGGAGCGGCGGGCCGCCCGTCCGCGGCGCCTTGCCGTAGATCGCGTCGCCCAGAATGGGCCAGCCCATTTCGGCGCAATGCACCCGCAATTGATGGGTCCGGCCGGTCAGGGGTTCGAGCGCAAGCCAGGTCAGGGAGCTCGAGGCGGCGCGCCCCATCACCTTCCACTTTGTCACCGACGGCTGGCCGTTGGGATCGTGCTTCATCCACCAGCCGATCTTGTCGTCGAGGCGGCCGAGCGGCAATTCGATCTGGCCTTCGTCGGCTGGCGGCGTGCCCTCAACCACGGCCCAATAGGTCTTGCCGATGGCGCCGTTCCTGAACAGCTTGCCGAGCTCCGCCAGCGCCTTGCGATGGCGGCCGAGCACCAGGCAGCCGGAGGTGTCGCGGTCGAGCCGGTGCGCCAAGGCCGGCGGCCGCGGCAGGCCGAAGCACAGCGTGCCGAAGTGATCTTCCAGGGATTCCCGAGCCCTGTCCTTGCTGTTCGGCGAACCGCGGTGCACGGCCATACCGGCCGGCTTGTCGATTACCAGCATCAGCCCGTCGCGGTACAGCAGCCGCGACACCATCTCTTCCGGGGTCATGACGAAACCGCTATCACGGGCGCCACATGAACGACAATGTGACGGAATCAACGGGAAATTGGTGGCAGCGCCTCGCCGGCGGACTCAAGCGCAGTTCCTCGGCGCTCGGCGGCGCCATCGCCGAGGTGGTGCTCAAGCGGCAGCTCGATTCCGCGGCGATCGACGAGATCGAGGATGTGCTGATCCGCGCCGATATCGGCCTTGCGACCTCGGCCGAGATCGCGACCGCGCTGCGTTTCGCCCGCTTCAGTGCGACGGCGTCGCCGGACGATGTCAAAGCGGTGGTGGCGTCGGAAATCGAAAAAGTCCTGGGGCCGGTCGCGCAGCCGCTCGTCATCGACACGGCACATAAGCCATTCGTCATTCTGGTCGCCGGCGTCAACGGCTCCGGCAAGACCACGACCATCGGCAAGCTTGCGGCCAAATTGCGCGGCGAAGGGCGAAGCGTGATGCTTGCGGCCGGTGATACATTTCGCGCCGCCGCCATCGAGCAGCTCAAAATCTGGGCCGAGCGCAGCGGCTCGGCGTTCATGGCGCGCGCGGCGGGCAGCGATCCCGCCGGTCTTGTCTTCGACGCGCTGGCCGCGGCCAAAGAGCGCGGCACCGACGTCTTGCTGGTGGATACCGCCGGGCGGCTGCAGAACCGCGCCGAACTGATGGAGGAACTGCAAAAGATCGTTCGCGTCATCAAGAAGGTCGACGCCTCGGCGCCGCATGCGGTGCTGTTGGTGCTCGACGCCACCGTCGGGCAGAACGCCTTGCTGCAGGTCGAGGTGTTCCAGAAGGCGGTCGGCGTCACCGGACTGGTCATGACCAAGCTCGACGGCACCGCGCGCGGCGGCATCCTGGTCGCCATCGCCGCGAAATTCGCGGTGCCGGTGCATTTCATCGGTGTCGGCGAAAGCGTCGAGGATCTGGCGCCGTTTTCGGCGCATGATTTTGGCCGCGCCATTGCCGGGCTCGAATCGTGATTGAGCAAGCGATCAGGCCACGTTACACAGCGCGCATCATGACAACGACCGCAAAACCCCAGCTCAATCCCATCCTCAAGCTCGCGCTCGACTTCGGGCCGCTTGTTCTGTTCTTCTTCGCCAATTCGCATTACGGGATATTTGTCGCCACAGCGACCTTCATGATCGCGGTGCTGGCGGCGCTCGCGGTGTCTTACGCGCTGACGCGGCATCTGCCGATAATGCCGGTCGTTACTGCGATCATTGTGGTCGTGTTCGGCGGCCTGACCCTCATTCTGCACGACGCCACCTTCATCAAGGTCAAGCCGACCATCATCTATGCGCTGTTCGGCGCGATTCTGATCGGCGGACTGTTGTTCAACAAGCCGCTATTGGGTGTCGTGTTCGATTCGCTGTTCCGCCTGACGGACGAGGGCTGGCGCAAGCTGACGCTGCGCTGGGCGCTATTCTTTCTGGTGCTGGCGGTGCTCAACGAGATCGTCTGGCGCAACACCTCGACCAATGTCTGGGTCGATTTCAAGGTCTTCGGCGTGATGCCGCTGACCTTCCTGTTCGGTGCGCTGCAGATGCCGCTGTTGAAGAAATACGCAGCCGAGCCGGCGGAGTGATGCTCGCGCGCTAGGATCCGGCCGCCAGCGCTTTCTCGATCTGCGGTTTTAGCACCGCATCGATATTCTCGGGCGTGATCGGGCCGACCAGCTTGTAGGTGATGCGGGCGTCGCGGCCGACCACAAAGTTCTCCGGCACGCCGTAGACGCCCCACTCGATGCCGGCACGGCCGCTTTCGTCGGCGCCCGCCGCGGCATAGGGGTTACCGAAGCGGCCGAGGAAGCGTCGCGCATTGCCGGGCTCATCCTTGTAATTGATGCCGACCAGGCGGAATCGATTGTCCTGCGCCAATTGCATCAGCATCGGCGCTTCGTCGCGGCACGGCACGCACCATGATGCCCATACATTGACGATGGTGACCGCGCCTTTGAAGCCCGCCGGATCGAGGCCCGGAATCGGCGCGCCGTCGCGCGAAAGACCCACGACTGGCGGTAACGGCGTTTGAGGCGCCGGGTGACCGATCAGGGCCGAGGGAATGACCGACGCATCGCCGCCGCTGGCGAGCCGAAACAGAAACAGCGTGGCAAGGCCGAGAAAGATGACAAGCGGCGCCAGCACCACGATCCGGCGCCAGCGCAGCTTGGTGCTGTCTCCGGCCTTTTCGCTGGCGCCTTGTTGGGCGCCGGCTTTCGCACTCTGGTTCGCGACCGCGCTCATGCTTGTTCCTTTGCTTGGGCGTTGGCCGCCGCCTTCGCCTGTTCGATCGTGCGCTCGGCGCGCGTTGCGCCGGAACGGCGGCTGACGCCCTGGCGATCGAGCTCGGCGAGCGTGTGCAATTGCGCCCGGTAATCGAGCGTGATCCAGATCAGCAAGGCGCCGATGATGATCACGGCCGCGGCATAGGCCGCGGCGATGAAGTCGAGATGAGCGGTCGCTCCCATTATTGCAAACTCACCTGGTCAACTCTCTTGTTCATGTGACTTGGCTCGCCTGCATCAGTTGCAGCGTTCGCACCCGCCGGCGCAAAATCTCGTTGCGCGTCGCCGCGAACAACAGCGTGAAGAACAACAGCGTGAACGCCGCGGCCATGATGAAGAGCGGGATGAGGATCGTCGGATAGATCGTCGAGCCGCCCATGCGAAACACCGAGGTGCCCTGGTGCAGCGTATTCCACCACTCGACCGAGAATTTGATGATCGGCAGATCGATGGCGCCGACCAGTGTCAGGATCGCGGCGGCGCGCGCCGCGCGTGACGGGTCGTCGACCGTACGCCACAAGGCGATGACGCCGAGATAGAGCAGGAACAGGATCAGCTCCGACGTCAGCCGCGCGTCCCACACCCAATAGGTGCCCCATTCCGGCCGCCCCCACAGCGATCCGGTGACCAGACACAAAAGCGTAAACGCCGCGCCGATCGGCGCCGCTGCCTTGGCCGTGACGTCGGCAAGCGGATGACGCCACACCAGCGTGCCGAGCGCCGCCACCGTCATCACGCCCCAGGCCAGCATGCCGAGCCAGGCCGACGGCACGTGCAGGAACATGATTTTGACGGTGGCGCCCTGCTGATAATCGTCCGGAGCGATCATCGCCTGATCGATGCCGAAGGCGAAGACAATCAAGGTTACGCCGCTGAGCCACGGAATGACGGTATTGGCGAACCGCAGAAACCGTGCCGGATTGGCGAAATCGAGTAGAGCCATATCTAGCGTCCAACTCCAATCTAGCGTCCAATTCCAACCGGATCATCGAGCACGATACCGCAGCGTGGTCGCCGATTTTCCGGCAAGATCATGCTCGAACGAAGAATTCAGGCTCTGATCTAAGTCAATCGCATTGCGTCAGGGTCTAGTCCAAAGCCCGACGGCAGTACAATCCGGTCCGCCCTGGCTTCCGTCACTTTTACATGATGCGGCAAGCCTATTCCATTTCCTGCCGCAGGGCTGCGGCGGCGGCAAATGGTCCGACCACCATGCTCGCCAGCGTCAGGGCGCAGAGAATCGTGAACGGCGTGCCGAACGGCACCGGTCCGACCACCGCCGCGTTCGCAGCGGCGACGCCGAAGATCAGGACCGGGACCGTCAGCGGCAGGACAATGACGGCCAGCAAGAGCCCGCCGCGCCGCAGCGTCACCGCGATGGCGGCGCCGATCAGCCCGATGAAGGTTAGTGCCGGCGTGCCGACGAGCAGCGTGAGCACCAAAGCCAGTTCGGCCGGCGCATCGAGATTGAGGAACAGCCCGATCAGCGGCGCCGCCAGGACCAGCGGCAGGCCGGTGGTCAGCCAATGGGCAATGCCCTTCACCGCGACCACGAGTTCGAGCGGCGCGCGGCCCATCAGGATGAGATCGAGCGAACCGTCGTCGTGATCGGCGGCGAACATCCGGTCGAGCGCTAGCAGGCTCGCCAGCAGCGCCGCGAGCCACAGGATCGCCGGCCCGATGCGCTTGAGCAGCGCCAGGTCCGGCCCGATCGCGAACGGGGTCAGCGTGACCACCACCAGAAAGAACAATACGCCCATCAATGCGCCGCCGCCGACGCGTACGGCGATGCGCATGTCACGGACGAGAATGGCGGCGAGCGGGTTCATGGGTTGTCCTGCTCTTCGTCCGGATCCTGCCCCAGAGCGGGGGAGGGCGAAGCTTGGTCGAGCCGCAACTCTTGGGTATTGGCGAGGCCGATCGGACCGTGGGTCGCCGCCATAATGAGGCCGCCCGCTGCGAGATGCGCCTGCATCAAGCCGGTGAGCCGGCCCTGCGCGGCAATATCGAGCGTGCTGGTCGGCTCGTCGAGCAGCCAGATCGGGCGTTTGACCGCGATCAGCCGCGCGATCGACAGCCGGCGGCGTTGTCCAGCCGAAAGATAGGCCGCCGGCAGGCCGGCGAGCGAAGCAAGCCCGACGGCATCCAGCGCGCCATCAATGTCGAGCGACGGGGCGTCGAAAAAGCCCGCCCAAAAGCGCAAGTTTTCGGCAGCCGAGAGCGAGGGCTTTAGGGCGTCCTGGTGGCCGAGATAGTGGGCCTGCTCGGCGATGCTCAGTTCCGGGTCGCCGCCTTCCAGCGTCAGGCGACCTTGGCTCAGCCGCACCAGCCCGATAACCCCCCGCAAAAGCGATGATTTCCCGGCACCATTGCGGCCGATCACAATCAAGGCCTCGCCGGAGGCGACCGCAAAGCTGACGCCGGCAAAGACGTCGCGGCCGCCGCGGTGGCAGTGAAGGTCGACAGCGCTAAGCCGCATGGGAGGAATTCCGTTACGCGTGGTCTCGCATACGCCATCTGGCGCGCCATGCGCAGCATATTTTCGGCTCCGTCATTGCCGAACTGGCACAAGCCGCCAAAAGACCCTATAAGCCGCAGGTCGAACCGCGGCGCGCCGGTGACGCTGCCACGTTCGATTTTTCCCCACCGGTCCTTCCCCTCGCGGGGCGGGAAAAGCAATCAATTGCCTGTCGATTTGCGCCGGCGCCCCGCCGGCAGGATGGGAAAAAAGTCATGACTTCGCTCGATAGCTTCAAGTGCCTCCGGCCGCTCAAAGTCGGCTCCAAGACCTACGCCTACTACAGCCTGCCGGTGGCGGAAAAGAACGGCCTAAAGGGTATTTCCCGGCTGCCTTTCTCGCTCAAGGTCCTGTTGGAAAACCTGTTGCGCAACGAAGACGGCCGCACAGTCTCAAAGCAAGATATCCAGGCCGTCGCGCAATGGCTCAAGACCAAGACCTCGGAGCGCGAGATCGCCTTCCGTCCGGCGCGCGTGCTGATGCAGGACTTCACCGGAGTGCCGGCTGTCGTCGATCTCGCCGCCATGCGCGACGCGATGGAGCATCTCGGCGGCGATCCGAAGAAGATCAACCCGCTGGTGCCGGTGGATCTGGTCATCGACCATTCGGTGGCGGTCAATTTCTTCGGACACAAAGACTCGTTCAAGAAAAACGTCGAAGAGGAATACAAGCAGAACCAGGAACGCTACAAATTCTTGAAATGGGCGCAGCGTTCGTTCGAGGATTTCCGCGTGGTGCCGCCCGGCACCGGCATCTGCCACCAGGTCAATCTCGAATATCTGTCGCAGACGGTGTGGACGGCGAAGACCAAGATCAAATTCCCCGACAACAAGACGGTGGCCACCGAGCTCGCCTATCCGGACACGCTGGTGGGCACCGATTCGCACACCACCATGGTGAACGGGCTGTCGGTGCTCGGCTGGGGCGTCGGCGGCATTGAGGCCGAAGCCGCGATGCTCGGCCAGCCTTATTCGATGCTGCTGCCGGAAGTGATCGGCGTGCGGTTCAACGGTAAGCTCAAGGAAGGCGTCACCGCCACCGATCTGGTGCTCACCGTCACGCAAATGCTGCGCAAACGCGGCGTCGTCGGCAAGTTCGTCGAATATTTCGGTCCGGGCGTCGCTCATCTCACCATCGCGGACCGTGCCACGCTCGGCAATATGGCGCCGGAATACGGCGCGACCTGCGGCTTCTTCCCGATCGGCGAAGATACCATCCGCTATTTGCGCGATACCGGCCGTGCCGCCGATCGCGTTGCGCTGGTTCTGGCCTACGCCAAGGCGCAGGGCATGTACCACACCAAGACGATGCCGGACCCGATCTTCACTGACGTGCTCAAACTTGAATTGTCCTCCATCGAGCCGTCGCTCGCCGGCCCGAAGCGCCCGCAGGACCGCGTCGCGCTTAAAGAGGTCAAGAGCGGCTTTGCCCAGTCGATGGACAAGGAATTCAACAAGGCGTCCGAGATGGACAAACGGGTTCCGGTCGACGGCCGCAGCCATACGCTCGGCAATGGCGACGTGGTGATCGCGGCGATCACGTCATGCACCAACACGTCTAATCCGAGCGTGATGATGGCGGCCGGCCTGCTCGCCAAAAAGGCGGTCGAAAAGGGGCTTACCGTCAAGCCGTGGGTCAAGACGTCGCTCGCGCCGGGATCGCAAGTGGTCGAGGAATATTACGCGAAGTCGGGGCTGCAAAAATACCTCGACGCGCTCGGCTTTAATCTCGTCGGCTTCGGCTGCACCACCTGCATCGGCAATTCGGGTCCGCTGCCGGAGGAGATTTCCGAGGCGATCAACAAGAACGACCTGGTGGCGGCGGCCGTGCTGTCCGGCAATCGCAATTTCGAAGGCCGCGTCAATGCCGACGTGCGCGCCAACTATCTGGCGTCGCCGCCGCTCGTCGTCGCCTATGCGCTGGCCGGCTCGATGCAGGTCGACGTCGCCAAGGCGCCGCTCGGCGTCGATCAGAAGGGCAAAAAAGTGTATTTGCGCGACATCTGGCCGACCAATCGCGAGGTCGGCGCGGTGATCCGCAAGAGCATCACCAAGCAGATGTTCACGCGCAAATATGGCGACGTGTTCAAGGGCGACGCCAACTGGCGCAAGATCAGCGTGCAGGGCGGTCTCACCTACAAGTGGGACGATCGTTCCACCTACGTTCAGAATCCGCCTTATTTCGAAGGCATGCAGAAGCGCGGCGAGCCGATCGAGGACATTGTCGACGCGCGCGTCCTCGGGCTGTTTCTCGACTCGATCACGACCGACCACATCTCGCCGGCCGGATCGATCAAAGAAGAGAGCCCGGCCGGCGAATATCTGCGCGACCATCAGGTCCGGCCCAAGGACTTCAATCAATACGGCACGCGGCGCGGCAATCACCAGGTGATGATGCGCGGCACCTTCGCCAATATCCGTATCAAGAACCAGATGGTGCCGGGCGTCGAAGGCGGCTTCACCATCCATTACCCGTCGAAAGAGCGCATGACGATCTACGACGCGGCGATGCGCTACAAGTCCGAGCACGTGCCGCTGGTGGTGTTCGCCGGCAAGGAATACGGCACCGGTTCGTCGCGCGATTGGGCGGCGAAAGGCGCGATGCTGCTCGGCCTGCGCGCGGTGGTCGCGCAGTCGTTCGAACGCATTCACCGTTCCAATCTGGTCGGCATGGGCGTGGTGCCGCTGGTCTTCGAAGAAGGTACGTCCTGGCAGACGCTGGGCTTGAAGGGCGACGAGCAGGTCACCATTCGCGGGCTGCACGGCGATCTCAAGCCGCATCAAAAACTGCAAGCCGAGATCATCGCGTCGGACGGCGGATTAAAGCGCGTGCCGCTGATCTGCCGCATCGATACCGCCGATGAACTCGATTACTACCGCAATGGCGGCATCCTGCAATACGTCCTGCGCCACCTCGCGGCTTAACGTTTCGGCGAGCGTTGAGGCCTAAACTGCGCGCCACTCACCGCGAAGTGAGTGGCAGGTGACTATCGCGGGCGCTACAGGTGGCGGCTTCAAGAAGCTGTCACCGAGGGGCTGTTCCTTCGCTTTGGGTCTGGGGTGGAGATCGGAATGCTGCGTCGCCGCCTCGCCTCGGCACCCCTGATTGCTGGCTTTCTGGTTGCGAGTTTGGTCGCCGCGCGGGCCGCCGAGCCGCGCGCATTGCTTGAACTCTTCACCAGCCAGGGCTGCTCGTCCTGTCCCGCCGCCGACAAGCTCTTAGGCGAACTGGTCGCCGATCCGTCGCTGGTCGCGCTCAGCGTGCCGATCGACTATTGGGATTACCTCGGCTGGAAGGACACACTTGCCAGTCCGGCGCATTCGGCGCGGCAGCGGGCCTATGCGCATATGCGCGGCGATCGCCAAGTTTATACGCCGCAAATCGTGGTCAACGGCTCGACGCATGTGCTCGGCAGCGACCGCGCTGCCATCGACCGGGCGATCGCGCTCACCGATCAGAAATCGGGCGTGATGTCGGTGCCGGTGTCATTATCGATCGGCGGCGCAGGTCTCGGCGTCAAGGTTGAGTCGGCTGAGAACGAGCATGCCGCGGGCGAAGTCTGGCTGTGTCCGCTGGCCAAGACGGTGGCGGTCGATATCGGTCGCGGCGAGAATCGCGGCCGCATGGTCACCTATCACAATGTGGTGCGCAGCTGGGTCAAGCTCGGCGACTGGAACGGGGCGCAAGCCACCTGGTCGGTGCCGGTGTCGCAGATCCAAAGCGACGATGTGGATGCCGCAGCCGTGATCTTGCAGGAAGGCAGCCACGACAAACCGGGTGTCGTCCTCGGCGCGGCCTATTTGCCATTGCGGTGACCGGGCGTCGCCCGTCGCGCCAAAGTTTGCCGCCGAAAATCCACCGCCAAATAAAACATTCCGCCAAATCGCCAAATAAAAAGGCCGGCGCTGTGCCGGCCCGAAGGATTGGGGGGGAAACGAACCTTACTTCGCTACCATCTGGCCCGGTCCAGACGCGCCCCGGGGGGCTGGGGGGCTGAGGAATCCGGAACACGATCCGAACCGGGCCTTGAGGCAACAGGCCACTGTTTCTCAGTCCAGCTTGGCGCGTGCTGGGCCGAAATAGGGCTTCATTATGATTCCTTTAACAAAACCGTGATCGCGCCGGTCGGAAGCGCCGCAGACCCCTGCGGAGTCCTTTGGCTCAAGCGTCCGCCTTTTTCGCTTCTCCGCGCTGGCGTTACGGACCCTTTTGCCGCGCAAACAGGGCTTGCCGGCGCTCGGTTCCGGCGCGATCATGAACCTCCAATGACACCGGACGGACGATAGAGGAGGCGCCGTATGGAGTTCGGCGAGACCGATCCAAGCGCGTGGCGCGGGGGCGAGCAGCGTCTGCCCGTTCCCGCCAGCGAAGTTACTTTCTCCAGACGCGAGCTCGACCACATTCTCAGACTCTATGGCCGCAAGGTCGCCGACGGCGAGTGGCGCGATTACGCCATCGATTTTCTCAAAGACCGCGCGGTGTTTTCAGTATTCCGCCGCGCCTCCGAAATGCCCATCTACCGCATCGAAAAGAATCCGCGGCTTGGCCGGCGTCAGGGCGCCTATAGCGTGATCTCGGCCACCGGGCACATCTTGCGCCGCGGTCACGAACTCGACCGCGTGCTCAGCGCACTCGACCGCTCGCTGCGGGTGGTCCCGGGATAAAGCGCTCAAGGCGGCGTCTGGTCGCCGTCGCCGAGAGCGATCTGCATCAGCGGCGTATCGAGCCATTTGCCGTGCTTGAAGCCGACCGAGCGCAGCGTGCCGACAAAGCTAAAGCCGGCCGCTTCGTGCAAGGCGATCGAAGGAACTTGCGCCGAATCGCCGATCACCGCGATCATCTGCCGGAAGCCTGTCTGTTCCGCCGCCGTGACCAGCCGTGCCAGCAACAGTCGGCCGATGCCTTGGCGGTGAAACTCCGGCGCCACATAGATCGAATCCTCGGCGCACCATCGGTAGGCCGGCCGGGCTCGGTAAGGGCCGGCGTAAGCGTAACCGGTAATCGCGCCGTCGCGCTCGGCGACAAAATAAGGGTAGCCCCCGTTTAAGAGCTCCTGCTGGCGGCGCGCCATCTCGGCTTCGGTGGGCGGTTCGAGTTCGAACGAAGCCGTGCCGTGTGCGACAGCGTCGGCATAGATCCGGGCAATGGCCGCGACGTCGCGCGGACCGGAGGGACGGATAATCAGTTCGCTCATCGTTACCCTTTGCTGCATCCGTGGCGTTATTAGGCCGAGCTACAGCGGCATGCAAAATTGCGCAAAGCTTGACGGGGATGGTCGCGAAAGCTCTGTTGCCTCCGTTCGTTGAGAGCGGCGGTGCCGGGTGCCCGAAACTGAGAACAACTTAAGCTCGGTCAGATCGCGCCGCGTCGTGGTGACGGCACTGGGGGTGGCGCAGACGCTGGCATGGGCGTCGAGCTATTACTTGCCGGCGATCCTGGCCGACCCGATCGGGGCGAGCCTTGGCGTGCCGCGCTCCGTCATCTTCGCTCCCTTTTCCATGGCGCTGTTGATCGCGGCCTTTGCCGGCCCCGCCGTCGGCCGGGTCATCGACCGCTATGGCGGACGCGGCGTTTTGGCACTGTCCAACATCGTCTTGGCGGCCGGACTGGTTGTGCTCGCTGCCGCCAACGGGATCGTATCGCTGTTTGCCGCCTGGGCCATCCTCGGCGTCGGTATGGCGCTCGGCCTTTACGACGCCGGCTTTGCGGCGCTTGCCGCGCTCTACGGACACACTGCGCGCGGCCCGATCACCGGGATCACACTGTTCGCCGGTTTCGCCTCGACGGTCTCCTGGCCGCTGTCGACTTTCCTCAACGACGCCGTGGGCTGGCGCGACTGCGTGCTGGTCTGGGCGGCGCTCAATCTCGTGATCGGTCTGCCGCTCAACCGCTTCCTGTTGCCGCTGCCGGTGCGGCCCGCGCAGATTTCGCTCGCGCGCGCACCATCGATCGGCTGGAAGCCGCACCGGGAGATGTTTCTGCTCGCATTCGTCTTCGCGGCCGCCTGGTTCGTCACCGGCGCGATGGCGTCGCAATTGCCGACGCTGTTGGAACGCGCCGGCGCGAGCCCGGTGCAGGCGGTGGCCGCGGCCGCTTTGGTCGGGCCGGCGCAGGTGGCGGCGCGGCTTGGCGAGTTTCTGATCCTGCGCCGCATTCATCCGCTGGTGTCGGCGCGGATCGCGGCCTTGCTGCATCCGCTCGGCGCCGCCGCCTTCGCTCTGATCGGAGCGCCCGCCGCCGCCCTTTTCGCCATCTTCTACGGCGCCGGCAACGGGCTCCTGACCATTGCGCGGGGCACCGTGCCGCTGGCCGTGTTCGGCCCTGCCAGCTACGGCGAACGTACCGGCTTGCTCGGTGCGCCGGCCCGCGCCGCACAGGCTTTCGCGCCGCTGTTGTTCGGACTGCTGCTCGATGCGGAGGGGGTCTACGCCGCTATCTTCGTTTCGGCGGCGCTGTGCCTTGCAGCCTTTGCCGCGCTGCTCGGGCTGCGCGCCGCCCCTGCGCGCTAGAACCAGGCGCCGCGGCAGGCCGAAACAAAAACGCCCCGGCTTGTGCCGGGGCGTTTCGCTTTCGAGCCTGAGAGCAAATTCAGCGGCGGTCGCCGAACAGCCGCAGCATCATCAGGAACAGGTTGATGAAATCGAGATAAAGCGACAGCGCGCCCATCACCGCCTTGCGGCCGGCAATGGTGCCGTCGTCCATCGCCGAATACATCTCCTTGATCCGCTGCGTGTCGTAGGCGGTCAGCCCGACGAAGATGAGTACGCCGAGCACCGAGATCGCCCAATCGAGTCCGGTCGAATGCAGGAACATGTTGACCAGGCTGGCGATGATGATGCCGATCAAGCCCATGAGCATGAACGAGCCCATGCCGGTCAGATCGCGCTGCGTGGTGTAGCCGTACAGGCTCATCGCGCCGAACGTCGCCGCCGAGATGAAGAACACCCGGCTGATCGAGGCCCCGGTATAGACCATGAAGATCGACGCCAGCGACAGGCCAAGGAGCCCGGCATAGACGAAGAACAACATCAGCGCGGTTCCGGCCGACAGCCGGTTGATGCCGAAGCTCAAGGCGAAGACCAGGCCGAGCGGCGCCAACACCAGAACCCACATCAGCGGGCTCTGGAAAATGGCATGGCCGAAGGATGTCAGCACCAGTCCGCCGCTGGTCTGGGTGACGGCGGCCGAGAATGCGAACCAGGCGACCAGCCCGGTCAGCGCCACGCCCGCGGCCATATAGTTGTAGACGCGGATCATGTGCGCGCGCAGACCCGCATCGATCGCGACCTGGTCGGTACGGTAGCCGGACCTGGCGGTTGCGAAATTCCGATCGAAGTCGGACATGGAATTACCCCTGGGTTGGCCCGGCGCTTCGCCGGGATGGCGTTCGGTGAACGCCAAAAGACTGAGCGCCAGGAATCTAGTGCGAAAGCCCCTCCCGCGCCAGATGGCTGCGACACCATATTTTGTCAGTGTTTTCAAGTGTTACAAACCGTTCATGGTGTTTAACGGCGGTGTTTCGCCATCCCGAACGGGGCACGATCAGAGATTTCGCAATACTTCGGCGGGCTTGCGGCCGAGCGCCGAAAAGGTGCCGGCAAGGCCTAAGATCACAGTGGCCAAAAGCGCCGCGGTGGCGGTCGCCACGGCGGGGCCCGCCACCCAGATGAAGGGAAAATCCATCACCCGCGTCACCACCAGGCCGGCGGCCAGCGAACCGGCCGCGACGGCGAACACCACCGTCGCCACACCGATCAGAAGATATTCGATGGCGTAGGCTGCAATAAGCTGCGCGCGGGTGGCGCCAAGCGTCTTGAGAATGACTGCGTCATAGACCCGGTAGCGCTGGCCGGCGGCCAGCGCGCCGCCGAGCACCAGCGCGGCCGCCACCAGCGTGATCGCGCTGGCGCCGCGCAGACCGAGCACGAGTTTGCCGACCAGCGCGTCGACCGCATCGAGTGCGTCCTTGACGCGCACCGCGGTGACCGTCGGATAGGCCTCGGCCAGGGCCTTGATGACGGCGGTCTCCTCAAGCGTCGTGCCGCCGTCGGCAAAGGTCAGGGTGGCGATGTCGCTGTGCGGCGCGCCGTCAAACGTGCCGGGCGAAAACACCAGCACGAAATTGATGCCGAGATTCTCCCAGTCGACCGCGCGCAGATTGGCAATGCGTGCCGTGACAGTGTGGCCCAACACATTGACGGTGATGCTGTCGCCGATCTTTAGATCGAGGTCGGCCGCGGTCCGGCTCTCGAGCGAAACCAGCGGCGCGCCGGAATAGTCGGCGCTCCACCATTTCCCGGTGACGATGCGTGAACCGGCGGGCACCGCATTTGCAAAAGTGATGCCGCGGTCGCCGCGCAGCACCCAGCGCGATCCGGGCGCGGCTTTGAGATCGTCGGCGGCGATACCATTGGCCGAGACGATGCGCCCGCGCAGCATCGGCACGCGCTCAAGTTTCGAGCCCGGCGCGTTCCGGCGCAAGAAGGTGTCGAAGCCGCCGGAGTCGGCTGCCGGAATATCGAGGAAAAAGAACGACGGCGCATGTTCCGGCAGCGCGGCGGCGAACTCGCGATGCAGATTGCCGTCGATTTCGACCACGGTGACGAGGAGCGCAAGCCCTAAGCCCAGCGACAGCATGACACTCGGGGTGAGCGCGCCGGCGCGATGAATATTGGCGACGGCCAGGCGCAGGATGGTCGAGCGCGGGCGCGGCAAATGCCGGGCGATCCACATCGTGCCCATCGCGACCAGCCGCAGCAGCAGAAAAACGGCGGCCGCGGCGACGACAAAAAATGCGGCGACCCGGCGATCATAGGTGGTGAAGATCGCCAGCGCCGCCAGGGCTGCAACAATCGCCGCCGCGGCGACGACATAGCGCAGCCGCGGCCAGTTCCGCTCCGCCGCGATCTGATCGCGAAACAACATCGACACCGAAATGTCGTGCGCGCGCCCGAGCGGCCACAGCGCAAAAGCGATCGCGGTGAGGAGGCCATAGGCGATGGCCAAGGCCAATACGCCTGGAAACAGCGCCGGCGTAACCGGCAATGGAATCATCGCGCCGAAGGCAAAGGCTATGGCGAATGGCAGTGCGGCGCCGAGCGCCGCCCCGATGCAGGTGGCGACCAGCGCGACCAGCACGACCTCGGTGCAATAGACCGCGAAAATGCCGCCGCCGGTCGAGCCGAGCGCTTTCATGGTGCCGATGACATCGCGCTTGCGGGCGAGGTGGCTCGCCACCGCGTTGGCGACGCCGACACCGCCCACCAACAGCGTGGTCAGGCCGACCAGGGTGAGGAATTGGGTAAAGCGCTCGACGCTGCGTTCAAGCTGCGGTGAGGCTTTGCTGCGGCTGCGGATTTCCCAGCCGGCATCGGGAAACTGCGCCTCGGCTTGTTTTTGCAGCGCCGCCACCGCGCCATCGCTTGAGTCGGTGAACGGCAAACGCAGCCGGTATTGCCAGCGCACCAGGCTGCCGGGCTGCAACAGCCCGGTAGCGCGCAGCGCCGCCTCGCTGATCAGCAGGCGCGGCCCGAGCCCAATGCCGCCGCTCAGCTTGTCCGGTTCGCCGTTGAGCACAGCGCGCAACTCGATCGCGGCATTGCCAAGCGTGATGCGGTCGCCGGTTTTCAGATCAAGCCGCGTCAACAGCGCCGGATCGACAGCCGCACCGAAGGCCCCGCCGTTCTGCGCCAACAGCGCGGAAAGCGGCAGCGCGGGATCGGTCGCGACCGTCCCGAACAGAGGATAGTTGTCAGCGACCGCCTTGAGTTCGACCAGACTTGAGCGGCCATCGGCGGTTCTTGCCATCGCTCGCAATGTCGCGGCGACGGAGACCGAACCATGAGCATCAAAGAAGGCTCGTTCGGCTTCGCTGGCCTCGCGTTGTATGAGCGAAAAGGCGATGTCGCCGCCCAGGATCACCTGGCCGGCGCCGGCGATGCCGTCGTTAAGGCTCGCGGCCAGCGAACCGACGCCGGCAATCGCCATGACGCCAAGTGCGATGCAGGCGACAAAGACGCCGAAGCCGCGCCAGCCGCCGCGCAATTCGCGCCAAGCAAAGCGAAATGCATAGCCAAGCGTAAAGCGCAATGCCGTGAGCCGGCTTGGCTTGGCGGGGGGCGCCAGCATCATGCGGCCCCGCTGGAGGAAGCTTCCGGCATGAAGCGGACGAGGAGAAAATGCGTCGGTACGAACGCGAGAAGCGGCAATCCGACGACCAGTCCGATGAACCAGACCACGGCAGGCACCAAGGTCTGCGGCGCATGATCGCTGGTGCCGTAAACATAATTGATGTTGACCGGCGTCAGCCCCGGATGCGGCGTCGGCGGCGGCATCAACAAGAAGCAGACGACCAGCAGCACCCAGGCAAGTCCGGTCCACGCCGGCAAAGCGCGGCGGTCATAGCCGGTCTTCAAGACCAGATAGAGCAACAGAAACGGCAGCCAGCCATGAAACAGCGACAGGAAACGCAGGAACAGCGAGCGGTCGGCGTCGAACATGTAATCGGTCATGCCGGTGAGCGAGACGCCAGCCACGTTGCCGAGAAAATCGACCACCCAAATGCTCTGCGGCAACAGAATGCCGACCGCGCACATCGAGATCAACAGCGCGTGCTCCGACCAGATCGCGAGCGCTGTGACAATCAAGGCGACGTCGCAAAAATACAGAAAATTCGTCGGTCCGTAATTATGCCAATAGACCGGCACCAGCACCGCCATGAACGCCGTGTAGGCGAGCTTTAGGGCCAGCGGGATGCGCGCGGCTTGCGTCATGATACGGTCGTTGCCGTGCTGCGGCGCTCAATTTGCCCGGAGCGCATGTGCAGCACGCGATCGCAGCGCGCGGCGAGCGCGCCATCGTGGGTGACCAGAACCAGTGTCGTGCCGCGCTCGCTATGGCCGCGGAACAGAAGCTCGATGATATCGCGCCCGGTACCCTCGTCGAGATTGCCGGTTGGTTCGTCGGCGACCAGGATGGCCGGATTGGGCGCCAGCGCGCGGGCCAGCGCGACGCGCTGCTGCTCGCCGCCGGAAAGCTGGGCCGGATAATGATGCAGGCGTTCGCCCAAGCCCACTGCGGCAAGCTCGCGCGTGGCGCGCGAACCGGCATCGGACGCGCCGGCGAGTTCCAGCGGCACCGCGACGTTCTCCAGCGCCGTCATGGTCGGGATCAGATGAAAGGCCTGGAAGACGATGCCGATGGTCCGGCCGCGGAAACGAGCGAGCCGGTCTTCGTCGAGCTTTTGCAGTTCCTCGCCGGCGACGACGACCGAACCGGCGTCCGGCCGCTCGAGGCCCGTCATGACCATCAGCAATGTCGACTTGCCGGAGCCCGATGGCCCGAGCATGCCGACCGCCTCGCCACGACCTATATTCAGATTGATGTCGCGCAGGATATGAACGCAGGCGGCGCCGCGGCCGAGCGACAGATTGACGCCGCGGAGTACGATAGCGTCGCCGGCCAAAGGATGCCCCGCAATGTCGTTCATGCTTTCAACCGGCCCTCAGCGGCCACCCTCGGCGCGCGCCCGCTCATATGGGTGGCGGCGCGCGTTCCGCCATATCGCCGCGCTTTGTAGCGTGGCGCTGATTGCCGAAACAATGGCCGCCATGATGGCCGGCCCGCTCCTGCCGCGCGCCCAGGCCGAGGCGCCGATCCATATTGTCGCGCTTGGCGATTCGCTGACCGCCGGACTCGGGCTCCCGGAAAAGGACGGCTTTGTGCCGCGTCTGCAGGCAGCGCTGGCGGGCAAAGGCCTGGCCGTCGCCATCACCAATGCCGGCGTCTCCGGCGACACCGCCGCAGGCGGTCTCGCTCGGCTTGACTGGTCGGTGCCGGCGGGCACCGACGCAGTCATTGTTGAACTCGGCGCCAATGACATGCTGCGCGGGATCAAGCCAGAGGTGACGCGGGACGCGCTCGACGCAATTTTGCAGCGGCTCGCCGCGCGGCACATTGCCGTCCTCTTGTGCGGCATGCGCGCGGCGCCAAATCTCGGCGCCGAATATGGCCACGCCTTCGAGCGCATCTATCCGGAGCTTGCGGCCAAATATGGCGTCGCGCTTTATCCGTTCTTTCTCGACGGCGTCGCCGCCGATCTCAGCCTGACGCAACCGGATGGATTGCACCCGAGCGCCGCCGGCGTCGAGGTCATCGTCGGGCGCATCGTGCCGAAGCTGCAAGAGCTGATCGCTCAACTTCGCGCGCAAAAACCGTCTTGAGGGTTGCGCCTCCGCGGCGATGCCCGCATTCTAAGTCAGTCTGCGAATCGCCGGCCGCGCGTTGAGTCAAGAACCGAGCCAATAACCGAGGTCGTCATGCCCCGTTTGTTCACCGGTCTTGAAGTTCCGCCGGCGGTCGTCCAAACGCTCGCCATCATGCGCGGCGGGCTGCCCGGCGCACGCTGGATCGATCCCGAAAATTATCATCTCACGCTGCGTTTCATCGGCGACGTCGACGACGCGCTGGCGCACGAAATCGCCGGCATGCTGGGGCGCGTGCATCGCGGCCCGTTCGAACTGCGGCTGGATAGTCTCACCTCGTTCGGCGGCCGCAAGCCGCGCGCGGTGGTCGCCGCCGCCGCGCAGGTCGCGCCGCTGATGGAGCTGCAGGCCGAGCACGACCGTTTGCTGCAACGGCTTGGGCTTCCGCCCGAAGGCCGCAAATACACCCCGCATGTCACGCTGGCGCGCTTGCGGGATGCTTCAAGCCACGATGTCGCCGACTATCTCGCCGCGCGCGGCCATTATCGCTCGGCGTCCTTCGACGTGTCGCGCTTCGTCTTGTTCTCCTCGCGCGCTTCGGTCGGCGGCGGTCCCTATGTCGTCGAGGAAGCCTACCCGCTCGCCGCGACCAAACTGAGATGGGCGCAGCAAGCGGGGGGATGAGCTGGATTTCACCTGAGCATGATCTTTTCCGAAAACCGGGGACCACTTTTCGGGATCATGCTCTAAGCCCTCAGCATCCGCGTTTGCAGTTCGAGCATCGCCGTGGCGAAGCCGTGGTGGTCGGACATCAGTTCGCGCATTACCGACAGCGGTGTCGGGCGCGACGCCTCGACCTCGCCGACCACGCTTTCGAAATCAAATGACAGCTCGGCGTCGAATTTGCGCGCCAGTTGCTGCATGCGGCGGTTGTCGGCGAGACAGGCCATATGCAGATGCTGGAAGCCGCGATTGCGCGCGGCAAGCAGCGTCCGGCGTAATAGCGCCGAGCCGACACCATGGCTTTGCCACGGCTTTTCCACGCTGATGGCGGCCTCGGCCTGGTGCGGCAGATGCGCGCCCAGCGGCCGCAGCTCGGCGCCGCCCCGGATCATGCCGCCGATGAAAAAGCCGTGCACGACGGTCTCAAGCCCGGCGGTCAGATCGATATAATGACGAACGAAATCGTCGGACACGCCGCCGGCGAACCGGCTGCGCCGGCTTTCGGGGTCGAGACGCAACACGTGTTCACGGTACTTGACCGTCTCGCCGACCCATAATTTTCGGATCACGCCGCTTTCGGGAAGAACTTCTTGCATTGGGTCTCCTGACCTTGCATCTGCTGACGGAGACCCTCCTTTACGCTTCCTCCCCAGAAAGCTGCGGCCACGCGGATGATCGCGCGCGCCGAATCAAACTATCATGTCGGGTGGCGAGAAAGTTTGGCAAGGCAAAGGATTGAGCAACATGCCCACATTCCCTATACGCATGGCTTAACGCCGGTGCGCAACGCACTTGCGACGAATTGACGACACAATCTGAACGCGGCGCAGCAGTGACGGCAATATTTGGCACGGAGCCTGCAAGGCGATTTGGTGTTTTCTGCCACGTTTCACTCACAACAGTTAATCGACGTTAACTTTCCGGCGCTCTCACGGGCAAGGCTCTCACGGCAATGGCGAGTTCGGTTACAGCGCAATACGCCGCTGGCGTCGCCGCCGGCAGAGTCGAACGCGACGACGCCCAGCTCGCCGTCATCGCCATGATGGCGCGACTCGAGCAGCGCATCGTGGATTTCCGCCTGACGCGAAAATCCTCGGCGCTGGGCTGGCTGTTTGCCGGCCGCGAGCGCGGCCTGCCGCCGATCAAGGGCCTCTATATCCACGGCCAGGTCGGCCGCGGCAAAACCATGCTGATGGATTTTTTCTTCGAGACGAGCCCGGTTGCGCGCAAGCGCCGCGCGCATTTTCACGAATTCATGCTCGACGTGCACGAGCGCATTCACGCCATTCGCCAAGCGATGAAACGCGGCGAGCACACAGGCGAGGATCCGATCCGGCTGATCGCCGAGGATCTCGCGCAACAAGCCTGGCTGTTATGCTTCGACGAATTTCATGTCACCGACATCGCCGACGCCATGATCCTCGGCCGGCTGTTCACGCAATTGTTCGAACGCGGCATCGTCATGGTGGCGACCTCGAACGTGCCGCCGGACGAACTCTACAAAGACGGATTGAACCGCGCGTTGTTCGTGCCGTTCATCGAGATTCTGCAAAAGCATATGGACATCGTGCGGCTCGACGCGCGCACCGACTTCCGGCTGGAGAAGCTCTCCGGCATGCCGACCTGGTACGTGCCGGCCGACGCCAAGGCGGATGCCGCCCTCGACGAGGCCTGGCGGCGGCTTGCCGGCGGCCATGATGGGCTGGCGCAGGAACTGACGCTGCTTGGCCGCAGCGTGCACGTGCCGCGCGCCTTCATGGGCGTGGCGCGCTTTGGTTTCCGCCATCTGTGCGAAGAACCGCTCGCCGCCGCCGACTATCTGCGCATCGCGCGGGAATATCACACCATTGTCCTCGATCACGTTCCGGCGATGAGCTACGACAACCGCAACGCCGCCAAGCGTTTCATCATCCTGATCGATACGCTCTACGACATGAACGTGAAGCTGATCGCCTCGGCCGCGGCCGAGCCCGATGCGCTGTATCGGGCCGACGAAGGGTTCGAAGCGCAAGAATTCAAACGCACCGCCTCGCGATTGATCGAGATGCGCTCGCAAGCCTATCTGGCGCAGCCGCACGGCGCGGCGCATGCCCGGACGACCGGCTCGTCGGTCGGCATCGTCGAGACCTAGCCTTAGAGGCTCGTCGCCAGCATCGCGGCAACCACGACGGCCATCAACGCCGTCGCCGCCCAGCCGAAAATCATCAGGCCGCGCGACGCCGCGAACCTGCCCATGATGCCGCGGCTGGCGACCACCAGCATCATGCCGACCATCAACGGCACGGCGACCACGCCGTTGACCACGGCGCTCCAAAACAACATCCGGATCGGATTGAGCGGGGTGAGCGCCGCGCCCAGTCCGGCGAGCGTGGCCGCGGCGACGACGAGATAAAACCCTGGTGCGCCCCGCGCCGGCAGTTCGAGGCTGCTTTCCCAGCCGCGGCTTTCGGCGACCGCATAGCCGGCGGAACCGGCAAGCACCGGCACGGCAAGCAGACCGGTGCCGATGATCCCCGCCGAGAACAGAAAAAATGTGAGCGGGCCGGCCAGCGGCCGCAGCGCTTCGGCGGCCTGCTCGGCCGTGGCGATGTCGGTGATGCCATGGGCATGCAGGGTTGCGGCCGTGGTGACGATGATGAAAAAGCCGATGACGTTCGACAGCACCATGCCCGCGGTGGTGTCGATCTCGATGCGAAACGACTCGCTTTGCGCCAGACGATTGGGCAGAGCGGCGGCTGAGGTGGCGTCTGGCGCCCTGCTGCGCAGCTTGCGTGCCTCCGCTTCAAGCGAGGCCTGCCAGAAGAACATGTACGGACTGATGGTGGTGCCGAATATCGCGACCAGCATCAGCGTATAATCGCGGTCCCACGCCAAGCGCGGCAGCACGGTTGCTTCCAGCACCTGGCCCCAGGGAATTCGGACGCTGAAGGCGGCGGCGACATAGGCAAACAGCACCAGCGTGAGCGCCTTCAGGTAACCGGAATAAGTGCGATACGGAACGAGGATCTCGGCGGCGAGGCAGCCGATCCCGAACGCGGCGATATAAATTAGAATCGGGCCGCCGATGATGAGCCGCAATGCATCGCCCATCGCGGCGATATCGGCGGCGATGTTGAGGGTGTTGGCGATGAGCAAAAGCCCGACCAGGCCGTGAAGCAGAACGCGCGGCATCGCCTTGTCCAAATTGGCCGCCAGTCCCTGGCCGGTCACGGCGCCGATCCGGGCGCTGACCAGTTGGATCGCGATCATGAACGGCGTGGTGAGAAACATGGTCCAGCCCAGCGCGTAACCGAACTGGGCGCCGCCTTGGGAATAGGTCGCGATGCCGCTCGGATCGTCATCGGCGGCGCCGGTGATCAGGCCGGGTCCGAGCATCCGAAACAGTGTGGCCATCGGTGTCTTCTTACCTGTCATCCATCGCTCTCGCGTTCGGCGCCGCCGCCGCATTATTCGTCCATCGAAAGGAATAGGACAATTTTCGTTCCGGTTCGGTGACAAGGCATAAGCGGCCGACTTGAACGCGTCACCCGAAAGGGCTAATGAGCCAAAAGCCGGGCCTTCTTCCCAATCAAGGATATTTTTCTGATGGCGCGAAGCAAGATTGCATTGATAGGCTCAGGGCAAATCGGCGGAACGCTGGCGCTTCTCATCGGCCTCAAGGAACTGGGCGACGTCGTCATGTTCGACGTCGCCGAAGGGGTGCCGCAGGGCAAGGCGCTCGATCTCGTCCAGTCATCGCCGGTCGAGGGATTTGACGCCCGCTTCACCGGCGCGAATTCCTACGAGGCGATCGAGGGAGCGGCGGTCTGCATCGTCACCGCCGGCGTGCCGCGCAAACCCGGCATGAGCCGGGACGACCTCCTCGGCATCAATCTCAAGGTGATGGAGCAGGTCGGCGCCGGCATCAAGAAATACGCGCCGAACGCCTTTATTATCTGCATCACCAATCCGCTCGATGCCATGGTCTGGGCGTTGCAGAAGTGCTGCGGCCTGCCGAAAACCATGGTGGTCGGCATGGCTGGCGTGCTCGATTCCGCGCGTTTCCGCTATTTCCTGGCCGACGAATTCAATGTTTCGGTGGAAGACGTCACCGCCTTCGTGCTCGGCGGCCACGGCGACACCATGGTGCCGCTGGTCCGCTATTCCGCGGTCGCCGGTATCCCGCTGCCCGACCTCGTCAAGATGGGCTGGACCACGCAGGCGCGTCTCGACGAGATCGTCGATCGCACCCGCAATGGCGGCGGCGAGATCGTCAGCCTGCTCAAGACCGGTTCCGCCTTCTACGCGCCAGCCGCTTCGGCGGTCGCGATGGCCGAAAGCTATCTGCGCGACAAGAAGCGGGTGGTGCCGGCCGCCGCTTGGCTCAATGGCGAATACAATCTCAAAGACCTCTATGTCGGGGTGCCGGTGGTGATCGGCAGCAAAGGGGTGGAGCGCATCGTCGAGATCGAGTTCACCAGCGCCGAGCGCGCCATGTTCGAGAAGTCGACGCAAGCGGTGGAATCCTTGGTCGAGGCCTGCAAGAAGATTGCCCCAGATCTGGGCAAGTAACGTACGCAGTGATCCGTCACCCTGAGGTGGCCGCGAAGCGGCCATCGAAGGGCGACGGCCGCGGCGCTGAGGCCGGCATCCTTCGAGGCTCGCTCCGCTCGCACCTCAGGATGACGGATCATAGGCTGAATTGAACTTGGACATTCCCCATGAACATTCACGAATACCAGGCGAAAGCTGTGTTGCGCGAATTCGGCGTGGCGGTGCCGCGCGGCATTGCGGCCTTTAGCGTTGAGGAAGCCGAAAAGGCCGCCAAGGATCTTGGCGGGCCGGTTTGGGTGGTGAAGGTGCAGATCCACGCCGGCGGCCGCGGCAAAGCGGGCGGCGTCAAAGTGGTGAAATCGGTCGACGACGTGAAGCGCGAGGCGACCCGGCTCATCGGCTCGACGCTGGTCACGCACCAGACCGGGCCGCACGGCAAGGAAGTGCGCCGGCTCTATATCGAGGAAGGCTCCAATATCGATCGCGAATATTATCTCTCGGCGCTGATCGACCGTGCCACCGCGCGCATAGCCTTCGTCGTCTCCACTGAAGGCGGCATGGATATCGAAGAGGTCGCGCGCACCAGCCCCGACAAGATCGTGACCTTCTCGATTGATCCGGCGACCGGCTTCATGCCGCATCATGCCCGCCATGTCGCAAGCGTGCTCGGCTTTAGCCGCGAGATCGGCAAGCAGGCCGAGAGCATGCTGCCGAAGCTCTATCAGGCGTTCCTCGCCAAAGATATGAGCCTTCTTGAAATCAATCCGCTGGTCGTCACCAAGACGGGCGAATTGATCTGCCTCGACGCCAAGATCGGCTTCGACGACAACGCGCTTTATCGTCATCCCGACATCCAGGCATTGCGCGACCTCACCGAGGAGGACGCCAAGGAGACCGAGGCGTCGAAATACGATCTCAATTACATTGCGCTCGACGGCACCATCGGCTGCATGGTCAACGGCGCAGGCCTCGCCATGGCGACGATGGACATCATCAAGCTCTACGGCGAGACGCCGGCGAATTTTCTCGATGTCGGCGGCGGCGCCACCAAGGAAAAAGTCGCGGCCGCGTTCAAGATCATCACCTCCGATCCCAACGTGAAGGGCATCCTGGTCAATATCTTTGGCGGCATCATGCGTTGCGACATCATCGCCGAGGGCGTGGTCGCGGCCGTCAAGGAGGTGGGCTTGCGGGTGCCGCTGGTGGTGCGGCTCGAAGGCACCAATGTCGGGCTCGGCAAGGAGATCATCTCAAAGTCCAACCTCAACGTCACCTCGGCCGACGACCTCGACGACGCCGCGCAAAAGATCGTCAAGGCGGTCAAGGAGGCGGCCTAATGTCCATTCTCATCGACAAGAACACCAAGGTCATCTGCCAGGGTTTCACCGGCAAGAACGGCACGTTTCATTCCGAACAGGCGATCGCCTACGGCACCAAAATGGTCGGCGGCACGTCGCCTGGTAAAGGCGGCTCGACCCATCTCGGCCTGCCGGTGTTCGACACGGTGGCCGAGGCGGCGGAAAAAACCGGCTGCAACGCGAGTGTCATCTATGTGCCGCCGCCGGGTGCAGCCGACGCGATCTGCGAGGCGATCTCGGCCGAGATTCCGCTCATCATCTGCATCACCGAAGGCATCCCCGTCGTCGACATGGTGAAGGTCAAGCGCGCGCTCTCTGGGTCAAAGTCGCGCTTGATCGGACCGAACTGCCCTGGCGTCATGACGGCGGGCGAATGCAAGATCGGCATCATGCCCGGCAATATTTTCAAGCCCGGCAAAGTCGGCATCGTGTCGCGCTCCGGCACGCTGACTTACGAGGCGGTGTTCCAGACCACGCAGGAAGGCTTCGGCCAGACCACCGCGGTCGGCATCGGCGGCGACCCGGTCAAGGGCACCGACTTCATCGAAATGCTGGAAATGTTCCTGGCCGACAAGACCACCGAAGCGATCGTCATGATCGGCGAGATCGGGGGCGCCTCGGAGGAGGATGCCGCTCAGTTCATCGCCGACGAAGCCAAGCGCGGCCGCAAGAAGCCGATGGTCGGCTTCATCGCCGGACGGACCGCCCCGCCCGGACGGCGGATGGGGCACGCTGGCGCCATCATCGCCGGCGGCAAAGGCGGGGCCGATTCCAAGACGGCCGCCATGGAAGCCGCGGGCATCAAGGTGTCGCCGTCGCCGGCGCGGCTCGGCAAAACGCTGGCGGAAATTTTGAAATCGTGATTCATTGCTACTGTCTTTTGCATGGCGCATCGCGACCTTAAATAGGGTACAAGAGACAGATCCCCAGCGCCGGGCCGGGGCCCCCAAACGAGCCACCTCCGTGGGCGGAGGCGGTAAGCTTTCGGGGGTTCGTACTGTTCGGTCTTTTTGCGTTTTTGCGCTTGGTTTCCCCGTCCACTCATCCCGGATCTGCTCAAGGGTCACGCCATGTCTCGCCAGGATGCGAACGCCGCCTTCGCCCTCACGTCTTTCCTCTACGGCGGCAACGCTGCCTATATCGACGACCTCTATGCGCGCTACGAAATCGATCCGAAGTCGCTCGATGCCGAGTGGCAATCCTTCTTTGCAAGCCTGAAGGACGACGCGCGCGACGTCGAAAAGAATGCGCACGGCCCGTCCTGGCAACGACCCGGCTGGCCGATGCCTGAGCGCAACGATCTTATTTCCGCACTCGACGGCGACTGGGCGGAAGCCGGCAAGGCGGTCGGTGGCAAAGTGAAGGCGCAAGCGCAGAGCCGCGGCGTCGAACTCACTGCGGCGGACGTCGAGCGCGCCACGCGCGACTCGATCCGCGCGCTGATGCTGATCCGCGCCTATCGCGCGCGCGGCACTTTTCACGCCAATCTCGATCCGCTCGGGCTCGAAGCGCCGAAGAACGAGGAAGAACTCGATCCGCGCACCTACGGCTTTTCCGACGCCGATCTCGATCGTCCGATTTTCCTCGACAAGGTGCTGGGGCTCGACTTCGGCACCGTGCGTCAGATCGTCGGCATCCTGCGCCGCACTTATTGTCAGACGCTCGGCGTCGAATTCCTGCATATCACGAACGGCGCGCAGAAGGGCTGGATCCAGGAGCGCATCGAGGGGCCGGACAAGGAGATCAGTTTTACCCGCGAGGGCAAGCGCGCCATCCTCAACAAGCTGGTCGAGGCCGAAGGCTTCGAAAAATTCTGCGACCTGAAATTCACCGGCACCAAGCGCTTCGGTCTCGACGGCGGCGAATCGATGATCCCGGCGCTCGAGCAGATCATCAAGCGCGGCGGCGCGCTCGGCGTGCGCGAGATCGTCATCGGCATGCCGCATCGCGGCCGGCTCAACGTCTTGGCCCAGGTCATGGCCAAGCCACATCGCGCCATCTTCCACGAATTTAAGGGCGGCTCATCGACGCCTGACGCGGTCGAGGGGTCGGGCGACGTGAAATACCATCTCGGCGCCTCGTCGGACCGCGAATTCGATCAGAACAAGGTGCACCTGTCGCTGACCGCTAATCCCTCGCATCTGGAGATCGTCGATCCGGTGGTGCTCGGCAAAGTGCGCGCCAAGCAGGATCAGCTCGGCGCCACGCCGGATGATCGCACCATGGTGATGCCGCTTCTCATCCACGGCGACGCGTCCTTCGCCGGCCAGGGCGTCATCGCGGAGTGCTTCGGGCTTTCCGGATTGCGCGGCCACCGCACCGGCGGCTCGGTGCATTTCATCGTCAATAATCAGATCGGCTTCACCACCAATCCGCGCTATTCGCGCTCGTCGCCCTACCCCTCAGATGTCGCCAAGATGATCGAGGCGCCGATCTTTCACGTCAACGGCGACGATCCGGAGGCCGTGGTGTACGCCGCCAAAATCGCCACCGAATTCCGGCAGAAATTCCAGAAGCCGGTGGTCATCGATATGTTCTGTTATCGCCGCCACGGCCATAACGAGGGCGACGAGCCGTCGTTCACGCAGCCGTTGATGTACAAGGCGATCGCCACGCATCCGACCACGCTCGAAATCTACGGCAATAAACTGGTCGGCGAAGGCGTTGTCACCCCGGGCGACGTCGACAAGATGAAGGCCGATTGGCGCCACCGGCTCGACGTCGAGCTCGATGCGGCACAGGGCTACCGCGCCAACAAGGCCGATTGGCTCGACGGCCGCTGGGCGGGCTTTAAGGCCGCCGGCGATGCCGACGATCCGCGTCGCGGCCGCACCGGCGTCGAACTGGCGACACTCAAGTCAATCGGCGAGAAAATCACGACGCTGCCGCCGGGCTTTCATCTGCACCGCACGCTCGGCCGCTTTCTGGAAAGCCGCAAGAAGGCGATCGACACCGGCGTCGGGATCGATTGGTCAACCGGCGAGGCGCTGGCGTTCTGCTCGTTGCTGCTTGACGGACACAGGGTGCGGCTCTCGGGGCAGGATTCCGAGCGCGGCACGTTCTCGCAGCGGCACTCGGTCTTGATCGATCAGGAGAACGAGCAGCGCTTCACGCCGTTCAACAATCTCGGCGAGGGGCAGGCCCGCTACGAAGTGATCAATTCGATGCTGTCGGAGGAAGCCGTGCTCGGCTTCGAATACGGCTTCACGCTCGCCGAGCCCAATGCGCTGACGCTGTGGGAGGCCCAGTTCGGCGACTTCGCCAACGGCGCCCAGGTCCTGTTCGACCAGTTCATCTCGTCCGGCGAGCGCAAATGGCTGCGCATGTCGGGCCTCGTCTGCCTGTTGCCGCACGGCTACGAAGGCCAGGGGCCGGAGCATTCCTCGGCGCGGCTCGAGCGCTTTCTGCAATTATGCGCCGAGGACAATATGCAGGTCGCCAACTGCACGACCCCGGCTAATTATTTCCATATCCTGCGCCGCCAGCTCAAGCGCGAGTTCCGCAAGCCCTTGATCCTGATGACGCCGAAATCGCTACTGCGCAACAAGCGCGCGGTGTCGCGGCTCGACGAAATGGGCCCGGACACCTCGTTCCATCGGCTGTTGTGGGACGACGCGCAGACATTGCCCGGCGAGAAGATCAAGCTCGTGCCCGACGACCAGATTCGCCGCGTCGTGCTGTGCTCCGGCAAGGTCTATTACGATCTTTACGAGGAACGCGAAAAGCGCGGGACCAACGACGTCTATCTCTTGCGCATCGAGCAGCTCTATCCGTTCCCGACCAAGGCGCTGATGAACGAATTGTCGCGCTTCAAAGAGGCGGAGATCGTTTGGTGCCAGGAAGAGCCGCGCAACATGGGCGGCTGGGTGTTCGTCGACATTTTCCTGGAATGGGTGCTCAACCAAATCGGCGCCAAATCGCGCCGCGCCCGCTATGCCGGCCGGCCGGCTGCGGCGTCGACCGCGGTCGGGCAGATGTCGCTGCATCTCGCGCAGCTCAGGCAATTCTTGGAAGAGGCGCTGGGCTAGGGTTTGCGCCGTCATGCCGGCAAGACACCGAAGGGGACACTATGGCTGAGATTCGCGTGCCGACGCTCGGAGAATCGGTGACCGAGGCGACCATCGGCAAATGGTTCAAGCAGCCGGGTGACGCGGTTGCGGTCGACGAGCCGCTGGTCGAGCTGGAAACCGACAAAGTAACCATCGAAGTGCCGGCGCCGGCTGCCGGCGTGCTCAGCGAGGTCTCGGCCAAGGACGGCGATACCGTCGCGGTAGGCGCTGTGCTCGGCCAGATCAAAGAAGGCGCAGGATCGGCTGCCCCGGCAGCGAAAGCGCCGCCGCCAGCTCCGGCTGCCAAACCCGCGGCGCCACCTGCCGCGGCGCCGCCGGCCACCGCCGCCAAACCCGCGGCCGCCGCACCGTTGGCGCCGTCGGTGCGCAAGCTCTCCGCCGAATCCGGCGTCGATGCCGCGACCGTGCCCGGCAGCGGCAAGGACGGCCGCGTCACCAAGGGCGACATGCTCGCGGCAATAGAGCGCGCCGCGGCGGCCCCGACGCCGGTGGCGCAGTCCGCCGCCGCGGTCCAGGTCCGCGCGCCCTCGCCGGCCGACGATGCCGCGCGCGAGGAGCGCGTGCGCATGACGCGGCTGCGGCAGACCATCGCGCGGCGCTTGAAGGACGCGCAGAACACCGCCGCCATGCTGACGACCTTCAACGAGGTCGACATGGGCCATGTCATGGCGCTGCGCGCGCAGTACCGCGATCTGTTCGAGAAGAAGCACGGCGTCAAGCTCGGCTTCATGGGGTTCTTCGTGCGCGCCTGCGTGGCCGCGCTCAAGGAAATCCCGGCGGTGAACGCCGAAATCGACGGCACCGATCTGATCTACAAGAATTATTATCATATCGGCATCGCGGTCGGCACCGAGCGCGGGTTGGTGGTGCCGGTGGTACGCGACTGCGACCAGAAATCGCTCGCCGAGATCGAAAAGACCATTACCGATTTCGGCCGCCGGGCGCGCGACGGCGCGCTCAAGATCGACGAGATGCAGGGCGGCACGTTTTCCATCACCAATGGCGGCATCTACGGCTCGCTGATGTCGACGCCGATCCTCAACGCGCCGCAATCCGGCATTCTCGGCATGCACAAGATCCAGGACCGGCCGATGGTGGTGGCCGGCAAGGTCGAAGTGCGGCCGATGATGTATCTGGCTCTGTCCTACGACCACCGCATCGTCGACGGCCGCGAGGCGGTGACGTTCTTGGTGCGGGTGAAAGAATCGCTCGAGGAGCCGGCGCGGCTGGTGCTGGATCTTTAGTCTGTCCGATGGATGCGGCAAAGCTCGAAAGACTGACGAATGAGGTTCTGCGCTCTCTGGATTGGACGTCGTTGCGGACTCGCTACCGGCAAACCGGCGATGAGTGGAAAGCACGCCATCGTCAGTTTTTGTTCGAGCCGCTCGACCATCGCAAGGTCGAGAATTGGAGAGAAATTGCCGCTATCGCCGCGACGTTGAATTCCGTCCCTGCGATTGCGGATCGAATGGCTGAGCTGAAGCGGGCCGGTCTCACAGCCGCGCTGCACAGTTACGAGGAGTCAGGTTTTTCCGCGCTTGTACTCATCGTGACGTTTGACGAAACCGGGCAAAGCGCACTGGAAGAAGGGTGATATGTCCTACGATCTCATCGTCATCGGCAGCGGCCCCGGCGGTTATGTCTGCGCCATTCGCGCGGCGCAGCTTGGATTGAAAACCGCGGTCGTGGAAAAGAACGCGACTTTCGGCGGCACCTGTCTCAATGTCGGCTGCATCCCGTCGAAGGCTTTGCTGCACGCTTCGGAGCTCTACGAGGAAGCCGGCTCCGGCTTTGCCAAGATGGGCATCAAGGTTGGCAAGCCGAGCATCGATCTCTCAAGCCTGCTTGCCTACAAAGCGCAGAACGTGAAAAGCAACGTCGACGGCGTCGCCTTTTTGTTCAAGAAGAACAAGATCGAGACGTTCCACGGGACGGGGCGCATTGCGGCGCCCGGCCAGGTCGAGGTGAAGGCCGATGACGGCAAGACGCAGCTCCTCGAAACCAAGACCATCGTCATCGCCACCGGCTCCGACGTGGCGCGGCTACCCGGCATCGACATCGACGAGACGCGCGTGGTATCCTCGACGGGCGCGCTCGAACTGTCGAAGGTGCCGCAAAAACTCCTGATCGTCGGCGCCGGCATTATCGGGCTTGAGCTTGGCTCGGTGTGGCGGCGGCTCGGCGCCGAGGTCATCGTCGTCGAATTTCTCGATCACATCCTGCCCGGCGTCGACGGCGAAGTGGCCAAGCAATTCCATCGCATGCTGCAAAAGCAGGGACTGACCTTCAAGCTGTCGTCCAAGGTCACCTCGGTCGATGCATCCGGCAAGACGCTGAAGGTCAAGGTCGAACCGGCCTCAGGCGGCGCCGCTGAAACGCTCGACGCCGACATTGTCTTGGTGGCGATCGGCCGCGTGCCCTATACCGACGGCCTCGGGCTCGAAGCCGTCGGCGTCAAGAAGGACAACCGCGGCCGGGTTATCGTCGACCAGCATTTGCGGACCAATGTGGCCGGCATCTACGCCATCGGCGACGCGGTGGCCGGCCCGATGCTGGCGCACAAGGCCGAGGAGGAGGGGGTCGCTGCCGCCGAAACCATCGCTGGCCAGGCCGGTCACGTGAACTACGATGTCATCCCCAACGTCGTCTACACCAGTCCGGAAATCGCCTCGGTCGGCAAAACCGAGGAAGAGCTGAAAGCGGCCGGCGTCGCCTATAACAGCGGCAAATTTCCGTTCAGCGCCAATGCCCGCGCCCGCGCCAATCTCGCCACCGAGGGCTTCGTCAAAATCCTGGCCGACGCCAAGACCGATCGCGTGCTCGGCGTCCACATCCTCGGCCCCGACGCCGAGAC
The DNA here is from genome assembly GCA_049519075.1 of Xanthobacteraceae bacterium. Classification (GTDB taxonomy): domain Bacteria; phylum Pseudomonadota; class Alphaproteobacteria; order Rhizobiales; family Xanthobacteraceae; genus BOG-931. The sequence goes on along the minus strand of JBEKRD010000047.1, from coordinate 10,228 downwards.
CATGATCGCGGAGGCCGCGATCGCCATGGAATTCGGCGCCTCGTCGGAAGACATCGCCCGCACCTGCCACGCCCATCCGACGCTCACCGAAGCGGTCAAGGAAGCGGCGCTTGCGGTGGCGAAACGCGCGATCAATTTTTGATCCTTCGTCATTGCGAGCGAAGCGAAGCAATCCAGACGGCGAGGTCGAACTGGATTACTTCGTCGCTAACGCTCCTCGCAATGACGAGGAAAACTACAGCGTCGCGATGAACGGCACCGCGTGCGGCGCATAGAGCCCGAGCAGCATCAGGCCGAGCCCGAGCAAGCCGAGCGCGCCGCCGAGCCATGCCAAGACCACCATGCTGGTGATCACGGCCGCTGAAGCGAGCACGATGCCGATCTGAAAGGCGGCGGACGCCAATTCATAGTGATGATATTTCGCCGTCGAGATGTCGCGCTCTTCTTCCGCTGTCCTGGCTTTCTCTTCCAACTGCTTGCGGCCATTGCCGGCCTTGGGATCGGATTCGTAGCGCTCGGCGGTCTGGCGCCAGGTCTCGATCTGCTTGTCGATGGCGGCTTTGGCGGCCGGATCGGCGATGCCCGCGGCAAGCAAAGCTGTCTGATCGGCGGCCGCGGTCACTACGGTGCGGCGGATGTCTTTCGCCTGAAAGAACGCCCACAGGTCGGACGCCTCGATATTCTTGGTGGTGACTTCGGTTTGCGCGCCTTTGCCCAAGGTTTCCGAGAGCGACAGAAACAGCGCTAGGATCGCGATCACCAAGGCGATGCGCCGGTTGAAGCCCTCGCCGTGCTCGCCCTCGTGCGCTTTTTCGATCGCTTCTGAGATTTCCGACATGAATGTAGCCCCTCTCTAACAACAGGGGCGCATATTGCCCGTCACAGCGGGGAGCGCAAGCAACGAAGCAATGACGCTCAGGCGCGCGGATGCGCGTTGCGATAGGCCGCGATCAGCCGCTCGGCGTCGACTTCGGTGTAGATCTGCGTGGTCGACAGCGAGGCGTGGCCGAGCAGTTCCTGGATCGAGCGCAGGTCGCCGCCGCCGGCGAGGAGATGCGTGGCGAAGGAATGCCGCAGCGCATGCGGCGTCGCCGTCTCGGGCAGGCCAAGCGCGCCGCGCAGCCGCGCCATGGCAAGCTGAATGAGCCGCGGCGACAGCGGGCCGCCTTTGGCGCCGACGAACAGCGGGCCTTCTTCGGGCAGAGCATAGGGGCAGAGCGCGACATAAGCGGCGATCAGTTCCGCCACCTGCGGCAACAGCGGCACCATGCGCTGCTTGCGGCCTTTGCCCAGCACGGTGAGCGAATCGCGGGCGCCGCAATCGGAGCGCTTCAATCCCAGCGCCTCGGAAATGCGCAAGCCGCAGCCGTAGAGCAAAGCCAGCACCGCGGCGTCGCGGGCATGAATCCACGGCTCGCGGCCATCTCCCGCCGCGATGTCCGGATGGGCCATGCTTTTTGCCGCCGCAATCCCAAGCGGCCGCGGCAGCGTCTTGCCGACTTTCGGCGCGCGCACGGCTGCCAGCGCGCCGACCTTGCCCTTGCCGGCACGCTCCAAAAAACGCGCGAAGCCGCGCAGGCCCGCCAGCGACCGCATCAGCGAGCGGCTGCCGATGGCGTGCGCCCGCCGCGCCGCCATGAACGCGCGCACATCGGCGGGCGACAGCGCCGCCAGGTCTTTAAGCGACGGCGTGCCGCCGAGATGCTCGGCGAGGAAGCTCAAGAATTGCAGCACGTCGCGGCGATAGGCTTCGAGCGTTTTTGGCGACAGCCGCCGCTCGGCGCCGAGATGCTCAAGCCAAGCCCCGATTTCGGCCGCGACCTTGGGCGCGACGAAATCCGGCAAATCCTGCGGCTTTGGTTGTGCGCTTGACACGGCGGGATATATCGCACCCCCTTCGTTCTCGCTTCCTTAACCGCCGAATCGGCCAAAAACCAGCTTAGGCCATGGCCAAACGCGTCGTCGATGTGCTGGTGCCGGTCGCGCTCGACCGGGCCTATTCCTACCGGGTGCCGGACGCGCTTGCGCTCGCGCCGGGCGATATCGTCTCGGTGCCGCTCGGCACCCGCGGCGAGACCACGGCGGTGGTGTGGGCGGAAAACCCCAAGCCCGACATCCGGCTCGACAATCGGCTCAAAGACGTCGAGCAAAAGCTCGAACTGCCGCCGCTGAAGCCCGAACTGCGCAGCTTCGTCGACTGGGTCGCGCAATATACCGTGAGCTCGCGCGGCATGGTGCTGCGCATGTGCCTGCGCATGGGCGAGCATCTCGGCGCCGAGCGCGAGCGTGTCGGCGTGCGGCTCATCGGCCCGCCGCCCCAGCGCATGACCGGCGCCCGCGCCCGCGTGCTCGAACTCCTCGCCGACGGCATGGTGCGCGGCAAAAGCGAAGCCGCCCGCGAGTCGGGCGTCAGTGCGGGCGTCATCGACGGCTTGATCGACGAGGGCACGCTCGAAACCGTGGTGCTGCCGCCGGAACCGGTCGCCGAAGCGCCCGATCCGGATTTCATGCAGCCGGAATTTCACACCGAGCAGAGTGCCGCCGCCGCCGCGCTGAAAGCCACCATCGCCAAGGGCGGCTATGCGGCAACGCTGCTCGACGGCGTCACTGGCTCGGGCAAGACGGAAGTTTATTTCGAAGCCGTGGCCGACGTGATTAGGAGCGGCCGGCAAAGCCTGATCCTGATGCCGGAGATCGCGCTCACCGCGCAATTTCTCGACCGCTTCGCCGCGCGCTTCGGCACCCGCCCGGCGGAATGGCATTCCCAGCTCACGCCGCGCCGCCGCGCCCGCACCTGGTCGGCGGTGGCCAAAGGCGAAGTCTCGGTGGTGGTCGGCGCCCGCTCGGCGCTGTTTCTGCCTTATGCCGATCTCGGCCTGATCATCGTCGATGAAGAGCACGACCCGGCCTACAAGCAGGAGGACGGCGTGCATTATCACGCCCGCGACATGGCGGTGGTGCGCGGCCATATCGCGAAAATCCCGGTGGTGCTGGCGTCGGCGACGCCGTCGCTCGAATCCGAAGTCAATGCGCGGCGCGGCCGTTATGCGCGGCTGTCGCTGCCGGAGCGTTTCGGCGGCCAAGAGATGCCGGCGGTCGAGCCGATCGATCTGCGCATCGAGCAGCCGCCGCGCGGCCGTTTCATCGCGCCGACGCTTGCCGGCGCGGTGCGGACCGCGATCGAGAGGAAGGAGCAGGCGCTGCTTTTTCTCAATCGCCGCGGTTATGCGCCGCTGACGCTGTGCCGCGCCTGCGGCTTCCGCTTCTCCTGCCCGAATTGCGACGCCTGGCTGGTCGATCACCGCTTCCGCCGCCAACTGGTCTGCCACCATTGCGGCTTCACCACGCCGCATCCGCCGGCCTGCCCGAAATGCAGCGCGCAAAACTCCTTCGTCGCCTGCGGCCCGGGCGTCGAGCGGCTCGAGGAGGAAGTGCGCGCGCTGTTTCCCGAGGCGCGCATTCTGGTGCTCTCCAGCGATCTCGTCGCCTCGGTCGAGCGCATGCGCGAGGAATTCGCCGACATCGCCAATGGCCTGTTCGATATCGTCATCGGTACGCAATTGGTCGCGAAGGGCCATCATTTCCCGATGCTCAATCTCGTCGGCGTCATCGACGCCGATCTGGGCCTCTCCAACGGCGATCCGCGCGCCGCCGAGCGCACATTCCAACTCCTGCACCAGGTGGTCGGCCGCGCCGGCCGCGATGCAGGCTTAGGCCGCGGTTATCTGCAGACCCATCAGCCCGAGCACCCGGTGATGCGCGCCTTGATCGCGGGCGACCGCGAAGCCTTCTACTCCGCCGAAATCGCCATGCGCGAAAGCGCGCATTATCCGCCGTTCGGCAGGCTCGCGTCGATCGTCGTCTCCGGCCCCGACCAGCACGACACCCAAAGCCACGCCCGCGCGCTCGCCCGCTCAGCGCCGCAACACGATGACGTCCGCGTGCTCGGCCCCGCCGAAGCCCCGCTCGCTTTGGTGCGCGGCCGGCATCGGTTGCGCTTGTTGATCCGAGCGCCGCGCGGTTTCGATCTTTCGGCCTACATGCGGGAGTGGCTGGCGGCGGCGCCCAAGATCAAGGGCTCGATCAAGCTCGATATCGATGTCGATCCGCAGAGTTTTTTGTGAGGGGCGAAATCGCGATGCAACAAGATGAAATGACTGAGACCTTACGCTTGTCGACCATTTCTCTTTGCTCTATCCGACCGACACGGCCGATACTATGTGCTGACCGGACACCGCCAACCCCATGACCGCGACCCTTGAAACCATTCTGTTCTTGCTCGCCGTGCTGGTGGTCGTCGCCGTGGTGGCGCGGCGGCTCAAGACCGCGCCGTCGATTCTGCTGGTCGTCGCCGGCATCGCGCTGGCGCTAACGCCCGGATTGCCGCGCATTGAGCTGGCGCCCGAACTGGTGCTGCTCGGCATTCTGCCGCCGCTGATCTATTCCGCCGGTGTCGCCATGAGCTGGCGCGAGTTTCGTTTCAATCTGCGGCCGATCGCGCTGTTCGCTTTCGGCTGCGTGGTGTTCACGACCTGCGCGGTGGCCGCCGCCGCGCATTGGTTGCTCGGCATGCCGCTGGCCGTGGGTTTCGTGCTCGGCGCCATCGTGTCGCCGCCCGACGCGGTGGCGCCGCTCGCCATCGTCCGGCGCCTGGGCGTGCCGCGCCGGCTGGTCGTCATCCTCGAGGGCGAAGGCCTCGCCAATGACGCCACCGCGCTGATCCTTTACCGCTTCGCCGTTGCCGCGGCGTCGACCGGCCTGTTCTCCTTCGACAAGGCGGCCTCCGACTTTGCGTTGATCGTGGTCGGCGAGATCGGCTGGGGTCTTGCCATCGGCTGGGCGAGCTTAAGGCTGCGGCGCTGGGCCGGCGATCCGCGCGTCGAAATCACGCTGTCGCTGATGACGCCTTACGTCGCGTTTCTGGTCCCGCAGCATCTGGGCGGATCGGGCGTCCTGGCAACGGTAGCGGCAGGCCTCTTCGTCAGCTGGAATGGACCGCTCCTCATTCCGGCGGCGACCCGGCTGCAAGGCATCTTCTTCTGGGACCTCGTGGTCTATCTGCTCGAAGGCTTCGTCTTCCTGGTCACCGGCATGCAGACGCGAACGCTGTTCCTGCACATGCATGAAGTGCCGTGGCAGCACATCGCCTACGCGATCTTGCTCACGGTGGCGGTGGTGATCGCGACGCGTTTCATCTGGGTCTATCCGGCGGCACTCCTGCCGCGCTGGCTGAGCCGGTCGCTGGCGCGCCGCGATCCGCTGCCGCCCTGGCCGTGGCTGTTCTTTTTGGGGTTCGTCGGCGTCCGCGGCGTCGTCTCGCTGGCGGCGGCCTTGGCCATTCCGCTGTTCACCGCGGCCGGTGAGCCGTTTCCCGACCGCGATCTCATTTTATTCGTCACCTTCGGCGTCATCGTCATCACCCTCATCGGGCAAGGCCTGGCGCTGCCGACGTTGGTGCGCTGGCTCGGCCTAGCGCAACACGCAGCCGACGAGCAGCAGCGCGAGCACCAGGCCGAGCTCGCCGCGCGCGCGGGAGCGTTGAACGTGGCCTATAGCCGGCTGGAACAATTCGCCGAGGACGGCCGCATTTCGCCCGAGGCTTTGAAAGTCCTGCGCGCGCGTCACGACTACCGCGCTGGACGGCTGCCGCAAACTTCGCCCGACGGCATCGAAGCCGCGGCGGTGGCTACCGATGTGCGCATGGAACTGATCGCCGCCGAACGCCAATACATCTACCGCCAGCTGCAAGCCGGCCAGATAACCGACGAAGCACGCCGGCGCATCGAACGCGAGCTCGACCTGGAAGAAGCGAGCGTCGCCTGCAAACGGGAAGGCGGCGAGGAGCCGCCGTTGTAGGGCGAGGGGGAAGGGCATCATGACTAAAATCTATCTGGCCGGTCCGCTGTTTTCGATTGGCGAACAGCAGTTCAACTCCGGCGTGGCGCGGTTTCTCGAAAGCGAGGGTTTTGAAGTCTGGCTGCCGCAAGATCATGAGCCGCGCCGCAACACCGCCAAGGCGATTTTTCGGATGGACGTAAAAGGGCTCGATTGGGCCGACATGGTGGTCGCCTGCATGGACGGCCCCGATCCCGACAGCGGCACCGCCTGGGAGTGCGGCTACGCTTTTGCCAAGGGCAAGCCGATCGTCTGTTACCGCACGGATTTCCGGCTGTCCGGCGACACCGAAGGCGCGCCCGATAACCTGATGCTCAGCGAAAGCGCCACCGCGCGCTTTGAGCTGCCATTTCGAACCCAGACTGCCGAATTCCACAAGCGCATGCTGGCGCATATCGGCAAAGCGTTGCGTAAGAAAAAGGCGTAGCCCGGATCGAACGACGCGAGCTCCGGGTCGAGCTTCATCGCCAAAACCCGCATTACGCTTCGCTCCGTGCGCGCCACTTGCTCCGAGCGTTATATGGTCAGGATCGGCATCGGCGCGTCGAAGCCGCGCAAAATGTGTTCGCCGAGCGGCCGCCACGACGCAACGGATGTGCTCGGGACCATAGCGGCGAACGGCGCAGTGGCAAGGAGCGGCGAACCGAGCACCTTGGTCAGATCCTGCACCCGCACCACCACATTGACCGCCGGCCCCACCAGCGTGAACTGCAGCCGCTCCGGCACGCCGACATTGCCATAGATGACTTCGCCCAGATGCAGCGCGATGCCGAAATCGATCGCTTGCCCTGCCGCGGCTTGCGGCGCGGCGCCGAGCCGCCGGCGCGCGTCGGTCGCCGCCGCGAGCGCCCTGCCGCAGCATTCCTGCGGCGTGTCCTCGACGCGGAACAGGCCGAGCACCGCGTCGCCGATCAGCGAGACGACTTCGCCGCCATGCTCGAGTACCGCAGCCGCCGTCATCTCGAAATAGCGGCCGAGGAGTTTAAGGAAATCGTCGGCCGAAAGCCGGTCGGCAAGCTCGGTCGAGCGGCGCAGATCGCTGTACCACAGCGCTGCCGTGATCTTCTCGCCGTCGCCGCGGCGAATCGAGCCGTTGCGCACGGCAGCGCCGGCGCGCTTGCCCAGATAGGCGTCGGCGATGTTCTGGGTCACGCCGTGCTCGATCTTGGCCTTCAGTGCGATGGCGAGTTCGCGGGTGATACGTTGCAATTGCGCGATCTCACTGTCGGTGAAGCCCGAAGGACGGTCGGCGAGCCAAGAGCAGATAATGCCGGCCTGTCCAACGCGGCCGAAGCGAACCATGAACAGGAGATAATCTGTACCGCCCAAGGCGCGGAACTCCGCAAGCAGCGGGAAATCGACGAGCGCCGTTTCTCCGGTCAGCCGGCGCCGCAGCACCGGCAGGCCATGCGTCAGGGCATAGTTGATCGGGCTGTTGAGAAACTCCTCGCCGCTCGATTGATCGGGGCGGAACAGGTCGATCGCGACGCCGGATTCGGGGCTCCAGCTCATGGCGTTGACATCGTAAAGCGGATGAAGCACGCGGTAACCGACCCGGCCGCGCAAGATCGGCACGCCGATGCCGCGCAGCCGCTGGCACAGCTCGCCATAGAGGGCAGCCGGCTCGGTTTCAAGCAATGCCTCGTCGGCGAGCCACGCCACGATGCTGTCGCCGAGCACCGTCGATGCTGCGGTTTGCGATGCCGCGGTTTGATCGTCCATGCGCGGCGATATTAGCGCGTGGAATGGGGTGGGTCGAATGAAACGCCTAACCCCGCTGCGGCAACATCCGATCCTCGGCCGCGAAATAATGCCGGGCCTGGGCGACAAGCTGTGCGTCGCTCGGATGATCGACGGTTTCGACGCCGACGACGATCTTCATCAGTCGCGGCGCGGTCTGCTCGATGTGTTTGACCAGCGCATCTTTGGCATTGGCCGGCCCGGTAATCAGAACGGCACCGCTATCGGCGATCGATCCGACAATGGCTTGGAGGAAGTTGCGATCCTCGCCGGCATGCCCGCTGCCCAATGCGTTCGCCTTATGATGGATGTGCCGTGTCGGATGATCCGGGTGCAGCACCAGGCGTTCGACGTCGTTTGGACCGAAGTGGAAGATGCGGGCTTCATGATGATCGATCCAAATGACCGCATGAAAGTGATGGATCGTCATGACCTATGGTCCTTTTGAACACGTTCGGAGGCGTGGGTGACGCGAGAATCCCTTTCAGGAGGCGGCCGCGGGTACTTCAACCATCGTGTGGGTATTGTCGACGCCGTCATAGATCGCGACCTGAACGATCGGATGAGCGGTCTTGATCGCCAGCGCCGCCGAATGCGCCGCCTCGGAGGTCTGGTACGAGCCTTTGGTCTGCCGGTCGACCTGGAGCAAAAAGCGACCGCGCTCCGGTCGTTTGCGCTGTGAGACTACTTCGTTGACTTCTGCTTCCTTTTCGGAATCGTCTTTTACAGGCATTTTAATCTGGCGCGGGGCCATTCGACGCTCCTTCATGGGGATACTGATATGTAGGCGCTTTGGGCGTCGACCGCCAGCCCGTAAGGTGGAATTCGACAATGCCGCTGCAGGTTCCGCTGAACAAATCAACGGCAGACGCATGGAACCTCTATGCGAGGTTAAAAGAACGCCTGTATCCCGGTTTGGGCGCGGCCCAGCACCAGCGCATGGATGTCGTGGGTGCCTTCATAGGTGTTAACGGTCTCGAGATTACAGAGCACGCGCATCACGTGGTATTCTTCCGCGATACCGTTGCCGCCGTGCATGTCGCGGGCGAGGCGGGCCACTTCCAGCGCCTTGCCGCAATTGTTGCGCTTGAGCAGCGAAATTGCCGGCGGCGAGGCGGTGCCGGCATCGATCATGCGCGACAGCCGCAGCGCGGCATGCAGGCCGAGCGTGATTTCGGTCTGCATGTCGGCGAGCTTTTTCTGGACGAGTTGATTGGCGGCGAGCGGCCGGCCGAATTGCTTGCGGTTGAGCGCATAGTCGCGGGCGCGGTGCCAGCAGAATTCCGCGGCGCCGATGGCGCCCCAGGCGATGCCGGTGCGCGCCACATTGAGACAGCCGAACGGGCCGGCGAGCCCCGAGACGTTCGGCAAAATATTTTCTTCCGGCACGACCGCGCCTTCGAGCACGATCTCGCCGGTGATCGAAGCGCGCAACGACAGCTTGCCGTCGATCTTCGGCGTCGAGAAACCCTTGGTGCCGCGCTCGACGATGAAGCCACGGATCTTGCCGTCGAGCTTGGCCCAGACCACGGCGATATCGGCGACCGGCGCATTGGTGATCCAGGTCTTGGCGCCGGTGAGGCTGTAGCCGCCGGATGCCTTCTCGGCACGCGTCACCATCGAGCCGGGATCGGAGCCGTGGTCGGGCTCGGTCAGCCCGAAACAGCCGAGCATTTCGCCGGTTGCGAGCTTCGGCAGATATTTGCGGCGCTGCGCCTCGCTGCCGTAGGCAAAGATCGGTTGCATCACCAGCGACGACTGCACCGACATCAGGGAGCGGAAGCCGGAATCGACCCGCTCGACCTCGCGCGCGATCAGCCCGTAGCAGACGTAACCGAGGCCGGCGCCGCCGTAATCCTGCGGAATGGTCGAGCCGAGAAGCCCGAGCGCACCCATTTCCCGAACGATGTCCGGATTGTAAGTGCCGTCGCGATTGGCGGCGAGCACGCGGGGAAACAGTTTTTCCTGCGCGTAGTCGCGCGCGGTGTCGCGCACCATGCGCTCTTCCTCGGTCAACTCGCTTTCGAGGTCGAGCGGATCGTCCCATTTGAAAGCGGCGTTGCGGCAAGGCTGCTGACCATTGGCCACGGGCCGTTGCCGCGCTGTCGGCGTTCCGCTATCTAGACCGCAACGCGCCCGTAGCTCAGCTGGATAGAGCGCTGCCCTCCGAAGGCAGAGGTCAGGGGTTCGAATCCCTTCGGGCGCGCCACTATTCGATCGACGGCCCAAGCTCTAGCTAGCACATAGCTAGCACCATTTGCCCAATGTCTGCGATGTCCGGCCAAGAGAATTCACCACGTTTTGAGGGAGGACACATCTACGTCCGCCGCAGCTTTCGATCGGGTTGGAAATAGACAATGGCCTACATCGCTATCGGCGCGATTTCACCGGACATGAGTTGGATAGTCAATGTCCGCTTCGTCGCCCTAAGCCGACGAGCTTTCGTCATTGCTCCACGTCCGCTAAGGGCCGATTGTGTTGCAAAACTCGGCGGCTTTTTGCCGCCAGGCTGGATTTGAGCGTTGATCAGTTTGTGGGTTTTCCGCTGAGAGCCTGTAGCAGCGTTACCGACAGCTACGCTGCACAGGGATCA
>JBEKRD010000046.1:0-36076 GCA_049519075.1 Xanthobacteraceae bacterium | reverse complement strand
CACCCCGAAGACATCTCCAGCGCAGTGCTATTCCTGCTGTCGAATGCTGCGCGTGCCATCACTGGCGAAGTGATCCGCGTAGACGCTGGCCAATATATTTGAAGGTGTTGTCGGAAAGGCTTGCCACGGCGCTCAACGACCCCAGCGCACCATGCGAAGCATCAATCCGTCTTCGCAATCCGGGCCGCCGCCGCAGTGCGACTCCAGGATCTCGTGACTCCAGCCACGCTCGTCGAGCTCCGGATAGAGGAAGATCGGTTCACATTCAAAATGACCGACTAGGGCGCTGTCGATCCCGCCGCTATCGATCGCCTGCATAAGCGCTGCGATGGGCTCAGAAGCACCGCGCAGATCAATATGCACGGCGTCGGCTGTTCGCCACATCCGCGGGTTCGGTTGCGATTGTTCTTCCGCTCGCACGCTAGTCACGGCGATGCCCTCCTCGGATCAGACTACAAATCGGTACCATAATGCGTAATTATACGCTATGTTTTTATCGGCATTTCGTCGACATCGGTTTGTTGGCCGAAAGGTAGTGACGCATTGGCAAAATCCACGCAGGCACCAGCAACCGGTTCGACCACCATGCGGGTGCGTCGCGTGCGCGCAGGCGACATGCCGGACGTGATCGCGCTGGACACCCGAGTCACCAAACTCGCCAAAGCGGATTATTGGGACGACGTTTTCCGACGTTTCGGCAATCAGCGCTCCCACGAGCGGTTCTTTCTCGTGGCGGAAGATCGCAGCGACCGGACCAAGCCGCATCTACTTGGCTTTATCATAGGTGAGGTTCGAGCTTGGGAATTCGGCTCGACTCCCTGCGGGTGGGTGTTTGCGCTGTCGGTCGAGCCGGAGATGCGTTTGCGTGGTACTGGAAGCGCGTTGATCGAGGCGATCTCCCGCGAATTTCGCAATGTGGGCATCGGCAAGATGCGCACGATGGTCGCCCGAGACGCCCGGCTTCCAATGTTGTTCTTTCGCAGCGAAGGAATGATGGCTGGACCCTATATCCAACTTGAGAGGGATCTCGATTGACGGGGCAACGGTGCCCTTGCGATCTCGACCGGATCGGCTAAGCGGTGGCGACGCATGAGACTGCAGATTTCGACGCAACTTGCGATTTTCGCACTCCTAGAGCTCGCCGCCCGCGAAGGCCAACAGGTATCGGTCGCCGAGATCGGCGAAAAATACGGCGTCTCCAGTCACCATCTGGCGAAAGTGATGCATGTCATGGGCCGCGCCGGACTGGTGCGATCGGCGCGTGGCGCCGGCGGCGGCTACCAATTTGCGGGCAATGCACGGCGAATGACGTTGCTGGACGTGGTGCAGCGGTTCGAGGACTTGAATGCCGTTGAGCAGCACACCGGGGTTGCCGACGCCACGGCCGAGGGCCAAGCCCTGCGCCAGGTTCTCAGCGAAATCGACGATATCGCGCGGGCGACACTGGGGTCGATCACCATTGCGACGATGCGCAAGCTGGTGGATCGCCATAGTGCCGGCAACGGCCGGCCGGGGCCGAAATCGGTCGCGCCGCGGCTGCCAGATTGATCGCTGCTTTGCGTCTATTCTTTGTGCGACGCAGCATAAATAGACGGCAGCAGAGCCGGATCCGTTGATAAAGATCAAAGCATCGCCTCCGATCTGTTCCATGAATCGGTCGCTACGATCTGAGGCTGCTCATTATGTCATCGAGGCTAACGGCCGGCGACATTCAGATCATTTCACGTATCGCGGTCTTTCGTGGACTGAAGGCTGAAACTGTTGAGCAAATCATCGCGCCGGCCACGGCGATGATGCTGCGTCCCCATGAGTGGATCGTTCGGCAGGGCGATCCGGCGACGGCGTTTTTCATCATCATCGATGGGTGGGTGAAACTTTATCGCAGCACTTTGTCAGGCGATGAGGCCGTCATCAATATTTTGGCGAAAGGCGAAAGTTTCGCCGAATCGGTCGCCTTCACCGGCAATCGATATTTTTCCACCGCGGAAGCGGTAAGCGACGCAAGAGTTGGGCGTATCCCTGCCGATCATATCGTGCGTTGCATCCGTGCCAATCCCGATATCGCATTGGCGATGGTAGCGTCGATATCTCAGCACCTGCATAGTCTCGTCGAACAGGTGGAACAGCTCAAGGCGCATAGCGGTGTGCAGCGGGTCGCCGAATTTCTCGCATCGCTGTCGGTGAAGGAGCAAGGTCATTGCTCGGTCATGCTGCCCTATGACAAGATCTCGATAGCAGGAAGGCTCGGCCTAACGCCGGAGTCTCTGTCGCGCGCATTCGCAAGATTGCGAGCGATCGGGGTTGTCGTCGATGCCTCGCATGTGATGGTCGCAGACGTCGGCAAGCTGCGCCAGCTCGCGACCGACGGGCGTAGCACAGTGCGCGTCACGCTCGAATCTTAGCGTTGACGCCACACATTTCTAGCACGGGAGTAGCCGATGCCGGCACAAGTTCTCCACCCGCGCGGCTGGCTGTCGCCGATCGGTTATGCCAATGGGATCAGCGTGGAGGCCGGTCGCATCGTGTTCATCGCCGGCCAAGTCGGCTGGGATTGCGAGCAGCATTTTCTTAGCGACCAGTTGGTTCCGCAATTCGAACAGGCGCTCAAAAATATCCTCGCCATCCTCGCCGAAGGGGGCGGTGCACCAAGCCACATTTGCAGGATCACGGCGTTCTGCATCGACAAGCCGGCCTATCTGGCGGGACGGCGTGAACTCGGCCGCATTTGGAGATCGCTGTTTGGCGATCATTATCCAGTCATGAGCATGATTTTTGTCGCCGACCTTCTCGATACGCCGGCCAAGATCGAGCTGGAAGCAACCGCCGTGGTTCCCGTGCCGCGGAGCTGATTTTGCGTAGTCCCATATGACCGACGCATAACGGTGCGGACAGCTTCACGCCGTGCATTCGACGAATAGACTGGCGGTCAGGCGGCGCGCCAGTGCCGCCGCCGCGACCCGGCGATAATTGGCGGAAGCAATCGTGGTTCGCATCGGCTGCACTTGCCTTTGCACCAGCCGGTCGATCTCGGCGAGGAGCTTTTCGTCGACCACCCGTCCCGCGAAGCTGTCCGTGCCGGTGACGACGAAGGGCCGGGAATTCGTGCCGGTCAGTGCAATGTGCAGCGAGCCGATGGTTGCGCCGGAGGCCGCGAGCGCAATCGCCACGCCGGCCAACGGGTAGTCGAGGGCGCCACGCGTGCGCAGTTTCGCATAAGCGGACGCGGGCGCGTCCGACGGCAGATGGACTGCCACGATGAGCTCGCCTGCGGCCAAAGTAAGATGCGCGCGGCCGTCTTCCACATAGAGCCCGCTCAAGGGAACGCGGCGCCAGCCTTGCGGGCCCGCGATATCGATTTCCGCACCAAGAACGAGCAAAGCCGGGGCAAGGTCGCCCGTATAGGCGGCGTGGCAACGCCTGCCCTGCGGCGCGACATGACACGTGTCGCCGCGATTCTTGAGACAATAGGCGTTGGCGCTCCGCCACCATTCGCTTTGGTTGTAGTAGATGCAGCGGGTATCGAGGCACAGATTGCCGCCGACGGTCGCCATGGCGCGATGCCCGGGGCCGGCGATCGCAGCAGCGGCTTGGGCGAGCGCTCGATAACGGGTGGCAATGAGCGGGTCGCGGGCAAGCGTCGCGATGGTGGTACCAGCGCCGATTGTCACGCCCGGTCCTGTGGTCGCGATCCCGGCGAGTTGTTCGATGCCGGACAAATCGATCAGCATATCCGGGCCGCTGATGCCGCGTCGCATGTTCACCAGCAAATCGGTGCCGCCGGCGATGAAGCGGCTACCCGGGTGTTTCAGACACGCCGCGACGGCTTCATCGACGGTGCTCGGCTGTGCCAGACGGAATGCGGCCAGCGGTGAGGTCATGATGTGGCCCGCAATCTGTGGAGCCTGGCTGCGCGCCGCCGCTGGCTCAGCGCGTCGATGACGCGCTCCGGCGTCGCGGGCAGTACGTCCAGATCGATGTCGATGGCGTTGGCAATGGCATTGACCAGGGCCGGCGGAAAACCGGCCAATGCGCCTTCGCTTGCCTCCTTGGCGCCGAACGGCCCATAGGGATCATGGCTTTCGACGATGTGAACTTCGATGGGCGGAGATTCCGCCATCGTCGGCATGCGGTATTCAAGAAAGCTCGCGTGGGCTGGCAAGCCTTCAAGATAGCGGGTCTCTTCGCAGAGAGCCTGGCCCATCCCCATCCAAACCGATCCCTCGATCTGTCCCGCGACCGCGAGTGGATTGATCGCGTGGCCGCAGTCCAACGCCACCCAGACATTATCGACCGTCACCAGACCGCTCGCGTCGTCGACAGTCACCTCGACCACCTGAGCGGCATAGCTGAAACCCATGGTGGAGCCGACCGCACCGCCACGGTGCTTGCCGCCCTGGAATTCCGGCGGGCAGGTGAATGATCCCTTCACGGTGATAGCGCCCTCGTCGACCAGGGCTGCAGCGACAACTTCAGCGAAGGGCAGAGTCGATTGAACGCCGATGCCGACGCGGAACACTTCGCCTACGCACTCGATCTCATCGGCGCGCGCCTCGAGCTTGCGGGCCGCCGCGGCGACGAGCAGCGCCTTGAGCTTCTTAGCGGCGTCGATCGCGGCGTTGCCCACCATGAAGGTGATCCGCGACGAATAGGCGCCGTTGTCTTTCGGAGTGACGGCGGTGTCGCCGGCGATGACCCGCACCCGGTCGAGCGAGATATCCAATGTCTCGGCCACGGCGATCGCCACCATGGTGGAGGACCCCTGACCGATGTCCGCGGCGCCGGTGAGGGCCGTCACCCCGCCGTCGAAATCCAGCTTGAGATGCACCACCGCATGCGGTTCGCCGGTGAAATGAATCGGCTTGGCGGATCCGCTGACGTAATGGGAGCAGGCGATGCCCAGACCTTTGCCGGGAGGCATGCGGCCGATGCGGTCACGCCAGCGGCTTGCCCGCTCGACCTTGTCGAGACACTCGCCGAGACCGTAGCTGTTCACAACCAGATCATTCAATGTGCGGGTCGGCGCCTGCAACAGGTTGGCGCGGCGCACGGCAAATGGGTCGAGCTCCAAATCACGGGCCATGCGATCGAGGAGACATTCGAAGGCATGACGCATGTCGACCGACCCGTGCCCGCGCATAGCGCCGCAGGGTGGCAGATTGGCATAGACCCGATAGCCGTCGTATTTGAGCGCCGGAATGTCGTAGAGGCCTTGCAACAGCGCTCCAGCGTAGAGGATCGTTACGATGCCGTAGCCGGCATAGGCGCCGCCGCGCTGTACGACATTGCAGGTACAGGCGGTGATCCTGCCATCACGCATCATGCCGAGCTGGATTGTTACGTCGGTCTGCGGGCGGGCGCGGTGGGTCAGGAAGGTTTCTTCCCGGCTCAACTGCATAAGCACTTTCCCGCCGGCCGCGCGCGCCAGGAGCGCCGTGATAATTTCAAAATTCAGGACCTCGACGCGCGCACCAAAGCCGCCGCCGACAAATGGCTTCACGACGCGGATGCGCGACTCATCCATTTCAAGGCATCGCGCCAGCATCAGGTGCAGGTAATAGATGACCTGGGAAACGCTCTGGACCGTGAGACGTCCGGAAATAGGGTCATAATCCATTAGGCAGGCGTGGGGTTCAATCTGAGCGTGGTTGACCTCCGCGCAGCTAATCTTCTCCTCACGAACAAGGTCCGACTTCGCCAAGCCCTGCCGCCACTCGCCGAATTCGTGGTGGACTTCACGTTCGACGTTGCCGGGCTTGTTGTCATGCAGCGAGGTCGCGCCAGGTGCTCGGGCTTCCTCGGACGTGTAATAGGCCGGCAATTCACGCAGCTCCAGTTCGATCAGATCGATCGCGCGCTTCGCGGTTGCGGCGTCAATCGCGGCCACCGCGGCAATGGGCTCGCCGCGGTAGCGAACGCGCTCGCGCGCCATCGGGTATTCGTTCATGGCAATCGGCAGGACGCCATAGGTGTGCGGGCAATCGTCGCCGGTAACGACCGCAAAGACTCCTTCGACAGCTCGCGCCTTGGAAACATCCAAGCGACTTATCTCTCCGTGGCTAACCGGGCTCCGGAGTATGCGTCCGATCAGCGCGCCGGCATGGTCGAGGTCCGCGGTATAGCGGGCGCGGCCGGTCACCTTCTCAATGCCGTCGATGAGAGGAACGCCACGGCGGAAGCGCCGGGGATCGACGACCTGATCGACGGTCATGGATTGGGCTCCGCCGCCACCTTCACCGACTCGATGATCTTCACATAGCCGGTGCACCGGCAAAGATTTCCCGATAACGCGTTTCGTATTTCGCCGTCGGTGGGCGTTGGATTGCGCCGCAGCAGCGCTTCGGCGGCCATGATCATGCCCGGCGTGCAGAAGCCGCACTGGGCGCCGAGCTTCTCGTGAAACGCTCGCTGCAACCGGCTGAGCCGTCCTTGCACGGCCAAGCCTTCGATGGTTTCGACGCTGCGGTTTTCGCAGCGAACAGCCAGCGTTATGCAGGACGGCACCGCCTCGCCGTCAACCAGAACCGTACACGCGCCGCATTCGCCCCCGTCACACCCGATTTTCACGCCGGTGAGACCGGCCATATCGCGCAAATAATCGACGAGCAAATCCTGTTCCGCAACGGCGTCTTCGCGCCAACGGCCATTGAGCTTCAGCCTGAGCAAACGTTTAGTAGGTTGCGGGCCGGGATCGGCCATCGGAGTACTCCTTTTGTGCAAAAATGCGCCCATTGGCGCAAACCCGCCATGACAAAAATCAAGCCGCTTGGTCCTGTGGCGGGCGATCGAGTGGCCGACCTGACGAAAGTCAAGGAAGCGGCCGCAATCGGTCACTAAGAAGTCAGCTGGAAATCATCAGCGAGGCTGACCGTGTTGCTTCGCGACTATAATGCCGCGGTCGATTTTGTAGATCGAAACGTCGCGGAAGGCCGCGCCGACAAAATGGCTTTCGTCGACACTGCGCGCAATCTGACCTACGGCGAGCTGCGCGATGCGGCGGCGCGCATCGGCCCGCTGCTGTCGCGCATGGGTATCGAGCCGGAAAACCGCATTGGTCTCATTCTGCTCGACACGGTCGATTTTCCGATCCTGTTCTGGGGCGCCATCCGAGCCGGCATCGTTCCCGTTCTGATGAATACGCGCCTCACGGTCGACCAATATCGCTACCTGCTCGACGATTCCCGTGCCAAAGCGGTTTTCGTTTCGACCGCGCTTCTCCCGCTGGTGCAGGAAGCCGCCAAGGAGCTGCCCAATCTCAAAGGCGTGATCGTCGTCGGTGGCGGTCCCCCCGGTGTGCCCCGGCTCGACATGTTGTTGGCGGCTGAGAACGAAGGCTCGGCGCCGGCCAGGACTTCGGCCGATGAAGTCGCCTATTGGCTCTATTCATCCGGGACCACCGGATCGCCGAAAGGCGTGATGCACGTGCATTCGAGCCCCATGGTGATCGCGCAAAACTCCGGCCAGCGCCGCATCGGCTACCGCGAAGACGACATCATATTCTCGTCGGCGAAATTGTTTTTCTCCTATGGCATCGGCAGCGCGATGTTCTGTCCGATGTGGGTTGGGGCAACCTCGGTGCTCTATTCCGAGCGGCCGACTCCCCAAAGCGTCTTTGAAATGCTGCGTGGCTATCAGCCGACAATGTTTTTTGCGGTTCCGACGCTTTATGCGGCCCTGCTCGCGGATCCGGACTGCGGGCGTGACAGTGCGTCGAGCCGACTGCGAATCTGTTTCTCGGCCGGAGAGCCCTTGCCAATGCATGTCGGCGAAGAATGGAAAAAGCGGATCGGCGTCGACATCGTGGATGGCGTCGGCTCGACGGAATTGGGACATCTGTTTCTGACAAATCTGCCGAATGCCGTCGAATACGGCACATCGGGCGTGCCGGTGGAAGGTTACGATCTCCGATTGGTCGATGAGAATGGTTCCGACACCGCCGATGATGAAATCGGCGAGCTTTTAGTGCGTTGCGAGTCGGCCGCGGCTGGGTACTGGAATCAGCGGGAAAAGACTCGGCGGACCTTCCTGGGTGAGTGGACCCGCACCGGCGACAAATATCTGCGTCGCGCGGACGGCGTTTACATTTATTGTGGCCGTACCGACGACATGTTCAAGGTCAGCGGTATCTGGGTTTCGCCATTCGAGGTCGAGGCCGCGTTGATGAGCCACCCGCAAGTCGAGGAAGCGGCGGTGGTTCCGGCCGAAGACGACAATGGACTGATCAAGCCGAAGGCATACGTAGTCCTCAAGGATTTTCGGCAGGCCGACGGCGGCAGGGCGCTCTACGAAGAGCTCAAAGTACACGTCAAGAGAACGATAGGCTCTTGGAAATATCCGCGCTGGATCGAATTCGTCGACAGTCTGCCAAAGACCGCGACAGGTAAGATCCAGCGCTACATGCTGCGCGAGCGGGGATTGAATACAAATGGTGGCGGTAAATGACACCATCGCTCGCCCATCTTGCGTGGCCGTTTTTTGACGACGCGCACCGGGAATTCGGGCCGGCGCTTGCCGGTTGGGCCGACCGGGCGGTCTCTCGGCATGTCGACCACGCGGATGTGGATCGTTCCTGTCGAGCGCTGGTGCGAGCCTTGGGCGAGGCGGGGTGGTTGCGCGCCGTTGTGCCGGCGGCCTATGGCGGCTTGTCGGAAAAACTCGACGTGCGAACGATATGCGCCGCTCGGGAAATCCTGGCGTGGCACGACAGTCTTGCCGATTTTGCCTTTGCCATGCAGGGGCTCGGAACCGGTTCTATATCGCTGTTCGGCGGCGATGAGATCAAAGCCAAATATTTGCCGCCGGTTCGCGACGGGCGTCACATCGCGGCGTTCGCGCTGTCGGAGCCGGAAGCTGGCTCCGACGTAAGCGCGCTCGTGGCAACCGCGACCAAAGACGGTCCCGCGCATGTGCGCATCGATGGGCTCAAGACTTGGATTTCGAACGGCGGAATCGCCGACCACTACATCGTCTTCGCCCGCTCCGGCGAGGCGCCAGGCGCCAAGGGACTTTCATGCTTCGTTGTCGATGCTGATACGGCGGGTCTGGAGATCGCCGGCCGGATCGACGTCATCGCTCCGCATCCGCTTGCGACACTCCGCTTCACCGGTTGTCGCGTGCCGCTGGCCAACCGGCTCGGCGGCCCAGGCGAAGGCTTCAAAGTCGCGATGGCGACGCTCGATATTTTTCGATCGACCGTTGCGGCGGCGGCGCTCGGACTGGCCCGCCGAGGCCTGGATGAAATGATCGACCGCGCGGCAACGCGCAATTTGTTTGGCGCGCCGTTGGCGGATCTGCAACTGACGCAAGCCTCGATTGCGGATAGCGCGATCGATATCGACGCCGCCGCATTGCTGGTTTACCGCGCCGCTTGGGCAAAGGACCGCGGCGCAGCGCGCATTACTCGCGAGGCGTCGACCGCCAAGGCGTTTTCGACCGAGATGGCGCAACGCGTCATCGACCGAGCCGTGCAGATTTTCGGCGGCAACGGCGTGCGGGTCGGCGTCAAAGTCGAAGCGCTTTACCGTGAAATCCGTGCGCTGCGCATCTATGAGGGGGCAACCGAAGTGCAGAAGCTGGTCGTCGCGCGGGAACTGTTGAAGGCGCGCGAAATAACGCGACGTGAGGCGGCCGAGTGGAGGCGATGTTGCTGACCGAAGAACAAGAACAAATCCGAGACACCGCGCGCGCCTTCGCGCAGCGCTCTTTGCGGCCGCATTCGGCCGAATGGGACGGCCATGCGGTGTTTCCGCGCGCGGCGCTCCGCGAACTCGGAAAGCTCGGCTTTCTGGGCATGACCGTGCCTTTGGAATGGGATGGGGCAGGCATGGACTACGTCGCCTACGCGCTCGCTCTGGAAGAAATTGCGGCGGGTGACGGTGCGGTATCGACCATCGTGAGCGGGCATAATTCTGTCGGCTGCATGACGCTCGTCGAATACGGCACGCTGCAGCAAAAAGAGAAGTACCTGAAGCCGATGGCGCGCGGCGAGTTGCTGAGCGCTTTCTGCCTCACCGAACCGCAGAGCGGTTCCGATGCCGGCGCCATCCGCACGCATGCCGAGCGCCGCGGTGGCGGCTACGTTCTCAACGGCACCAAGCAATTCGTCACTTCGGGCAAGAATGCCGACATCGCGCTCGTCGTGGCGGCTACCGAGCGCAGTTTAGGCAAGCACGGCATCAGTTGCTTCATCGTCGACACCAAGCAAGCGGGTTATCGGGTCGGGCGGATCGAAAACAAGATGGGACAACAGGCCTCCGATACCTGCGAGATTCATTTCGAGAACCTCGGCATACCCGACGAAAACCGGCTGGGCGCTGAAGGCCAAGGCTACCGCATCGCTTTGGCCAACCTCGAAGGCGGCCGGATCGGCATCGCCGCGCAGGCCGTCGGCATGGCGCGTGCGGCCTTCGAGATCGCGCTCAGTTACGCGCAAGAGCGGAAAAGTTTTGGCAAGACGATCATGGAACACCAGGCCGTCGCTTTCCGCCTTGCCGATATGGCGACCCAGATCGAAGCGGCGCGGCAATTGGTGTTGCACGCCGCCGCACTGCGCAGCCAGGGTATGCCGTGTCTGAAGCAGGCGTCGATGGCCAAATTGTTCGCTACGGAAGCCGCCGAGCGCGTCTGCTCCGACGCTATCCAGACGCTCGGCGGCGCCGGCTACATGACCGACTTCGGCGTCGAGCGAATTTTTCGCGCGGTTCGCGCCAGCAAAATCTACGAGGGCACGAACGACATCCAGCGCCTGGTTATCAGCCGCGCCCTCGTCGCCCAAGAAGGACAGGAAAAGCGAGCCTGATGATGTTCTTGACTGAAACCGTCGACGCTGTGACGACCTTGACGCTGTGCCGTCCTCCGGTGAATGCGATCAGCGAGGAGTGGGTGCGTGCATTCGAAGCCGAACTCGATGCGCTGGCGCAAGGCCCAAGCTGCAGCGTCGTGCATGTCCGCTCCAGCCAGAAGGTGTTCTGCGCCGGCGCCGATTTGAAAGAAGTGCAGGGGCACATGGCGGCGCGCGACGGCGCCGACCGAATGTACGCCTACGTTGCGGGCATACAGAGACTTTACGCACGGATTGAGCGCTTGCCCCAGGTCACCGTGGCCGAGATCGGTGGCGCAGCGATGGGCGGGGGTCTCGAACTGGCATTGGCGTGCGATTTGCGTATCGCGGCGAACGAAGCCCGACTGGGCCTGCCGGAAGCGCGGCTCGGATTGATTCCGGGCGCCGGCGGTACGCAGCGGCTCACCCGGCTGTGCGGTCCAGGCGTTGCGGCCCGGCTCATACTTTCGGCCGAAATATTCGACGGCGCGACTGCCGCCGAGCTCGGCGTGGTGCATTGGTCGGTCCCACGTGTCGAGCTTCAGGAACGCGCTGCCGCGATCGTGCGCGCCGTCGCCGCGCTTCCGGCCGCGGCGCTTTCCGCCAGCAAAGCCTGTATCGCCGCGGCCGAACCAAAGGACCGCGGCGGCTACACCGACGAATTGGAATCCACTCGACTGCTGCTCAACGATCCCGAAACGCGGCGGCGGGTTCAAGCTTTTCTTGCAGGATCGGCCGAGCCGGCGATGCAGATGAAAAAAGGAGCGGCGTGATGAAATTCGATGATCAGATCGTCATGGTTACCGGTGGTGCCTCCGGCATCGGAAGAGCGACCGTCATGGAGTTTGCTCGTTGCGGCGCGCTAGTGATCTCCGCCGATATCGACGCAAAAAAAGGCGCCGAGGTTGAGAACGAGGCCAGGCGGGCCAATCTCGCGGTCGAGTACGTCTCGATCAATCTCGCCGAGTCTGCTTCCATCCGTAGTAGTGCGGCCGCCGTGCTGGCAAAGCACCCCCGCATCGACGTGCTGGTCAACGCGGCAGGCTGGAACGACATTCAATCGTTCGTCGAGAATTCTCCCGACTACATGGAGCGCGTCATCGCGATCAACCTCGGGGGAACGCTGCATCTTACACAGGCTCTGCTTCCGGTCATGATGGCTGCGGGTAAGGGGAAAATCGTCAACGTCTCAAGTGATGCCGGACGGGTCGGAAGCAGCGGCGAGACCACTTATGCGGCCGCCAAGGGCGGCGTGATCGCGTTTACAAAATCGCTGGCACGAGAAGTGGCGCGTTACTCGATCAACGTTAATTGCGTCTGCCCTGGCCCGACCGATACACCGATGCTGCAGTCGCGGCCGGAGAAACTGCGGGAAGCTTTTCTCAAGGCGATCCCATTCAGGCGCTTTGCCAAGCCGCAGGACATTGCGGATGCAATCGTGTTCTTCGCGAGCTCCCGTTCCGACTACATCACCGGCCAGGTGATGAGCGTGAGCGGGGGGCTGACTTTCGCCGGCTGATGGAGGGAATAATGGCTAATCTCGGACTTGCAAGCGAGCGTGACCTGGTGACGAACGATACTGCCGCACGCTTTCGTCCAGCGCGCGTCGACTTCACGAAATTCAAGCCGCAACACTTTCTCTGGCAAGTGGACGGGTCGGTGGCGACGGTGACGCTCAACCGGCCGGAGCGAAAGAATCCGTTGACCTTGGAGTCCTACGCCGAATTGCGAGATGCATTCCGCGACCTTGTTTACGCCGACACTATTAAGTCGGTGGTGATTACCGGTGCGGGAGGAAATTTTTGTTCTGGCGGTGACGTACACGAAATCATCGGTCCGCTGGTCGAGATGCAGCGGAAAGGCGACATGGCGGGACTGCTCTCCTTCACCCGCATGACCGGTGATCTGGTCAAAGCCATGCGGGCCTGTCCGCAGCCGATCATTGCGGCAATCGATGGAGTCTGTGCCGGCGCCGGCGCGATCCTGGCGATGGCGTCGGATCTGCGTTACGGCACGCAGCAGAGCAAGGTCGCGTTCTTGTTCGCCCGCGTCGGTCTGTCCGGCGCCGATATGGGGGCGTGCAATATCCTGCCGCGAATTATCGGCGCGGGTCGAGCCGCTGAGCTGCTCTATACCGGACGTTCGATGGCCGGCTCCGAGGCCGAGCGATGGGGCTTCTACAATAAGCTCTGTGAGCCGACGGTACTGCTCGCCGAGGCGCAGGCTTTGGCGGCCTCATTGGCCGCGGGCCCCACATTCGGCCATGCCATGACCAAGAGCTGCATCCATCAGGAATGGAGCATGGGGATCGACGACGCCATCGAGGCGGAAGCCCAAGCGCAGGCGATTTGCATGCAAACAAAAGACTACGAGCGGGCCTATGAGGCTTTCGTCGCAAAGACCAAACCGGCGTTCAAAGGAAATTGAGATGATCCGAACGACCGCGAGCATTGTTGTTGGTTCCGCGTTGCAAAGCAGCAGTCTTCGGGGGAGGAGTGTGGTGCAAGACATTTCCGCATTGAGCGTATTCTTCGACCCAAAAAGCGTCGCCTTGGTCGGTGCGTCCTCGGATCCTAAAAAGCCCGGGCACACAGCCCTGCGCAACATGATTGCCATGGGCTACAAAGGGCGGATCTTCCCCGTCAATCCGCGCGAGCCGTCCATCCTTGGTCTACCGTGTTACAAGAGCGTGCTGGACATTCCTGAGCCCGTTGAGGCCTGCGCGCTGATGGTTTCGGCCGATCAGGCTCTGTCGGTCGCGAAAGAGCTGGCCGAGAGAAAACGCCGTTACGCCGATGTCGCGGCGGTAGTTTGCATGTCGGCTGGTTTCGGTGAGCTCAATACGCCCGAGGGGACTAAGCGGGAGCGGGATTTGGTCGAAACGCTCCGCTCCGCCAACATCCGTATGGTCGGCCCAAATTGCGTCGGCGTGATAAACACAGTGAGTGGGTTCAACACCAATTTTGATATTGGGGCCTATCCGAGCGGCGGAATTAGCCTCCTCACCCAAAGCGGCGCGTTCGGCAATGCGTTTATGTTCGCTTCCGGCACTGGCGGCCGCGTGGGCCTCAACAAATTCGTCTCGGTCGGCAATATGGCGGATGTCCAGATGGCCGAGCTGCTCATGTTTCTGAGGGACGACGACTCCACGCGGGTCATTGGCATTTATCTGGAGGGCGTCTCCGACCCGCGCGACTTCTTCGAGGCCGCGCGTGAGGTGGCCGCCGTGAAACCGATCGTGGTTCTGAAAAGTGGCCGAAGCGAAATGGGCTCGACCGCCGCGCTCTCTCATACTGGCGCGATCGCCGGCGCCGATGCCATTTACGACGGGGCGTTTCGGCAGTTTGGGCTGGTTCGCGCTGGCACCGTCGCGGAGTTTTACGACACGCTGCGGGTTTTTTCCAAGCAGCCGATCCCGACGGGAAACCGCATCGCCGTGCTCACCCATATGGGCGGACCGGGAACATTGTGTATCGACGGGATTTCGATGTTCTCCGACATCACGATGCCGCCGTTCGCTGGTGCGACAGAGGTGGGGCTGAGGGGCGTCCTGCCCGTTGCCGCCAACATCGGTCATCCGCCGGGTTATATCGACATGACGGCGACCAATTCCGAGGTTCTGCACAATCAGGTTCTGACGCTTTTATTCAAGGACCCGAGCGTGGACGCGATCATCCAGATACTCGGTCCGAGCGCCTTCCACGACCAGCGACGGCTCGCCAAAGAGGTTGTGGGTGCTTACGAAGCGCAGGAGGAGCCAAGAAAGCCGCTGCTCAATGTCGTCACGTTCGGCGAGTTCGGCGCGGAATTACGCGATGGCCTGGAGGGCGCGGGCCTGCCGACATTTGACTATCCCGACGCTGTTGCTCGGGTTGCGGCAAATCTCTCAGTCTACGGAGCCGTTCGCGCGAGGGCTGCACAGGCACCCCTCGACCGGCAATCGCGTCGCACGGATGGACCCAGCGCACTGCTGATCGCCGCTGCGGTAGAGGAGGGGCGGGTCAGTTTACTCGAACCCGAAGCCTACGCGGTGTGCAAGCAATACGACGTCAGTGTGCCGCCATTCAAACTGGTGGAATCGCTGCAGGACGCCCTCTGCGCCGCGAACCAGATCGGCTATCCGGTCGTGCTCAAAGTGGTGTCGACGCAGATCCTGCATAAATCCGATATCGGTGGCGTGATGCTCGGTGTTGGTTCAGACGGCATTCTGGAACAATCATTTGCGCGGCTCGTCGAGAACGTCAGGAAAGCGGCTCCGGACATTCGCAACCCGAGCATTCTCGTTCAGAAGATGATGCCCCCAACGACTGAGCTGGTGCTGGGAGCGATCAGGGATAAACGGTTCGGCCCGGTGGTCATGTTTGGCCTAGGGGGAATCTACGTCGAAGTGCTCAAACGCGTGGGCTTTCGGTTGGCACCGTTCGGGATCACACAGGCACGGGAGCTGATTCACGATACGCTCCCCCCACAATTGATCGCCGGGGCGCGCGGTCGGAACAAAATAAACGTCGACTCTATCGCCGCGACGCTTGTTTCGCTGGGCCGCTTGCTGGAGGAGCAGCCGCTAATCGAACAGGTTGATCTGAACCCCTGCTTGCCGCTCGACGATTGCTGCATGGCCGTTGACGCGAGGATCATTCTATCGAAGCAGGAGCATCTCTCTTTGCTGCCTCAGGAGCGACCCGCCGCCATCTTCGCTGATGCTGGGTACGCTTGACTTTGGTCAAATTAGGCAGCGAGGGGTGGCTCTAAACTAAATTGTGTCCGCAGGGGCTTTGGGCGTTTCCTAGTACCCGGCTGGAGTGTCGAGCGCTGGCTGTAATTCCTCATTCCGGTCCGATGATATCGGCGGGTGCGGGCGCGAGGCAATCTGGCCGTCGAGAACGCGAATTTGGGCACTCGGTCGGTGGGCGGCGCCGAAACTGTCGATAGAGAGAGTCGGTCATGACCCAAGCGGCCGAGAAATGGAGTGGCAAGTCCGCGATGTTGAAGGACACGGATTTCAATTGGGAGGACCCGCTCGGTCTCGAAGGCGAACTCACTGAGGACGAGCGCATGGTGTGCGCCACCGCCCGCGGTTTCGCCCAGGATTATCTGATGCCGCGTGTGGTCGAAGCCTACGCGAAGGAATCATACGATCCCAACATGCTGCCTGAAATGGGCAAGCTCGGCCTGCTCGGCCCGACGATTCCGGAGGAATATGGCGGCGCCGGTCTGGGCTATGTCGCCTACGGCCTGATTGCGCGCGAAACCGAGCGCGTTGATTCCGGCTACCGCTCGGCAATGTCGGTGCAATCGTCCCTGGTGATGTACCCAATTTACGCCTACGGCACTGAAGCGCAACGCCGCAAATATCTGCCCAAGCTCGCGACCGGCGAAATGGTCGGGTGCTTCGGCCTGACCGAGCCCGATCACGGATCCGATCCTGGCTCCATGGCGACACGTGCCGAAAAGGTTCCCGGTGGCTACAAGCTCAACGGTTCTAAAACTTGGATATCGAACGCGCCGGTTGCGGATATCGCTGTCGTGTGGGCGAAGCTCGACGGCGTCATCCGCGGCTTTATTGTCGCGCGCTGCACCAAGGGCTTCGCGACGCCCAAGATCCAAGGCAAGCTGTCGTTGCGGGCCTCCATCACCGGCGAGATCGTGCTGGACGATTGTGTCGTGCCGGACGAAAACTTGCTGCCCCACGTGAAGGGTCTCGCCGGGCCGTTCGGCTGCCTGAATAACGCGCGTTACGGCATCGCGTGGGGCACTATGGGCGCCGCAGAATTCTGCTGGCACGCGGCGCGCCAATATACGCTCGACCGCAAGCAGTTTGGTCGCCCGCTCGCCGCCAATCAACTCATTCAGAAGAAACTTGCCGACATGCAGACCGAGATCGCGCTCGGCCTCCAGGGCGCGCTGCGGCTTGGTCGGATGATCGAGGCCGGCAAAGCGGCGCCACCGTCGATCTCGCTGATGAAGCGCAACAATTGCGGCAAGGCGCTCGACATCGCGCGGCTCGCCCGCGATATGCACGGCGGCAATGGCATATCCGAGGAATATCACGTGATGCGCGTGCTCGCGAACCTCGAGACGGTGAATACCTATGAAGGCACTCACGATATCCACGCGTTGATCTTGGGCCGCGCGCAAACGGGTATCCAGGCATTTTTCTAGATGGCGGTTCGTTGCGGCAGCCCGCTGATCGAATCGAAATGAGGACAGGTCGGGGTCATGCAGAGCCACACCGTTGAAATCGACGCCTCCGAGCGTCCGTCGGGACTGCGTTTTGCGCCTAATTATAATGTAGCGGTGTCGTTCGTCGATCGACATATCGCGGAAGGCCGTGGCGACAAGGTCGCGATCCACACGGCCGACAATGCGGTCACTTATAGTGACCTTGCCGCCAATGTTAACCGCAGTGCCAATGCGTTGGTGAACCTCGGGCTCGGGCGCGGCGATCGTTTGCTGATGATCGTGAAGGACTGCCCGGCATTCTTTTATCTGTTTTGGGGTGCAATAAAGGCGGGGATCGTCCCGGTCCCGCTCAACACCTTGCTGCGATCGAGCAGCTACGCGTTCATGATCGACGACTCGGGCGCGGCTGCGCTGATCTATTCGCCCGATTTTGCCGGTGAAGTGGAACCTGCGCTCGCCAATGTGACGCGAGCGCCGCCGTCCGTCCTTCGCACCGACGGAGGAGCGCGTTCGTTCAGCGCGCTGCTCGCCGGCGGCGAGTCGCAATTCGAAGCCGTGCCGGCTACGGCCGAGGAGGATTGCTTCTGGCTCTATTCCTCCGGCTCTACCGGGTCGCCGAAGGCGGCCGTGCACCGCCATCGCGACATGGTTGTCACCAGCCAGCGGTTCGGCGTCGAGACACTAGGCATTCGCGAAGACGACGTCTTCTACTCCGATGCGAAATTGTTTTTTGCCTATGGTCTCGGCAATAATCTCACCTTTCCGCTTTGGGTCGGCGGCACCGCGGTATTGAACGAACAACGCCCCGGGCCGGCGAGCAGTCTTTCGCTCATTGAGCGATTCAGGCCGACGCTCTACTTTGGCGTGCCAACGCTTTATGCCACCTACCTGCAGCACTTTCCGAAGGAGAAGCCGGATCTTTCCTCGATCCGCTATTGCGTGTCCGCTGGGGAAGCACTTCCGGCTGAGATCCTTCGACGCTGGAAAGAAGAAACCGGCCTTTCAATTTTGGACGGCATCGGTTCGACGGAGGCGCTGCATATTTATATTTCGAACACCCCCAACGACATAAAACCGGGATCGAGTGGTCGGGTCGTACCCGGATATAGCGCTCGCATTCTGGACGAGAAGGGCGTTGAAGTCGGCGACGATGAGAGTGGCCAATTGTTCATTGCCGGCGACTCGACCGCGCGCTGCTATTGGAACAATGCGGAGCGTACCGCCACCACCATGGTCGACGGCTGGCTCGATAGCGGCGATACCTATCGCCGCGACGCACAGGGTTATTTCTATTATTGCGGCCGAACTGATGACATGCTGAAGGTCGGCGGGATTTGGTGCTCGCCGTTCGAGATTGAATCCAAGCTCGTTGAGCACGCTGGGGTCGTCGAGGCGGCGGTCATCGGCGAGGTTGATCAGGCGGGTCTCGTTAAACCCGAGGCATTCGTGGTGCTCAAATCCGGACAAGTCGGCTGCGCCGAGCTCGCAGCGGAACTTACGGAATTTTGTAGGAACGGTCTTGCTCCCTACAAATATCCTCGCCGTATCAACTTCGTTTCCGAGTTGCCCAAGACCGCGACGGGAAAAATCCAGCGTTTCCTGTTGCGCCAAAAGTCGGAAGCTGCCGCGGTCAAGCCCTAGCGATCTCGACAACAAATGTGGAGCAACTCGATCATGGTTGCCAATACGCGTCCCAAAGACATGCGGACTTGGATTGAGGAACTGGATGAGGCCGGCGAGCTCATCCGGATTGACAAGCCCGTCGATCCGCTGACGCAGATGGGTTCGCTGTTGTATCAATCTAGGGAGAAGGCATTATTTTTCGAGAAACTGCCGCATGGCTGGCGTTCGCTCGGTCAGGCACCGGCGAATATCCGACACGCGGCCATCGCCTTCGGCACTAGCCTGGAGGCGATGATACCGTCGATCGCCGAGCGTATGGGCAAATGCATCGCGCCGGTGATGGTCGATAATGGTCCGGTAAAAGACGTCAAGTTCAACAAGGGTGAGTTCGACCTCACGCATCTTCCGGTTCACGTCGCCGGCCAGCGGGACGGCGGTCCGGTTATCGGTTCGGGCCTCGTGGTGACCAAAGACCCCGATACCGGGCGGCGAAACGTGAGTTTCCATCGCCTGCAAATCAAGGGGCCGAACAAATCCGGGATCTTGCTCTACCCGCGCCACACCTGGAAAAACTACGTCAAATACCAGGCGCGGAACGAACCAATGCCGGTAGCGATCTTTATTGGGCATTACCCGCTCTACTACGCCGCTGCGGCAACGACAGGGGCTTATGGGCTCGATGAATTCGAGATTGCCGGGGGCTATCTTGGGGAGCCGGTGCGTTTGGTGAAATGCGAGACGGTGGATCTCGAGGTTCCGGCCGACGCGGAGCTTGTCCTCGAAGGCCACATTCCGCCGCATTATCGCGAGGAGGAGGGACCGTTTTCCGAGTTTCAAGACTACTATGTGACCGGGACGGGCAAAAATCCGATCGTCGAGTACCAGTGTATGACGCGCCGGCACGACGCCATATTCAAGAATCTCCAAAACGGTTCCGAGATGGAGGGCTGCGTCTTCCACAAGATACCGATGAGTGCTGCCATCTTTCGGCGGCTCAAGGATGTTGGGGGCGGTCCCAATCTGCACAATGTCACGGTGATGCCCGGCGTGTTCGGGGTGGTCGTGCAGATGACGCCGCGGGCTTATGGCGAAGCCAAGAATCTTCTGTTGGCGGCGCTGTCCTCCGAATACCAGCATCCGAAAGTCGCCATTGCCGTCGACGCGGACGTCGACATCTTCAACCCGGCCGAATTGATGTGGGCGCTGTCGACGCGGGTCGATCCACAGAAAGATGTAACGATCATATCGGGCACGCATAATCACGCCATGGACGCGAGTCTGGTGGAACTCGGCGCGCCAGGGACTGCGCTCTGGCAGCGCTTCGGTTCGAAGATGCTGATCGACGCGACGATTCCGCCACCGGCCGACGCTGCCGCTCGCGCGATGTTCGAGCGCATCCGCCCGCACAATCCGCAACTCCGACTTGAGGATTTCGCCGCTGAGGGTTCGCTTCCGCTGGTTCGCGCCCTGTCGCCCATGTTCTTTGGATCGAAGCTTTTGAGTGAACACTGAATCTACGGTAATCGGAGTAAATATTAAATCCGAATCCGCCCGCGCCCAAAGGGAGGCAAGAATGTCGTACCGGCGGCTTTGCGGAATTGCTCTTTTGTCGATGATCTTCTGTACTCAGTCGTCGGCAGGGGACTGGCCGACAAAGCCGATCCGGGCGATCGTGCCGTATAGTCCCGGCAGTGCCACCGATATCATTCCACGAACGATCTTCGCCAAAGTCCAAGAGCAGTTGGGCCAACCGATTATTGTCGAAAATCGTCCGGGGGCGTCGAGTACAATAGGTACCGCCGCGGTAGCCAAGGCCGAGCCCGATGGCAACACGATCTTGGTTGCATCGTCGGCTTACACCATCGTGCCTTCAACGGTTGCCAACATCCCCTACGATCCGTTGCGCGACCTGTCAGCTGTGATCCCGTTGGCCAATATGGCAAATGTGTTGGTCATCGCCCCGAATAGCCGAATTGCGACCTTAAGTGAGTTCGTCACGGCGGCTCGAGAGCGGCATGGCGCGATCAATTATGTCACCTTGGGAGAAGGAAGCGCAGCACACCTCAATTCTGTGCGGTTTCTTCGCGCGGCGGGGTTTGATGCACAGCCAATCCCCTATAATGGTTCGCCGGCGGGGCTGATGGACGTTATGACCGGGCGGGTCGATTTCTATTTCAGCCCGCTGTTGCCCGCACTTCCTCTGATTCATGACGGCAAGCTCACAGCGCTTGCGGTGAGTAGCTCAGCGCGCTCACCCGAATTGCCCAACGTGCCGACTACTACCGAAGCGGGATTTCAAAATTCAGAATATAATTTCTGGTTTGGCGTGTTCGCGCCCGCCCAAACTCCGCGCCCCATCATTGAGCGGCTTTACGAGGAGATTGCCAAGGCGCTCCAGGACCCCGCTGTGAAGCAAAAATTGACGACGCTTGGCGTGCAGCCAATGCCAATGACGCCGGCCCTATTTAATCGATATGTTCGCACCGAGCTTGAGCAAAACGCTGAGCTGATGAGAGCCGTGGGCATCAAAGCTCAATAATTGCCGATTGGATATATGCCCGATCTCCTTCTACTCTGCCTCCACGCGAGCGACCCGACACAGCAATGCGCGCAACTGATAGGTCCCCATGGCCGGATCATAGGGCGGCTGATTGTCGGTTAGCAGGTTGACGTTGGATTTCCACACGCCGTATTCCGGCGCGGGTTCTTCGGGGAACCACCAGCCGTGCTCGGCAGCGATCACCCGCGGATCGATTCCGGTGGTGAGGCGTGCGCGCTGCCGCATACGACCGCGCTTCGTCTCGATCCACATCCAATCGCCCTTTGCAATGCCGTAGCGTGCCGCCGTTTCTGGATGGATTTCGGCCGTTGGATGTCGATGTGCCTTGCGCAGTTTCTCGATCTGCCGGTGCTCCGAATTAAAATAATACGGAATGCGGGCGCCAGTCGTGAGCACCAGCGGGTAGTCTTGTGAAACATCAGGGCGGCTGACGGGGCTTTCCGGCGGCTCTTCGTAAAAGGGCAACGGGGCGTAACCCATCTCCTCGAAACGCGTCGAGTAGAGCTCGATCTTTCCGGTCGGCGTTCGGAAACCCTCGTCCTCATATTTGCGATATTTGAAAGGGACGGTGATCGAGCCCTTCTCCTTCAACTCTGCAAAAGTGATGTTGAGGCCACCGCGCGCGAGCTGCGAATTCAACACCTCTTCGACGGACTCGGTGCCCACCGGCAGTTTCATGCGCCGCGCCAATTCGACGAAGATCTCTTCATCCGACTTGCACTCCCCGATGCGTACGGCCCGCTGATTTGCGAGTACGACGTTGGCGGCGACGGTCGGCAGACCGGCGAGTTGGTCGATTTCAGGCCAGGACGCGGCCGGCAGGACGATATCTGCGAGTTCGGCGGTAGGAGTCATGAACAGGTCCGCGCACACTATGAAGTCGAGTTTCATCAGTGACTCGTAGACCTGTGATGCGTTGGCATAAGTCGTAAGCGTGTTGTTGCCAAACACCAGGAATGCCTTGACCGGGTAGGGCGTGCCCTCGCGCATCGCCTGCAGCAGTGTTGGAATATGGGCGGCCGGTAGATCCGCGCCTTCTCCGCCGAGCAGCTTAAAGCGGTCTGCCCCAAGCCGCTTGGCGTTCGCTTCCGGTGTGAGATTTTCGATCAGACTTGGGAACCGGCCGAGGCCGTGCATGCCGAATACCCATCCGCCGGGTACATCGACGTTGCCGGTCAATGCCGGGAGCATGGAGATTGCGCGGATGGTTTGGATGCATTTCGGCGTATGCTCGATCGCGCAGCCCCAATCCAGCATCGCCGGCTTGGCGCTTGCAAATAGCCGCGCCGCCGCTCGGATCCTCTCGGCGGCAACCCACGTGATCGGTGCCGCCCATTCCGGCGTGAATGTGCGCACATGTTCGCGCAATGCGTCGAAGCCATGGGTCCAGCGCTCGACGAACGGCGCGTCGTAGAGATGTTCGCCGATAATGACGTTGAGGAAGGCTAGCGCCAGGGCGTCATCAGTTCCGGGGCGCAGCTGCAGCCAAACCTCGGCTCGACGCGCGAGTTCCGTCTCGCGCGGATCGACGACGATAATTCTTGGATTTGAATCGAGCGCTTCGCGCACATTGAAGCGGGTCTCGCCGTCGGGGCCGGAATTGAGCGGATTGTGGCCCCAGAACAGTATGCATGCGGGCGGCGTTCCGCCGGTGAAATCGGAAACGGGAAAGTCGCCAAAGGTGAGAATGCAGGTATTGACCCGCGGATGAAAGCACTGTGCAAAGCCGGGTTCGCACCAGTTCGGCGTACCGAGCGCGTGACCGAACCGGGAGACCCAGCGGATGTGATGGCGCCCGGTGCCGGTGCCGAGTGCGATGGCTTCGGGTCCGAATTTCTGGCGGATCGAGAGCAGACGTTCGGCAATCTCGTCGAGGGCTTCGTCCCAGGAGATGCGCGTCCACTTGCCGGAGCCACGCGGGCCGACGCGACGCCGCGGATATTGCAGGCGATCGGGATGATTGACGAGGTCCGCCGTGACCGTTCCGATCGGACACAGTCGGCCGTGATTGAGCGGCGAATCGGGATCGCCCTCGACTTTAACGAGAACGCCATCGCGCACGTGAAGCAGCGTGCCGCAACCACCGTGGCAAGAGCGACAAACACTCTTGAGGATCACGGTGGGGCCAGTGCCGGTTTCATTCAGCTGGCTCGGCAGGAGCGTCACAGGTTTAACTCCCTACCAGGGTACCGGAGCGGTCCGGAGTTCGCGCGACCTTATCTGATAAGCGATGCATTAGTTATGCAGAATGTGATTTCCGTGATAGTTTTCTGCCATCACCTTTTTGGGGGCCTGATGGTGATTGAATGAAACTCAGTCAGCTTCGAAATTTTATCGCGGTGGTAGAAGCGGGCGCTTTTCGTCAAGCAGCCAAAAACCTAAATCTATCGCAATCCTCGGTCAGCAAGAGCATCCAGCAATTAGAGGATGAGCTCGGCGCCGAAATGTTGCAACGCAGCGCGCTCGGGGTCACGCCAACGGCGCCCGGCAAGGCGCTGTTGAACCGCGCCAAGCTCATAGAGGCGGAGTTGCGCCACGCGCGCAACGATGTGCAGACCATCCAAGGTGCTCAGGTCGGCGAAATCCGCGTCAGCGCTTCGCCAACGGTTGCTATGGGGCTATTGCCCCACGCGGTCGTCGCCTTCCAGCGGACTCGTCCGCGGGTAAGTTTTCGCATTTCAGAGGATGTTTATCCGGATATTCTGCCGGCAATTCGCACCGGCGATCTCGATTTCGCGATCTGTCTCGTACCCACGCGGCCGCGTGACGACGCTCTGAGCTACATAAGCTTGGTCGAGGATCACCTGGTGCCGGCGGTTCGCGTCGACCATCCCTTGATCAGCGCTCGCAATCTTCAGCTGGCGGATTTGCTCGATCTCGACTGGATTATCTACCGCCGCAGTCATACCGGCCTCGACGTTTTCGAGCAGACCTTCGCTTCTAACCAGTTGGCTCTGCCGAAAAGCACGGTTCAATGTACCTCGTTTGCTTGCGCGCTCGCACTCGTCGAAAATGGCGATTATGTCACGCTCGTGCCCTCGCAGATGTTTTTTGGCGGCCGTACTCCGCCATCGATTGCATTTTTGCCGTTGAACTCGCCGATGCAATCCTGGCAGGTCGCCGTCATCTCCCGGGCCAAGCATGAATTATCCGCAGTCTGCCTCGCGTTTTTAGCAGAAATCGAGCGCATGGCGGCCGGGATCGCTCTACCCAAGGGCAGGGTGCGGCGCGCCGGGCGATCCCGGCGATAACGAAAGCTCGTCAAGCGATCGCTATTATCGATCAAACTTCCGGCAATCTGCATCAGTCCCTGATCGAGCCTGCGGCTATAGTCGCAGATTGGAAATGACATGCAATGGGACGCTATCGATAGGGTGAAACGGCCGGCCAAATCGTTCAAATAATAAAAATGGAGGGAATCGTGAGCATCACCAAAATGGTGGCCGCTGCACTCTTGCGTCGCGGCATTGTTGTTGCCGCGGCGTTGATGATGTCGGCGCTTGCGCCAGTCGGGGCGCAGACGATCAGGATCGGGATGATCTTGACCTATTCGGGGCCTGATGCCGCCCTCGGCGAACAGATCGACCGCGCGGTCAACCTCTTCGTCAAGCTGCATGACAGTGATCTGCCGCCTGGCGTCAAAGTCGAATTGATCAAACGTGACGATACCGGCATCAATCCGGACCTTGCCAAGCGTCTCGCTCAGGAACTCGTCCTTCGCGATCAGGTGCAAATTCTGACCGGCGGCCAGTGGACGCCCAATGCCATGGCGATCGCGGCGTTGACCAAGGAGGCCAAGGTGCCCTTCGTCACCATGACTGCCGGCGGTAGCGCGGTGACGTTGCAGTCGCCCTATGTCGTTCGTAGCGGCTGGACGTTGTGGCAGACCAGCTACCCGCTGGGCGAGTGGGCGGCAAAGCAGGGCTGGAAGAATGCCTACACCGTGGTGAGCGACTTTGCTCCGGGCCACGACGGCGAAGCTGCGTTCACCAAGAGCTTCACCGAAGGCGGCGGCACGATCGTCGGATCGGTTCGCATCCCTTTGAAGACGAGCGATTACCTGCCGTATTTCCAGAAGGTCAAGGATGTGAATCCGGATGTTGTCTACGTTTTCAATCCCGGTGGTCCGCAGGCCACCGCATTCATGAAAGCGTTTGATGACATCGGCATCACCAAGTCGAAGATCAAACTGATCGGCCCGCAAGATATTGTGTACGATGACGAGCTGCCGAATATGGGCCAAAGTGCGCTGGGCGTTGTTACGTTGGGTGAGTATTCGCCCGCTGCTACTCGTCAGGCCAATATCGATTTTGTCGCGGCGTGGACAAAGGCATACGGAGCCGAATCGGTTCCAACCTTTTTTGCCGAGGCGGGCTGGAACGGCATGCACGCGATCTACGACGCGATCAAGGCGCAAAACGGCAAAATCGACCCCGATGCGACCATGAAGTTTTTGCACGCCTGGTCGGACCCGAATAGTCCGGGGGGACCAATCCGGATCGATCAAGCCGGCGACATCGTCCAGAATCTATATTTGCGCCGCGTAGAGGAAAAGAACGGGCGTCTGGCGAACATCGAGTTCGCGACGATCGAGCAGGTGGGCGATCCGTGGAAAGTGTTCAATAAGAAATAAGCGGAGTTCAAATAACCGGAAACGCTGGAAGCCAAGGCCGTGACAACGCTCATCACGATCCTGTTTTTCGGTGTCGCCTACGGCATGATCCTGTACCTGATCTCCGTTGGGCTCTCGGTCACGATGGGGCTGATGGGCTTCGTCAATCTTGCGCATGGCGTGTTCGCCATGCTGGGCGGCTATGCGACCGTGACCCTGATGAACCGGATCGGTATCGCGTTTCTCCCGGCGCTTGCGATCGGCTGCGTCCTGGTGGCGGTGCTTGGCTTTGTGCTGGAGCGCACGCTCTATCGTCATCTGTACGGACGGTCTGAACTTGATCAGGTGTTGTTCTCGTTCGGCCTCATTCTGGTTTCGGTGGCGTTGGTGCGGATCGCGTGGGGGCCGGTTGCCCAGCCAATCCGGTTGCCGGACTATTTGAAAGGGCAGGTGACGATCTTCGATCTTGCACTGCCTGCCTACCGGCTGGCGTTGGTCGGGTTCGGCACGGCGGTCATCGCTGGACTGTGGTTCGCCTTCGATCGGACATTGTTTGGGGCGCGCATCCGTGCCGCCGTCGACAACCGTGCGATGGCGCAATCGATCGGCATCAACACCAGCCGTTTGTTTGCTGCCGCCTTCGGTCTAGGAACCGGCTTGGCCGCTCTGGGTGGCGGCCTGGGTGCCGATGTTCTCGCCATCGCACCAGGTTATCCGCTGCAATATATCATCTATTTCCTGATCGTTGTGGCTGTCGGTGGTCTTGGCAATATCAAAGGCCCCTTCGTCGCGGCGCTGGCCATCGGATTGTCGGACACCGCCTGCCGCTATTTTCTGCCTGAGGCCGGCTCGATTTTCATTTTTGCTTTTGTTTTCGCCGTTCTCATCTGGCGTCCGAACGGCATCATGGAGCGTCGTTGAGATCGCATCATGACAACCATGCCCGTTTCACGCAATGTTTCCGTGACTATCCGGTTCGGCGTAATTCGCTCCGGCCTGATCCGTTTGTTGAAACTGCTGCCTTGGCTCGTGATTGCGAGCCTGCCGCTTGTGCTTGCAGGCTACGAGCCGCTCGCGACACAAATTTTTGTGATGATCCTTTTCGCGTTATCGCTCGACCTGCTGGTGGGTTACGCCGGTATCGTTACGCTCGGACATGCCGGCTTGTTCGGCATGGGCGGTTACACGGCGGGCATCCTTTCGGTGCACGGTATCACCGATCCGCTTGTCACTGCGCTTTGCGCAATGGCGGTGGCGGCGTTCACCGGTCTTGTGTTCGGCGTAGCCATGTTGCGGACAAAAGGTCTTACACTGCTGATGCTGACGATGGCATCGGCCGCTCTGCTTTACGAGATTGCCAATAAGGCAACCGGTCTGACCGGGGGTGAGGATGGCCTGCAGGGCGTCGCCTTTTCACCACTGCTCGGCGTATTCGCGTTCGACTTTCGCGGCAAGACCGCATTCTTCTACAGTTTGACGGTTTTGTTCCTGGTTTTCAGCTTTGTGCAGGTTCTGATCAACTCACCGTTCGGATGGTCGCTGCGGGGTATCCGCGAGAATGACGCGCGCATGGCGGCGATCGGTTGTCCGATCATGCGCCGCCGCGTCATCGCCTATGTGATTGCGGCCGCACTGGCCGGCCTTGCCGGTGCCTTGCAGGCGCAGACGACACAATTCGTGGCGTTGCATTCACTTGGCTTCGAACTGTCCGGCAATATCCTGATCATGCTGATTTTGGGCGGTTCGGGCCGGCTTTATGGTGCATTTATCGGTTGTCCCGTCTTCATGTTGGCGCAAGATCAATTGGCCAAGCAGGACCCGGCGAACTGGTTTCTGGGCCTTGGCGTCATTCTGATCGCCTTTGTGATGCTGGCGCCCGGCGGCATTCTCGGGATCGCGGCGCGTACCGTTGACGCAATTAAAATGCGGAGAAGGGCGTGATGGAAACCGCTGCCCTTGAAACCCGCGCGCTCAACTGTTCGTTCGAGGCAAACCACGTCATAACTGACGTGAATTTCACGCTCCGACCCGGCGAACGTCGTGCTTTGATTGGCCCCAACGGTGCCGGCAAAACGACCTTCGTAAATCTCCTGACCGGACGTTTACGAGTATCCTCCGGTCACGTCCTTCTGAATGGGGAAGACGTCACCCAATTGAGTGAAGCGCGGCGCATTCGGCTGGGTATTGGTCGAACATTCCAGATCACCTCGCTGTTTCCCAAGATGACCGTGCGCGAGAATGTTTTTCTGGCGGTTGCGGAATGCGACGGAATAGCGGGCAACCTCTTCCGATCGGTGTTCAGCCATGGTCGGCAGCTCGCGCGCGTGGACGAGCTTGTTCATCGCGTCGGCCTGAGTGACGTGGCGGACGTTCCTGCACAGCTACTGCCGTATGGACGGCAGCGTCTGCTCGAAATCGCCGTTGCGCTGGCGTTGCGTCCGACGATTCTGTTGCTCGACGAACCAGCGGCCGGAATTCCGACCGCCGAGAGTCACGTCATCCTCGACATCATCGCAACGCTGCCGAAGGAAATCGCGGTGTTGCTCATCGACCACGATATGGATCTGGTCTTCCGTTTCGCCCAGCAGATCTCCGTCCTGGTGCGGGGCTCGATTCTTGTGGAGGGTTCACCGGACGATATCGCGGCCGACTCACAGGTGCGTGAAGTTTATCTTGGAGATAGCAAGCATGGCCGGCCTGCTGCAGCTTGACCAGGTGACTGCCGGCTTTGGTCGGACAGTGATCATTGAGGACATCTCGTTCGCGCTCGAGCAAAACGGCGTGCTTGCCGTCCTCGGGCGCAACGGCGTCGGCAAGTCGACTTTGATGAAGACCATCGCCGGGCAAACGCGTCTGCATTCGGGCGGCATCTCATTCGACAATGTCGAGATCGGTCAGCAGGCCAGCTATTATCGGGCGCGCGGCGGCATTGGCTATGTGCCGCAGACCCGCGACATTTTCCACTCGCTTACGGTCGAGGAAAATCTCGTCATCGCCGCCCAGCCGGGACACTGGAATCTGGACCGCGTGTATGAGCTGTTTCCAAATCTCGCGGAGCGTCGAAGCAATGGGGGGCACGAAATTTCCGGCGGTGAGCAGCAAATGCTCAGTATCGGACGGGCGCTCATGGGCAATCCACGGCTTTTGCTCCTGGACGAACCCATGGAGGGACTCGCGCCGGTGGTCGTGGAGAAGCTATTCGATATATTCGTGATGTTACGCAACGCCGGTAACTTCGGCATCATCCTGGTCGAGCAATACGTAAATCTTGCGCTCAACTTTGCACCACGAACGATTGTCCTTGACCGCGGGCAGATCATTTACGACGGGCAATCTGCCGATCTCGTCGCCGATTCGGAAAAGATGGCTGCGTATTTCGGCGCGTCAGGCCGGGGCGGGAACGCGGGAAAGAAAGTTAGCGGGGATCGCCGGACTAACGCGTCGCGGCCGGTCGATCGCCAAAATCGATCAGTCTTCGAGCAATCTGCATCAGTTCATGATCAGGCTACCGATATAATCGAGGATCGGGGACGGCGCGATGAGGCACGCGGTGGTTCCCTGCGCGCGTATCGTTTGCGGCGAGAGACAGGCAACATGCTTTCACGATTGAAATTCTTGATCATTCTGTTTGCGCTGCCCCTGATGCTCAAACTTGCGGCGCGCCGGCATCCGGCATTTGCGGCTCGGCTCAAGGAGCGCAATTTGGTTGCGCAGATCAGGGCCCGCGACGAGGGGATCGGACGCTGGATTTCAATTCGCGACGGTAAGGTCAGCTCCGGCGCGGGGTTTTATGCGAATCCGGACGTCACGCTGTCGTTCAAGAACGCCAAGCTTGGCGCCGCGCTGCTCACGCCGCCGATCGACTGGCTCCGGCAAATCAACGCGCAGAAGGATTTCACGATCGGAATCGACGGTCCTGAGGATCTTACCAACTGGCTGGCGCAAACCTTGATGATGATGCAGACCGCCGGCTGGAAGTACGGCGTCCGTATGCCGGACGGTACGATGCGCTATTGCAACATGGCAAATGGCGGTCCGCTCTTCGTCTACGTCAAGGACGGAAAAATCATCCGCACTACGCCGATCGACTTCGACGAGACCGATCCGCAGCCGTGGACGATTCACGCGCACGGAATGAAATTCACGCCGCCGCGCAAAACGACGCTCGCTCCACACGGCCAGAATAGCCGGTCGATGATCTATTCGCCCGATCGTTTGCTGCATCCCATGAAACGCGTCGACTTCGACCCGAAGGGCGAGCGCAATACGGAGAACCGCGGCAAGTCGGGCTATGTCCGGATCAGCTGGGAGGAAGCGCTCGACCTGGTCGCAAACGAGATCAAGCGGGTGAAGCACGATCACGGTCCGGGCGCCATGACAGTCTCGCACGGCTCACATCATACCTGGGGCCACATCGGCTATTACCTGAGCGCGCTGTACCGCTTTAGCAATGCCGTCGGACATACGCCCGTCCACCATAATCCGGACAGTTGGGAAGGTTGGTACTGGGGCGCAGCGCATCACTGGGGCTACACGCTTCGCGTCGGCCAGTGCGAAACTTACGGCACCGTCGAAGATCTGCTGCAGAATTGCGAGATGGTCGTATTCTGGGCGGCAGATCCCGAAACCACGAGCGGCTCCTATGGCGCGCAGGAAGGGACCGTGCGCCGGCAGTGGCTGAAGAAGCTCGGCGTCAAGCTCGTGCACATCGATCCCCACTACAATTCATCGGCTCAATTTTTGCCGGGCAAATGGATTTGTCCCAAGCCAACGACCTCGCCGGCACTCGCGCTTGCGATCGCTTATGTTTGGATCAAAGAGGAACTCTACGACAAGGACTACGTCGCCACGCATACGGTCGGCTTCGACGCGTGGAAAGCCTATGTCATGGGCGAAACCGACGGCGTGCCCAAGTCTCCGGAATGGCAGGCGAAGGCGACCGGCGTGCCCGCCAAAGACGTGCGCGCATTGGCACGCGAATGGGCGGCCAAACGCACTTATCTCGGCTGCGGCGGCTGGGG
Organism: Xanthobacteraceae bacterium; assembly: GCA_049519075.1. Lineage (GTDB taxonomy): Bacteria > Pseudomonadota > Alphaproteobacteria > Rhizobiales > Xanthobacteraceae > BOG-931. Next base: position 5,261 of record JBEKRD010000046.1, on the reverse strand, counting down.
CAATGGCCATGGCGGCGCCTGCCGCAATCAGACCGGCATCCAGTGGGCGCGTACCATGGTGTGCCTGATCGCGATGCAGGGATTGGGCAAGCCCGGCATCAACATGGGCAATCTGCAATGGGGGGCGCCGGTCGATCTCAACTTCTATTTCCCCGGCTATGCCGACGGCGGCATGTCCGGCGACATCGAAAAGACAGCGATGGCCGTCGAGCTGTTTCAGCGTATGCCGCAGTTGCCGACGATGAATACGCCGCAGCAGAGGATTCCGCGCCTCTCGCTTCCCGAGGCGATTATCGACGGCAAAGCCGACGGCGGCTATCCGTGGAACGGCAAATCGATCGAATCGCAGTTCGCCAAGTTCAGCTACCCGGCGGCCGGACACGCGCCGGTGCGGATGATGTTCAAGTACGGCGGCTCCCTGATCCCGACCATGAATAACACGAACCGCCACGTAAAAATGTTCCAATCACCCAACCTTGAGTTCATTGTCAGCCAAGCCATCTGGTTCGAGGGCGATACCAAATTCGCCGACGTCATCCTGCCGGCATGCACCAATTTCGAGCGGGCCGACATCAGCGAGTGGGCCGGGCTCGGCGGTTATGGCCATCACGGACAGCAGCAGCTCAACCATCGCGTCATCATTTTCCAGGCGCCGGCGATCGAACCGCTCGGGGAGTCCAAGTCCGACTTCTGGATCTTCAACGAGATCTGCAAACGGCTTGGGCTCGCCAATTATTTCTCCGAAGGCGTAAACGAGATCGATTGGGTCAAGCGCTTGTTTGATGCGTCCGACATGCCGTCGGCCACGTCATGGAAAAAGTTCATTCGCCGTGGCTACTTCGTGGTGCCGTCGGAGAAGGAGCATCTGCGGACGCCGGTCTCGTTCCGCTGGTTCTGGGAAGGCCGCAAGAAGGACGTCCCGGAGCCGCATCCATTGCCTGCCGACTATTCGGTGGAGTTCCTCAAAGGCCTGCAGACCCAGTCGGGCAAGCTCGAATTCGAGTGCAACAGCCTCAAACGCTTGAACGATCCCGAGCGGCCGCCGGTCGTGGAATATGTGCCGTCATGGGAGGGCCCGCAGTCGGGCGAGTTGTTCCGGAAATATCCGCTGCAACTGCTCACGCCGCACAGCAAGTACAGCTTCCACACCCAGGGCGACGGCAAAGACAGCTTCCTCCTCAACATTCCGGACCACCGGGTGAAGGTGAAGGATTGGTTCTATTGGACTGTGCGGATGAACACGGAAGACGCCGCGGAGCGCGGTATCAAGCAGCACGATCTGGTGAAAGTTTACAATGACCGCGGCGCGGTAATCTGCGCCGCGGTGCTTACCCAGCGGCTGTCGCGCGGCGTCGCCCACAGCTACGAGTCCTCGGCGCTGTATGAGCCCATGGGCGATCCTGGCCGCTCGGTCGACCGCGGCGGTGTGGTCAATCTGTTGATGCCGCATCGCTCGCAGACCAAGTCGACGCACGCGCTCGCCGGCTCGCAGGGTTTGGTTCAAATCGAGTTGTGGGACGGCAAGACCGAATACATTTCAGAGGCCTTCGCCCAGACTAAGAAAGATCCGCAGGCTAATCGCACAGTTGAAGCAGCGTTGGTGCCGGCGAAATGACGATTGACGTGAACTGTGTCGTTCAGCGCGATGAAGAGCGCTGAAAACGACAGCAACGAGAGGAGAAACTTGAATGGCTTATGTATTCAAGGAGGGCGAATTGCCCTCCCTAATCGACGCCAAGGCGGCGCGTGAGCGCATCTTTTTCGTCAATCAGGAGCTTGCCCATATCGACGACATGCTGGCCGGGGTCATGCACTACAAGAAGGACGCGGCGTCTCCTTTGCACCTGCACAAGAATTGCGAGCACTTCTATTTTATCATCGACGGCAAGGCGACCGTGGAGTCCGACGATGGGATCCGGCCGGTCGGTCCCGGCGACATGATTTTCATTCCAGCCGAGGAAAAGCATCGCCTGCGCGCCACCGAGCCGCTGTTCTATTTCGAGTTTCAGGCCCCCAACCGCTTCAAGACCACGATCCTCGAAGGCACGGACGACGACTTGCGCTGGGACCGCAAAGACGGCCGCGTCTGGATTCAGACCTAACATTGTCCATAGAGCAGAAGAGAACGATTATGTCGCTGACATTCATTGATACTAACAAGCTACCAAAAAAGACGTCCGCCGGCCAAGGCGAGGTCACCGAGGTTCTGAACGAAGCCTTGTGCAGGGCCAAGAATGTGCAAGGCTCCCTGCGCTGGCTCAAATCGGCGGAAACATTCAAGCCGGATATAACCAGCAAGCATCAGCTCATTTATCTGATGGAAGGCAAGGGCAGCATCCAGCTCAACAATCGGGATTACGAGGTCGAAAAGGGTGCGGGCATCTATCTCGGTCCCTCCGAGACCACGACAATCCAGGCGACGAGCGGAAAATCGCTGAAGCTTTTCCATCTCGTCGTGCCGCAGATACCAAAGTGAAAATCAGTCGACGCGGGGCGTGCTTCGAATATCGAGCGATGCGCTGTCCGGTTCATGGGCGCCGTGAGGTTGGTGTCTTGGGCTGACGGCTCGGAATGTTGCGGGATAAGCGATGAAAAAATGGAATATGATCATCGACGTCGCCGAGTGCACGAACTGCAATCTGTGCACACTCGCGGTCATGGATGAGTACGTCGGCAATGATTGGCCGGGTTATTCGGCGCCAATGCCGAAGCATGGCCACCAATGGATCAACATCCTGCAGAAGGAGCGTGGGCAGCCGCCGATGATCGATGTCGCCTACGTGCCGACCATGTGTAACCACTGTGACGACGCGCCCTGCGTCGCGAAAGGCGAGGGCGCGGTGAAAAAGCGCGACGACGGCATCGTGCTTATCGATGCGCTCAAGGCGAAGGGCCGCCGGGAGCTGGTCGATGCCTGCCCCTACGGCCACATCTGGTGGAACGACGAACTGAAGATTCCGCAGGCATGGCCGTTCGATGCTCACCTGATCGATCAAGGCTGGAACCAAACTCGCGGGCAGCTTTCCTGTCCGACCGGTGCAATGCAGGCGGTTAAGCTCGAGGACGCAGAAATGGAGCGCCTGGCACGTGAGAGCCAGCTTGATGTCATGAACCCCGAACGTGGCACCAAACCGCGGGTCTATTACAAGAACCTGTGGCGCTATTCCAAGTGCTTCATCGCAGGCTCGCTTTCAGTGAGAGCAGACGGCGTGGTCGACTGCGTCGCGGGCGCGAGCGTGCGGCTATTGCGGGGTGGGGCCGTAATCGCCGAGACGACAAGCGACACGTTCGGTGATTTCAAGTTTGACCGGCTGGATGATGACTCGGGACGCTACGCCGTGGAAATATCGGTTCCAGGTCGTGCCAGGAGGGTCATTGACGTCGAACTCGGTGTGAGTGCCAATCTCGGCGAGATACCCGTCTAGCGATCCGGGGCGGGGCGATGGATACAGGAATGGTTCGCGATCTGAAGCCAGTGCTCGCTGCGATTCGATACGACAAGGACTTTGACATCAACGCCGTGCTTCGCGGGGTGGTCAAACGCTTGCGGGAGAGGGGCGTCATCGTCGGCGGGGTTCTTCAGGAGCTCGGGGTTGGTCTGGACGAGTGCAGCGCTCCGCTCAATATCGTCGATATCCGGACCGGCAGAGCCGAGCGCATCACACAAGATCGCGGTCTCGGATCTCGCGGCTGCAAGCTCGATCCGCGCGGCCTGGCGGCGATCTCTCATTGCATCACGGACGCGGTTGATGCCGGCGCTGACCTTGTCATTATCAATAAATTCGGCAAAGCCGAATCCGAAGGCGATGGCTTACGGTCCTGCATCGAAGATGCAATTGTGGCCGGGGTACCAATTCTCACATCCGTCAGAGAGCCCTATATCGCGGCGTGGAATTTGTATCACGGAGGGTTGGCGACCGAACTGCCCCCGCAGGTCGAGGCGATCGTTCGATGGCACGATGCTTGTTGCTCGTATCAAAAACTGGGAAACACGGTGCCGGGGTAAAAAACCGAGCAGCCGCGTCATCCTGGTTGTCTCCAATTTGATTGCTCGTCTGGCCGGTTTTGTCGCGCGCCCGACCGCGACCTCACGATGCCGTCAAAATCATGCGCCGGCGCTCCGGCAGCTGGGATAGAAGTCATGAAATCACATTTCGAGGTCCGGGTCGTTTGGGGCGACTGCGACGAACAGGGTATTGTGTTTTATCCGAACTACTTCTACTGGATGGACGGCGCCTTTCAGTCGCTCTTGCGCGAGGCTGGCCACAGCCTGCGAGCAATGCGCACGGAATTCGGCATCGTCGGCCTGCCGATCGTCGAGGCTAACGCCCGGTTCCTAAGCTCGGTGACCCACGAGGAGATTCTTAGGATCGGCGCAGAGATCCGGCGTTGGGGCAGCACGAGCCTCCGGGTCGAATACGAGGGATTCTGCGGCGATCGTCCGATCTTCGAGGGGTTCGAGGCGCGTGTTTGGCTCAGGCAATCAGATGACGGCCGCCTGGCGTCCGCGAGCATCCCCGCATCGTTCAAACAGATCTTCGCGGCATAGCAAGCCATGCTGGCTGCCCGGCATGGCCACCGATAGCGTGTTGATGACCGGCGCCTCTAGCTGGGCTTTTGTTGACCCAATCCGCACACTTACGGGCCATCATGATCAAAGCCTATTGATGATGGGGCTGACCGGTTTGCCGAGCACGGGGTTTCGCGGCTTTTAAGCCGACAGGGCAGCGCAAAGCGTACCGCCGTCGTACTCAAGGCGTACCGGCGGCCCGGAAGCATCGAGGCTTCCTTGCAACCCCTACGGCTCGCAGCAGACGGGAGTGAAGTGAGTTTCGGTAATTGCGTCGTGCAAAACCTGAGGCCAATTCTATAAGTAATAACAATGGCTTATACGGTGACGGTCTATTAGGTAATTAGGCGTACATGTCAAAAACATATTCTGCGATAATTGTAATTGCCCGCGGGGTCCAAAGCCGCGGTTTTTTTGCGCCTCTATCGCCAAGCCGTCGATTTGAATCTGAATTTCGCGGTCGCTCCTAGGTCATTCCGGTGAGCACCGCGCGGCGGGTGGCGTACTGTACCTGCGTTCAGGGCTCAGTTGGTGTATTGAGTCCGTCCTATTTTCAGTAATGCGGTACGACTGGAACCCAAAAAGTACGACAAAGTCGTACCACAGCCTCGAAAATGGGTCAAAATGGGCCGGAAACGGTACGACATCAGCCTTAACAAGAATTAATGAAATGTCTGATAATAAAGAAATA
>JBEKRD010000045.1:0-48534 GCA_049519075.1 Xanthobacteraceae bacterium | reverse complement strand
CCGCATGTCGAAACTATCGTCATGCCGGACGGCGAGTTCTGGGGCGGCGTCGGCGAGCCGACGATCGCGGCGGCCGCGCCAGCCGTGTTGAACGCGGTCTTTGCGGCAACCGGCAAGCGCATCCGTAACATGCCGATCAAGAACTACGATTGGCACTCGGCGTAGGGTTAAGCTTAACTCCTCCCCCGCATTGCGGGGGAGGAAGTTCATCTCACTCCTTCACGCTCTTCACCGGCGTTTCCGGCGTCAAGCCGGAGCGCCGCTGGGCGAAAGTCTCCTTGCCGGTTTCTTCCCATTTGCCCGCGACGGCGCGGCTGGCATAGGTGTCCCACACCGTGTCCCAATCGCCGAGCGAATAGCCGTGCCACGGCTGACGCGGCGTCACCGGCGGCAATCCGAGTTCGCGCCAGATGGTGAGCGCCCGCTCCATGAATTCGCGCTTGGGCAGCGAGACCGGCGGATCGGGTTCTTTCTGCGTGGCGTCGATCAGCATGGTCGATTCTTCGCCGTGCCCGTCGGATTTCGCGCCGTGGCCCTGCGATCGGTACGGTGCGATCTGGACGTCCTCGGTCGGATTGGCGCGATAGGCAAGTGACCAGAATACAGCGTCGGGATTGTCCGGGTCGATGTCCTCGCTCACCGCGATGACATATTTGCCAATATCGGCCTGCAAGCTCGCCGCGCCGTGCAGCGCGCGCCAGATTTCGGTGCGCGGCACCCCCGGCGCGAACTGCACGAACAGCACCTTGCGCAAATTGGAGAGCGGCTCGTGCATGGCGACGCGGCGCACGCCTTTGATCGCCAGCGTGTCGCGCAGATGCGCCAGATAACGCGGTTCGTAGGCGACGCGCTTCATCACGCTCGACTCGCTCGGCGTCACCTCGCTCAAGATCGATACCCAGACCGGCTTCTTCTTGTGCGTGATTGCGGTGAGTTGCATCGACATGTTGTAGCCTTCGAGTGCGACCAGGCCGTGGCTCTCGCCAAACGGTCCCTCGGGCTCCAGCAACTCCGGATCGATCAGTCCTTCGAACACGAATTCCGCATCGGCCGGTACTTCGAGATCGATCGTCGCCGCCTTGACCACCCGAATCGGCGCACCGGCAAGCCCGCCGGCTACGCCCATTTCATCGCAATCGATCGGCAGCTTCTGCGGTCCGGTGAACACCACGACGGGAGCACAGCCGACCACGATCGCGATCGGCATCGGCTTTTTCAGCTTGCGATATTTCTGCCAGTGCAGATAACCGCCGGCGCCGCCGGGACGCGAGGCCATGCGCACGCCAAGCCGGTCGGTTGCTTTCAGCCCGGCGCGATAGGTGCCCATATTGCGCACACCGGTCTCCGGATCCTTGGTGATGCACAACGTGGCGGTCAGATAGGGCGCCGCGTCATAGCCCGGAGTCGAAATCGGCACCGGCAAGAGTTTCAAGCCGCCACCGGGCTCGCGCAACGCGTCGCCTTTGATGATCACCTCTTGGCACGGCGCGTCGGTAACAGGCGTCGGCGCAATCGGATTGGCGATCGCATGCAGCCAGGCGTCGCCGATCTCTTCGACCGGGCGGCCCATGCCGACGGCATAAATCTGCGCCGACGCCGCCAGCGCGCCGACCACGACCGGCGCGCCATAGCGGCGGCCTTGTGAATCCGTCACATTGGTGAACAGAAAGGCCCGCCGCTCGTCTTCGCGCAGCCCGCCCTGAAATTGCCAGCGTACCAAAGGATGCAGCTCGGTGTCCTTGTTGATCGCGCGCTCGACGCGCGTCACCAGGCCGGCGGCCTCAAGCCGGGCGAGATGATCCTGGAAGTCGAGCGGCGGTCCGGTGACGCTCGGCTTGCCATCGGCCGGTGACGATTTATCGAGCATGGCGTCCTATTTCTTGTTCTTCTGGTACTCGGCGATGATCGGACGGGCGACGCGGAAGCAATCGACGCCGATCGGCGCGCCGCAATAGATCATGATCTGCGTCAGCGCGGCGCGGATCTCGTCTGGGGTGAGCCCATTATTGAGCGCGCCACGGACATGGGTGGCGAACTCTTCCATTTTGCCGAGCGCCGCGATCATGCCGAGATTGAGGATCGAGCGCTCGCGTGGTTTGAGCGTCTCGTCGCCCCAGGTTTCGCCCCAGCAATATTCGGTCAGGACCCGCTGAAAATCGCGATTGAAGTCGTCGACATTTTGCAGCGCACGGTCGACATAGGCGTCGCCCAAAACCTGGCGGCGCTTGGCGAGGCCGAGATCGTAGCGTTTCTGGTCCATGATGTTTTCCTCATTCGGGGTTGACGCGGATTAAGCTTCCGCCGGTCCGCCTTTCCAGCGTTTGACGTTGCCGGTATCGATGCCGAACAAATCGAGTAGTCGGCCGCAGGTGTGGTTGATGATGTCGTCGACCGACTGCGGGCGATTATAGAACGCCGGCACGATCGGGGCGATGACGGCACCGATGTCGGCGAGCGTGGTCATGCTGCGCAGATGGCCGCCATGCAGCGGCGTCTCGCGGACGGCCAGCACCAGGCGGCGCTTTTCCTTGAGCACGACATCGGCGGCGCGCGACAACAGCGAAGACGTCACCCCGGTCGCGATCTCGCTCATGGTGCGGATCGAGCAGGGGACTATGATCATCCCCATCGTCGGGAACGAGCCCGAGGAGATCGCCGCGCCGATGTCGGCGACCGGGTAGTTCACCGAAGCGAGCGCGCGGACGTCCTTCGGCTTGAGGTCGGTCTCATAGACCAGGGTCATTTCCGCCGACTTGCTCATGACCAGATGGGCTTCGACCCCGGTCCGCCGCAGCATTTCGAGAAGCCGCACGCCATAAATTGCACCCGAGGCGCCGGATATGCCGACAATCAGCCGCGCCGGCGCATTGCCGGCAGTTTTGGCAATAGTTTTGGCAGCAATTTTGGCCATTTCCGCCCTCGTTGCCTCTGCGATGGTTTGTGCCACGGGGCGGAGCCGTGTTCCAGTAGGCTAGGGCGGCGCCACTCTAGGGAGCGACACCGTCGAACGCGCCGAGCAGCACGGCCACGGCATTTCTCGGGAAGTCTCGGCCCAGCACGCGCTCATAGGCCGCGACATTGGCACGCGCCGCGGCAGGCGGCGTGGCCTCCGTGCCGGCGGCGCCGGTTCGGGCGACGTCGTAAAGCGCCTCCTGCTGCAAGCGTTCCGCCTCGAGTTCGACTGCTTTTACCTTGTTGCGGAAGTCTTCCTGCTTTCCGGACGTGACCAGTGTTGCCGCGCCTTTCAACCTGCGGCGCACATTACGGATCGGGATAATGGTGAGGTTGCGCCAATCGCGCACTTTGTCGTCGAGGTTCCTAACCTCGTCGGCCGACACTTGCCAGCCGCCCGACGCAAGCCAGAACAAAAACAACAGCAAATTGACGTCGACGCCGCAGGTGTCCTGCAAGGCGATAAACGTGTCGGCAACGCCGGGCTTGCCGTAGAGCTTTAGCGAGAACTGCCAGAACGGTGTTTCGGAGGGTGTCTGGGCGTCGGTCATCGCGCCTACAGATCGTTACGCCGACTTGACGCCGAGCTCCGCCTCTTCTTTGGCGTAAGCGGTGTCCATGCGCGGCGCGATGCCGTGCTTGGCGAGTTCGGTTGCGAAGATGCGGCGGATTTCCGGTTTCTCGTCGAGATAATCGATCTGGTCGCCGCCGGCGCGGCGGCTGATCCAGGCCTTCGGCACGCCTTGCGCGTTGCGAATGGCGACGCCCTCGTGCTTGAAGGCGAGATAGCGCGAAGGAGTCGTGCCGGTGTTGAAATGCTGGTGGAACCACATGTTGGGCGGCACGATCAGCGTGCCGATTTCCCAGTCGTAACGCTGCGGCTCCTCGCCTTCCGGCCACATCAGCGAAAAACCGTCGCCGGAGAGCACGATGACATGGGCGCCGGGCCCGTGGGCGTGGCCCTTTTTGTAGGTGCCGATCGGAAACTGCGAGATGTGGCTGTTCATCGAGCCCTTGGCCATGTTGAAGCGAAGATGGCCGCCGCCGGCGCCGCGCTCCGCCGCGGTGATCAAGGGAATGTTGACCGCGTCGGGCACGAAATTGGTGGTCAGCAGAAAGCCCCTCTGCTCGCCCTTGGAACTGAAATAGTCGGGTTCGCCGGCGAAACGATCCTTGAAATCGTATTTGGTGTTGAAGATGAAATCGAGGTCCTCGTAGAGATTGATGACCGGCGGCGCGTTGGTGACGGCGACGTAGCGCGCCGGCTCAACCCCGGAGCCGTTGAAATGCTGGTGATGGCAGTTGAGCGGGATCGCGAACAGCGCACCCTCTTTCCACTCGAAGGTGATGCGGGCGCCGGCCTCGTTCCATACCGTGGTCGAGCCGCGGCCGCCGAGCACCAGAATCATTTCCTCGTAGAGCTGGCGGTGGGGAGCAAGACTCCCGCCCGGCGGGATTTCCATCACGTAGCAGTCGTTCGAGGTTCGCGACGCATCGTGGTTGAGGAATACGGCATTGCCGCCGCGGCGCGCCCAGCGCTTGAGCGCAACGGTGCGCAGGTTTCGCACGTAGAACGATGGGATGATGTCGAGACCCTCGGCTTTCACCCAGCGGGTATACGGCGTTTCCTTCTCGCTTTTGAATTTGCTCGCGAGTTCCTCGGAAACGGCGGCACTTTTGGCCATCCGGCCCTCCTTGTCATTGCGTCCCTGAACATCGATCTTAACAAGAATTGGCGAAAAAGTTATAACTAGTGCTCGTGATCATGCTCATGGGCGTGACTGTGGTGATGGTCACCGTGCTCGTGGTCACCGTGCTCATGGTCACCGTGCTCATGGTGGTGCAAACGTTGGCGCGGCCGCGGCCCGCGCGGGTCTTCGCTGAACACCAGCGATTTTATGGTGACCGGCACGGTATAGGACGGCATGCGGATGCGGCCGAGATCGATGTAGTCGAAATCCCACAACACCACGCCATCGATGACGAGCAGTTCGCTTTCGACCTGGAGTTCCTCACGCAAGATATGGCCGAGGGTCTGCGCCACGTCGCCGTCGAGCATGATGTAGAGCGGCAGTTTCTTCTTGATGCGTTCAGCAAGCCCCCGCCTGATGCCTTCGGCGAAGGCAGCAAGACGCGGATATGTCGGCAGGCCGCTCCAGCGCAATGCCAGCGCGATGTCGCGGTCGGTCTCGGTGGCGTCAAACGCCGTGATGTGGCCGCGGATTGCCTGGGCCAGCTGCCCCGGATCGATGGTTTCGCCGCAGGCAAACGCCGGCAGTAGCACCTGGAGATTGCGCCGGGGCAGCAGCGTGCCCGGCGCTGAAATAAAACTGGTATTGCCGGAGAGCTGCACGCTGTATTCGGAGGCGCCGAGCGCGGTGGCGCGAATGCATTCGCCGGCCGGCAATAGCGGCCACGGCAAGGCGTCTTGCGCCAGTCGCGCCGCGATGGCACCGCCGAGCCGCGCTCCCAGGTCGCCGAAGTCGCGCGCCTCGCGCCGATAAATATATTCGGCGACGCCGCCGGAAAACATGATGCCGTCAACGCGGCCGAGATCGGCGATCGGATCGGTCAGATAAAGATGTTCGATGTCGTGCGGCAGCGGCCGCGCCGAGACCGCGGCGATCAGCGCGTCGGCCATGGTTTCGGCGACCTTCTGCAAGTCGGCCGCAGCGACGGCGTCGCCGCGGTTCCAGTCATAGCCGGCGCGCTTGGCGTGATGCTTTCCCGCCGGATCGAGCCGCGCGATCCTGCCGTTCTCGACCACATGCAGACGCCCGCCGATATGAACCGCGGCGGTCGCGGTCACTTTGCCGTTTTCGACCAAAGCGAGCTTGGTGGTGCCGCCGCCGATGTCGATGTTGAGAATGCGCTTATGCTCATCGTTTGACACCCGCGCAGCTCCGGAACCGTAGGCCGCCAGCATCGCCTCCATGTGATGACCCGCGGTGGCGGTGACGAATTCGCCGCCTTGCTCAGACAGGATCGCCGCGATGTCTTGGGCGTTCTCGCGCCGCAGCGCCTCACCGGTGAGGATGACGACGCCGGTGTCGATGTTGTCCGGCGTGAGGCGAGCTGCGACATAGGCGTCGTCGATGATGTCGCCGAGCCTTTTGGCGTCGATGCGCTCCTCGCTCTGGTATGGCGTGAGCGCGACCGGCGACTGGAACAGAGTCTCGCGCGCGACGACGTAATAACGGCTGGTCAGATCCTCCGCCAAGCGGCGCAAGTGAACGCGCGAGAAGATGACTTGCGTGCCCGAAGAGCCGATATCGATACCGACCGTGGTCAGCGACACATTGTCCTGGCGCCACAGCGGATTGTCCTCGATGGGGCCGTCATCGGCGTCGAAATCATGGTCGTGATCGTGGTCGGTGTCGTCGGCATGCGCATGCACGACGTCCCGGCCATAAAGATGGTCGGCGAGCGTGTGGCCTCCCGGATTTTTCTTCTCGTCGTCGGCCATCACATGGGCTCCCCGGCGCACTTTTCTCGCGCCGGAGACCGGAGGTCAATCGATTCTCCCGGCAGGCCAAGAGAACGGCGGCGATTATTCCACCGGCATCACGTTGACGGACACGTCGATATGCTGCCCGCCGGAGCCTAAGATCACGCCGTCCATCGGGGCTACGTCGGTATAGTCGCGGCCGATCGCCAGCGTGACGTGGTCTTCGGATGCCAGCACCGCGTTGGTCGGGTCGAGTCCGATCCAGCCGGTGTCGGGGCCGCACCACAACAGCACCCAGGCGTGCATGGCGTCGGCGCCTTGCAAGCGCGGCGTGCCGGTGCGCGGCGCGGTGCGCAGATAGCCGCTGACGTAAGCGGCCGGCAGGCCGATGCCGCGCAGTCCCGAAATCATGATATGCGCGAAATCCTGGCAGACGCCGCGGCGCAACGCGAACGACATCGGCGGCGTGGTGGTGACGGTGGTGGCGCCGATCTCGTAGACCATATCGGATTTCATGCGGCCGATGAGCTCGATCGCTGCATCGAGCACGGCGCGTCGGGGCGGAAAGCTTTGACGGATATAGTCGCGAATCTCCGGATCGAGCGAGACGATGCGGCTCGGGAACAGAAAATGCGCGGGCGACAGCGGGCCGATGTCGCTTGTCGCGAACGCTTCTTCGCGGACCGTCTCCCATGCCGGCGTCTCCAGCGCCGCCGGAACCGCCGCCGCGTCGACGACCACACGCGCCGACAGCTTCACGGTCAGCACCTCGTGCGGCTGATCGATCTCGATCCAGGTCAGGCGGTTGCCGAAAAAATCCTGGCCCTCGCGCCGATGCGCGGGCTCGGGCACGATCTGTAACGCCGCGACATGCACCCGTTCACCGTCGCGCGACACCGGCGTCAGGCGCAGCACATGACGGGCGCGTGCGACCGGGCTCGCATAGCTGCATGTCGTGGTCTGCCGCACGTCGTAAATCACGCCAGCGCCTCCCACATCATTTCCGACCGCTCGTTGCTGGTGAGGAACGACGAACTGATCGCATCCGACAGCTTCATCAGAGCCTGCTCGATCTCCATGATCAGGGCGTCGTCGATGGCTGCCGCATTGGCGGTGCGCAGCTTGGTCGCGATGGCGGCGGCAATCTGCTGGACCGGCGACAGCCGGCCGGCCGCGTTATGGCCCGGCAACGCGTTGAGATGGGTTTCGATGCGGTCGAGCTGAAACAGAACCGAGCGCGGGTTGTTGGGATCGAGCATGACGAGATCGACGACCGGCGCCAGCGCCGCGATCATGACATAGCGCTGCCGATAGCTGATCTGACTGTCGGCCAGTTCCAACAGCAGATCGAGGCCGCCGTCCGGCGCAACGGTTTCCGCGAATGCCCGCGTCAGCCGGCAGGTTAACAACGCGCGCTCGATGCGGCGGCCGAGTTCGAGGAAGCGCCAGCCGGCGAGCTGGGTCATGTTCTCCTGCGCCAGGCCGGAAAACGCCGCGATGATGCGCAGCGCCGCCTCGATACGCTCGGCGATGGCGCTTTCGGTCGGGCCGATCGAGAGCGGGGCCGCGATCAGTTTGTAGAGATCGTTGATCGCCCGCCACGCATCCGGTGAAAAGCGATCGCGGATGACGGACGCCGCCGCCCGCGCCGAGCCGACGAGCCGCGGCAAGGCGCCGTCGAGGTCGCCGCGCGTGAGCACCGTGCGCGCGGTGAACGTCGCTGGCGCCCCAAAGGTGTCCTTTGGGATGGCCTCCCAGGCGCCGAGCAGCGAACCGATGCCGGCAATGACAGGTGCCGCCGCGTCATCGGCGACGCGATTGATGATGGCGCGGATGAGCCGCAGCGTCGCCTCGGTACGCTCGACATAACGGCCGACCCAGAACAGATTGTCGGCGGCGCGGCTCGGCAGAAGCCCGGTCGCCCGCTGCACCGTGATCCGCTCCGCGGTTGGCAATAAGGTCGTTTCGCCGACCGGACCGTGGGACAGCACCCAGGCGTCGGCGGTCGCCGCGCCGCGCTGCAGGCTCACGGCGCGGGCATCGATATCCTCGGCAATGCGGACGAAACCGCCGGGCATCACCTGCCAGCGTTCGCCCATCTTGGCGAGGAACAGCCGCAGCGTGAACGGCCGCGGCTGCAGCGCGCCGTCGCGCCACACCGGCATGCTCGACAGCGTCACCGCCTCCTGGACCACATAGTCGATCCCGCGGTCGCGGATCGATTGCATCAGCGCCTGCCGCTCGCCGGCGTCGAGTTTGGCGCCGAGAATTTCGCTGCCCTGACGGCCGTCGGCGAAATGCTCGGTGAAGGCCGACGCGATCACCATGTTGTCGATCTCGCCGAGCATCTCTTCGCGCATATCGGCGCGGCCGAGCCACCAGGTCGCGATATTCGACATTTTCAGCGAAGCGCCAAGCACGATGGGCGCTAGCGCCGGCAAGAACGCCAACATGGCGCGCGCCTCGATCAAGCCGGCGCCGAGCGCGTTGATGATGACGATCTCGCCGTCGCGGACCGCCTGTAGCAGTCCGGCGACACCCAGTCGCGAAGCGGCGTTGAGTTCGAGCGGATCGACGAAATCGGCGTCGACGCGGCGCAGCAGCACTTCGGTGCGGCGCAGACCCGACACGGTGCGGATGAAGACGCCGTCGTCCTGCACGACGAGGTCCTCGCCCTCCACCAACAAAAGCCCGAGATAGCGGGCGAGATAAGCGTGCTCGAAATAAGTTTCGTTCATCGGCCCAGGTGTAAGCAGACCAATGCGGGCATCGTCGCGGCGGTTGAGCGCGAATAATTCGGCTTGAAACGCCTGGAAGAACGGCGCCACGCGCTCGACCCGCGCGGTGCGATAGATATCGGGAATGGCGCGCGACAGCGCGAGCCGGTTCTCGATCGCGTAGCCTGCGCCCGACGGCGCCTGCGCCCGATCGTTGAGCACCCACCAGTGCCCATCGGGGCCGCGGCCGACGTCGACGGCATAGAAGCGCAGATGCGCGCCACCCGGCGGCTCGACGCCCACCAGCGGCCGCAAGAATTCCGGATTGCCCGCGATCAAGGCGGCCGGCAGTCGGCCGTCGCGCGTCAGCGTTCCGGGACCATAGGAATCCTTCAGCACCGCTTCGAGCAGTTCGGCGCGCTGAACAAGACCCGCTTCCAATTGCCGCCATTCGCCGGGCTCGATGATCAACGGAATATGGCTGAGCGGCCAGGGACGTTCGATGCCGGCCGCATCCTCATAGACGCGATAGAACACGCCGGAATCGCGCAGATAGCGGTCAGCCGCGGCAAACCGGCGATTGATCTCGTCACCGCCCAAAGTCGCAAGCATGGCGAGAAACGGCTGCCAGTGCGGACGCACGCGGCCGTCGCCGTCCATCATCTCGTCGAAAACGCCGGGCAGCGGCCGGTAGCCGGCGACGAACGGCTCCAGCGCGGCGTTTGATGGTGCGACAGCGGCGTCGAGGTTCGTGGCCATGGCTCGCTAAGATTGGCTCGCTAAGTTCGATTCGCTAAAGGGGCGCTACAGGCTTGCCCGGACGTTTACGGAACCGGCCGCCGCAGGTCGAGCGTGACGGGATACTCGAGCGACAAATCGAGCGGCGGCACGTCGATCAGCCCGCCGGTGTGGCCGTGATCCTGAAAGCGGGTGCGGCGGCGCGCTTCGGCTTCATAGGAGTTGACCGGAAAGGTTTCGTAATTCCGGCCGCCGGGATGCGACACGTGATAGACGCAGCCGCCCAGCGATCGCCGGCTCCAGGTGTCGACGATATCGAAGGTCAGCGGTGCGTGCACGCCCACGGTCGGCTGCAATGACGAATCCAGTTTCCACGCCTTGAAGCGGACGCCGGCGACGAATTCGCCGGAGCGGCCGGTTGCAGTCAGCGGCAAGCGCCGGCCATTGCAGGTCACGGCGTGACGGCCTTGGTTCATGCCCGTGACCTTGACTTGCAGCCGATCGACCGACGAGTCGACGAAGCGCACCGTGCCACCGGGAACGCCTTCTTCGCCCAATACGTACCAGGGTTCGATCGCCTGGCGCAGTTCAAGATCGACACCGCCGTGGTGCACAGCGCCGCATAGCGGGAAGCGGAATTGGCGCTGCGCTTCGAACCAGTTCGAATCAAAATTGTAGCCGGCAGATCTGAGGTCATCCAGGACTTCGAGGAAATCGCTCCACACGAAATGCTCGAGCATGAAACGGTCGTGCAGCGCCGTGCCCCAGCGTATCGGCTTACCCTCGTGCGGCACGCGCCAGAACCAGGCGATCAGCGCGCGCAACAGCAACTGCTGGGCGAGGCTCATGCGCGCTTCCGGCGGCATTTCAAAGGAACGAAATTCGACCAGGCCGAGCCGGCCGGTCGGGCCGTCGGGGGAGAACAATTTGTCGATGCAGATCTCGGTGCGGTGGGTGTTGCCGGTGACGTCGGCCAGAATGTTGCGGAACAGCCGATCGACCAGCCACGGCGGCACCCATCCTGATTCGCCGAGCCGTGGCACTTGGCCGACCGCGATTTCCAGTTCGTAGAGCAGGTCCTGGCGGGCCTCGTCGATGCGCGGCGCTTGGCTGGTCGGACCGACGAACAGGCCGGAGAACAAATAGGACAGCGACGGACGGCGCAGTGCGTAAAGCACCAGGCTCTTGAGCAGATCGGGCCGCCGCAGGAACGGACTGTCGGCGGCATTGAGGCCGCCGAGCACGACGTGATTGCCGCCGCCGGTGCCGGTGTGCCGGCCGTCGAGCATGAACTTGTCAGTGCCGAGCCGGGACTGATGCGCGTCCTGGTAAACGCCGTTCGTGATGTCGACGGCTTCGCGCCAAGAGGTCGCCGGCTGGATATTGACCTCGATGACGCCGGGGTCGGGCGTCACTTTGAGCACGTTAAGCCGCGGATCGGGCGGCGGCGCATAGCCTTCGATATGGATCGGCAGGCCGAGCTCGGCCGCGGTCGCTTCGACGGTCGCGATCAGTTCGAGATAATCGTTGAGCGTTTCGACCGGCGGCATGAAGACGCATAAGCGGCCGTCGCGCACCTCGACACTTAGCGCGGTGCGTACCGGCAAGCCGGCTTCGGCGGCCCGTGTGGCGGCGCTCGGCGCCCGCTGCATGACCAAGGTCTCGGGTGCAAGCGGCGGCGAAGTGGCTTCCCCGCGCGCATTATGAAACACCTGGGGCCCGATCGGATGCGTAATGCGCGGGTCCGATAACGGCCGCCGTTCGGCGAATGGGTCGGCCGGCACCGGATGTGGATAATCGACCGCGGCAAGATGGGGCAATGTTTGCAGCGGCAGGCGAAAGCCGAGCGGCGAATCGCCGGGCACCAGGAACAGGCGGCCGCGACGCGTCCGCCAGATCTCGCTCAGCCATCCCGATTTCGCTCGCGCCGACCAGCGCTGCAGCGGCAATACGAACCCCTTGGGCGCGCCGAGATTGCTGTCGAGCAATTTCAGGATGCGCGCGCGTTCGTAAGGGTCGTCGATCTTGGGATCGTGTGGATCGAAATTGTCCGGCAGCAGGCCTTGCTTGAGCATCCGGTCGACCGGATCTTCATAAATCGGCTGTACAAAATCGGCCTCGACCCCGGTACGCGCGGCGATCCCTTCGGCGAGTTGCTGCGCGTCCTCGGTCGACGCCTCGCGTTCGGGGGCCTCGCGCTCGATCAATGCCTCGTCGCGCCAGATCGGAACGCCGTCGCGGCGCCAGTAGAGCGCGAAGGCCCAGCGCGGGATCGGCTCGCCCGGATACCATTTGCCCTGGCCGTAATGCAGAAGCCCGCCCGGCGCGAAGCGACTGCGCAGGCGCCGGATCAGTTCATCCGCGCGCACGCGCTTGACCGGGCCAAGTGCCGCGGTATTCCATTCTGCGGATTGATAATCGTCGATCGACACGAAAGTCGGCTCGCCGCCCATGGTCAGGCGCACGTCGTGCTTATTCAGATCGGCGTCGACTTTCTCGCCGAGCGCGTTGAGCGCGGTCCAAGCTTCGTCGGAGAATGGCGCCGTGACGCGCGGCCGCTCGGCCAGCCGTGTCACGTTCATGTCGTACGAGAAAGTAACTTCGGCCGGTTCGACCAAGCCGGTGATCGGCGCCGCCGAATGGTAGTGCGGCGTGGCGGCAAGCGGAATGTGGCCCTCGCCGCAAAGCAAGCCGGACGTCGCATCGAGACCGATCCAGCCCGCACCGGGCAGATAGACTTCGGTCCACGCATGCAGGTCGGTGAAATCGAACTCGGTGCCGGCGGCGCCTTCAAGCGGCTTCACGTCCGGCCGCAACTGGATCAGATAGCCGGAGACGAAGCGCGCCGGGAGGCCGAGATGGCGCAGCAGTTGCACCATGAGCCACGCCGTGTCGCGGCAGGAGCCGGCGGCCAAGGCGAGTGTCTCCTCGGGCGTCTGCACGCCCGGCTCCATGCGCACGAGGTAGCGGATCATGCCCTGCAGGCGCTGATTGAGCTCGACCAGAAAATCGGTGGTGTTGCGCGGTTCGCGCGAGATCGAACGCACCAAAGCTTGCAGGCGCGGCCCGGCTGGTTCGGGCTCGGCATAGGCCGCGAGATCCTCATGCAGATCGGGCGCGTATTTGAATGGCCACTTCTCCGCATAGGGTTCGGTGAAGAAATCGAACGGATTGATCACCTCCATATCGGCGAGAAGATCGACGGTGATGGAGAATTCGGTGGTCTTTTCGGGAAAAACGAAACGCGCCAGCCAATTGCCGTGCGGATCCTGCTGCCAATTCACGAAATGCTGCTTAGGCGTCACCGTCAGCGAGTAGCTGGGGATGCGGGTACGACAGTGCGGCGCCGGCCGCAATCGCACGATCTGCGGCCCAAGCGCGATCGGCCGGTCGTAGGTGTAACGGGTGGCGTGGTGGAGCCCGACGAGGATGGACATGCTGCTACGCGTTACGACCGAATTTGCCACATAATTGCGCAACTTCCATGCAATTTCCGGGCCCAATTGACCGATCACCGTGAAAGGGTCGTGCGGGTCCGGAATGCCACCGCCGGATGGATTATGCCTTTATTGCCCGATACGCCAGATTGTAATTTAGCCGGTCGCCCAGGCGGTGTTACCCTTAACCCAGGGCCGTGAAAGCCTCGTGTCTGGGTCTGGTCCGACGGGATAACGGATTGAAACATGGGAACATTCTCGGCACACCTGCGTTGCGTCGCGTGAGGGAGCTAGGATGACTGCTCAGGGCTCTAAGTCCGTCGGGGCGGCGTCCGGGCTCGACGCTTTCATCGGTATTGAACAAGGCGCGCTGGACGCTATCCCAACGGGCTTCTGCGTGTGCAGGGCCGACAGCGGCCTCGTCCGTTATAACCGGCGGGCCGTGGAGCTGTGGGGCCGCGCGCTGCCGCTCGGCGACCCCAGCGAGCAACACGGCTCGGCGTTCCGCCGCTATAATCCCGACGGCGAACCGCTTCGCTTTGATTCGACGCCGGTGGCGCGCGCCATGCGCAGCGGCGAGACGGTGATCGGCGCCGAACTGGTCATCGAACGGCCGGACGGCTCGCGTGTCCCGGTGCTGATGAACGTGATGCCGCTCAAGGACGCATCCGGCCGCGTCGAGGGCGCCGTCTGCAGCTTTCAGGAACTGACCGAACGCAAACGCGCCGAAGATGCGTTGCGCGCGAGCGAGGCGGAATTGCAGTCCGTCATCAATCGCACGCCGTTCATGCTGGTGCGGTGCAGCCGCGACCTGCGTTATCTCTTCATCAGCGAAGCCTACGCGCAACTGATCGGCTGCAGCCGCGATGCGGTGATCGGCAAAACCATCATGGACGTGCTTGGTGAAAAGGGCTTCAATACGCTGCGCCCCTACGCCGATCGGGTGCTGCGGGGCGAGGCGGTCGAATTCGAATGCGAACTCGACTTTGCGCAGATCGGAGCGCGCCTTCTCCATATCGCCTACCGGCCTGAGATGGACGGCGCAGGACACGTCGATGGATGGATCGCGTCCATTCTCGACATTACCGCGCAAAAAAGCCTGGAATCGGAGCTGCGTTCGCTCAGCGAAAAACTGGAAGCCGAGGTCGAGCGGCGCACGCTCGAGCGCGACCGCATCTGGAACGTCTCGGAAGATCTGCTCGCGGTCTCCAATTTCGACGGCTACTTCCTCAGCTTGAACCCGGCCTGGACCCGATTGCTCGGCTGGACCGAGGACGAGATCAAGTCCATGCACGTGAACGACTTGCGCCACCCCGACGATGCGGAGAACGCCATCGCCGGTCGCGCGCAACTGGCGCGCGGCGTTTCAACCGTGCGCATGGAAAATCGCTTCCGCCACAAGGACGGCTCGTGGCGCTGGCTGCAATGGACCATGACCGAGGACAACGGTCTGATCTATGTCGCCGGCAGGCACGTCACCGCGGAGAAGGAAGCGGCCGCGGCGCTGGAACGGGCGCAACACCAGGCCGCGCATCTGCAGAAGATGGAGGCCATCGGCCAGCTCACCGGCGGCATCGCCCACGATTTCAACAATCTGTTGATGATCGTCAGCGGTCACGCACAGAGCTTGAAGAAACGCCTGACGGACGCCAGGGATGCGCGCGCCCTGGCGGCGATCGAGATGGCGGCGACGCGCGGCGAAAATCTGACGCGGCAGCTGTTGTCGTTCTCGCGCACGCTGCCGCTGTCACCGACGGTGATCGATCCGGTCGAGGCGGTCCATGCCATTCGCGACGTGCTGTCAGGCTCGATGCACGTCAATATCGAATTCCAGATCGAGGTGCCAAATACGACGTGGCCGGTCCGTGTCGACAAGTCGGAACTGGAACTCGCTTTGGTCAATCTCGCTGTCAATGCGCGCGACGCCATGCCCGACGGCGGCCGCATCCTGATCGCTGCGGAAAATGTTCAGCTCAACGGCAAAGAGTTGCCGGATGGTATCAGCGGCGACTTCGTCGCGCTCAGCGTCACCGATACCGGCGGCGGCATCCCCGCCGATCTGTTGCCCCGCGTGGTGGAGCCGTTCTTCACGACTAAAGGCCCGGACAAGGGCACCGGTCTCGGCCTGTCGCAGGTCTACGGCTTCGCCCGCCGTTCGGAGGGCACTATTGCCATTGACAGCGATATCGGCCGCGGCACCAAGATTACGGTCTACCTGCCGCGCAGCCATGCCGCCGTCGCCGCGCCGTTGCCGCAAGATACCGCGAATTATGTCTCGGTCGAGCGCCAAACGATCCTGGTCGTGGAGGACAATCCAGAAGTGCGCCACGTCGCCGTGTCGCTGCTCGAACAGCTCGGCTACGACACGCTGGAAGCGGAAACGGCGTCCGCCGCGCTCGCGGTCCTGGGCTCGGGGGCCGACATCAAGGCCGTATTCAGTGACGTGGTGCTGCCCGGCCAGACCGATGGTCTGGCGCTGGCGCGCATCGTCCGTGAGCGCCATCCGCACATCCCGGTGGTGTTGACGACCGGCTACACCAGGCTTTTTGACAAGGATCAGGAATTTCCGGTGCTGCGCAAGCCGTATCAGATTTCGGCACTGGGCCGCATCATCCACGACGCGCTGGATCCGTCGATGCCGACACGGTCGGCGCAGGCGAGCTGACGCGCGGTCGCCGCCCTGGCCTCACGGTTTTCGTCCGGCCGCAACCTCAAGAGCGTCGTCCAGCCGGTCATTGCCCCAGAACATTTCCGTGCCGACGAAAAAAGTGGGGGCGCCGAATATTCCCCTGATGCGCGCCTGTTCTGTCTGTTCGCGCAGCTTGGTCTTTGTAGGCTCCGCCTGAGCCTGATCCAGAATGTCCGACGCCGGAAGATTGAGGTCCATCAATATCGGAGCCAAGCGCTCGGGGTGATTGATGTCTTGGTCGAGGACAAAATTGAGCTCCATCACCCGACGGCAGAACGCTCCTATCCAAGGCTGGTCGGCTCCGAGCAGCGCAACGCGCAACGGTAGTACGCCAAGCCGTGGAAAGACGCTGGGTCGCACCCATTGCAGACCGTATTTGCGGCACTGGCGGACCATGTCCTGCCAGACATAGGCGCCTTTCTCTTTTTGCAGCACAAAAGGCGAGTTCTCCATCCCCAGGGCGCGGAGAATCGGCCCCAGCAAGAATGGCTTCCAAACGATGCGTAGGCCGCGTCGGCTCGCCTCGTCTTCGATGCGCATGGCGCTCAGGTAGCTGTAGTTGCTGCCGAATTCGAACCAGAATTCGATCTCCGGCGACGATTCGGACGTCACTGACACCCCCGCGCAAACGCCGCCATGATCAAAGGCGATCGCGAACGCCAGTGCAAATGAGAAAAAGTCTCCTCAGGAACGCCGGAGATGAAGCTAAAGCGGCGCCCGAAAGCTTGGTGGGCGCACAAGGATTCGAACCTTGGACCCGCTGATTAAGAGTCAGCTGCTCTACCAACTGAGCTATGCGCCCTAACCGTGGAATTAAACGAGGTTAGGCACTTCCACCATTGGCCGCCGCCTGGGCGGCGGGCCACGCGGGGCCGTATCTAGGGCATTGTGGGGGGGATGCCAAGCCCGGACATCGAGTCCGGGCCATTCGCCTGGCGTTCGAGGACCTGCGCCCTGGAACGACCGCCGATGTCTCACCCCACATCCGTCGAATGCAGCCGCCGTTCGTCGGATTGGCCGCGCAGCCGCCGGGCCATCAGTTTGTTCAACGCCGCGAGATAGGCCCGCGCCGAGGCGACCAGCGTGTCGGGGTCAGCGCCCTTGGCGGTCACCGAACGGCCGTGCTCCGAAAGCCGAACCGAGACTTCCGCCTGGGCATCGGTGCCCTCAGTCACGGCGTGCACCTGGTAGAGCTCCAGCACCGCGTCGTGCGGCACCATCGCCTTGATGCAATTGAACACGGCGTCGACCGGGCCGTTGCCCTCGCATTCCTCGATCGCCGGCTTGCCGTCGATGTCGAGCTTCATGGTGGCACGCTGCGGTCCGCGGGTGCCGGCGATGACCGACAGCGAAACGAGCTTGATGTGGTCCTGGGCGGTGGCGATCTCCTCGTCGACCAGAGCCTCGATGTCCTCGTCGTAGACGTGCTTCTTGCGATCGGCCAGCGTCTTGAAACGCACGAAGGCGTCTTCGAGCTGATTGCCGGCGAGGTGATAGCCCAATTCCTCAAGCTTGTGCACGAAGGCATGACGCCCGGAATGCTTGCCCATGACCAGCGAGGTCTGCTTCACGCCGACAGTCTCCGGCACCATGATTTCGTAGGTCTGGGTATGCTTGAGCATGCCGTCCTGATGGATGCCGCTCTCATGCGCAAACGCGTTCCGCCCGACGATGGCCTTGTTGTACTGCACCGGGAACGAAGTCGCGGCCGACACAAGTTTTGACGCCCGCGTCAGCATGGTCGACTCGACGCCCGTC
Organism: Xanthobacteraceae bacterium; assembly: GCA_049519075.1. GTDB lineage: Bacteria > Pseudomonadota > Alphaproteobacteria > Rhizobiales > Xanthobacteraceae > BOG-931. The sequence goes on along the minus strand of JBEKRD010000045.1, from coordinate 30,795 downwards.
CAGTACGGCAGAACGTCGTTGCGCACCTTCATTGCCATCACGACTTCTTCCAGCGACGCGTTGCCGGCGCGTTCGCCGATGCCGTTGATGGTGCATTCGATCTGCCGCGCGCCGGCGCGTACGCCGGCGAGCGAATTGGCCACCGCCATGCCGAGATCGTCATGGCAATGCACCGAAAAGCGCGCCAGATCGGAGTTCGGCACCTGCTCGCGCACCCGTTGGAACAGCGAAAAATATTCCTCGGGCACGGTGTAGCCGACGGTGTCGGGAATATTGATGGTGGTGGCGCCGGCCTTGATCGCCGCCTCGACGCAACGGCACAGGAAATCGAACTCGGTGCGGGTGCCGTCCTCGCTCGACCATTCGACGTCGTCGGTGTAATTGCGCGCGCGCGTCACCTGCGCGATGACCATCTCGTAGACTTCGTGCGGCTCCTTTTGCAGCTTGTACTTCATGTGCACCGGCGAGGTGGACAGGAAGGTATGGATGCGCCGGCGCTCCGCGGGCTTGATCGCTTCGGCGCAGCGATCGATGTCCTTGAATGCGGCGCGCGACAGCCCGCAGACCACCGCGCGTTTGGTGCGCTTGGCGATCTCGTGGACCGCGGCGAAATCGCCGTCGGACGCGATCGGAAAACCGGCCTCGATGATGTCGACGCCCATTTGATCGAGCAGTTCGGCGACTTCGAGCTTTTCCTCATGCGTCATGGTGGCGCCCGGGCACTGTTCGCCGTCGCGCAATGTGGTGTCGAAAATGACGACGTGGTCTTTTTCCGACTTGGGCTCAGCCTTTGCTGCCGTAGTTTTGGCTGGCGTGGTCATGATTGAAGTCCTTTTCGTTTTGCGCCCGCCAAAAGTCGTCTCTTGTGGTCAGGGCGCAGCTCGCTTGGAGCTCTTGGGTTCCGTGGCTATTCCTTGGCTGCCGCTTCGAACCCCTGAGTGCCCAGGCGCAAGCGCCCAGCCGGCCCTCAGGGGGCGCTAAGGAGCAGCAGGCTGCCAAGAATCCCGGAGGCCGTGAGGGCGGCGACGCAAATACCGGCGACGGGGTTGGCCTGTTCGGCCCCCCGGGTCATCGCGCGGAAACCGCGGCGCGTCGACATCGCCAATGCCCTTGTCATGATCCAAAAGTCGCGGATTAAGGTGAATTCCGCGTTAACTACCCATGTGGGATGGGTCTCCTTGTAGCGGAAGAGGCGCATTGCGCGCAAGCGGCCGCCTTCAGCGCTTGGCCTTGTCCTTACCCTCGGCCTTAAGCGCGCGTTCGACTTTTTTGAGCTCCGTGAGCGCCTTGCCGGTGACCTTGGGGTACTCAAGCTTGAGTTTATCCAGCGCCTCGATGATCGCCGCCGACACGACAAGCCAGGCGACATGTTTATGGTCGGCGGGAACGACGTACCACGGCGCGCAATCCGTCGAGGTTTCGCGGATCATGTCCTCATAGGCGGTCATGTATTCATCCCAGTGCCCGCGCTCGGCGATATCGTTCATGGAGAATTTCCAGCGCTTGAACGGCTCGTCGAGCCGCGCCAGAAAGCGCTTGCGTTGCTCTTCTTTCGAAATGCGCAGGTGGAATTTCAGCACCAGCGTACCGTTGCGCGTGAGGCGACGCTCGAAGCCGCGGATCTCCTTGAAGCGGTTTTTCCAGATGTCCTTGCCGGTGGCGCTCGGCGGCAGGTTCTGCCGCTCCAGCATTTCCGGGTGCACGCGCACCACCAGCACTTCCTCGTAATGGGAGCGGTTGAAAATGCCGATGCGCCCCCGCTCCGGCACATCTTTCCCGGTGCGCCACAGAAAATCATGCGCCAGCTCTTCGGCGCTGGGCGCCTTGAACGAATGCACCTCGCAGCCCTGCGGGTTGATGCCGGACATCACATGCTTGACGACGCCGTCTTTGCCGGCGGCATCCATGCCCTGGAAAACCAGCAGCACCGCCCATTGCCCCTGGGCGTAAAGGCGCTGCTGCATTTCCTCAAGCTGAGCCACGCCGTCGGCGAGGATAGCCTGCACGTCTTTGATGTCGGTCGGGAGGCCGAAACGTTCGGCCGGATCGTGATCGGCAAGCTTGAAATGCTGCGGCCTGTCGACCCGGCACTGCTTGACGATTTTGGCGAGTTTCATTTTTTCCCCCGCGTGGATAAATGATAATTCACCGTCGCCAAGCCTGTTCCAGAAAGGCAACCATAAACGGCGGCAAGCGAGAGTCGAGATCGGCCGGACCGCGCAGGATGCGGATGTCGACGAGCTCGGGCCGCGCTTGGCGGTCGATAGTGCGCATGATGCGGGTGCGAAGTTCCACCGCGTCTTGCCGGGCCGTCAGCCGCTTTATGAGCGCGATATAGCCGCGATCGCGCAAAAAACTCCACGCCGGCGCGGCGACAAGCTCGGCCGGATCGATGCCGGTTTCTTCGAGCAATTCGCGGCGGAGATTACGGGCAAGGTCGAATCTGCCGTTCTCGTCGACATCGGCCAGTTCTGGCGTGCCGCAGGGGAAATAGAGCAGCCCCGCGTTGGCCGTATCCGAGGCCATCTCGCCGACCAGCCAGGCGCCGTCGGCCGACTGCAGCGCCGCGGCGGCGAAGAAATTGAACACGCTCGCGTCGGGAAACGTCCAATCGCGCCAGGCACAGAAGCTGGCGTAATCGGTCTCGAAGCAGGCGCCGCGCAGCACGCCATTATCGATCACATAACGATTGAGAAGCAGCACGCGGCCGTTCCACACGCCCAGTCGTTTGCGCTGCAGGCCCGCGAAATGGCCATCGATTTCGCCGCGCCGCGCGGCGGCAAACGGCCAAGACCAGGGCTCAAGCACGATCTCGGCGCCGTCGAGCGTGGCGATTTCTATATTCGACACGCCCGACTGTTTCACGGCTTTCGGCGGCGTTCCGCCGCGACGGTCACTCGTGCCAAGGATTCACTCGTGCCAAGGATTAACGAACAGGCCGATGAGACCGGCGACGCCCTTGGTGTGCGCGGGCGGCTGGCCGGGAGGGGCGAGTTTGGCCGTCACTTCGTCATGCGTCAGGCCGGGCGCCAGCTCCGTCGGCGCGAAATCGGTGGCGATCAGCGTGAATGTATAATGGTGCGGATATTGGCCCGGCGGCGTGCACGGGCCGGAATAGAACCCAACGCCCTGCGTGCTCTTGCCGCCGACATATTTGTCGATCGCTTTGCTGGTTTCGCCTTCGGCAAAGCCGGTGACAGATGCCGGAATGCCATAGGCGACCCAGTGGAATACGCCGGCGCCGCCGCGGCCTTCGGGATCCACCATCAGCAGCACGAAGCTCGTGGTGCCGTCCGGCACGTTGCTCCAGGACAGTTGCGGCGAGGTGTTGTCGCCGACGCAGTTCGGATTGTTCTTCGAGTTCTCCGGATTATTGGCGACCTTCTTCGGCATCATTTTGCCGTCCTGAAACGTCGTCGATTGCATCGTGAAGATGCCGGCTGCGTCGGCTGAGCTGGCGGCAAAGCCGAATGTCAGTGCGGCTAAGGCCGCAAACAGATGATGTCGCTTGGCAAGCATGACGATTTCCTCTCCGAGTTTTTATCGCGTGGGTGCCGTAGTGTAGCGGCCGCGGGCGCTGGATCAAGACGCCGGCGGCCGAAAGTCGCCGGTCAGTTCTTGCTCTTGTCGACCAGCGCTCGCTCTTTGATCCACGGCATCATTTCGCGAAGCTTTGAGCCGATCTGCTCGATCGGGTGCTCGGCGAGCTTGGCGCGGGTGGCCTTGAACGAAGTCTGGTTGACCTTGTTCTCCAGCATCCAGTCGCGGGTGAAACGGCCGGACTGGATGTCGCTTAGGATGTTCTTCATCTCGGCCTTGGTCGCGGGCGTCACCACGCGCGGCCCCGAAACATATTCGCCGTATTCGGCGGTGTTGGACACCGAGTAGTTCATGTTGGCGATGCCGCCCTCGTAGATCAGGTCGACGATCAGCTTCACCTCATGCACGCATTCGAAATAGGCCATCTCCGGCGCGTAACCGGCTTCCACCAGCGTTTCGTAGCCGGCCTTCATCAATTCGACGAGACCGCCGCACAAGACCGCCTGCTCGCCGAACAGGTCGGTCTCGCATTCTTCCTTGAACGAGGTCTCGATAATTCCGGCGCGGCCGCCGCCGATTGCCGAGGCGTAGGACAGGCCGAGATCGTGGGCATTGCCGGACGCATCCTTGTGGATGGCGACCAGGCACGGCACGCCGGCGCCGCGCTGATATTCCGAGCGCACCGTGTGCCCTGGTCCCTTCGGTGCGATCATCAGCACGTCGAGATCGGCGCGCGGCTCGATCAGGTTGAAATGGACGTTGAGACCATGCGCGAACATCAGTGCCGCGCCGTCCTTCATATTGGCGTGGAGATGATCGCGATAGATGTCGCCCTGCAATTCGTCGGGCGTGAGCATCATGATCAAGTCGGCCCATTTGGCGGCCTCCGCCACCTCCATGACCTTGAATTTCTCGGCTTCCGCCTTTTTCACGCCGGACGAATTTTTGCGCAGCGCCACCGCGACCTCCTTGACCCCGGAATCGCGCAGATTGAGCGCATGGGCATGGCCCTGGCTGCCATAGCCGATAATGGCGACCTTCTTGCCCTTGATCAGGTTCAGGTCGGCGTCGCGGTCGTAATAAACACGCATGGTCACACCCCTCATGCGGCCTGCCGGCCGCTTGTTATCGGTTGCTGCTTCTAGTTTCTGCGGGCCGCCAAAACAAGCCCAACACCATGTCTGTTTTGCTAAATTTTATACCGCCGTCAGGAGGCCTTCCGCGCGTCGGCGTCGTGCATAACGCTGTCGAACCGTTCGCGGGCGCGGGCGATTTTTATCTGATTGCGAGTCGCCCATTCGCCGAGCGCGGAGACCGGGGTCAACAGATCGCGCCCGAGCGAAGTAAGCGCATAGTCGACCCGCGGCGGGATCGTCGGAAATACCGTGCGCGTAATCAACCCGTCGCGTTCGAGACCGCGCAACGTCAGCGTCAGCATGCGCTGCGAAATGCCGCCGATCGACCGCCGCAACTCGTTGAAACGCATCGGCGCGGGGCCCAGCCGGGTGACGACGAGGACCGACCATTTGTCGCCGACCCGCGCCAGCACGTCGCTGATCGCCCGGCAATCGGCGGGCAAATGCATGTGTCTTGGTTTCACCGATGTGCCCCCTTGATCTGGTCCAAACCGGTCACCTATCTAGCCTTAGTTACGAATTCCAACCGAGAGATTCAACCATGCCGCTCCCCCAGATCGCCGTGATCGTCGGCAGTAATCGCCGCGACTCGATCAACCGCAAGCTCGCCCAAGCGCTGGCCAAGCTCGGCGCCGGCAAATTCGACGCGACATTCGTCCGCATCGATGACCTGCCGATGTACAACCAGGACAACGAGGGCAACCTGCCGGCCGAGGTGGCGCGCTTCAAAGCCGAGCTGGCCCGCGCCGACGGCGTCCTGATCGTCACCGCGGAGCATAACCGCTCGATTCCGACGGTCCTGAAAAACGCGGTCGACTGGGGCGCGCGGCCGTATGGCAAGAATTCGTGGTCCGGCAAGCCCGGCTTTATCACCGGCACGTCGCCTGGCGCGATCGGCAGCGCGCTGGCGCAGCAGCATTTGCGCTTGATCCTGATCAGCCTCGGCATGACGCTGCTCGGGGGCGATGCATTCCTGACCTTCAAGCCGGATTTGATCGACGATCAAGGCAATATCGCCGCCGAAACCACGCGAGAATTCTTGGCTGATTTCGTCGACCGCTTCGCGACGCTGGTCGGGCGTTTGGCGCCGGCGTCGGAGAGTCAGACGGCGTAGCGCCTCTCTTCACATCCCCTCCGGCCCGCGGCCGATGGCGACGATGCCGGTGCGCGACACTTCGACCAGGCCCACCGGCAGCATCAGATTGATGAAGCTTTCGATCTTGTCGGAGGCGCCGGTGATCTCGAACACGAAGCTTTCGGTGGTGGCGTCGATGACGCGGGCGCGGAATGCATCGGCAAGCCTTAGCGCCTCCATGCGGTTGTCGCCGGAGCCGCGCACCTTGACCATGGCGAGTTCGCGCGCGATCGCGGGACCCCCTGTGGTCAGGTCGATGACCCGATGCACCGGCACCTGGCGGTCGAGCTGATTTTTGATCTGTTCGAGCACCATCGGCGTGCCGCGGGTGACGATGGTGATGCGCGACAGATGCTTCTCGTGCTCGGTTTCCGAAACCGTGAGCGAATCGATGTTGTAGCCGCGGCCGGAGAATAGCCCGATGACGCGAGCGAGCACGCCGGGCTCGTTGTCGACCAGCACGCAGAGCGTACGGGTTTCGACGCGCTCGCTGGTCGGGGCGGCAGGGTAATGTGACGTCGCGGTGTTCATGGCAATCCTCTTCAACGCCTGACCAAGGCAAAGGCCCAGTCATGGCCGAGGCCGTGGTTGATGGTAAGGTCGATCCACAGCATGGCGTGGGCTTCCAGCAGCCGCGAATTGCGCAAGGGCCCGGCATCGATCACCTCGAAGCCCAGTGCTGCGACAAGCGCGATGACCTTCGGCTTATTGGCGGTATCGTCGCCCGCGACGAACATCACCGATTTCACCCCGTGGAAGTCGGGGTTGGCCATATTTCTATAACCCGTGGTGTTGAGCGTCTTGAACACCGACGCAGCCTTGGCCCAGGTCTGGACTTTTTCTCCCGCGGAAATGCTGTGCCCGATCTCCAGCCCGAGGCCATCGGGTCCCATCGCCAGCGGGTTCGTGGCATCGAGGATTATTCTCCCACTCAGATTGCCCATCGAGCGGATCGCCGCTTCGGTCGCCGGCCACGGCGTGGTCAGAACAATCAACTCGCCGAAGGCTGCCGCCTCCGCGGGCGTGCCGGCCTGCGCTTTGCTGCCGATTTGGCGGACCAGCGCCTGCGTCTTGTCGGATTTGGCGTCTCTTGAGCCGAAGAATATCTCGTGCCCCGCTTTCCGCGCCCAGGCGACACCGAGCGTGCCGCCGACATTGCCGGCGCCGATGATTGCGAGTTTCATGACGGAAGCCTCCTTGCTGGTCGCCTAGACCAGCATCTTGCCTTCTTCGGTGACGGCATCTTCGACGCGGGTCGCGGCGTCGCCGAGCAGCATCTCATTGTGGGCGCGGCCGGACGGAATCATCGGGAAACAATTCTCCGCCGGATCGACCACGCAGTCGAAGATCACCGGCTTGTTGACCTCGATCATTTCGCGGATCTTCTCGTCGAGCTGGCCGGGATGCTCGCAGCGGATGCCGTGCGCGTGATAGGCCTCCGCCAGCTTGACGAAGTCCGGCAGCGCCTCACTGTAGGAATGCGAATAACGCCCGCCGTGCAGCAGTTCCTGCCACTGCCGCACCATCCCCATATATTGGTTGTTGAGGATGAAGATCTTGATCGGCAGATCGTATTGCACCGCCGTCGACATTTCCTGCATCGTCATCTGCACCGAGGCTTCCCCGGCGATGTCGACGACAAGCGAGTTGGGATGCGCCAACTGGACGCCGACCGAAGCCGGCAGGCCATAGCCCATCGTGCCAAGCCCGCCCGACGTCATCCAGCGCGACGGTTCCTGGAAGTGGTAGAACTGCGCCGCCCACATCTGGTGCTGGCCGACCTCGGTCGTGATGTAGGTGTCGCGGTCCTTGGTCAGTTCGTAGAGACGCTGGATCGCGTATTGCGGCTTGATGATCTCGTTGGAATTGCGATAGGCGAGCGAATTCTTCGCCCGCCATTTCGCGATCTGTTGCCACCAGGCATCGAGCGCTTTGCGGTCCGGAACCAGCGCGGCGGCACGCCAGTCGTGCAACATGTCCTCGAGCACGCTGCCGCAATCGCCGACGATCGGCAGATCGACCTTGACGTTCTTGTTGATCGAGGATGGATCGATGTCGATATGGATTTTCTTCGACCCGGGCGAAAAGGCATCGAGCCGCCCGGTGATGCGGTCGTCGAAGCGGGCGCCGACGCAGACCATCAGATCGCAATCGTGCATCGCCCAATTCGCTTCCCAGGTGCCGTGCATGCCGAGCATGCCGAGCCATTGCGGATCGGCGGCGGGAAAAGCGCCAAGCCCCATCAGCGTCGAGGTGATGGGAAAGCCGGTGAGCTTGACCAATTCACGAAGCCGGTCGCAGGCGGCGCGGCCGGAATTGATGACGCCGCCGCCGGTATAGAACAGTGGACGCTTGGCGGCAGCCATCAGCGCGACGGCCTCTTTGATCCCCCCGGGATCGGCCTTGAGCTTTGGCCGATAGCCCTTGTGCTGGAATTCCTTGGGCTTGAAATAGGTCCCCTTGGCGAACTGCACGTCTTTGGGAATGTCGACCACGACCGGGCCCGGCCGGCCGCTTGAGGCAATGTGAAACGCCTCGTGCAGCACGCGCGGCAAATCGGCGACGGATTTGACCAGATAATTGTATTTGGTGCAGGGCCGCGTGATGCCGACCGTGTCGCATTCCTGAAACGCGTCGTTGCCGATCAGATGCGTCGGCACCTGTCCGGTGATGACGACAAGCGGAATCGAGTCGCATAGCGCGTCGGTGAGACCGGTGACCGCATTGGTGGCGCCCGGCCCGGACGTCACCAGCACGGTGCCGACCTTGCCGGTCGAGCGCGCATAGCCTTCGGCGGCATGCACGGCGCCCTGTTCGTGGCGCACCAGAATGTGCCGCACCTTGTCCTGCTGGAACAGCGCGTCGTAGATCGGCAGCACCGCGCCGCCGGGGTATCCGAAAATGTGCTCGACGCCTTGATCGGCTAGCGCCGCCATCACCATTTCCGCGCCGGTCATCTCAGTCATCGCTCGCTCCGCTCTATCTCGGTCTTCGCTGCCGCTAAGACGTCGGTATCCAGGTAATAAAAAAGGGACCCGAAGGCCCCTGGATTGCGCACCGCCACGTTCGCGAGTGGGATCATCCACCCGCGGCGGTGCGCTTCGATACGAGGATCAGCGAAATTATAGTCCGCACGTCTTTTACCTCTCGGGCCGATTTGCCCTTTTACTCGACGCGGCTTTTATAAGCATTGTGTCCACGCCGGTCAAGTCAAATGCGGCAACATTGCGTCTTTGCGGCCTGCGCGTTCGTTTAAACGATCGTTTGAAATCGGAATACCGCGGCTAAGCGCAATTCTTTACTATTCTTAAATGTCACAGCGCAGCCGTGATTTCGCGCGGGAGCGGCCTTTAAATTTCCCCGGCATGTTGCTGATTTATCGCACGGGGGCGTGCTCGTTCTGAAATCTCGGATCAGGCGATGCCGGTTTTCTCCGCTGGAGGGGACATGCGTGCTCAAGTGACCATGACTGCCGGACATAAGCTTGCCGGCAGACTTCGCCTCGCCGCCGCAGCTGTTTTCGCCGCGCTCGCCTTGGCCGGCGCGCTGACCACGCCGGCTGCGGCCGTGCCGCCGCCGAGCACGGCGCTCAACTCGACCGCCGCGATCCTGAAATGGATCAACAACTACCGCCACAAGCCGGAGCCGGATGGCCTGCCCGTGATGGTGCGTGCCTTAAGTGGAATGCAAGCCTTCAAGGACGCCGAATCTTCGGGCCCCTATATCGGTTTCATCGCCGGCGTGCTGGGCGACAATCCGGCCCGCGCCGAAACACTGATCGCCAAAATGTTGCCGATCGATCCGGCCGACCATTGGGTGCTGGTGCGCGCCATCGTCTATTCCGGCCTGCCGGATTGGAAAGAGCTGCTCGCCACCTTTGTCGATCGCATGACGACGCGGCGCGCCATGATCGATCAGTATCTCGACGGCAAGCTGCCGACGGTTGCCCAGATCGATTATCAGGCAGTAAAGCCGGGGATGCTCGACAAGATCAAGGCGACGCTGCACCTCGACAAAGATCGCAAGAAGGCGGTCGTGCTCGAGCCCAGTCCGGAACTGATCGATGTGCTGTGGGGCTATTATCTGGCGACCGGAAGCTATGCGCCGATCGAACATATGATCAAGCTCTTGCCGCTCGCCAACGACAAAGACAATGTCGACAATCTCACCACCGGCAGCGCCGCCAAGTTCACGCTGGCCAGTAATGCGGTGCGCGATACCGAGTTGCTGGCGATGCTGAAATGGTCGGTCAAGAGCCAGCCCAAGGAGATCGCCGCGGTGCTCGACGACGTCATCCAGACTGCGGAGACCGTCGATACCGTGCACATGCGCAAGGAATCGCTCGCCGCGATCGAGGAGCTCAAGGAGAAAGGCCCGAATTCCAAACGCGAGCTTTCGGGCTGGGGGCAGGTCGGCTCGGGCGCGCTATCGATGGGCTGCGTGGTCGCCGCGGCCACGGGACAAATCGAACTCGGCATCCCCTGCGTGATCGGCGGCGCCGCCTATACGGCGGGGCTGCAATACATGACGCATTAAAGCATGATCCCGAGAGCCGGAAACCGGTTCGCGAAAAAGACCGCATTCAAATAAGGATCAAGGGATCCAGTCGCTTCAGCTCGAGTGGCACTGCTTGTGCGGCGGCTGATCCGCCGCCGGAATCGCGAATGCGGCTTCCAAGTCCTCCGCCGCCACCGCAAATTCAGCACCAAGACTATCGAGCGTCTGGGTCGTGCGGCCATCCGTGCAGGTCCGGCTGAGTTGGGCGGCGCGAACCGCCAATTCCCGCAGCCCCGTCACGATCTCGGTTGGCGATATCTCGGCAGGCAATTGCAGCGGCAACCGGCTGTCGTGCAGCGTCGGCAAGCCGGTTTGTTCAACGACGACCTTGAGAACGATCTTGCCCAGACGGATGACCAAGAGACGCAGATCATCGTTCTCCTGCCGCAGTTGTGTAATCGTCGAGTCCGGCATCACTTATCTCCAAAGCACCGGAGCCCACCGCGGCGCTTCACGCGCCGCAGCAGGCCCCAGATTTACCTAGCGATAGAGGGGCTAGCCGTCCAATACCTCAATGCAGCGTCTTCGATATCTTACAAATAGGCCTTGTTAAACGCGCCGGCGGACGTCAAACTGACGCTAAGCATCTAATTTTTCATCATAATCGGGAATGTAAATTCGATTTTGCGGTTCGGAGTACAAGATGGAGCTGCGCCATCTTCGGTATTTCATCGCCGTCGCCGAGGAGCTGAGCTTCACGCGCGCCGCCGAACGCCTCGGCATCAAGCAGCCGCCCTTGAGCCTGCAAATTCGGCAATTGGAGAAGGAATTGGGCGCGCCGCTGTTCCGCCGCCTCACCAGAGGCGTGGAATTGACCGGCTCCGGCAAGCTCTTGTTGGAAGAAGCCCGCACCATTCTCGACCAGGTCGATCAGACCAAGACCGATGTCAAACGACGTGCGCGCGGCGAAATCGGCCAGATATCTCTCGGCGCCGCGGGCGGATGCTATTTCCATCCGCTGATCGGCATCATCATGTCGCAATTTTCCAAATCCTATCCCGAGGTTGTCCTCTCCCCCGAGGAGAACCACACTCCGATGCTGATCGCGAAAGTGCTCGCCGGAACGATCGATGCGGCCTTTGTTCGCTCGTCGTCCGCCGATTGCGACGGTCTGGCAGTCGAACCGATTGCGGAGGAAGATACGCTTGTCGTATTGCCGGCCAGCAGCGAATTGCGTCACGCCTCTTCCGTGCCGCTCAGCGCGCTCGCCGGGGAGAAATTCGTCCTGCCTCCACCCAAGATGAATGTTGGTTTTTACAAGTCGGTTCTCGATTCATGCCAACGCGCCGGGTTCAAACCGATCATGGGCCAGCAAGCCCCCGGCACCATCGCGGTCATCCCAATGGTCGCCGCGGGCTGCGGCGTTTCAATCGTGCCGCAATCGCTGAGCAGGCTGCGCCTCAAGGGCGTGACCTACCTGCCGATAAAAGGGCCGCGGCCCACGGTATCGATGAATTTGGCGTCGCGACCGAACGACCATTCCGCGCCGGTGAAAAACCTGATTGCGCTGGTTCGCCGCGTCGTTCGCACGACGATTCCAGTCAGAAAGACCGCCTAGATTTATTCGCACTCACGCCGGCGCCGCGCCGTTTGACAAGGCCAGCAACTGCGCCTCAATCACCCCGCGCGCCGCGAACGGCACAACCGATGCGAATTCCGGCAACTGATTGCGAAACCACGTCGCCTGCCGCTTGGTATATTGGCGGGTTTCCAATTTCGCGTGCTCGACAGCTTGCGCGAGCGCGATCTCTCCGTTGAGGGACCTGATCAGCCACGGCACGCCATGCGCCTTCATCGCCGGCAGGCTCGGGTTGAGCTTGCGCGCGCCAAGCGCACGCACCTCATCGAGCGCGCCTGCCGTCATCATGGCGTCAAAACGCGTATCGATACGGCGCAGCAACTCGTCGCGCTCCGGCATCAGAAAGACCTTGGCCGTGTCGGCAAGATCGATGCTCGCCGGTTTGTTCTCGCCGTGCCAGTCCGTGAGCGAGCGGCCGGTCGCCAGCATCACTTCAAGCGCGCGGGTCACGCGAGCACGGTCGTTTGGCCGCAAGCGCGCCGCGGAAGCGGGGTCGCGCGCGGCAAGCTCCGCATGCAGTGCCGCTACCCCCTCGCTTGCGAGCCGTGCGCGCACCGCATCGCGAATCTCCGCCGGGATCGGCGGGACCGCGGCAAGCCCCTGGGTCAGCGCCTTGAAATAGAGCCCGGTGCCGCCGACGATAATCGCCGCGCGTTTTTCGCGCCCCATCGCTGCCAGCGCGCTCGCGACCTCCGTGCACCAGCGGCCGACCGAATAGTTCTCCGCCGCATCGACGTGACCGTAGAGCCGATGCGGTGCGCGGTGCTCTTCCTCGGGCGTCGGCCGCGCCGTGATGATACGCAGATCCCGGTAGACCTGCATCGAATCGGCATTGATGACGGCGCCGCCATAGGCTTCGGCAAGCTCCAGCGCCAACGCTGACTTGCCGCTCGCCGTCGGACCTGCAATGAGGACGATCTTTAGCTTGCTCACGGAGTTGACCCAATTGGCTTTTATGCGAATTTGAACCCTGCCGGCCGCGGTTAGTCGGGGCGCCATTATGATACTATTACACCGGGCTCGGCTTGCGGCTCAGGGGTGCCGCACATAGGATCATCAGATGCTTGATTGGACCCAGTGCTCAGCAGTGGAACGCTCGCCGGATAAAGTCAGCGGCGAGTGGATATTCAAAACGACCCGAGTCCCGGTCAGGGCGCTGTTCGAAAACCTCGAAGGCGGCGCGCGGATCGATGAATTCCTCGAATGGTTTCCCGGTGTTACTCGGGAGCAGGTCGAGCTTGTTCTGCGGCACGCCGAACGCAGTTTGGAGGTGGCATAAGCTAATGATCGCATTGCGACGCCGGCATGAAAATTCTATTTGACCAAGGAACGCCCGCGCCGCTTCGACTGCGTATGAAATGGGCTGGGCGCATCTAGGTAATGGCGCGTTGCTCCGGGCGGCAGATGCACAGTTCGACGTATTTATCACGACCGATAGGAATCTACGTTACCAACAAAACATCGCCGGGATGCGCCTGGCGATTCTGGTGCTGCCCACGACAAATTGGCCGAGCATCCGTTTTCACGAGGCACAAGTTCTGGCTGCGATCGATGCATTACGCGCCGGCGACATGGTCGAATTAGATTTCTCTTAGCTACTCGGATCGCACGGCATGTTCTACGTGGCAACGCTGATTTCGCATCCCGACCGTCCGGCGGTCACCGAGACATTGGCGCGTCAGGCGGCGCGCTATCTGCCGTTCGGCCGCGCGGTCGGCTGGCTCGAGGCTGAGGTCGCCATCGATATTCCGTTTCTTCTCGAGGATGTCGATGACGTCGGCGCCGAGCAGGCGCTTCTGAAGGACCTCGCCGCGGACATCCGCGACATCATCGGCGGCGAGCCGGTCGACGTCGTCGTGCAAAAGGACGGCGACAGCCGCCGCAAGAAGCTTTTCGTAGCCGACATGGATTCCACCATGATCGGCCAGGAGTGCATCGACGAGCTTGCCGATTATGCCGGCTTCAAGAGCCGCGTGGCGGCGATCACCGAGCGCGCGATGCGCGGCGAAATCGCGTTCGAGCCGGCGTTGCGCGAGCGCGTTGCGCTCCTCAAGGGCCTTCCCGCCACGGTGATCGACACGGTGATCGCCGAGCGCATCCGGCTGACGCCAGGCGGGCCGACACTGGTGGCCACCATGCGGGCGAACGGCGCCTATACTTGCGTCGTCTCCGGCGGCTTCACCGCCTTTACGGCAAGGATTGCGGCGATGGCAGGATTTGACGAGGACCACGCCAATACGCTTTTGATCGATACCGACGGACGTTTGACCGGCGAAGTGGCCGATCCCGTGCTCGGCCGCGAGGCGAAGTTGCATACGCTCAACGCGCTGCGCGAGCGCCTGCGGCTTGGCCACGACGCCACGCTCGCGGTGGGCGACGGCGCCAACGACATCCCGATGATCGAAGCGGCGGGGCTTGGCATAGCTTTCCGCGGCAAGCCGGCGCTCAAGGAGGTCGCCGCGGCTTGCATCGACCACGGCGACCTTACCGCGCTGCTCTATGCGCAGGGCTATCGGCGCGCCGAATTCGTCGAGCGGTAGCGGGGCCTGCCGCGCTACTGCAGGTTCAAAGCGACGAAGCGGGTCTCGCCCGCGGCATTGGAGACCAGCAGCACCGCGATCTTCTTGCCTTGGGATTTGAGCGCATCGACGCGCTTCTGCAAGTCGGCCGGGTTACCGACGGCGGTGTATTGCACCTCGACGATGACATCGCCGGCCGCAAGCCGCTTGTCGGGATCGCCCATCGCTAGGCTCGGATCGACGCCGGTGACCAACACGCCCTTGATGTCATCCTTGATCTTGAATTTACGGCGCAGATCGTCCGACAGGCTGGACAGCTCGAGCCCCAGGGTTTTTTGCACCACCGACTTGTCGGCCGGCGCGGCATCTTTCTTGGCGTCGGCGAGCGCGATCTTCTCGCTGTCCTCAAGCCGGCCGACCGTGACTTTGTGGGTTTCTTCCTTGCCTTTGCGGATGACGACGACGTCGACCGTCTTGCCGACCGGCGTGTCGGCGACAATCCGCGGCAGATCGTGCATTTCCTTGACGTCGTGGCCGTCGAAGGTCACCACCACGTCGCCGGGCTCGATGCCGCCCGGCTTGGCCGGACCCTTGTCGTCGATGCCGGCGACCAGCGCGCCGCGCGCGGGCTTGATGCTGAGGCTGTCGGCGATGTCGTCGGTGACCTGCTGGATGCGCACGCCGAGCCAGCCGCGCCGCGTTTCGCCGTATTGACGCAGCTGATCGAGCACGGCGACCGCGCTGTCGGACGGCACCGCGAAACCGATGCCGATCGAGCCGCCGGACGGCGAGATGATCGCGGTGTTGATGCCCACCACTTCGCCGTCGAGATTGAACAGCGGGCCACCGGAATTGCCGCGATTGATGGCGGCGTCGGTCTGGATGTAGTTGTCGTAGGGCCCCGAATTGATGTCGCGATTGCGCGCCGAGACGATGCCCGCGGTCACCGTGCCGCCGAGGCTGAACGGGTTGCCGATGGCGATGACCCATTCGCCGAGCCGCAGCTTGTCGCTGTTGCCGAACTTCACCGCCTTGAGCGGCTTGGTGGTATGGACGCGCAACAGCGCCAGATCGCTTTTCGAATCCTTGCCGACCAGCTCCGCGGTCAGCTTGGTGCCGTCATTGAGGATGACATTGATTTCGTCGGCGTCGGCGATGACGTGATTGTTGGTGACGACATAGCCGGACGGATCGATGATGAAGCCGGAGCCGAGCGAGTTGATGCGATGCGGCGCCTGGTCCGCATTGTCGCCGCCGCCGCCGCCGCCGCCCTGGCCATGATGGTGCTTGAAGAACTGGTTGAAAAATTCTTCCATCGGCGAGCCGGGCGGCAGGTCGGGCAGGTCGGCGACGTGCGGATCGACTTTTTGCGACGTCGAAATATTGACGACGGCATCGATCACTTGCTCGGCGACGTCGGCGATGGCGTCGGGCCCGCGTGCCGCCGCCGGCCGCGCCGGCAGGACGGTGATTGCAGCAGCGAGCGCCGCGACCGCCGCGCCGTACCGCAGGAACTGGGAAAGACCGCGGGTAGAAAAATGGCGAGACATCAACGTCAGCGCTCCTTGCATTCGACTTGGCATCCGTATTCGACCGAGCCTGCGGTTTTTGGGAAAATACTCAGGGCAAAGTGCCCCCGTCCCGCAGCCGACGCAAGATCATAACCGGCCGAACCGGCAATTAGCGGCCGGATTGGGGCGGAAAAGCGACCCGCCCGTCCGCGTCAACCGCGCACCAACCAGACGATGACCACGCCGACCAATGCCGAAACGATACCGGCGATGCGCAACGGTCCGTCCGCCATTTCGAGGACGATCGCCATGGTGCGTTTGGCGCCGCCGGGGAACGCCGCGAGAAGAATGCCTTCGATGGCGAAGAACAGGCCGATCGCGACAAGAAAATCGGTCATCGACGCAACCTGCCGCGTTTCACCCAGCCGTTCTATTTCGTCGCGCTGCTCGGGTGCGCCGCCGGAGAAGCCGGGGCTGCCGCAGCCGCCGGGACGCTCACGCCGCCGGCCGGCATCTTGCCCAAGGGATCGCCGAAATAACGGAAGAAATCGGAGTCCGGCCGCAGCACCATGCGCGTATCGGAATGCAGCATGCTCTTCTCGTAGGCCTGCATGGACCGGTAGAAGGCGAAGAAGTCCGGGTCCTGGCCATAGGCGTCGGCAAAGATCTGGTTGCGGGTGGCGTCGCCTTCGCCGCGGATCGTTTCGGCTTTGGAGTTGGCTTCGGCCAGCAAGACCGTCACGTCGCGATCGGCCCTGGCGCGGATCTCCTGGCTTTTCTGGCTGCCCTGGGCGCGGAACTCGGCCGCTTCGCGCTGCCGCTCGGTCTGCATGCGCTGGTACACCGCCTGGCTGTTCTGTTCCGGCAGATCGACGCGGCGGATGCGCACGTCGACGATGTGAATGCCGAACGGCTGCGCATCGCGGTCGAGCTGATCGCGCATCTGCGACATCAGATCCTCGCGCTTGTTGCGAACCGCGTCGGCCAGCGTTGCCGCGCCGAGCACGCGCCGCAGCGCCGAGTTGAGCAAGATCGCAAGTTGCGTACTGGCGCCGTCCGGACCGACCGTCTGATAGAACTTCAGCGGGTCGGTGATGCGATAGCGCGCAAAGGCGTCGACCACCAGCCGCTCGCCGGCCTGGGCGAGACTGGCGTCACCTTTGTCCTGGCTGGAGGCAATCACCTCCTGGGCCGGCGATTCGATATTGAGAATGCGCTTGTCGATATAGATCACGTTATCGATGAATGGAATCTTGGCGTTGAGGCCCGGTTCGGTGATGACGCGCACCGGTTGTCCGAGCCGCACCACCAGCGCCTGCTTGGTTTGATAAACGGTGAAGAAGGTGCTGTAGCCGACGACGAGGAGCAGCAGCAGCACGATGGCGACGGCGCCGCCGAAGAGGCTCGGCTTCATTGGGTGCCTCCCGACTGCGGCGCAGGCCGCTCTTGCGGCAGATTGTTGAGCGGTAGATACGGCACGACACCAGGACCGGCCGCCGGGCCGGTATCGATGATGGTCTTATCGGTGCCGCCGAGCACGCGCTCCATGGTTTCCAGATACATGCGCTGGCGGGTCACGTCTGGCGCTTTTTTGTATTGGTCGTAGATCTGCGAAAAGCGCGAGGTCTGGCCCTTGGCATCGGCGACGGTCTGCTCGCGATAGGCTTCGGCGTCCTGGGTGACCTTGGCGGCGCGGCCGCGCGCCTCCGGCACCACACGGTTGGCATAAGTCTGCGCTTCGTTCTGCGCGCGCTCGAGATCGGAGCGCGCGGCCTGCACGTCGCGGAAAGCGTCGAGCACCTGGGTCGGCGGGTCGACTTTCTGCAGTTGGACCTGCTGCACGACGACGCCGGCGCCGTAATCGTCGAGCGTCTTCTGCATCAGTTCCTGCACGGCGGTTTCGATGGTCTGGCGGGCGCCGGTGAGGATGGCTTGAATATTCGAGCGCCCGATCACAGCCCGCATGGCGCTTTCGCCGACGGCCTTCACGGTGCTTTCGGGGTTCTGCACATTGAACAAGTAATCGCCAACCCGGTTCGGCTTGACCTTCCAGAGCACCGAGAAATCGACGTCGACGATATTCTCGTCGCCGGTCAGCATCAGGCTTTCTTCCGGCACGTCGCGCATGGTGGTGCCGCGGCGCAGGTCGAAGCCGATGTCGATCTTGTTGACGCGCAGCGCCTGCGGCGTCAGATCGGTCTCGATCGGATAGGGCAGGTGATAGTTCAGCCCCGGTTGCACCTCGCGCACGAATTGTCCGAACCGCAACACCACGCCGAGCTCATCGGGCTCGACCCGGAAGAAGCCGGAAAAGCCCCACAAGGCGATCGCCGCGAGCGCAATCAGGGTGATGCCGCGGCCGCCGAGATTGCCGGGCAACAGGCTGCGCAACTTATCCTGGCTGCGGCGCAGGAATTCTTCGAGATCCGGCGGTTTCGGTCCCTGCGACTGCGGCCCCCCGGGTTGGTTGCTCCACGGCATATTGTTCTCCTCGGCGCCGGCTCCTGCCGGCTTGGTTGCCGGGGGTTATAGGGTAGCGCCGTGCCCCTTACAACGCGCAGTTATGCCGCGCTTGGCCGGTTCGGCGCCGCGGCGTTTGCCCGCTCGTAGCTGACAAAAGCGAAGGAAACCTCGTCGTCGGCCGCCGGCGCCCGCTCGCTCCGGGCGGTTTCGCGCCAGATTTCGGGGGCGATGGCCGGAAACTGCACGTCGCCGTCGACGCGCTTGTGCACCTCGGTGATGACAAGGCTCGCGGCCAAAGGCAAAGCCTGAGCATAGATCTCGGCGCCGCCGGCGACGACGATCGTGTCGCAACCCCGCCGCAGCGCGTCGCCGCGCGCCGCCACGAGCGCCGCGGGCAGGTTCGGCGCGACGACGATGCCCGGCGCGGCAAAAGCGGGATCGCGGCTGACCACGATGGTGGTGCGGCCCTTGAGTGGTTTGCCGATCGACAGATAGGTTTTGCGGCCGATCACCACCGGCTTGCCCATGGTGAAGGCACGGAAATGAACCATGTCCGATTTGAGCCGCCACGGCAGCGTGTTACCGCGGCCGATGACCCCGTTTTCGGCGACAGCGGCGAGAAGGACAATATTCATCCTCACACCGCCACCGCGGCCTTGATGTGCGGGTGGGGGTCGTAGCCTTCGAGCAAAAAATCCTCGTAGCGCAGCGCGAACAGGTCGGTCGCCGCGGGATTCATGCGCAGCGTCGGCAGCGGCCGCGGTTGGCGGGTGAGCTGCAGGCGCGCCTGGTCGAGGTGATTGAGATAAAGATGTGTGTCGCCGAAACTGTGGATGAATGTGCCAGGCTTCAGCCCGGTCGCTTGCGCGACCGCGACCGTCAGCAAGGCATAGGATGCGATGTTGAACGGCACGCCGAGAAACACGTCGGCGGAGCGCTGATAGAGCTGGCACGACAGTGCGCCATCGGCGACGTTGAATTGAAACAGGCAATGGCATGGCGGCAGCGCCATGCCTTCGATCTCCGCCGGATTCCAAGCCGTCACGATCAGCCGGCGCGAATTGGGATTGCGGCGGATCTCGTTGAGCAGGTTGGCGATCTGGTCGATATGACCGCCGTCCGGCGCCGGCCAGGAGCGCCATTGCCGGCCATAGACCGGGCCGAGGTCGCCGTTTTCGTCGGCCCATTCGTCCCAGATCCGCACCCCGTGATCATTGAGATATTTGACATTGGTGTCGCCGCGCAAAAACCACAGCAATTCGTAGATGATCGATTTGACGTGCAGTTTCTTGGTGGTGACGAGGGGAAAGCCGTCGCTGAGGTCGAACCGCATCTGATGGCCGAAGATCGAGCGCGTGCCGATACCGGTGCGGTCGCGCTTCTCCACGCCCTCGGCGAGCACGCGTTCCATCAAGTCGAGATATTGGCGCATCTTGTGTCCGGCGTTCTGGACCGAGTCGGAGCGTGAGCTTACCTCAAATGCGCAGCGCATGAAGGCCGCGCAAGACCGGTCTGATCAGCCTCAAATCAACCCGCTCAGGCCCAGCACGGCGGCAACCGCAAAGGCCCACAGCGGGTGCACGCGCACGAAAAAAGCGGTGAGCGCGGTGCCGAGCGTAATCGCCAGCGCGAGCCAGTTATAGTCCGACGAGGTCGCGATCACGGTGGCGCTCGCGGCCGTCAGCCCGAGTGTCACCGGCACGAGCGCGCGGCTCAGCGCGCCATGCCAGACCGATTCCTTGAAGCGCTCGGAGGCGCGGCTGACGTAAAATGTGAACACGCAGGCCGGTCCGCACATCGCCAGCGTCGACACCAGCGCGCCGACGATGCCGGCGACGTGATAACCGATCAAAGTGACGATGATGAGATTCGGCCCCGGCGTCAGCTGCGCCAGCGCGAAAGTATCGCCGAACTGCCGGTCGCTCAGCCAATGCTGCACGTCGACGGCGTAGCGGTGCATTTCCGGCACCGCAGAATTGGCGCCGCCGATCGCGAACAGCGACATGGTGGCGAAAAAGCCCGCGAGCGTGATCAGCGTGGCGCCGGAATCCTTCATCGCTGCAACCGGTCCATCATGACCGCACCCATGCGAATCCAATGCTCACCGGCAGGATCACCATCAGCACCAGAGGTAGAGGCCAGTGCAGGACGCCGATCGCGCCGAAAGTCGAAAACGCAATCAGCGGACCGACCACGGCGCGGTCGCGGAACAAGGGTCGCGCCATCTTGGCGACCGTCGCCAACATCAAGCCGGCCGCGGCCGAGGCCACGCCGGTCAGCATGCGGCGCAGCACCGGCAGGTCGCCGTAATGGGCGTAAATCGCGCCGATGATGATAACGAGGACCAGCGGTGGCCCGAGCAGGCCTGAGAACGCGACCACCGCGCCGAGCGGCCCACGGATGCGCGATCCGAACAGCACCGAGAAATTGATGATATTCCCGCCCGGCAGGAACGCGCACAACGCGTAAGCCTCGTTGAACTCTTCGGCCGTCAGCCATTTGCGTTCTTCCACCAAGACGCGCCGTGACCAGGCCAGCACGCCGCCGAAACCGGACAGCGAGATGGTGGCAAAGGCCGTGAACAGTTCAGCGAGACTTGGCGGTACCTGGTTTGGCCGGAGTGGTTGCGGATCCGATGCCGGCGAGGGCGCGCCTGACGGTTCCGGGGGGCTGGGAATCGGCAACGAGGTCATGGATTTCGTTTAGCGCCGGCCGGCCCTCACGGCCAGACGGTTTCGCACAAATGCGCGACGGAACGAACCCGGTCAGTGCGGTGCCCGACGGACGACAACGCGCGCAACCGTCCGTGCAAGACCAATGCAACGGCCGCAACTCTGCGATGTTCGTTGCCCATTACGCTGGCCAACGATGCCGGCGAATTATGGTTATGTGACCGCGTCGTTAAGCCGGTGAAAACCATTGCAGAATACGCATTAACGATCTGAACCCGCCCCCGCCGCGTGGATATAATGAAATTGTTCGGCATCCCGATCGCGGCGAAGGCCGTTTTGCTTATCGCGGCCTTGGGCTTGTTGTCGATCGCCGCCAACATATTCTGTCTACAGCGGTTCACCGAGCTCGAACGGCTCCATGCGCAGGTTACGCAGCATCTCGCGCCGGCCCGACTTGCACTCGCGGAGGCCAAGGTCGCAATCGAGTCGTTCGGCGTCGCGACCTACAAGACCTACGCGGGGGCCGATCCCGATGAGGTCCGCGAATCCTCCGGCGCGATCGAGGACGAATACAAAGCGGCGCAGAATGCCCTGCACAATGTACAGACCTATGACCCCGCCAAAATCGACGACATCCATCGCATTCTTGACAAGCTGGAAATCGCCCACGGCATCGCCGTCGACCTGAAGGACGCCGTGAAGGCCGGCGATGCACCGGACGCGACGCGCATCGTCGATATTCGATTTGACCCGGCGCGTGACGACGTGACATTTCAGATGGACCGGCTGATCAATATTCTCGGCGGCGAGGCGCGCGCCACCGAAGCCGAAGTGGCCGACCGCAGCGTCTGGATCTACCGGACCACGGCCGGCATCCTGGCCGCCGGGACCGGCGCCGCGCTGATCGGCGCCTTGTTCTTGAGCCAGCTCCTTATCGGCCGGCCGCTTCGGCACATGGCCGAGACGATGAGCCGCATGGTCAAAGGCGACCTCAGCGTCGTTATCGACGGCAACCAGCGGAGCGACGAGATCGGCGCCATGGCGCGCGCGGTCGAAGTATTCCGCGACAATGCCGTGGCGCTGCGGCAGGCGGAAACCGCGCGCCGAGCCGAGCGCGAGCGGGCGCAGGCGGAAAAGGCCGCGGCGCTGGAGGCGATCGCGGTGGCTTTTGAAAACGATATCCTCGCTATTGCGTCGGCGGTGGGCCATTCGGCAACCGAGCTTGAGGTCTTCGCGCGCGGCATGACCGCGGTCTTGAATGAATCGCATCGGCACGCCTCAACGGCGACCAAGGTCGCCGACGAATCCACGACCAGCGCCACGGGCGCGGCCGCGGCGATCGAAGAGTTGTCGGCCTCGATCGCCGAAATCGGCAGCCAAGTCGCCAAGGCATCGGAAATTATCGCCGAGGCGACACGCTGCGCCGGCAGCGCCGTGACCCACACGTCGGCGCTGGCGACGACGGTCGGGGACATCGATCAGGTCGCGTCACTGATCACCGCCATTGCCCGCCAGACCAATCTTTTGGCGCTCAACGCCACGATCGAAGCGGCCCATGCCGGCGCCGCGGGACGCGGCTTTGCCGTGGTCGCGCAGGAGGTCAAGGCGCTGGCGGCGCAGACCACGACGGCATTGGCCGAGATCAGAAGCAAAACCTTGGCGGTCGGCCGGGTGATCGAGATCGTGCAGGGCGCCAACGACGCCATGGCGCAATCGATGAACCAGGTTCGGACGATTTCGGACGCGATCTCCGATTCGATCGCGCAGCAAAACCTCGCCGCCGGCAAAATCGCCGAAAGCGTCGACGGCGCCGCGGTGCGCACGCTTCAGGTGTCGAACAGCATCGCCGGGGTGAGCGAGCTGGTGCACCAGTCGGGCCGCGGCGCCGACCAGGTGCTGGAGGCCGCGGCCGAACTCAACCGCCAGGCCGCGGCGTTGAGCCGGGACGCCACCGCCTTCACCAGCCGGGTCCGTGCCGCCTAGAAGGGGTGGCACGACAGTCGGCCTTTTTTCGGCAACCTTTTAGGCCTATATTGCTTGGTGCCGGCGCAAGCCGGCTATGGCGATAAACGGACGTCGTAATAAACCTTTCGGACCCGGGGGCAGTACCCGGCGACTCCACCATTTACGGGGTCGAAATAGGATCGACGAGGGCGTAAAGGGCGTGCTTTTGCTCGGCATGGTACCGCCGTTACCGGGCCAATCCATAGTTGCAAACGACAACTATGCTCCGGTTGCTCTGGCTGCGTAAGCAGTCCGAAAGACCGACTTAAAGTCCTAACGGGTTAAGCTCCGTTAGGCGGGGTTCGGAGGCACCTGGCAACAGAAGCCTCCACTTTCTATCCCTCAGTCGTCAGGAATTGGGCACGGGACAGAATCGCTCTGGACCCCTATGATCCATGCACTATCTGATAAGCAACCGCTGATTCTTGACCCTTGAGCCAGAAATGCCCGTCGATCACATTCGCTACGATATTCTGGCGCAACAGGCCCTGCGCGGCGTGGTGCGCACGGTGCTGCACGACGCGGCCACGAAAGGCCTGCCGGGCGAGCACCATTTCAAGATCACGTTTGCCACCGCGGCGCCGGGATTGCGGCTGTCCGACCGCATGCGCGCGCAATATCCCGAAACCATGACCATCGTGCTGCAGCATCAATTCTGGGATCTGGTGGTGACCGACGACGCCTTCGAAGTCGGCCTGTCGTTCGGCGGCGTTCCGGAGCGGCTGGTGATTCCGTTCGACGCCGTGACCGCGTTCTACGATCCTGCAGTTCAATTCGGCTTCCAGTTCGAAACCATCGACGTCGCGGGTTCGGGTGAGCCGAGCGTCGGCGCCAGACCGGTCGAGACGTCGACCGCTCCCTTGAGCCGTCCGCTTGGCGAGCCGAGGTCCGATGCGCTGCCGCCGTCCGTTGCAGCGAAGCCTACAGAGCCGGCGCCGGAAGGCGGCGGCGAAGTCGTGCGGCTCGACCGCTTCAGGAAGAAGTGAGGACGACGGGGCACCGCATCTGCCCGTCGTCCGCATAAAGTTACGCACCGAAACCGACTTGTGCGGGGCGGCGCGGACGCCGCCGATGTCGGCGGGGCAAACTGATCCTCAGATTAAAACCGCCCTGCTGCTATCATTCATAGGTTGTAGTACGTATCGATTCTAATCGCCGCTTGCATACCAGCCGTGCTAAGTGCAGTAGCGCAGTCGAATTGAGTACTGTCGGCGGGCCAGGAAATTGTCGGAGGCTATTCCCCGGGGCGGCCACAAACGGATCGAACGGATGCATTGCCTGATCGTGGGTGTCTTGGCGGCGCAAAGTTCGGAAAGCTTGAAAATACGCGGCATTGTCTCATATTGAACAGCCTTTAGCCGCCGATTGCTGTAACCGCAGGAAGCGTATCTGAGTACCACCTGTGGAGAAACTGAGCCTTCTGCCCACTAGCCGGAGTGGTTTGTGGGCGTCCCCG
Organism: Xanthobacteraceae bacterium; assembly: GCA_049519075.1. GTDB lineage: Bacteria > Pseudomonadota > Alphaproteobacteria > Rhizobiales > Xanthobacteraceae > BOG-931. The sequence goes on along the minus strand of JBEKRD010000045.1, from coordinate 6,223 downwards.
CTCTCACCGAGGCTCTCTATAAGGTTCGCGCTATGGCCGAAATCGTCAATCTTCGTATCGAACGAAAGCGCGCAAAGCGGCGCCAAATTGAGCGGGAGGCCGCCGCCAGCCGTCTGATCCATGGGCGGTCCAAGACGGAACAGAAATTTGATCAAGCGCAAAGCGCGCGGGCCGTGAGCCGTCTAGATCAGCACAGGATCAACGTAGGAGACAGCGAATGAAATCGCCGGTCGTGAAGCGCTCTATCGTCATCGCAGGCCATAAGACAAGCGTCAGTCTGGAAGATGCCTTCTGGAAGGGGCTGAAGGATATCGCCATCGGCCGGCATATCACACTGTCCGATCTGGTCGCGTCGATCGATTCCGAACGCCACCATGGCAATCTGTCCTCGGCGGTTCGCCTGTTCGTGCTTGGCCATTACCAGACCCGGACCAACGGCCATGCCACCGATGAAACCGTCCAGTCCGTCAATACGCCGCGCGAGGTGATGCTGATGGCGCCGGCGGTGATGCGGGCGGCGGGCTAGCCAATCGGGCGGCAAGCCCGTCTATAGACTGACGATCTTGCCTGGATTGAAGATGTCGAGCGGGTCGAGTGCCCGCTTGATGGCGCGCATGGTGGCGAGCGCCGGTTCGCCGTGCTCGGCGGCAAGATATTTCATCTTGCCCTGGCCGATGCCGTGCTCGCCCGTACAGGTGCCGTCCATGGCGAGCGCACGATCGACCAGCCGTTCGAGCAACGCCTCAGCGCGTTTGATCTCGTCTTGGTCGTTGAGATCGACCATCAGCAACATATGGAAATTGCCGTCGCCGACGTGACCGACGATCGGTGCGACGAACCGGCTTGCCGCGGCGTCGCGCTGGGTCGCGGTGACGCATTCCGCCAGCCGCGAAATCGGCACGCAGACGTCGGACGACAGCGCCTGCGAGCCCGGCCGCAGCCGCCGCGCCGCCCAATAGGCGTCGTGCCGCGCCTGCCACAACCGGCTGCGGTCCTCGGCGCGCGTCGCCCAATCAAACGGGCCGCCGCCAAGCTCTTTCGCGATCTCGCCGAACCGCTCCGACTGCTCGGCAACGCTCGCGTCCGTGCCGTGAAATTCCAGAAACAGCATCGGCGTTTCCGGCAAAGCGAGATTGGAATAGGCATTGCAGGCCTTCACTTGCAGCGCATCGAGCAATTCGATCCGCGCCATCGGGATGCCGGTCTGGATGGCAAGGATGGTCGCATTGCACGCCGCCTCGACCGACGGGAACGGACAAGTCCCTGACGCGATCGCCTCCGGGATGCCGGATAGCCGCAGCGTCAATTCGGTGATGATGCCGAGCGTGCCTTCGGAGCCGACCATCAGCCGCGTCAGGTCATAACCGGCGGATGATTTTTTCGCCCGGCGCGCCGTCGACATCACCTCGCCATTGGCGAGCACGGTTTTGAGCGCCAGCACATTGTCTTTCATGGTGCCGTAGCGCACCGCATTGGTGCCCGAACAGCGCGTCGCCGCCATGCCGCCGAGCGAAGCGTCGGCGCCCGGATCGATCGGAAAGAACACGCCCTGGTCACGCAAATGCTCATTGAGCTGCTTGCGGGTAATGCCGGGTTCGATGACGCAATCGAGATCCTCGGCATGCACCGCGAGCACGCGGTTCATGTCGCGAAAATCGAGGCAGATGCCGCCGCGCGGCGCGTTGACCTGGCCCTCGAGCGAGGTGCCGGTGCCGAAGGCGACGATCGGCACGCGATGGCTCGCGCACAAGCGCACGATCTCCTGCACCTCTTCGGTGGCTTGCGGAAATACCACCGCATCGGGCGGCTGATTGGGGATCCAGGTCGTGGTGTGGCCATGCTGCTCGCGCATCGCCTGCGAGGTGACCAGCCGGTTGCCGAACCGCACCGCGAGCGCGGCAATGACGGCGTCGGCCGCTTGGCGTTGGCTTGGCGTGCGTTCGATGGCTTCAACCAGCGCCATGATGGTCCCTCAAGCTGGCGTTTCTTTATTTCTTTCGCGCCAAATCATTTGTTGCAACGTGGCGGCGGGGCAGCCGTAGGTCAAGTCGCGACGACCTTGCGCAGCCTGCGTCGAATCCTTCACATTGCAACCGATGCTCGATCGCCCCGACCTCGAACCGGCATTCTTTGCGCCCTTCGTCGCCTCGCCGACGCGGGTCGAAGCCGGCTGGATCGATTATAACGGCCATCTCAACATGGCTTACTACAATGTGCTGTTCGACCGCGCGGTCGACGAAGTCTACGAGCTGTTGGGCTTGGGCTTGAGCTATGTCGAGACCAGCCGGCATTCCTGCTTCACCGCCGAAGTGCATCTGCGTTATCTGCGCGAACTGCATGCCGACGACCCGGTGCGCGTGAGCTTTCAGCTGCTCGGCTTCGACAACAAGCGCCTGCATTATTTCGAGCAGCTTTATCATGCCGAGGACGGCTGGTTGTCGGCTACCTCCGAGAACATGGCGCTGCATGTCGACATGGCGGCGAAGAAGACGGCGGCCTTTCCGAGCGAGGTAACGGCGCGATTGGCACGCATGAAAGTGGCGCATGCCGATCTGCCGGTGCCGGATGGGGTCGGCCGGCGTATTTCCATGCCGCTCCAGGCTTGAACTCGGCGCCAGCCGCATTTATGGTAGAAGCATCAAAGGAATTCTACCATGGGCACGCCGCAGCTCAACATCAAGGATGCCGAGACCACCCGTCTAGCCCGTGAACTCGCTGAATTAACAGGAGAATCACAGACCGAGGCGGTCCGGACCTCGCTCCGCGAGCGGTTGCAGCGGGAGAAGGCGGAACGCGAAGCGCATTCTAGACGCAGCGCTGAAGATGCGCGCCGGGAGTTCGAGAAGGCGTGGCCGAAAATTCAAGAAATCCAAGAGGAAGTTCGCCGGTTGGGATTGATCGAGAACATGCTGACCGATGACGACCTTTATGACGAAAACGGATTGCCCAAGTGAATGGTGGCCAGGTGAGTGGCGATACGGTCGTCGTCGACTCCTCGGTCATTGTGGCGATCTTCAGAAATGAAGCGGATGTCGCAAGACTGACCGAGCGCATTTTTTCATATAAGCGACGCGTGCTGTCTGCCGCTACGTGGCTGGAAGCCGCCATTGTTTGCGAAGGCGCCAAACGCGAAGGCGGCGGCGCTCATGTTGAAGAAATCGTAGCGGCACTTGGAGCCGAAACCGTTCCATTCACATCCGAACAAGCGCGTCTCGCCTTGGAGGCGTTCCAGCGCTTCGGCAAAGGCCGCGGTGCAAAGGCGTCGCTGAATTTCGGCGACTGTTTCGTTTGCGCGCTGGCAAAGGAGCTAAACGCGCCGCTGCTCTACAAGGGCGGCGATTTCGCGCAAACCGATATTGCGGCCGCCTAGCCCTTTCATCGCGCGAATTGACAGGCGCGAACTTTTCTCCGAAGCGTAGCGGCCGCAATGATCCGGATAGAAGGTCAGGGACGATGTCATCTCTCTCGCGCCCGCAGGCGAAGCCGACGCCCGTCGTCAGCATCCGCGAGCACCGCATTCCGAGCGCCGACAGCAAGCCCTATATCGCGGTGCAGGGCGCCGATGGCGCGCTGTGGTTCTGCGAGAGCGGCGCCTCCAAGATCGGCCGCTTCGATCCCGACCGCGGCACCTTCACCGAATTCGCGCTGCCGACCAAGGACGCCACCCCGATCGGCATCACGGTGGGCGCCGACGGCAATCTGTGGTTCGCGGAAAAAGCCGCCAACAAGATCGGCCGCATCACGCAGCGCGGCGAGATCACGGAATTTCCTCTGCCGACGCCGAAGGCCGGGCCCGACGGCATGATCCTTGGTCCCGACGGCAATGTCTGGTTCTCCGAAACCGAAGTCAGCCGCATCGGCCGCATCACGCCGAAGGGCGAGATCACCGAATTTGCCGACGGCATTTCGCCGGGCGCAAAGCCGCTGTCGATCGCGGTTCGCGACGGCGCGCTGTGGTTCAGCGAGGCTTCAGGCAACCGCGTCGGCCGCATCACCGTCGAGGGAAAGGTCACCGAATTTCCCATTCCCAGCCATGACAGCCAGCCGCGCGCCATGGTGACCCATCCCGACGGCAGCATCTGGTTCGTCGAGACCTCGACCAATGCGCTCGGCCGCATCGATCGCTCCGGCCGCATCACCGAACATCCGGTGCCCACGCCGAACGCTTCGCTGCGCGGCGTCACCGTCGGCCCTGGCGGCGAGCTCTGGTACACCGCGAACTTCGCCAACAAGATCGGCCGCATGGCGCCGGACGGCACCGTGCTCGGCGAATACGATATTCCGACGCCCAACAGCGGCGCGCGCTGCATTACGGCGCTCGCCGACGGCCGGCTGTTCTTCACGCAATATGATTGCGGCTCGATCGGCGAGGTCGTCGTGGGTTGAGATAACGTTCTGGAAAAAACAATGCCCGCAACCGGGCGACGCTTAAGGGGGAGATCGTCGTGAAAAAATTCGTAGTTTTATCGCTCGTCTGCTTTTTCGTTGCTTTGCCGCGTATCGCAGGCGCGCAAACTTATCCGGACCGTCCGGTCAAGATGATTGTCTCCATTGCCGCGGGCTCGGTGACCGACGTCATCATGCGCACCGCTGCAGGACGGTTGCAGGAGCGCCTCGGCCAGCCCGTCATCGTCGAGAATCTCGGCGGCGCGTCGGGCATCGTCGCTGGCGACACCTGCGCGCATGCCGCGCCCGACGGCTACACCATCTGCGTCATCTATCACTCGACGATGTCGTATAATCCGCTGTTGTTCTCCAACCTGCCGTATAATGCGGACACCGATCTGGTCCCGGTGACGCGGCTATTCTGGCTCACCGAAGGCGTGTTCGTGCCGGCGAGTCTCGGCGTCAACTCGGTCGCCGAACTCAAAGCGCTGGCGCAGTCAAAGCCCAATGGGCTCAATTACGCCACGCTCGGCGAAGGCTCGTTTCCCGACCTGTTCCTGCGCTGGCTCAACAACCAGTGGAACACCCAGATCGTCGGCATCCCCTACAAAGGCGGCGGTCCGGCGGCGCAGGCGCTGGCGTCCGGCGAAGTGCAAATGACGCGGTTCGGCGTCGGCAATTTCATGGGCCTGATCCAGGGCGGCCAGGTCAAGGCGCTCGCGGTCACCTCGGCGCAGCGCTCGCCGTTGCTCCCCGACGTGCCGACTTATGCCGAAGTCGGCTGGGGCGGCTATCCGGGGCAGGGCTGGTGGGGTCTCGCCGTGCCCAAGGGCACGCCGCCGGCGCTGGTCGACAAGCTCAATTCAGCCTTCGTCACGCTGTTCACCGAGCCGCAATTCACAGCCTTCCTCGACAAGAACGCGGTCGTGTCGGCGACCACCACGCCGCAAGGCTTCGCCGCCTTCCTCAAGGAGGACCGCAAGGCGGCGGAGATCTTGATCAAGATCGCCAATGCCAAGCGCGAGACTTACGATCCGGCGACCACGAAGTAAGCCGGGGAACCCGGCCGCAAGCCTCGTAAAAGCCGCGCCCAGGTGCCATCTTCTGCGCATGAGAATCAGTGGCACGCAGCATCTTGGCTGACCCCTTAAAGCGCAGCATCGAGCCGATCGCTCCGCCCGTCCCCGCGCCGGGCGGCATTGCCGCGCGCGCCCAGGCTGCCGCGGCGCCGACCGCCTATCTCGCCGGGCTCAACCCGGAGCAGCGGCTCGCGGTCGAGACGCTGGACGGCCCGGTGCTGGTGCTGGCCGGCGCCGGCACCGGCAAGACCCGCGTCCTCACCGTGCGCATCGCCCATATCCTCAATCTCGGCCGCGCCCGGCCCGGCGAGATCCTGTCCGTCACCTTCACCAACAAGGCGGCGCGCGAAATGAAGCACCGCGTCGGCGAGATTGTCGGCGGCGTGGTCGAGGGCATGCCCTGGCTCGGCACCTTCCATTCCATCGGCGTCAAGATCCTGCGCCGCCATGCCGAGCTGGTCGGCCTGAAGCCCGATTTCACCATTCTCGATGTCGACGACCAGATCAGGCTCTTGAAGCAGCTTCTCGAAGTCGAAGGCATCGACGAGAAGCGCTGGCCGGGCCGTGTGCTCGCCTCGCTGATCGACGGCTGGAAGAATCGCGGGCTGACGCCCGAGCAGGTGCCGGCCGGCGAGGCCGCGGTGTTCGCCAACGGCAAGGGGCTCAAACTCTACAAGGCGTTCCAGGACCGGCTGAAGATCCTCAACGCCGCGGATTTCGGCGATCTGCTCTTGGAGACCATTCGGCTGTTCCGCGAA
>JBEKRD010000044.1:0-36391 GCA_049519075.1 Xanthobacteraceae bacterium | reverse complement strand
AGATTACGGTGACAGTGCACTTAATTCGCGCGACGCACCCCACGACCATTTGACTGGCGGTTAAATGCACTGTCACGGTAATGCCCTCTCTCCCGTCACCCTGAGGCGCCCGCGCGAAGCGCGGGCCCCGAAGGGTGCGGCCCGGGCGGTGCAGCCGCCGCCCTTCGAGGCTCGGCCTGCGGCCGAGCACCACAGGGTGACGACTTGGAGGCCGCGATTTTCAGTGTTCCCTGCGCTTAGGACGACGGCAGAGACGTCGTAATGTTTTTTGTGACACCCTCTTGCTATTCGTCACTGACAGGAATATATTCCACTAATCTCGCCCATCGAAGGGGCGTCGACCGGTGACAGCCGAGCGATGGGGCGAGTGCGGTTCCTGCGGGCGGGGCTTGTAACCCCGCTCCCGGGCGGTCCGGGCATCGGTTCGGCCGGCATTACGACCGGTCCGCGAGGAGCCTCGCTGGACTGGGACAGGGCTCTGCGGGTAACGCCCGCATGACCCGCGTCCCAGGAAACACGGCCTGGGCTGAGCGGTGGCATTCATTTGCGCCGCAAGCGCCGCGGTGGAGCGCCGAGAGGCGAGCGCGCCTGCGCAAGGCGCGCGCCGCATCCGTCGATGCGGCCATGGTAGGTGCGCCTGTCGGCGCTCCGCCTCCCTTCTTTTGTTGGGGAGGTCTTAGGGAATGGCTTAGTGCGGCGAAACTCGGATGCAGAGGCATCGCGAGAACGATTTTGTTCGTCCTGCCCCGCGATAGCGGGGAAGGGGGACCATCCGAAGGATGGTGGAAGGGGCGCGGGACTTTAGGGAAATGAGACGATGCAAGGGAAGACACGCGACGATGCTTTCATTGCCTAGCGGCGACAACGACACCGCGAGTCAGTCGCCCCTCCCACCGCCCTCCGGCATAGCCGACGCTTTGCGTCGGCGTTCTTTACGTAAAGCACGGCGGCCGGAGACCGCCTATGCCCCCCTCCCCGCTATCGCGGGGCGGGAGAATGCTCAATCACCGCAGCCGCTCCAAAATGCTCACGTAATTCGCCACCGCGGTGCCGCCCATGTTGAAGATGCCGCCGAGCTTGGCGTTTTTCACCTGCATGTCGCCGGCTTGGCCGGTGAGTTGCATCGCGCTGATGGCGTGCATCGAGACGCCGGTGGCGCCGATCGGGTGGCCTTTCGACTTCAAGCCGCCGGACGGGTTGATCGGCAGCCGGCCGTCCTTGGCGACAGTTCCGTCGGCGATGACGCGGGCGCCCTGGCCTTCGGGCGCGAGCCCCATGGCTTCGTATTCGATCAATTCGGCGATGGTGAAACAGTCATGCACCTCGGCGAAGGAAAGATCGGAAAGCGCGATGCCGGCCTGGCTAAGCGCGCGCTGCCAGGCCACCGCGCAGCCTTCGAATTTGAGCACGTCGCGCCGCGACATCGGCAGAAAGTCCTGCACGTGCTGCGCTGCGCGGAACACGATCGCCTTGTCGAGCTTCAGCGCGGTCTCGACGTCGGCGAGGACGAGGGCCGCGGCGCCGTCGGAGACCAGCGAACAGTCGGTGCGCTTGAGCGGGCCCGCGACCAGGGGATTTTTTTCGCTTTCGGCGCGGCAGAAATCGTAGCCGAGATCTTTTCTGATCTGGGCGTAAGGATTGCCGACGCCGTTCTTGTGGTTCTTGGCGGCGATTTGCGCCAGCGCGTCGGACTGATCGCCCCAGCGCTGGAAATAGCGCGCGGCGATCTGGCCGAAAATGCCGGCAAAGCCGCCGTCGATATCGGCCTCTTCGCGCACATAGGAGGCTTTCAGCAGATTGCGTCCGATGTCGGCGGACGCCGTCGTCGTCATCTGCTCGACGCCGACCACCAGCACGATCCGCGCCTGACCTGCCGCGATCGATTTGAGCCCCTGATGGACGGCGGCGGAACCCGTCGCGCAGGCGTTCTCGACGCGCGTGGCGCGCTTGAAACGCAGCTCGGGCGAGGCTTGCAGCACCAGCGAGGCGGTGAAATCCTGCGCCGAGAAGCCGGCGTTGAAATGGCCGAGCACGATCTCGTTGATGTCTTTGGCCGCGATCCCGGCGTCGGTCAGCGCCTCGCCCGTGACGCGTACGATGAGGCTTTCGACGGTTTCGCCCGAAAGCTTGCCGAAGGGCGTATGCGCCCATCCCACGATGCAGGCCGTCATGGTCCCTCCTTGAGCCTTATCCCTCGCCGAAATTCGGTCGTTTTTGCGTCGCTTTTCCGGGGCTTATGCTTCCTGGCGCGGTGGATTCGCAATCCACATGGCGTTTAAGGATACCGCTATTCGGCTTTGCCTTCGAGGCCGGCTTTGGTTTAGATAGTGCCGCGCCGACGCTGCGTGAACCTTCCGTGAAACCTTCGCGGCCCCATCGTCCTTCAACCGGGCCCGATCAACCGACGGACCGACACGTGCTTTGTAGTCAAGGTTTCCGGGCGCCGGTGCTCGGGTTTGTTCTCAAGTCGATCGCGGCAGGGGCTCTCGGCCTCGGTGCCGTCGTTGTGGTTACGCCGGCGCACGCCTCGTCCTCGATTCTGATCGACGCCGACAGCGGCAAGGTGTTGCGCGCGGAAAACGCCACCTATCCGTGGTATCCGGCCTCCACCACCAAATTGATGACGCTCTACGTCACGCTCTCCGCCGTCCGCGATCATCGCATCAATTTCGACACGCTGTTTCCGGTGTCGCCCAACGCGGCGGCGCAGTCGCCGACCAAAATGGGCTTCCCGACCGGCACCCAGGTCACCGTCGATAATGCGCTGAAGATGATGATGGTGAAGTCGGCCAACGACATGGCGGTGCTCTTGGCCGAAGGCATCGGCGGCTCGATCGACGATTTCGCCCAGGAAATGACCGACACCGCGCATCGGCTCGGCATGTCGGAATCGAATTTCGTCAATCCCAACGGGCTGCCGGCCGACGGCCAGATCATGTCCGCGCGCGACCTTGCTATTCTCGCCCGGGCGCTGATCCGCGAATTCCCCGAATACAGTTCCTATTGGCACATCCCGGCGATCAAATGGGGCCGCCGCGTGGTGCGCAATTACAACCCGCTGCTCGGCCGCTATGCCGGCGCCGACGGCATGAAGACGGGCTTCATCTGCGCCTCGGGCTTCAACATCGTCGCCACCGCAACCCGCGACAACAAGCAATTGATCGCGGTGGTGCTCGGCGCGCCGTCCTCCACGGCGCGCGCGATCAAGGCTGCGGAATTGCTCGAGGGCGGCTTCAGCCAGCGGCCCTTGTCATGGCTGACGCCCTCGCTCGGCACGGTCGACGCGCTCACCCCGATCGACGCCGCGCCGCCCAATCTGAAAGACGCGATGTGCGGCCCGCATAGGAAGCGCCCGGCGACCGAAGAAGACGACCCGGACGCGCTGCCCCTTAACGGCGCCTCGGCCGACGGCGGCGGCGAAGGCAGTCCGCAGTTTTCCGTGCTGTTGTCGGCCTTGCGGGCGCCGACGCCGAAGAACCTGTTGCTCGACGCCGGCCCGGTGACGCCGGTCGTGGTCTATACCGGGCCGACCCGCTCGCCGGCGCAAGTCGCGATGCTGGCGGCCGTGCCCGAGGCTGCCGATCCTCCGGCGGGCAAGAAAAAAGCCAAGCACCGGCCCGAGGCCACCAAGCCCGCAGGCGTCAAGGCGGCTGCGGCGAAGTCTGTCGACGGCGCGCCCGACACAAAGACCACCGCGGCAAAGCCGGTGGACGGCAAGTCGGCGGCGAAGCTTGTGGACGGCAAGGCGAAGGACGACAAGGCAGCGACCGGCGCCGCACCGCACCCGGCGTCGCCGAAACTCGCCGCGACACCGGCCGCCGGCGCCAAACCGGAGGCCGCGGCCGCCACGCCCAATAGCGTGGCCAAGCCCAAGCCGCCCGCCGCTTCGAATTTTCAGCAGTAACACCGGCTGCGCGCGAGCTTTTATCGCGCCCCGGAAAGACGACCCGGGGGGTGAACATGCCGAGCGTCGAGATCGACGGCATCGCGACGCGTTATGAGGTTTTGGGCTCGGGCCCGCCGCTCCTGATGTATGCGCCGGGCGGCTTCAACGCCGTGGTCGAAAACTGGTCGAGCCAAGGCGTCTACGCCAAGATCAAGCTCCTTGACCACCTGCCGAAGGCGTTTACCTGCATCCTGTTCGACCGCCGCGAATGCGGGCAATCCGGCGGTCGCGTCGAGCCGGTGACCTGGGCGCATTACGTGGCGCAGGGCAAGGGGTTGCTCGATCATTTGCGGATCGCGCGTGCGCATTTCCTCGGCGGCTGCATGGGCTGCGCGCCTGTCGCCGCCTTTGCGGTGGCGCATCCGGAGATGGTTGCGAGCGCGGTACTGTTTTGGCCGGTCGGCGGCGCCAAATACCGCATGGCGAGCCACCAGCGCTTTGCCGAGCATCTCGGCTTTGTGAAGAGCGACGGCCTTCCCGGCGTGGTCGCGCTGGTGGGCCGGGACGGCAAGCCGTTCGGCGCCGATCCGCGCGGCGGCCCCTGGGCCTCCGTCATCAAGCACGACACGGGCTTCGCCGCCGCCTATGCGAAACAGGATCCGGACCAATATCTCGGCATCTGCGAGGCTATGCGCGATGCGCTGTTCGACCGCGACACCGCGCCCGGCGCTAGCCCTGAGGCGCTCATGGCCGTCGACATCCCGGCGCTGATCGTGCCCGGACACGACGCCTCCCACGCGACGTCCGCGGCGCGCTACCTTGAAGAATGCCTGCCGCAATCCGACTATTGGGACGTGGCGGTGGACAAGCAGACCGAAGCCGCGGCAAGCGCGCGCATATTGGAATTTTTGCGTAAGATCGGCACCTAGAGCATGATCCCGAAAAGTGGAAGCCGGTTTTCGAAAAAGATCATGCTCAAACGAAAAAACTAGACCCTGATCCGATTCAATCGAATTGGATCATGGTCTACGGGCAGGCCGATGGTCGACTATTACTCAGCGCTTTTGCACGCGGTGACCGCGCCCGGCGCGGGCGATGCGCAATGGCGCCGCAGCGTCTATGACCGCACCCGCCAGATGCTGGCGAACCGGCTGCGCGCGCTGCGCCCACAGCCCTCGCTCGGCGAAGTCGCCGCCGAGGAAGCGGCGCTCGAAGCGGCCATCGAACGCGTCGAAGCGGAAATGATCTGGACCGAGGCCGGCGCCGCCGCCGCCGAGGAGGATGCATCGATCGCGCCGGACCGTGGGCCGATCGCCGAGCCGTCGCGGTTACGCGGCGCCGGCTGGATCGTCGTCGCCGTTGTCGCCGCGGCGCTTGGCGCCGGCGGCTATATTGTCTGGACTGGCAAGTCGCACCAGGGCCAGCCGCCTGCGATCAAGAGCACGGCGCAAACCATCGCGCCGCCGGCGACCCGGCCAAAGACCACTGCCCAGGACAACGATCTCGCCCCCGGCGTCGACGGCGGCTCGTCCGACACCGAACTGTCCTACGTGTTCCGGCGCCAGCCCACTTTTTACCGTACGCTCTTGCCGCCCGGCACCATCGTCGTCGATAAGCTGCAGCACTTTCTTTATTTGATCCAGCCCAACAATGTCGCGTTGCGTTACGGTATCGCGCTCGGCAACCAATGCAAGGATCTCGCCGGCATGCGGCACATCGCCAGCATGGCGGAATGGCCGCAATGGCAACCGCCGCCCGATCTGCTCAAGCGCGATCCAAGCCCGATGCCCGGCGGTCCCGGCAACCCGCTCGGCGCGCGCCTGTTGCAACTCGACGACAGCGCGTCGCGCATTCACGGCACCAACGCGCCGAAAACCATCGGCAATTTCGTCGCTTTCGGCTGCATCCGCCTGGTCAACGATGATGTCGCGGATTTGTTCAGTCGCGTAAAAGTATCGACGCCGGTGGTGGTGAATTAGAAATAAGAGCCGGATCAACCCGCCGGTCGCGCGCTTGATCCAGTATATTGATCCACGATGTACTACGCATTTATTCCATTAATCTGTTGATTACGGGCATCCCCCTACAACGGGGCATCGACCACCGCCGGACTGACGCCTCGTCGCGACTGCTCCGCAATAATCGTGCAAGTACAATGAAGCCGGTCATTACTCCGAGCGACACCGAAATCTTTTTCCAGGAGAACGACCTCATCGTCTCCAAGACCGATCTCAAGGGACGCATCACTTACGCCAATCAGACGTTCTGCCGGATCGCCGGCTATAGCGAGGCGGAATTGTTGGGTCAGCCCCACAGCATCATTCGCCATCCCGACATGCCACGCGCGGTGTTCAAGCTCTTATGGGACACGCTCATCGAGGGCCGCGAGATTTTTGCCTACGTCAAGAACATGGCCAAGTCCGGAGACTATTATTGGGTCTTCGCGCATGTGACGCCGTCGTTCGACAAGGACCGCAACATCATCGGCTTTCATTCGAACCGCCGCGTTCCGGAACCCAAGATCGTCAAAAACACTATCGTTCCGCTGTATGCAGCCGTGCTCAATGCGGAAAGACAACATCAGAACGGCCAAAAGGCGCTCGCCGCCGGTTTCGACTTCGTGGTCGATTTCTTGAAATCGCAGGGCACCAGCTATGATGCGCTTGTTTTCTCGCTTTAATTTACACGCGAGCTCCGTCATTCTCTGCGCGGTCGCGCTGGCAACGTCGGCATTTGCACTCGTCTCCGGTGCCTACGGCTACGAAAGCCTCGAGGTCCCAGCGCGTGCCGCATCGGCGGCGGTTACCGCGCTTTTGCTCATAATCCTTTCCGGCAACGCCATCACCCGTGCCAGGGCCAACGCTGCGGCGGCGCAGGGCGAAGCCACACAAACGCAGGTCATCGCCAAGATCGCGACAGTCTGCCGCGAGGTGAGCAACGGCAATTTCGAGGCTCGGATCATGCGGGTCGAGGAAACCGGAGCGCTCGGCGACGTGCAGCATCGCGTCAACGACATGATCGATCGCTGCGACGCCTTCGTGCGCGAAGCCACCGCGAGCCTCGATGCGGTCTGCCGCAACATATTTTATCGGCGCATTTTGCTCGGCGGCATGCAGGGTTCGTTTCGCGTCGCCGCGGAAATGATCAATAACGCGGTGAAAACCCAGGAACATGCGGTCGAGCAAGCGCGGCGTGACGAAGGCCTCATCCAATCCAAAATCATCGGCTCGATCGGACAAGGACTACACGCGCTCAGCCAAGGCGATTTGACTTATCGCATCACCGATCTTCCGGCGCATTACGTTCAGGTTCAAAACGATTTCAACGGTGCGGTGTCAGGTTTAGAGGAGGTGATCCACGCCATCGGGGCGTCGGCGCGCGAAGTTTCCAATGCGAGCGCGGAAATCTCCGCCGGAACCACCGACCTGTCGCAACGCACCGAGGAACAAGCCGCCGCCCTGGAACAATCCTCGGCCTCGATGGAGGAAATCTCGGCGACGGTGAAAAAAAATGCCGATAACGCCCAGGCCGCCAATGTCTCCGCCAGTTCCACCCAAGACGTCGCCGACCGCGGCGGTCAGGTGCTTGCCGAGGCGATCGAAGCCATGGCGCGAATCGAGGGGTCGTCGCGCAAAATTGCCGACATCATTACCGTGATCGACGAGATTTCCCGTCAAACCAACCTGCTCGCGCTGAATGCCGCGGTCGAGGCCGCGCGTGCGGGCGACTCCGGGCGCGGTTTTGCGGTGGTGGCAACTGAAGTGCGCAGCCTGGCGCAGCGCTCCTCACAAGCCGCCAAGGAGATCAAGGATTTGATCGCCAATTCGACCGGACAGGTAAAACAGGGCGTCGATCTGGTCAATCGAGCGGGCACCACGCTTCAAGAAGTCGTTGCATCCATCAAGGGCGTAACGAGCCTCGTTTCCGAAATCGCCAGTGCCAGCAGCGAGCAATCGGTCGGCATCGGCGAGATGAATAAGGCGCTCGCCCAAATGGATGAGTCGACCCAGCAGAATTCCGCGCTGGTCGAGGAAAACGCCGCCGCGGCGAAATCGCTCGAGCAGCAATCCCTGGCGATGGACGAACAGGTTGCGTTCTTCCGGTGCGGCGAAGGCACCGCTGGCGATGGCATGAGCGGTGACGAACTCGAACTGGATCCCGGCAGCGCCAAGCACGCGGCATAGAAGCTAAAACTCGGGGCGCGGCCGCCTCGGGCCGAATCGGTTCTGCCTAGGCGACGCTGCGGTCGAGCAGTTCGATCGACACGCCTTCGGGCGCCCGGATGAAGCAGATGCGCACGCCGGGCCGGACCGTGGTCGGTTCCTTGGTGAATTCGACGCCCTTCTTCTTAAGCTCAGCAGCGATGGCGTCGATTCCGGTCACGGCAAGGCCGAAATGATCGAGACCGCGATAGGGTATAGTGGGAGCCGCATTGACGCCATCGCCAGCCGCCACCGGAGCGATAAAGATGTTGGCGCCGCCAAGCTTCAGATCGATGCGGGGCTTACCCTCCTGCATGGAGCGGAGCACTTCGGCGCCCAGCATTTTCTCGAACCACTCCGCCATGGCCTCCGGATTGGTCGTGCGCAGATGGACGTGATCCCAGGTTAAGTTGGTCATGGCGCGTAATCACTCCCTGTGTTTTGTCGCGTTGTGCAAAATTAGAACCCGCCGGCACTCGATACCATCGGCATTTTTGACAGACTTACTCGGTCGGCGTCAACGGCGCGCTGCGGTCAGTGTCGAATCGGCTTCGGATCGCCTGCGGCAGGAGCCGGAGCGGCTTGAGGCTTGCCCGGCGCCGACAGCCACCCGGCTTTGGTCACCTCGATCTGCAGCATCTGCAACACGCGCTGCAGCTCGTCCCGTTTGAGCACGCCCGCCGTCCCGCTGCCGGTTTGTCCGCGCAAGTCCAGCAAAAAGCCCTCGCTGTGCTGAGCAATCGTCAGCCGCTCGGCAAGTTCGGCTGAACTGGCGCTCGACTGGAGCACGGCGGGCGGCGTGACCGACATCGCGCCCGCGGTCTTGGCGATGCCCGCGTCGCGCTCAAACGCGAGCATTTCGCCGCGTTGCTCCGCCGGAGCGCGCTGCGCCAGATCCGACGTCGTCGTGAGATATTCCGCGGCACGCTCAAGCACCGCCAAGGCGAGCCGGCGCGTCAGCCAGCACGACCATGCCTCGGGCAGGCCGGCATTGATCGCGGCAACCACCCGGTCCTCGCGCAGGACATAGACGAATGTCAGCGTTTTGAGCGCGCGCAGCGTGGCGGACGTCGTTATTTTCGCCTCCCTCAGCGAGATCGGAGATCGGACACCGGAGGTACGTCAGGCCAATATTTTGACAGCCGAACCATCGGCTGTCGTGCCAAAAATCATAGCATGAGGCCTTCGTCGAACGGTGCCCGCGACATCACATGCGGGCCGTCTTCGGTGACCAGCACCATTTCCTCCAAACGCACGCCGCCGCCGCCGCGGACATTCTCAACCCAGATCAGCGGCTCGACCGCGAACACCATGCCCGGCTTGAATTCATAAGTCGGCGCGCCGGGCAGCGTCTCGCCGATATAGGGCGGCTCATTGGCGCCGATGCCGACGCCGTGCCCGATGAACAGCGACAGGAAGCGGCCGCCGAGCCCGTATTTGTCTGCGGCCTTGATCAAGGCGGCGGCCGCATCTTTGTTGGTGCGGCCGGGACGCATTTCCGCGATGCCGGCTCTAAGACCCTCATACACGGCGGTGTAGATCTTCTTCTGCTCGTCGGACGCCCTGCCACAGATGACGGTGCGCGCCATGTCGCCGAAATAGCCGCCCCAGGCAGCGCCGATGTCGATGAACACGACGTCGCCGTGACGGATGAGCTTGTCGCTGCAAATCCGGTGCGGCGGCGCCATGTGCTCGCCGGAGGCGACAAACGGCGTCATCACATGGGCATATTCGCCGCCGAGCCGGAACAATGTCCGCATGGCCTCGCCGGCCACTTCGCACTCGCGCACGCCGTCGGCAACCGCGGCCGTTGCCGTGGCGCAGACCGCGTCGGCGATGGCGGTCGCCTCCTCGAGCAGCACGATCTCCTCGTCGAGCTTGATCATCCGCGCCTGCTGCATCGGCGTGTCGCCGTCTTCCACTTTCAGTTTGGGAAATTGCGCGGTCAGCGCTTTGTAGAACACCATATTAGACTCATCGAGGCCAAGCTTGGCGTCGGTGAGACCGTATTGGCGCAACACCGGACCGAGAATGTCCTTCACCAGCCCCTCGACCAACGCCTTCTCCTCGATGATCGGGATGGTGTGCACTTCCTTGACCCACGGCATCGTCCGGTCGACGCGGTCGCGTTCGCCGCCGGAGCAGAGCATGATGGGCGCTCTCCCCTCGATCAACAACGCGCCGTTGAGGGCTGTGGTTTTGCCGGCAATCAGCTGCGGCCGCAGATCCGTCAGGTAGCGGCCGTTCTCGTCTTTCCAAACAAGCAGCGCATCGAGCCCCGCCTTGCGGCGCTCGGTATCGACCTTGGCAATACGCTTCTGCCGTAACGCGTCGAGATCGACTCGGCGCTCATAACCGACGTGAAACGGGCCGCGCGCAAAACGATCCATAAACCTGTCTCCCGGTCCGCAGTGAAATTCCGCAGAGCGTTCTTATCAAGGGCGCGATCATCTTGCGAGGCGCAATTCGCTCCCGCGTCTGGCGGATGCCTGCGGGCCCAGTTCGGCTCATGGAGCCGACCGCCGTAGCGCGTTTGATCCAGATCAAATCGCATTCAATAGCCGCTGTTACCGTTCATTGTGGGGGCGAATTGCGCCTCCTGTTAAAATGGGCGCCAGACCCTGACATGACCGCAACGCACCTCCAGCCCTTTCTCAAGATGCGCGGCATCGTCAAACGCTTTCCCGGCGTCCTGGCGCTAAACGGCGTCGATATTGCAGTGCACGCTGGCGAGGTACACGTCCTGCTCGGCGAGAACGGCGCCGGAAAATCTACCCTGATCAAGATTCTCTCGGGCGTTTTCCCACCCGACGGCGGCACGATTTTATTCGAGGGTACGCCGGTCACGATCCGCAATCCGCACGACGCCCAGCTGCTCGGCGTGAGCACCATTTATCAGGAGCTTAATCTGGTGCCGGACATGACGGTCGCGGAGAATATCTTTCTCGGCCGCGAACCGATGCTGTTGCGCCACTTTGGGCTCGTCGACCGCAAGCGATTGGAACGCCAAGCGCGCGATCTGCTCACGGCGCTCAACCTGCAAATCGACCCGCAGGCCTTGGTAAAGCGCCTCGGCATCGCGCAACAGCAAATGGTCGAAATCGCCAAGGCGCTCTCGCTCAACGCACGGCTCATCGTCATGGACGAGCCGACCGCGGTGTTAACCGCGCACGAAATCGACCAGCTGTTTGCCGCGATCGCGCAACTCAAGCAGCGTGGCGTCGCCATCGTTTACATCTCGCATCGGCTCGATGAAGTAAAGACGCTGGGCGATCGTGCCACCGTGCTGCGCGACGGCGCATGGGTCGCCACCGTGCGGGTGGCGGACACGTCAATCGACCAGCTCATTCGCATGATGGTCGGACGCGACCTGATGGAGAAGTTCCCGAAGATTCAAATCGCGCCGGGCGACGAGGTTCTGCGCGTCGAGCACCTGTCGCGCAAGAACGTGTTGCACGACATCAGCTTTCATCTGCGCCGCGGCGAGATCTTAGGCGTTGCCGGGCTGGTCGGTGCCGGACGCACCGAAATGGCGCGAGCGATCTTCGGCGCCGACCCGTTCGATGCCGGTCAAGTGCTGATGCATGGTCAGCCGGTCGACATCAAATCGCCCGCCCACGCCATCAGAAGCGGCATGGCCTTGGTTCCGGAAGACCGCAAACGCCACGGAATCCTGGCCCACCTCTCGATCAAGCACAACATCACGCTCAGCGCGCTCGGTGCGTTCTCGCGCGGCGGCTTCATCAACCGGGAGCGGGAGCACACCCACGCGCAGGACTATGCCGCATCGATGCGTATCGCCGCCCCGGACATCGAGCGCTGGGTGCATTATCTCAGCGGCGGCAATCAGCAGAAAGTCGTCATTGCCAAGTGGCTCAGCTCGCAGGCGGATATTTTCCTGTTCGACGAACCGACCCGCGGCATCGACGTTGCCGCCAAGGTCGAGGTCTATCAACTGATGAACGAGTTGCTCAAGCGCGGCTCGGCCATCGTCATGATCTCGTCGGAGCTTCCGGAAATCCTCGGCATGAGCGATCGCATCCTGGTGATGCGAGGCGGGCGTATCTGCGGCGAATTCACGCGGGCGGAGGCGACGGAGGAAAATATCCTGGATCGCGCCCTGCGCGGAGCGCCGGACTATCAATTGGCGATGGAGAACTAGTGTGAGCAACGGAGACATGACGTGAATAGCGCTCCCGTCAGGGCCGCCGCCGTAGCGCCCGTTGCGGCGGCGCAGCCCCATCGCTTCGTTGTCCTGCTGCGCCGGCTGCCGTGGGGCCGCATCGGCATGCCGGCGGTATTGATCGCCATGGCGGTGTTTTTCGGCACCATCAATCCGAATTTCTGGAGCGTCATCAATCTGACCAACGTGTCGCGGCAGATTTCGGTGCTCGCGCTCATTTCGATCGGCCAGACCTTCGCCATCCTCAGTGCCGGCATCGATCTGTCGGTCGGCTCGTTGCTGGCGCTGGTCAGCGTCGCCTGCGCTCAGGGCATGCTTGAATTTGGGCTGGTGGGAGGCATCATCGTCGGAGTTTTGGCGGGCTGCCTGGCAGGGCTGGTCAACGGCATATTGATCGCCAAGGCGCGCATTCCGGCCTTCATCGCCACGCTGGGCATGCTGGTGGCGGCGCGTGGGCTCGCTTTGACGCTGAGCGGCGGGTTGCCGATCGCCGGGCTGCCGCACGAATTTCTGTTTATTGGGGCCGGCTATTTGGGGCCATTTCCGGTCCCCGCCGTGATCGCAGCCGTCGCATTCGTCGTCGCCTATGTGCTGCTGAGCCGCACGCGTTTCGGCCGGTACGTTTACGCCATGGGCAGCAACGAGGAAGCCGCCGTCCTCTCCGGCATCAACGTCGTCAAATATAAAATCATGGTCTATATCGTCAGCGGCTTGTTCGCCGGCATTGCCGGCGTGGTCCTGACCTCGCGTGTGATATCGGGCCAGCCGACGCTCGGCGAGGTGCAGGAACTGTATTCGATTGCGGCTGTCGTCATCGGCGGCGGCAAGATCACCGGCGGCGTCGGCGGTATCGGTCGCACGCTGATGGGCGTGCTCGTTCTCGGCATGCTGTCGAACGGACTTAACCTGATTCAGGTGTCGTCCTACGTTCAGAACATCGTCGTCGGCGCCATCATCATCATCGCGGTCTACATCGATTTGGCCCGGGAACGCCGGCGCTGAACAAAAAACACCACAAGGGAGTAGAGATCATGAACCGACGTTCGATATTGCAGACAATGCTGGCCGGCACCGCGGCCGCCGCATTCAGACTCGGCCCCGCGCAGGCCGATGCCGGCGACGATTATGCCCGGCCGCCCAAGCCAACCAAACCGTACACGATCGGCGTTCTGCTGCCGCAATTGTCCAATCCGCATTTCGTTGGACAGGCTTACGGCTATATCGACGAGGCGGAGAAACTCGGCGTCAAGATGATCATGTTCGACGCCGGCGGCTATCAGTATCTCGACCGGCAGATCTCGCAGATTGAGGACCTGATCGCAAGCAAAGTCGATGCCATGATCATCGTCGCGGTCAATGGCCCGGGCACGGCTGACGCCATCGATCGCGCGGTCGCGGCGGGCATTCCGGTAGTCAACTGCAACGTCATGACCGGGAGCGACAAGGTCGTGACCCGGGTGCGCTCCGACGACGAGGTCATCGGCCAAATGCAGGCCGATTTCATGGGTCAGGCGCTCAAAGGCGACGGCAAAGTGGTCATGTTGCGCGGCGCGCCGGGGACCTCCTGGGCCGAGAACCGCGGCAACTCCTTCAAGAAGCGGTTGGTCGAGAAATTTCCAAAAGTCACCGTGGTCGGGGAGCAGTATTCGCAATCGACGCCGGCGGACGGCCTGAAGCTGATGGAAGACTTCCTGCAGACGTTCCCGCAGATCGACGGCGCCTATAATGGCGCCGACACGACAGCGATCGGCGCAGCCCAAGCGGTGCTGGCCGCCGGCCGTGCCGGCAAGGTCGCCATCACGGCGACCGATTTTCAGGTGGATACGGAAAAATTCATCCGTGACGGCGTGATGAGCGCGACCGTCGCGCAACAGACCGTGATCATCGGCCGCTGGGGCGTGCGTGCGGCGGTCAACCACCTGGAGAAGCGCGACGTGCCCAAAGCGTTGTGGACGCCGCTCTTGCTGGTCAGCGCGGCCAACGTCAACAATCTCGATCTCGGCACGCTGCGGGCGCCCACCGGCTGGAAGCCGCCAATCGGATAATTTGCACGCGGGCTTGCCGGATTTCCTGGTGTTGCCTCCGGCAAGCCAAGGTCACGGTCGTGCCATGCGCAACGGCGCTTCGGTCACGCTCTGCAGCGCTTCGAGCGTGAGGCCCGGCGCCATGTCGCGAACCGAAAAGCCGTCGTCGGTCACGTCGAGCACGGCGAGATTGGTATAAACGCGCTTGACGACTCCGAGCGCGGTCAGCGGATAGCTGCAACGGCGCACCAGCCGGCTGTCGCCGGATTTGGTCTGGTGCTCCATCAGCACCCAGAGCTGCCGGGCGCCGGCGGCAAGATCCATGGCGCCGCCGACGGCGGGCGCCGAATCGTTGTCCGAGATCGACCAATTGGCGACATCGCCGTTCTCGGCGACTTGAAACGCGCCAAGCACGCAGAGATCGAGATGGCCGCCGCGAATGAGCGCGAAACTGTCGGCGGCGTGCATATAGGAGCCGCCGCTGCGCAGCGTGACATATTGCTTGCCGGCATTGATCAGCCAAGGGTTGATCGCATCCGGCGCCGGCGCCGGCCCCATGCCGAGAATGCCGTTCTCCGAATGAAAGATGACCTCGCGCTCCTCCGGCAAATAATCGGCGACCTTCAGCGGCGCGCCGATCCCGAGATTGACGTACCAGCCTTCCGGAATATCGCGCGCCAGCCGCGCCGCGATTTGCTCGCGTGTCAGCGGCGTGCAGGCATCGAGTACGTTTGCCGTCGCCATCTCAGGTCACCGCCGGTTGGCCATAGGGGATGTGCACCACCCGGCCGACATAGATGCCGGGCGTGACTATCTTTTCCGGATCGAGCGCACCGAGTTCGACAATGTGCTGAGCCTGCACCACCGTCAACGCCGCCGCTGTTGCCAAAACCGGATTAAAATTACGCGCCGACGACCGGTACGTCAGGTTGCCCCAGCGATCCGCCTCCCAGGCTTCGATCAGCGCCACATCGCCGTGCAGCGCCTCCTCCAACAGATATTTGCGGCCGCCGATTTCGCGCTCCTCCTTGCCGGCGCCAAGTTTGGTGCCCACCGCGGTCGCCGTGTAGAACGCCGGTATTCCCGCGCCCGCCGCGCGCATGCGTTCAGCCATCGTGCCCTGCGGCACGATTTCAAGTTCGATCTTGCCGGCGCGATAGACCTCCTCGAACACCACCGAACCCGCGCTGCGCGGGTAAGAGCAGACGATCTTGCGCACGCGG
Source organism: Xanthobacteraceae bacterium (assembly GCA_049519075.1). GTDB lineage: Bacteria > Pseudomonadota > Alphaproteobacteria > Rhizobiales > Xanthobacteraceae > BOG-931. The sequence continues at coordinate 20,873 of JBEKRD010000044.1, read as the reverse complement.
CCGAGCTCGAGGAGCCGCGCCAAACCGGAGCGGCCGGTGCCGGCATTATTGGATACGACCGTCAGATCCTTGGCGCCTTGCTCGATCAGACCTTCGATCAGCGCATTGGGCTGACCGACGCTGCCGAAGCCGCCGAGCAACACGACTGAACCGTCACGAATGCCGGCGAGCGCCTCGGCCAGGCTCTGCACGATCTTGTTGATCATCGGCGGCGCGTCTCTACCCGACCACGCGCGCCCGGGTTTCGGCGGCGAATGCCGGCATCACTTCGCGGGCGAAACGGCACAGACTGTCGCCGGCATGGCCGACGAGGCCGCCGCCATTGAGCAGCAAATATTCGACGCCGAGCTTGCGCAATTTTCCGAGCTTGTCGGCGATCTCGCCCGGCGTGCCATAGAGCGCGCTTTCTTCGCTGGCTTCGCGGGTATCGGAGAACGTCATGATGCTCGCTTTGCTCTTGCCCCCGGGCGGGTTCGAAATCGCGGCGAGCCGGCGCTGCGCCTCCATGCGGCGTTCCAGCGCTGCGTCCTTGTCGGCTTGGTCCTTCGCCACATAAAAGGCGCGCGCAACGCCCACTTCCATCGGATCGAACACCCGGCCGCGCTCTTCGACCGCGGCCTTGAAGATCGCAATCCGCTCGGCGACCGTTTCGAACGAGGCGAATTGATCGAGCAAAAGATTATAGCCGCGGGCGGCAACCTGACGGATCGAATCCGGGCTGCCGGCGCCCATCCATATCGGCGGATGCGGCTTTTGCGCGGTCGGCGGTTCGACGATGATGTCCTCAAAGCGCCAGTATTTTCCCTGATGCGAAAAGCGTTGCTTCGCGGTCCAGGATTTGACGATGACGTCGAGCGATTCGTTGAAGCGCGCGTCGGCTTCCTCGATCGGCACGCAGAAGCCTAAGAATTCATTGTGGCGATAGCCCTTGCCGACGCCGAAATCGAGCCGGCCGCCGGACAGGAGGTCGATCGTCGCAGCCTGCTCGGCGACAAGCACCGGATTGTGCCACGGCAGCACCAGCACGGCGGTGCCCAGCCGCAGCGTCTTGGTTTTCGCCGCCACCCAGGTCAAAAGCGAAAGACTGGCCGACACCTGACCGAAGCCGGTGAAATGATGCTCGACCAGAAAGGTCGAGTGATAGCCGAGCGCCTCGGCTTCAATGTTGTACTCTACGAACTGCTTATAGCCCTGCCCGGAATCCACGTCCGGGCCGCCGTGGCGGGCTGTGGCGCTGCCGAATAGACCGAACCGCATAAGCCGGCTCCCTGCGTTGCGGCGGCAATGTAGCGCATGCCCGGCTCCCGGAGCTATAGTGCTGCGGGGAGGAATGCGGAATGTTGCACCGTGACATGCTCGCGGGGCTTTTGGCGAGCGCGCTGCTTGCAGCGGCGGTCGCCGCCCCGGCTAATCCAGCCGGTGCTGACGATTATCCCAGCCGCCCAATCACGCTGATCGTGCCTTATCCGGCCGGCGGCGGGGTCGATGCGATGGGCCGGATCGTCGGACAAAAACTGTCGGTGGCGCTCGGCCAGCAGGTGGTGATCGAAAATCACGGCGGCGCCGGCGGCATGATCGGCACCCGCGATGCCGCTCGCGCGGCGCCGGACGGCTACACCATCGTGATGCTCTTGACCGGGATCAGCCTCGGCCCGAACCCCGGCTACGACGTCAACAAGGATTTCGCGCCGATCGGTCTCGTCGCCTCGACACCGATCATCGTCGACGCTCATCCGTCGTTTCCGGCGCACTCGCTTGCCGACATTGTCGCCCTGGCGAAGAAGGACCCCGGCAAATACTCCGCGGGCACGCCGCCGGCGCCGACCGTCAATTACTTCGCCGCGAAACTTTTCAACCAGATGGCCGGGGTCGACATCACCGTCGTCACCTATAAAGGCACCGGCCCGCTGACCAACGATCTCCTCGGCGGCCACGTGCCGCTCGGTTTCAACACCATCCCGGCTTCGGTGAGCCAAATCGCGGCCGGACAATTGCGCGGCATCGCGGTCGCCGCCACCGCGCGCTCGGCTTCGCTGCCCAGCGTGCCGACCGCGGCGGAATCAGGCCTGCCCGGATTCGAAGCCGCGCAATATTACGGGCTGGCGGCGCCCGCCGGAACGCCACGGCCGATCGTCGACCGGCTCAACAAAGAATTGCGCGGCATCTTGGCTACCGCCGACATGAAAAGCCGCCTGATCGCCGACGGCAGCGATCCGGCGCCCTCAACGCCTGAGGAATATGCCGCCAATATCCGGCACGAAGAGGGCAAGTGGGCGGCGCTCATTGCCAAGCTCGGGCTGACGATCGAGTGACGAGTTGAAAGGACGCAAATGGAATTGGGACTGAAAGGCAAGATCGCGCTGGTGACCGGATCAAGCCGCGGCATCGGCCGCGGCGTCGCGGAAGCGCTGGCGGCCGAAGGCTGCGACGTGATGCTCACCGGCCGCGACGCCGCGGCGCTTGACGAGGCCGCGGCCGCGATCCGCGGCAAGGGCCGCCGTGCCGCAATCGCCGCGATCGATCTGCGCGAGAAGGACGCCGCAGGAAAACTGATCGAACAGTTGCGGCGCGAATTCGGCGCGCTCGATATTCTGGTCAACAATGCCGGCGCCACCAAGCGCGGCGATTTTCTTACCCTGACCGATGCCGATTGGGAGGACGGCTATGCGTTGAAATTCTTCGGCCATATGCGGCTCGCGCGTGCCGCCTGGCCGCTGCTCAAGGAGCGGCATGGCTCGCTCATTGCGATCGGCGGCACCGGCGCGCGTAAGCCGACCGCGCAGTTCACCATCGGCAGTTCGGTCAACGCCGCCGTCGCTGCCTTCACCAAATGCCTCGCCGATCGCGGCAAGACCGACGGCGTGCAGGTGAACTGCATCCATCCCAGCCTGGTCGAAACCGACCGCACGCAGCGGCGCGTCAAGGCCGAGGTCGAACGCAGCGGCAAGTCCGAGCAAGAAGTCCGCGAAGAGATTTTCCGCGAATTCAACACGATTCGCTTCGGCACCGTCGCCGACGTCGGCGATCTCGTCACCTTCATCGTCTCCTCGCGCGCCACCTGGCTGCACGGCGCGACCATCGATCTCGACGGCGGCGAAATCCCGGTGCTGTGACCAACATCCTCCTTACCCCCGCGCGTATCGGACCGGTTGAAATACCAAACCGCATCGTCATGCCGCCGATGACGACGCGGACGGCGGACGACGAGGGTTTCGTCACCGAGGATTCGATCGCCTATTACATGGCTCGGGTGCGCGGCGGCACCGGCCTGATCACGGTGGAAATGGCCTCGCCGGAAAAAGCCGGCCGGCATCGCCGCCGCGAAGTCGGCATCTACGACGATCGCTTCATTCCCGGTCTCACGCGGCTGGTCGACGCCATCCATCGCGGCGGCGCCAAGGCATCGATCCAGCTGGGCCATGGCGGCGGCCATACCCGCATCGATATCTGCGGCGAGACGCCGATCGCGCCGTCGGCTATTCCGCATCCGGTCTATGAGACGACATTCGAAACCATCATTCCGCAGGAGATGACGAAAGCGCGGATTGCACAGACCACCGCCGCCTATGTCTCAGCCGCGCTGCGCGCACAACAGGCCGGCTTCGATTGCGTCGAGGTCCATGCCGCGCACGGCTATCTGATCTCGCAATTCCACACGCCATTCGAGAACCGCCGCAGCGACGAGTACGGCGGCAGTCTGGAAAACCGCGCCCGATTCGGTCTCGAAGTGTTGCGCGCGGTAAAGGCCGCGGTGCCGGGTCTGGGCGTGATTTATCGGCTCTCGGTCGAGGACTTCTTTCCCGGAGGCCTGCCCTATGACGAAGGCCGCCAGATCGCGATCTGGGCCGCCCAGGCCGGCGCCGATGCGCTGCATGTCACCGCCGGCCATTACCGCTCGCTGCCGTCGGCGCAGATCGTGCTGCCGCCGATGAGCTTTCCCGACGCGACTTTTCTCGAATATGCCGCCGACGTGAAAAAGCATATTGCCGTGCCGGTGATCGCGGTCGGCCGGCTTGGCGATCCCGCCAGCGCGGAAGCCGCGGTCACGAGCGGCAAGACCGATTTCATTGCGCTCGGCCGTACGCTCATCGCCGATCCGCAATGGGCCGCGAAAGTGCGACGCGGCGAGCCGATCCGCCGCTGTCTCGCTTGCAACACCTGCATCAACGAAATGCGCGGCGGCGCGCGCATCGGTTGCGTGGTCAATGGCGCGGCCGGCCGCGAGACTTTATTCGCCGAGCCTCGACCACCGCGCGGCGGGCGCATCGCCGTGATCGGCGCGGGACCCGCAGGCCTGACTTATGCGTCGCTGGTCGCCGAAGGAAACAGCGTGACCGTGTTCGAGAAAAACGCGTATGCCGGCGGCGCCTTCCGCTACGCCGGCAAAACGCCGCTGTTTCAAGAAGTCGAGGCCAACGAGCAAAGCTTCGCTCGCTTTATCAGCGACCTCGCAGCGGCCTGCGAGATGAAAGGCGTGGTGTTCCGCTACGCGACCGATGTCAGCGAACAGCCGAAACTCCTGGCGCCGTTCGACCGCATCGTCATCGCCAGCGGCGCCGTCTATCGCTTTGGCCTCGGCGCGCTCACCGAATGGCTGCTCGAACGCCGTATCGCGCGCTGGCCGGGAATTGCCCAGCTGTTCGCATCGCCCGCCGTGCGCGACTGGTTCTATTATCGCGCCCGGCGCGCCACGTCGGCGCGCTTCGCGCGCCTGGCGCGGCCGGAACAGATCGTCATCGCCATTGGCGACGCCGTTCGCGCCGGCAAGAGCAAAGCTGCGATCGCCAGCGCCTTTGAGGCAGCGCTCCTCGGTTCGTAATCGGCTTGCCGCGATCAGCCTTGTTGTTTTGCGCCGTAGGCGACTCGCAGGAAGTGCGGGAAAGTCAGGCCTTGCGCCACGATGGTGAAAACCACGACCCCATAGGTCACGACGAGCAGATCGGTCCGCCATGGCGATGGCGGCAGCGTCAGCGCCAGCGCAATCGAGATGCCGCCGCGCAATCCGGCCCAGGTCAGCACCGTTGCCGCGCGCAGCTTTTCGCTGACGTTTTCCCGAGTCAGCGCCAAAGGCACGGCCACGCTGACGAAACGCGAGACGACCGCAAGCGGGATCGCGAAAGCCAGCGGCAGAAGCTGGATCGGCTGAATGACCAAAGCGAGGATGTGCAAGCCCATGAGCAGGAACAGCATGATGTTCAAGATCTGATTGAGCGGCGACCAGAAGCCGAGCAGCACGCTGCGCGTATTCGCGGTCATGCTGAACCGCGGCGACGGCGATCCCAGGCACAAACCCGCCGCCACCACCGCAATCGGCCCCGACAGCTCGGCCAGCAGCGCCAAACGGTAGCAGCCCAGCACCAAAGCGAGCGAAATCAGCAGTTGCAGGCCGTCATCGTTGATCCGCCGCAGCAAGAGCGCCGCGAGCCAGCCGGCGATGACGCCGAGCATCGCGCCGCCGGCGATCTCGCGCAGCAGCGCGCCGGCCACACGCCCGTGGCCGAGATGGATGACATCGCCCTGGGTGACGCCGAGCGCCAACAGGAACAGCACCACGCCGGCGCCATCATTGAACAGGCTCTCGCCGACGATGGCCGCGCGCAGGCGCGCCGGCAGCCCCGCCTTGCGCAGCAGGTTTTCGACCACCACCGCGTCGGTCGGGGCGAGGATGGCGCCGAGAACGACGCACCAGGCCAGCGGCACGGCGGCGCCGATCAGGCCGGACATGACGTACATGCCGTAGCCGAACAGCGAGGCCGAGAGCAGCACGCTCGCGGTCGCCAGCAACAAGATCAGCCAGCGCCGCCGGTTCAATTCCGCTACATCGACATGCAGACTGCCGGCAAACAAGAGCAGCGCCAATACGCCGTCGAGGAAAAAATGCGGCAAGTCGGCGTCACTGAGCGTGAGGCGGAACCAGCGCATCACCTGCAGGTGCAAGACGTGATCGCTGCCGACAATCAGAAGCGAAACGGCGAGCGAGCCGAGCAGCATGCCGATTGCCGGCGGCAGCCTGATCCAGATGTGATTGATGCAGCCGATGAGCACCGCCAGCACAAGGACGATCGCGAAAAGATCGACTGGCTCCATTGCGCCCCATCCCTGTCGCGGCGGCGCAATAATTCGCCCGGTACCCGCGCCGTCTGAAACAGAACCGGCCGCACGCCCGTTTCTTGAGCGGCGGCAACGACAGGTTAATGGCAGTTTTTTACGCGATGCGAAAGCGGGTCGCGAGCGGCGGGGCGTTACAGAAGCGCCGTTGAAATCGCCGAGAACGTCGTCTTAAGCTTGCTGCCAAGACCCGTAATCACCGGAATGATCGCCACCGCGATCCCGGTCGCGATCAAACCGTATTCGATCGCCGTTGCCCCGCTTTCGTCTTTCAAGAAATCGACGACCAAACGCATGGACTACTCCTCGATCGGGCCCAATCAATAAGACCGAATTTCTTTATTAGGAATTTAAAAGCAATGAAGAAATGTTGTTACCGCCCATTATTAGGCCGCTAAGCAGGGATTTACCGTCATAAGACATACCAAAGGCGCACCGTTGGGAGAGTTCCATGGGTTTACGCGCGCCAAATATTGCTCTTTTCGTCATTGCCGGCTGCCTGGCCATGCTGGGCGTTCTGGCATCGCTGCCGATCTCGCTGCCGATCCCCGGCCTGACCGGGAATTCGGCTTGGTACATTTTCCTGGCCTGGTTCCTTCTGGCGGCAGCCACCGTCGTGCGCCCAAGCTCGTCTGCCGAAGAGAAGTAGCGCCGCAGGCCGGCTTTAGGTCCGGCCGGTCAGCTGCCGCGCTTTCTCCAAATGGCCGTAGCTCTGCACCGGCGCGCACATCAGAAAGCGGTAACCTTCCTGGATAATCCGCTCGACATTGTGCTGCTCGACATGCGGGTGGCCGACCACCACGTTGTGCTTCTTGCAGGTGTCGACAATGCGCTTCATCCATTCCAGCACGACCTTGTGCTCGTATTGGCGTGGATAGCCGAGCTCCTGGCTGAGATCGCCCTCGCCGATCAGAATGGCGCCTATTCCCGGCACGTCTTTGAGCATGGCATCGAGATTCTCGACTCCGCGCGTATCCTCGATCTGCAGGATGCAGAAGATCTCGCCGTGCGGATTGAGCGGCCAGACGTCGGCCTTCTGGTAATAGTCCTGCTGCGTCAGCCCCCAGTAGCGCGCCGCCGCGGTCGGCCCGTCGCCGCGGATGCCGGCCGGCTCGTAATGCGCGGCGGTGGCGAGACGCGGATAGCGGCAGGCGCCGACCGCATTCGCAGCCTCCTCGACAGTGGAAATGTGCGGAAACACGATACCGTAGCAGCCCATGTCGAGGGCCTGCTTGGCATGCCACTGCGCCATCTCGACGCCGTTTACCGGGACGCGGACCATCGGCGTGATGCCTGGCACCACCGAACCCGCTTTGGCGATCTGGGCACGGTTGAGCATGTATTGCAGGCAATCGCGCAACAGCCGCCCGTCCCAGGGCTGATGCTCCATCTCGAACACACAACCGTCGAATTTCGACGTGCTCATGCCGATCGCGGAATTGATTTCGGCCGGCGTAAAGCAGGTCAATGCGTGTTGGCCCGCTTCGAGCGCGCGAATGACGCCGTTGAGCCGTGGTAGTTCAGCCATCCCTTGGTCTCCCCGTTACAGCAGTGTCAGTGTAGCGTGTGTAGAGCGTCATAGCGAGGCGCCAAGCGATGGCGCAATCTTTTGCTTCGCCCTACTCTTGACGGCGTGGTAGCTTGCCGGATGAAGAAGATGCTTATTGGCACGGCCTGCATCGCTGGTCTGTTCGTCCTCGGCATCGTCGCCGCGCTGGTGTTGGTGGCGACGCCGGAGCCGCCCTTGCCGGCGCCGAAGGATGTTTTCGATTTCACATCGTTGCGAAAGCCTCCAAGCGAGATCGATCCGCCGAGTCTGCGGCGCTACCCGGCGCGCGACGGCGAACAGTTGGCCTATCGAATCTATGACTCGACGTCGGACCGCATCCTGATCTTCATTCACGGCTCGTCCTATCACGGCGGCGGCTACCACGCGCTCGCGGCGGCGCTGAGCCTGGGTGGTGTCGCCAAGGTCGTGCTGCCCAATCTGCGCGGACATTACATGTCGGGGCGGCGGCGCGGCGACGTCGACTATATCGGCCAGTTGGAGGACGATCTCGACGACCTGATCAAATTCTTGCGGTCTTCCGAGCGCCTCGACGGCCCGATCACGCTGGGCGGCCATTCCAGCGGCGGCGGTTTAGCCATCCGCTTTGCCGGCGGCGCGCATGCCGCCGACGTATCGAGCACCCTCCTGCTCGCGCCGATCATTCCGCTCTCCAAAGCGATTAGAAACGGCGACGCCGGCGGTTGGGCCATTGTGCATTGGCAGCGCCTCTACGGGCTCCTCGCGCTTGACGCCATCGGTATTCACGGCTTTGACGGACTTCCCATCGTCGCTTTCAACAAGCCGCCGAAATATTGGGACGGCACCGAAACGCTGTCCTATTCCTACCGGCTGAACGCCTCGTATCATCCGCGGCGTAACTATGATGCCGACATCCGCGCGCTCCCGCCACGCACGCTGGTACTGGTCGGCGCCAATGACGAGGCCGTCGATGGCGAGGCATTGCGCACGCTGATGGCCGCCGACGCGCCGCAGGCGCAGATGCAAATCCTGCCGGATACGAGCCACTTTGACATATTCTCCGATCCCAAAGCGCTTGGTGTCGCGGCCGCCTGGATGCGCACTTTGCCGGAGGACTCCGGCCAATAATACGCGCTGCGGCGGGCGGTTTGACAATGCCGCCGCGGCCCGTAGCATCGCTGACCTGTAACCCCAAGAAACGGCGTTCCATCATGATCATCGATTGCCACGGCCACTACACCACCGAGCCCAAGGACCTGCTTCGCTTCCGCAAGGAGCAAACCGCGGCCGCCAACGCCAAGGACAAGACGGCGATGCCGTCGCGCTCAAGCCTCAAAATGTCCGACGACGAGATCCGCGAGAGCATCGAACAGAACCAGCTCAAGCTGCAGCGCGAACGCGGCACTGATCTGACGATCTTTTCGCCGCGCGCCTCGGGCATGGGGCATCATATCGGCGATGAGAGCGTCAGCCTGGAATGGTCGCAGATCTGCAACGATCTGATCGCGCGCGTGGTCTCGCTTTTTCCGCAGAACTTCATCGGGGTCTGCCAGCTGCCGCAATCGCCCGGCGCGCCGCCGCAACACTCGATCGGCGAATTGGAACGCTGTGTGAAAATGGGCTTCATCGGCTGCAATCTCAATCCCGATCCGTCGGGCGGGTATTTCAACTCGCCGCCCTTGACCGACAAATGGTGGTATCCGTTCTACGAAAAAATGGTCGAGCTCGACGTGCCGGCCATGATCCACGTCTCGGGCTGCTGCAATCCGGCGATGCATACCACCGGGTCGTATTACCTCAACGCCGACACCATGGCGTTCATGCAGTTGATCCTCTCCGACCTGTTCAAGGATTTTCCGACGCTAAAGCTGATCATCCCGCATGGCGGCGGCGCGGTGCCGTTTCATTGGGGCCGCTTCCGCGGCATCGCACTCAATAACGGCCGGCCCGAGCTCGTCGACATCATCAAGAACAATATTTTCTTCGACACCTGCGTCTATCACCAGCCCGGCGTCAATCTGCTCGCCGAAGTGGTGCCGGCCGACAACATTCTGTTTGCTTCCGAAATGGTCGGCGCGGTGAAGGGCGTCGACCCGAAAACGGGGCATTATTTCGACGACACCAAGCGCTACGTCGACGGCGCGGCCAGGCTCAGCGACGCCGACCGGCACAAAATCTTCGAAGGCAATGCGCGCAAAGTGTTCAGCCGCCTGAAAACCAATGCCGCGGCGACGGCGTGACCCATCGGCGTTGTCATGGCCGGCGTCGCCCCACCATGACGGATGAGAGAGCGATATCCATTGGCGAAGGCCCCAAAACAACCCGCCGCGCGCCGCCGGCGTAAACCGCAGCTGGTGCGGGTCGGTACCCGAGACATCGAAACCCACGGGTTGGCCGGCGGCTTTTGGACCGATCTCTATCATCGCGCGCTGACCGTTTATTGGCCGGTCTTCTTCGGCATCGCGGCGGCGATCTTCGTCGGTCTCAACGCCATATTCGCCTTCTTCTATTGGCTCGGCAAAGACCCGATCGCCAATGTTGCCAGGGATCTGCCGCTCAGCCTGTTCTATTTTTCGATCGAGACGCTGGCGACGGTCGGCTATGGCGACATGCACCCGCAGACCAATTACGGTCATACCGTCGCCACCGTCGAAATTTTCACCGGCATGTGTTTCATCGCGGTGATGACCGGACTGATCTTTGCGCGCTTCTCACGGCCGCGGGCGCGCTTTTTGTTTGCCGAACATCCGGTCGTCGCCGTGCATCAACGTCAAACGACCCTGATGATCCGCTTTGCCAATGCGCGGAACAACACCATCTCGCAGGCGACGGCGCGGTTATGGCTGCTGCGTCTGGAGACCACGATCGAGGGCCACAATCTCCGGCGTTACTACGAGCTCTTGCTCGACCGTCGCGAACATCCGATGTTTGGGTTAAGCTGGACGATATTTCATACCGTCGACGAGTTGAGCCCGCTCTATCGGATGACGGCGCAAGACTTCGCCGCCGTGGATGCCTCGCTTATATTGAACGTCAGCGGCGTCGACGACAGTTCCGCGCAGCCGCTTCATGCGCGACAAATTTATTCGCATCGCGACATCCGCTGGAGCCATCGCTACAAGGACATCACCAGCGTTTCCCCGGACGGACGAATGCTGATCGACTATAGCCTGTTCCACGAGATCACGCCAGACGCAGCCGCCAAGGAGACGTGATCGGCTTTTGCAATCGGTCGATCACAACAGCAAATCGTTCGCTTTCGATTAGTAGTCCCGCTCGCTGTGCGGTATCAAATGAACGAGCCGGATCGCGACCCGCCAATTCAAAGTGACCTTTCATGATCGATAGGCTCGAATTCATCCTCGCGCTGGCGCGCGAAGAGCATTTCGGCCGCGCCGCCGAGGCCTGTCGCGTGAGCCAGCCGACGGTGGCGAGGCTGACGGCGATCACCAGAGCCATCAAAGCCAGCGTCTATATGGCGATCCAGATCGGAGAATTCTTCGCAAGCCGGGGCCCCGACGAGGCCGTCGCCGGCACCGCCAATCACATAAAGAAATTCTGGGACCCGCGCATGCGGGCGGCGATCTTCGCGCATTTGGCAACGGGCGGCGTAGGCCTCGATGCCAATGTGCGGAGCGCGCTCGAAACTTTGCAGAAAGAGGCGGCGCCGACTTAGGGCTCAGCTCGCTCTACGCGCCAAACCGTGCGCGACGCGGCGGCCGATCCAGTTGCCGAGTGCCTTGACGAACAGGTTCGGCCTGGTCGTTTCGTCCATCGAAACCACGTGTTCGACCCGCGCCGCGGGGGCACTGCGGCCCCGCCGTTTGCCGCCGTCGCGCATCGCCGGCCGCGCCTTGCCGCGCACGGTCTTATTCACTTGTTTTTTCACGTGATCGAGCGCGATCGGGCCGACATGAGTGAGGAACACCTTTTCATGGGCGCGGCTTAAGGTCTCGACGGCTTGCCGCAGCGGCAGCCATTTCACCGCTTTGACGTCGTCCATCAACTCATGCACCTGCGGGCCATTGGCGCGCATCAGCCAGAACTGCACGATCTTAACCTTGCCTTCGACGGCGTAGGACATCGAGCCGAGAAATTCGTGGACCGTGACGTCGTGTCCGGTCTCTTCTCGTGCTTCCCGCTTAGCGGCGTCGCGCGGGTGCTCGCGCGGCATCAGTTTGCCCTTCGGCAGCACCCAAACCTTTTCGCGCCGCAACCGGACCACCGCGATGCGCGGCCGCGATGCGCCGCGTAAGACAATGCCGCCCGCAGCAAGGATCGGCGCAAAACGTTTGGCAGAATCAGCCATATTCCACCTATGCCGGACCAAGCTGCGCGGGGCAAGCCGGAAGTGCACGGGTAAGATGCGTGGCGGCCCATTCGGGATAAGCCTTCGCGCCCCGTTTACCCCCCGGTCCCCCCGTTCACGCGACGACGATCACGATCTTACCGAAATGCCGGTTGGCGCGCATCATGGCCAGCGCTTCGGTGATGTCATTGAGCTTGAACGTCTTATCGATCGGCAGCGTGAGCTGGCCAGCCTCGATGGCCGGCCACAGGTCGGCCCGCATCAAGCGGTTGATCTCACCGACTTCATCCGCCGTACGTGTACGAAATGTGACACCGATATAATCGATGCGCTTCATCGCGTGCAGGTCGAAATTGAATTCGCCCTTCATGCCGCCGAGCCGGCCGACATTGACGATGCGGCCCAGCAGCGCCGCGGCTTCGAGATTGCCGTTGGCGACGCCGCCGGAAACCATATCGACGATCAGATCGACGCCCTTGCCGCCGGTGGCTTTCCTCACCTCGCCCGGCCAGTTCGGGTCGCTCGAATCGAGCGCGACGTCGCAACCGTAGTCCTTCAGCCGCGCCCGACGCTCGACATTGGTCGAAGTGCCGAGCACCGGCGACGCGCCCAACAGCTTGCCGATCTGCATGCCCATAAGGCCGACGCCCGAGCTTGCGCCCTGCATCAACAGGGTTTCGCCGCGCTTGAGCCGGCCGGCCGTCGCCACCGCATTGTGCATGGTCTGCAACGCCACCGGAAAGCAGGCCGCCTGCTCGTAGCTCATATTGTTGCCCGGGATGCGATGCACCCGGCCGGCGTCAGTGACGACATATTCCGCGATGCCGCCCGGCGCCGAGGCCATGACGCGGTCGCCGGGCTTGAAATCCTTGACCTCGGTGCCGACCGCCTCGACTTCGCCCGAGCATTCGAGCCCGATCCGCGCCCCGACCCCGCCGACACTGCCGTGCTGGTGGCCGAGCGCGACCAACAGATCGGCGCGATTGAGGCTTGAGGCCCGAACCCGGATCAAGACCTCGTTGGGCTTGGGCGCGGGCTTCGCCAGGTCGGCAATTTCGACTCCGCTCTCACCGAGTACGGCGGCTCTCATGGCGGTCCTCCTGTTAGCGACTTTCTTGTTTTTTTTGTCAATTCATCGGGCGCCGACATAGCGGAAGATGGTTTCTTCCCACCAGTCGCTGTGGATTGCGTCCAAGATTGCGACATCGAGCGTGTTTCTGAGCGGACTATTTCTAGGCAGGACGAATGCGTATTCCTGCGGATCGAATGTAGCGTCGACCAGTTCGACCGAGGACGAATAACCTTGCTGAATGGCCCAGGCAAGCAGCGGCTTGTCGTAGACAAGCGCGTCGATTTTGCGCGTGCGCAACGCGCTCAGTCCATCCGACAAGCTTCCGAATTTTCGAAAGCTTATTCGCATATGGGTGAGCGTCTCCTCGGCGGAGGTGCCGACCATCGCCCCAACCCGCGCCACCCGCAGATCGCTCACGCCATGCACCACGCCTTGCAGGTGCTTGATGGTGAGAACCGATGTGACGCTTGCGGTGAATACGGCAATGGTGACGATGGATGCGACCATCCACAGGATAGCCACGATGCGGCCGGGCAGGCTTCGCGGACTCAAATTCCCGCTCGCCCGCTGCGTCATCGCGACGGTCGACCACCAGACGCCCGTGCTCAAACCCTTAGCCACACCGCCGCCGAAGTCCTCGTTGCGATGCCGCTCAAACAGCCAGACAAAAAAACCGACCGCCAATGCCAGGGCAACCAAGGCAAGAATTGCCTGAGCGAAGGCGAATGACGTCAAGGTGCGGATGAGCGGCAGCCAGCTGGCTTCTCCTCCGGCGGGCACTGCGATGCCGAGCCCGGTTGCGTAGAATGGCTGCGTGAAATCCAGTCTTCGCATGCGCCCGGCCGTCACGGTAACCGCTGCCGTGGCAACATCGAACTCTCCCGAGGCAACGCCGTCGATCAGTCCTTGAACGTCCGGCGCTTCAACGAAACGATACTGTAGACGTTGCGCGTCCGCGACATGGCGCCAAAGGTCGATACTGATGCCTCGCCAGGTACCGTCGGCGGCCTTCATCGCAAAGGGTGGCGCTTCTTTGGTTCCGACCACCAACTCGGCGTGTGACGAGGCGCCGGCATTTTCCGGCATCTGTGCGGAGCACGGCTTGGCACAGATCAATGCCGCGCCGGTCAATGCGGCAATCGTCAGGAACGAACGCATCATCACACACTCCAAATATCGTCCACGTCCACGAGTTGCAATTTAGCACCAATCCTCGATTGTGCGGCGGTATTCGGTGGAATGGTTCGTCGTGACTGAAGACCGAGACCAAAAGGACTTGTCCGGCGCTAGCGGTTCGGCCTCGCGACCTTCGTTTTCGCGCTCACCCTTTGGCGGCCGTTTGGTACGCGACTTTGTCGTCTCGCTGCTTATCGATCTGTCGTTTCTGACGAATCTGATCGACAGCAGGGGTGGTTAGCCTGCGGGGTCCGCGCTAAGATGAGGGCGCGATGAACCAACTCGTCCGCCCCCGTATCGCCGCCTCGGTCTGCCCGCATGACTGCCCGTCGACCTGTGCGCTCGAAGTCGAGGTGTTCGACGCCCATACCATTGGCCGGGTCCGCGGCGCCGAGGACAATGCTTATACGGCGGGCGTGATCTGCGCCAAGGTAGCGCGCTACGCCGAGCGCGTGCACCATCCCGACCGCCTGAAAGCGCCGCTGCGCCGCCTCGGCGGCAAAGGCAGCGGCGAATTCGTTCCAATCTCCTGGGACGACGCGCTCGATCTGGTGGCCGAGAAATTTCAACGCGCCGAACAGCAACACGGCTCGCAAGCCGTCTGGCCTTATCTCTATGCCGGCACCATGGGCTACGTCATGCGCGACGGCATCCACCGCCTGCGCCATGCCATGAAATATTCCGGCTTTTTCTCCACCATTTGCGTCAATCCGGCCTGGACCGGCTTTATCGCCGGCACCGGCAAGCTCGCCGGCTCAGATCCGCGCGAAATGGCGAAATCCGATCTGGTGGTGATCTGGGGCACCAATGCGGTGAATACCCAGGTCAATGTGATGACGCATGCGACCCGCGCGCGCAAAGAGCGTGGCGCCAAGATCGTCGCCGTCGACGTCTACATGAATTCGACGATGAAGCAGGCCGATCTGGCGGTACTGATCCAGCCCGGCACCGACGGCGCACTCGCCTGCGCGGTGATGCATTGCCTGTTCCGCGACGGCAAGGCCGACTGGGATTACCTGCGCCGTTATACCGATGCGCCCGACGAACTCGCGGCCCATTTGCGCACGCGCGACCCCGCCTGGGCCTCGGCGATCACCGGCTGTCCCACCGAGACCATCGAGGCCTTCGCCCGGCTGGCCGGCGAAAGAAAGCGCGCTTATTTCCGGCTGGGTTACGGCTTCTCGCGCTCAAGAAACGGCGCCACCAATATGCATGCGGCAAGCTGCATCGCCGCCGTCACCGGCGCCTGGCAGCTCGAAGGCGGCGGCGCCTTTCACAACAACGGCGCGGTCTTTCATCTCGATACCAGCCTGATCGACGGCGGTAACTTGCGCGATCCTTCGATCCGCATGCTCGACCAATCGCGCATCGGCGCCATCCTGACCGGCGACAGCGAGGCCTTGCAAGGCGGCCCGCCGGTGACCGCGATGCTGATCCAGAACACCAATCCGCTCGCGGTGGCGCCCGACCAGAACACGGTCAAGCGCGGCTTTGCCCGCGACGATCTGTTCGTCTGCGTCCACGAACAGTTCATGACCGACACCGCCAAAGTCGCCGATATCGTCCTGCCGGCGACCATGTTCGTCGAGCACGACGACATCTATACGGCGGGCGGCAGCCAATACATCCTGCTCGGACCGAAGCTGATCGAGCCGCCCGGCGAATGCCGTTCGAATCACGAGGTGATCTGCGCGCTTGGCAAGCGCCTCGGCGCCTCGCATCCCGGCTTTGCCATGACGCCGCGCCAATTGATCGACGGCACGCTGCGCAAGTCGGGCTGGGGCACGCTCGACGACATCGAGAAGAACCGCTGGATCGATTGCCAGCCGGATTTCGCCACCGCGCATTATCTCAAGGGCTTTGCTTATCCCGACGGCAAATTCCGCTTCAAGCCGGACTGGCCGACGGTGCCGTTCCGCCGCTGGCACCGCAACGTGCCGTCGCGCCCGTTCACCGCCCTGCCCGACCACTGGGAGGTGATCGAAGAGGCCGACGTCGAGCATCCGTTCCGGCTTGCCACTTCGCCGGCGCGCGGCTTCCTCAACTCAAGCTTCACCGAAACGCCGACCTCGCTCGGCAATGAGCGGCGGCCGGAGGTGATGATTCACCCCGACGATGCGGCAGCACTCGGCGTCGCCGGCGGCGACGAGGTCACGCTCGGTAACAGCCGCGGGCAAGTGCGGCTGCATGCCAAATTGTTCGACGGCGTGCGGCGCGGCGTCTTGATCGCGGAATCGATCTGGCCGAATTCGGCTTACGTCGACGGCTGCGGCATCAATTCGCTCACCGGCGCCGACTCGATCGCGCCGTTCGGCGGGGCGGCGTTTCACGACAACAAAGTATGGCTGCGCAAACGGGCGTCGTGAGTTCGCCGCCAAATCATGATCCGGGGGGAGACGATGAACAGAGCCGTTTGGTCGATTGCCGGGACATTGATCGCCGGCGTAGCGCTGCAAATTCCTGCGTTGCAAATTTCACCGGCTGCCGCGCAGGACGGCAAATGGCGGATGGCGACTCCCATGCTCTCCCCGCAGGGCGAAATCGCCAGCGCCGTGATCGGCAAGAAGTGGTACGTCATGGGCGGCTACGACGCGCCCAACGTGCAGGCCCGCGGCATCGTCACGGTGTACGATGCGGCGAGCGACAGCTGGACCGACAGAAAGAGCATGCAGATCCCGGCGCACCACGCCGCCGCGGTCGCGCTGGACGGCAAGATCTATGTGTTCGGCGGCTTCGTCGGACGGCCGGGCGCCAAAGGGTGGCAGCCGATCCCGAGCGCGCTCGTGTACGATCCGGACAATGACAGCTGGAAAGAGCTGGCGCCGATGCCGACGCCGCGCGGTTCGGCGCAAGCGGTCGCCGCCAACGGCAAAATTTATGTGATCGGCGGCGCGCACGCCAATATTCCCGGTAAGCCGACCGAGCCGCTGTGGATCGGCGTGCCGCAAATCGTCGTCGGCACGGTGGAGGAATACGATCCGGCCACCAATACGTGGCGTTCGCGCGCGCCGATGCCGACCGGGCGCAATCATTTCCTCGCCGCCGCGGTCGACGGCATCATCTATGCGGTGAACGGCCGGCTCGGCTCGTCCTTCGTGACCATGAGCGACGTCACCGATCTGGTCGAAGCCTACGATCCGGCGACCGATCAATGGAGTTATAAAGGCCGCTCGCCGACCCGGCGCGGCGACGTCGCGGGCGACGTCCATAACGGCAAGATCTATGTCACCGGCGGCGAATATGAGGAACCCGCCGGCAAGCTGACCTTCTGGGCCTTCGAGGCCTACGACCCGAAGACAAATTCCTGGCAGGTGCTACCGCATATGCAGATCGCCCGGCACGGCTTTGTTGCGAATTTTATCGACAACGACTTCCACGTCGCCGGCGGTTCGTTGCAGTCCGACGGCGAGCCTGGAATCTTCACGCAAATGGCGACCCACGAGATATTTCCGGTGGGGAAATAACACGGTCGCAGAACCATGCTGCTCGACGTCCACCCGGGTCAGTCTCAGGCCGGCGGCTCGCGCCTCGAAAAACGGCTCGCGCTGTTGCGCGCCTGCGACAGGCCCCGGTGGCTGCGGGCGGCCTTGGCGGCGGCGGCCTTGTTCGGCGTCGCGGCTTTCGTCCTAGGCGTCGGCAACCGATTCACCCGAGGACCGTGGTTTCTCTACATCCCCGACGTGACGCTCGTGCCGCCGCTCGGTCATGCCGCATGGCTCGAGGCCTTCGTCCTTCATCAGCAAAGTCCGCTCTACGCCCTGTGCGGCGGCTATGGCGTTGGCGGACGGGAATCGCTGTCGATCTATCAGTTTCTCTACGGCTGGGAGTGGCTGCGCATCGCCTCAACGGCGCTGTTCGTCGAAGCGCTCTGTGTTGCATTGTTTTTTTTCGTCTGCCCCGCGCTGAATTCGGCTCAGCGGCGCCATCTCCTGCCTTGGCTCGGCTTGGCGGCAGCGGGCGCCGCCTATCTGGTGCTGCGATACTATGCCGATCATGCCGGGCTGTTTGCCACCATCAATCTGGGTCAGCATCGCCATGCGCTTGACGTGACCTTCGCAAGCGCAGGCCTCGCCGTTCTGATTGTCTTAGCGCTCGTGCCGAGGAGAACATCGACCCAGTCGGCGCTCCCCGCGCTGGCCTGGGCAACGGCCATCGCACTCGATATTGCATTTGGCGCGCTGTTCGAAGCGCTGGATGCCGCGCCGCTGTGGACGACGTTTCCGGGTTACGCCGATAGTCTGTTGCCGTCCCCGGATCGCCTGTTCGCACTGCAGCCGATCTGGCGCAACCTTACTGAGAACGGCTATCTCATCCAGGCTTGCCACCGTGTGCTCTCGATCGGGCTATGGACCGCGGCTTTCCTCGCGATTGTAATCGCGGTGTTGCGGGGCGGTCTCTGGACGCGTGCCGCGCTTCTGTTCGGCCTGCTCACGCTGGAAGGCGCGCTCGGGGTCGCGACGCTCTCGGCCGCCCAACCCATCGTCCTGTCGGTGATCCATCAAGTCTGTGCGATCGCCGTCATGGCGGCGGCGCTGGCACCGCCCGACCTGTGGGCGCGTCCGCGTGTCCAGACGGCGCTGCCGATTGCCCTTGGACGCCAAGTAATAAGTTGACCGTGCCCGGCCCAGGCACAGCCCCCGGCGGACAGGTGCCGAGGATGATCATGCGGAGGACTTCGTCCTTGGTGACGTCGGCAATGCGCGCGGTGCCAACCACGCGGCCGTTTTTCATCACGCAGATCCGATCCGCCAGATCGAACACGTCGTGGATATCGTGGCTGATCAGGAAGACACCGATGCCACTGGCCTTCAGTTTGCGGATCAGTTCGCCGACCTGCGCCGTCTCCTGCGGTCCAAGCGCCGCGGTCGGTTCATCCATCACCAGAATCTGCGCGTCAAACAGGATCGCCCGCGCGATCGCCACCGACTGGCGCTGGCCGCCCGATAGGGCGCTCACCGGATCCTTGAAGCGCTGAAAGTGCGGATTGAGCCGCCCCATGACGCTGCGCGCCTGCGCCTCCATGGCGGCGTCGTCGAGCGTGCCCCAGCGCGTGCGCAATTCGCGGCCGAGAAACAGGTTCGCGGCGGCATCGACATTGTCGGCCAGCGCCAGCGTCTGGTAGATGGTCTCGATGCCGTAGCGCCTGGCGTCGCGCGGATTGGCGATGCTCGCCTCCTGCCCACGGACGCTGATGGTTCCGGAATCCCGCTTGATCGCACCGGAAAGAATTTTGATCAGCGTCGATTTGCCGGCGCCGTTATGGCCGACCAGCGCCATCACCTCGCCGGCGTAGAGCTCGATCGACGCGCCCTCGACGGCGTGAAGGCCGCCGAACGACAGCGAGATATCGCGCATCTCGACCAGAGGAATGCGCGGCGCGGTCATGCCGCCCTCCGCCGCCGATAGATGGTGTCGATGCCGACCGCGATCACCAAAGCCGCGCCGACCACGATGTTCTGCAGCGGCGTATCGACGCCAAGGAGCACCATGCCGGACTGCAGCGATTGCATCAGCACCGCGCCAAGCATGGCGCCGGCCACAGTGCCGACGCCGCCCGCAAGCGAGGTGCCGCCGATCACGGTCGCGGCAATGACCAGAAGCTCGGCCAGCGTGCCCTCCGAATTGGTCGCCGCGTTGAGCCGCGCGATCGACACCGCGCCGGCGATGGCGGCGAGGAGCCCCATCAGCATGAAGGTCTTGACGATCACCCAGCGGGTGTTGACGCCGGCGAGTTCGGCCGCCTCCGGATTGCCGCCGATGGCATAGACGTAGCGGCCGAAGCGCGTTCGCGTCGCCAGAAACGTCATTACGACGCCCACCACGATCGCGATCAGCACGGGAATGGCGATGCCGTGGGCGATGAAAAGCCCACCATCGGCCAGTGCGATATGGTTCGTCTCGGCATAGCGGCGCACGCTGCCGGCCGGCCAGGGATAAGCGTTGGCGATCGCGACCGCGGCGAGACTCGGCACGCAGATGAGCGCGCCGACGAAGATTTCTGCTGCCAGCGGACGGAGCGGAAAGTTGAACCGCTTGCGCTGGGCGCGGCCATGCGCCAACGTCGCGGCGACCGCCAAACAGGCGAGAATGCCGACCACCCAACTCCAACTCGCGCCGATGGCGCCTTCCGGACCGCCGCCCATCAGCCGAAACCTGTCGTCGAGCGGCGCCACCGTCTGCCCGCTGGTCACCCACCAGGCCGCACCGCGCCACACCAACAACCCGCCCAGCGTGACAATAAAGGCCGGAATACCGCGATAAGCGATCACGACGCCTTGCAGCGCCCCGAGCAAAGCGCCGAAGAGGAGACCCACCGCGAGCGTCACGATCCAGGTCGCCGGGTACTCGAAGCCGAGCAGCCTTGGCAACAGATCGGTCTGGATCACCCCCATGATCATACCGACGAAACCGAGCAGCGAGCCGATCGACAGATCGATATTGCGGGTGACGATGACGAACACCATGCCGGTCGCCATGATGGCGACCGAGGACGACTGCACCGACAAATTCCACAAATTGCGCGGCGTGAGAAACAACCCGCCGGAGAGTACATCAAATGCAATCCAGATCGCGAGCAGCGCGCCGACCATGCCGAGGAGGCGCGTGTCGAGTTCCGTCGATTTAAGAAAGCGGCCGAGCGAGGCTGAGCGGCTTTCGGGCGGGGAGTCCGGCCCGGCGTG
>JBEKRD010000043.1:0-52700 GCA_049519075.1 Xanthobacteraceae bacterium | reverse complement strand
GTGTTTCCTGGGACTTAGGTCCAACGGGCGTTACCCGCCAAACCCTGTCCCAGTCCAGCGAGGCACCTCGCGGACCGGTCATAATGCCGGCCGAACCGATGCCCAAGCCGCCCGGGAGCGGGTTACAAGCCCGCCCGCAGGAACCGCACCCGCCCCATCGCTCGGCTGTCACCGGTCGACGACCCTCCGATGGACGAGATTGGCCCTAAATAATCTGGTAAGAGACCGATGTCAAGAATTGGTACTCATTACAGTGACAAATTGTTGAGGTGGCGAAATACCGTTCAGGGTCAGTTTCAACGGTTCGGCCGCCCCCTCGGAACCGCCGCTTTCCCACAAATATCCGCTAAATTTCGGTGTTTCGGCCAGCCGCCGAGTTTCCTTTACCGCAAACTTCGGGTTACCTAGTTGCAGGACGATTCGGAAAGTAGGGAAAAAACATGGCCAAGCTGATGTCGAAGTCGGAGCTGATTGGGAAAATCGCCGAGCAGCATCCGAACGATTTGTCGCGCAAGAACGTCAAAACCGTCATCGAGTCGCTCGCGGCGATCGGCTACAAGGAACTCAAGAAAACCGGCGCCTTCTTCGTGCCCGGCTTCGCCAAGTTCGTCGTCATCAAGAAGCCCGCCACCAAGGCACGGCCGGGCATCAATCCTTTCACCAAGGAGCCGACGATCTTCAAGGCAAAGCCCGCCCGCAAGATCATCAGGGCCCGCCCGGTCAAGGGCGTCAAAGACGCAGTGGCCTAGCGCCGACACGTCGACGGCTCTCAAGGCCTATATTTTTGGGGCGCCAACGGGTCCACGCACGACGTGGCCCGTTGATGTGTTCTGGTCGTGTTCCCGTTAGCCTAAACGCAAATTGCAAACCGGTGGTGGGCACGCTTGGTCTTGCCCACCCGCTCGTTCGCCTCGGCATTGCCGTTTCAGTCGAATTGTCAGCAATCCGCCAAGCTCCTCTTTACCAAGCCGCCGCAAACCCGTCCCCCGAACCCAATCTTTAAGTCCGTGTTTGCATCCATCGTCATTGATGGCGCTGTCCGCCGCGCTGACACCGCCGCCTTGTGACAGACCGGAACGATGCAACAGGCCGATACGCTCTTTAGTGAACTTGAAGTCAGCTTAGCCGAGCGGCCGAGTTCGCAGCGCTTTACCATTCTGCGCAAATTGACCGACCTGTTCTTGGCCGACGCCCAATCCTATTCCGACGATTCCATCCAGCTGTTTGACGAACTGATGGGCCGGCTGATCGAGCAGATCGAACGGCAGGCGCTGGTCGAATTGAGCTCCCGGCTGGCGCCGGCGGAACGCGCGCCGCGCAATGTGATCGGCCGATTGTCGCGGCACGACGACATCGAGATTGCCGAGCCGGTTCTCGCGCAATCGAGCGTTCTCACCGATCACGACCTGGTCGAGATCGCCAAAACCAAAAGCCAGGCCCATTTATATGCCATCGCCGGCCGCGCCGTGGTCAGCGAGCCGGTCACGGATATCCTGGTCGATCGCGGCGATGCCAAAGTCGCCGGCAAGGTTGTGGCCAACGCCGGCGCCCGGTTTTCACGGTGGAGTTTTGCCAAGGTCGTCGAGCGCGCCGGGGCCGATGAATCGGTCGCGCTTGCCCTCGTCAACCGCATCGACCTGCCCGCCGATCTGTTCGATCAGCTCGTTCGCAAAGCGACGACGGTCGTGCAGCAGCGCCTGATGGCGAACGCGCGCCCGGAAATACGGCAAAAAATCTCGCAAGTGCTGGCGATCGTCTCCGATCGCGTGGTCCGCTCGGCGGCACCGGGCTGCCGCGACGGACGCAATTTGATGAAGAAATATTCCGCTCAATTGCGCGCGACACTTTCGCAATGCACGGACGATCGCAACGTCGACGGCCTGATGGATACGCTGGCGAAGCTGGCGGAACTTCCGGCGCAAGCGGTTGCGAAGCTGGTGGAAGCGAGGTCCGACGAGGCACTCGTCGCGCTCGGCAAAGGCTGCGGAATCAGCTGGCCGGATTTGAAAAAAGCCATCTGCATTCTCATGCCGGCGCAGGCCGGGGTTGGCGACAAATCGGCCGCGTTGTTCGAAACCTATGCGGCGCTTTCGCCCGCCGATGCGCAACGCGCGATTCAATTTATCCGGACCAACAGTTCGAAAAGCGCGGACAAGATCAGAGCGCTTGTCCGCATCGACAATAATCGCCGAACCTATCGATAAGTACATCGTCATTGCGAGCGGAGCGAAGCAATCCAGCTCTCCCCGGCAGAGATTGGATTGCTTCGTCGCGGAGCCTGCCATCGGGCCGCGCGACATCGCGCGGGCTCGTTGGCTCCTAGCAATGACGGGTGGCGGAATTTGCACTAAACGTTGGACGCGCCCGCCCGGCGCACCCGGCTGTGCCGCATCCCGTAGAGCAGATAGACCGCAAGCCCGATCAGGAGCCAGATGCCGAGCCGCAGCCAGGTGTCGAGCGGCAGCCCGCACATCAGAAAAATCGCCGACAGCGCGCCGAGCGGAGCAACCACATAGACGACAGGCGTCCGAAACGGGCGCTCCAACTGCGGCTGGATGATGCGCAAGACCAAGACGCCGGCGCAGACGATGGCGAAGGCGAACAGCGTGCCGATCGACACCAGTTCGCCGACGAGGCCAATCGGCAAGAATCCGGCAAGCACCGTGACAATGCCGCCGGTGATCATCGTGGTGACATAGGGCGTACGAAAACGCGGATGCACTTTGGCGGCAAGCGGCGGAAACAAGGCGTCACGCGCCATCGCATAAAGGATGCGCGGCTGGCCCAATAGGCCGACCAGCATGACCGAGGTCAGGCCGAGGATGATGCCGAGTTTGAGCAGCGGCGAGAGCCAAGTCAGGCCGATGGCGTCGATGCCGACCGCGATCGGATCGGCGGTGTCGAGCTTGTCGTAGGCGACGATTCCGGTCAGCACGAAACCGACCGCGATATAGAGTGCGGTGCAGATGACGAGCGAGCCGAGAATGCCGATCGGCATGTCGCGCTTCGGATTATTGGCCTCCTGCGCCGCAGTCGAGACGGCGTCGAAGCCGATATAGGCGAAGAACACCACCGCAGCGCCGCGCAGCACGCCGCTCAAGCCGAATTCGCCGGGCCCGAGATTGGGCGGAATGAAATGGCCGTCCGGGTTATGCGGCGTGACCCAATGCGCGGCGGTCACGGAGGGGGTCGCCACCGCGATGAACAGCACTACGATCACGAGCTTGATACCGACGATGATATTGTTGACCCGTGCCGTTCCGTGGACGCCGACGATCAGGAGTGCGGTGAGCAAGGCGATGACCACCATCGCCGGCACGTTGATCGCCGCGCCGGTCAAGTGCCAGACGTGCTGCGCGGCATCATAGGCCAGCGGCGATCCGGCATAGGCCGCCGGAACGACGATGTCGAAGTCCTTCAGGAAGCTCACGACATAGCCCGACCAGCCGATCGCGACTGTTGTCGAGCCGAGCGCGTATTCCAGGATCAGGTCCCAGCCGATGATCCAGGCGATCACTTCGCCCAAGGTGGCGTAAGCGTAAGTATAGGCGCTGCCGGCAACCGGAACGGCGGAGGCCATTTCGGCATAACACAGGCCGGCGAAGGCGCAGACCACGGCGCCAAGCACAAAAGACAACGTAATAGCAGGTCCGGCGTTGGCCGCGGCGGCATGCCCGGTCAGAACAAAAATGCCGGCCCCGATGATGGCGCCGATGCCGAGACCGACCAGGCTTAAGGCCGACAGACTGCGTTTGAGCGGCACGCCGTTATGCGTGGTCAGCGTTTGGACTTCGGGATCGCCCGCGTCCACCTCCAAGGCCGCGAGCGATTTGCGCACAAATAACTGCGTCACGGAATGAACCTCAATCTTGTACGACAACCGGCCAAGACGGCATAGGTTTCAAACAATCCGTTGCCGCTGGCGCGGGCATGAGCGGAGTACAGTGCTCTTCCCCTACAGCCACGGCATCAGCGAGGCGTGGATCACGTTGGGCACCCCCTCGCCGCCGACCGAGCGGATGGCGAGGTCGACGTCCTTGAGGCCGAAACGATGGGTGGTGATCAATTCCAAAGGGAAACGTTTTGACGCCAGTTGCTCCAGCGCGAGCTCGCAGGCTTTGTAGCTGTGGCCGCGGGCGCTCTTCATAGTGATGAATTTGACGCAGAATTTTTCCAGCGGAAAATTCGGAAACTGCGCCATCTCGCCCTGCGCCACGATCACGCCCCCTTTGCGCTTGAGCGCCTCGATGGCGAGCAGCATCGGAATGGTGCCAGCGCCAGCGGTGCAGTCGAGCGCGACGTCGACGCCTTTGCCGTGAGTGATGTCCATGATGCGGGCCAGCGGATCCTCACGCTGCACGTCGATGACGTGATCGGCGCCAAGCCGCTTGGCGACCTCGATGCGCGCTTTGTCCTTGGTGGTACCGGTGACGATGATCTGCGCGGCGCCGGCCTGCTTGCAGATCACGGTCTGCGACAGGCCTTGCTGGCCCGGGCCCTGGATCAGCACGGTCGAATTATAGCCAACGCCGCCGTCGAACAGCGACCACTCGACGCCGTTGGCCATCGGCGTGACGAGGCCGGCAAGCTCCGCCGAAACGCCTTTCGGGACGTGATGCACCACGGCGTTCCACGGCAGATAGACATATTGCGCGAAGCCTCCCCACAGATGCGGCGCTTTTTCCGCCGAGGTGTAGCCGTAGCGGATGGCGTCGGGGTTCGTCCGCCAATTGGTGTTCTCGCAGTGCCGATATTGGCCGGCATGGCACCACTCGCATTTGCCGCAACTGACATAATGCTCGACAAAGACGAGGTCGCCCTCTTTGAAACCTTTGCGGCTGGTGAATTCGCGGCCGGCTTTGGCGATGGTGCCGATATTCTCGTGCCCCATGATGACCGGAGCGCGCGATGGCGGGTGTTTATAGAGCTTGACGTCGGTGCCGCAGATGCCGCCGACCTCCATTTTCAAGAGCGCCGCGTCCTCGGGAATGTCCGGCATCGGATATTCGCGGATCTCAGTCGTGCTCGCCGCCGTCCGCACCGCCGCCAATACTTTTTCGGCCACGAAAGATCGCTCCTCGTTGGTCTTCTTCGCCGTTACAATAGCCGGGGCACTGTAATGTCCCGCTCGAGATGTCGGCAATAGGCGAGATGCCCGGCCCATTCGCGACGATGCGCTCCTTCGACAAAAGCCCCGATCGCGGCGCGGCGTTCGAACGCCTGCGCGATTGGACGCGGGCGCGCTTTGCGCTTCCCAGCGACGCCACCGTCATGGCGACGGAAGTGTCCTGTGCCTTGCCCGGCTGTCCGCCGCTCGAAACTCATGTGGTGTTCTGGACGGCGCTCGAGCGTCACCACTTCAAAATCTTCAAGCCGATTGCCGAAGTAAGCGAGGACGACGTGCCGCCGGCCTTCCTGAAGAATGCGCTGGTGGCGCTTGAGGGCGCGGACAGTGATTGCTGCTGAGGCGCTAAACCTTGGCGAGATTGTCGCGCTTGAGCGCAGTCACCTTGGCGACGCCGGACAACAGCATGGTCGATTTCAATTCGGCGGCAAGCTGCGCATAGACGCTTTTGACGCCGAGCGCGCCGCCGTTGATCAGGCCCCACAGCGCAGGCCTGCCGATCCCGACCGCGGTGGCGCCGAGCGCCAGCGCGCGGAACACGTCGATGCCGCGGCGGATGCCGCTGTCGAGCAATACCGGCACGCGGCCTTCGACCGCATCGACCGCGGCGCGCAGCATGGAGATCGAGGCCGGCACGCCGTCCATCTGGCGGCCGCCGTGATTGGAGACCCAGATCGCGGCGGCGCCATGGGCCAGGCTTTCGCGGATGTCTTCGGGCGCAACGACGCCCTTGACCACCACCGGCAGGCCCGAAGCCTCGCGCAGAAAAGTAATGTCGGAAAAGCTGAGATCGTGTCTCTGGTCGCTGAAATTGCCGTGGCCGCCGAGCGCCGGATCGTGATTGCCGGCGCTGGCACCTGCCGGCCGCGGCCGGCCGAGCTTGATGAAGTCGTCGCTCTGGCCAGGACCCAGCGCATCCGCGGTCAGGACCACGGCGGAATATCCGGCGGCACTGGCGCGCTGCACCAGCCAACGGTTTAGTTCCATATCGCGGTTCATATAGATCTGAAACCACTTCGGACCAGGCGTCGCTTTGGCGATCTCTTCCATCGGTCTCGAGGAGGCGCCGGACGCCACGAACAACGAGCCGGCCATGCCGGTGCCTGCGGCATTGGGCAGTTCGCCGCCGGCATGGAAGGTGGCTTGCTGGCCGGTCGGGCAGGTAAAGATCGGCACCGCCAGCTGATGCCCCATCAGCGTCGTGCTCAGGTCGATGTCGCCCACGCCCTGCAGCCGCCGCGGCATGATCGGGAAATCGTTGAACGCGCGCCGGTTCTCGCGATAGGTCCAGCCGTCGCCGGACGGTCCCATGACGGCGAAACGGCCGGGCGAGAGAATTTTGCGGGCGTCGTCCTCAAGCAGTTCGATATTGACGATTTTGAGCTCGCGCTCTTCTTTGCTGGCGTCCCCGAGCTCGACCGTCGTAGCGGGCGCACCGGCCTGTGCGAGCGCCTGGCCCGGCACTTGCCCGGCAGCGATCGCGGCACCGCCCGCAGCCAGCGCCCCAATAAGATTGCGTCGCGACGTGGCCATGGTGTCCTCCCGATCTTTGATTTTGCGAACAGCATCGTGGCTGCCGCGGCAGCCGTCAACGGCCGGTTCGACAATGCGCTTGGGCAGGTCGCTAGAGGCCGACTGCCTCAAGCGCCGCCGCCTGGCGCTTCTCGACACGATCCATGGTGAAGTGCTCGATCGCCTCATTGAACAGACGATAGAAATTAAGCTCGGCGCGCAGATGCAGGAATACCGCGCCCAGCCCAATCGCGGCGCGATCCATGAACACGAATTCGCGCGGTATGGTCACCGGGCCCTTCTGCTTGAGCGCCTGGTGCACGCGGAACGCTTCGCGGCGGCCGTATTCCCCCGGCGCAACGCCATCCGCAATGGTCCGCACGCGGTCGTCGAGCAGCGGGCCGTAGATGAAACGCGCCCAGATGTTGAGCGTGTCGATCAATTCGCGCGACAGTTTGCGAAAGCCCCAGGTCTCGTAGGCATGCACGACGAGGTCGTCCTCGCCGCGCAACAGCCCGTGATAGAGGTCGACGACGCCGCGGACGAATTTCGGCGCAAAAATGCGGATGCAGCCGTAGTCAAGCAGGTTGATGCCGGCCGGCACGCCGTCGCGCGCGAACACCGTGTAATTGCCGAGATGCGGATCGCCGTGGATGACGCCGAAGCGGCTGAACGGAAACCACCAGGCGGTGAACATCGCGGTGGCGAGCGCGTTGCGCTCCTTCAGCGGATCGGTCTTGTGGGTGAGCATGCGGGTGCCGTCGAGCCAGTCGAGCGTCAACAGCCGTCCGGTGGACAGCTCCGGCCAGGCGCGCGGTACGCGAATGCAATCGACGCCATCGAGCATATTGCGATAAAGGGCGGCGTGCTTGGCTTCGCGCCGGTAGTCGAGCTCCTCGCGGACGCGGGCGCCGACTTCCTTGCCGATCTCGCTGGTGTCGAGCGCCGTATCGAAACGGCGGCGGATCGCCAGCAGCCATTCCAATTGCTGCAGATCGGCCTCGACCGCGGACTGCATGTCGGGATATTGCAGCTTGCAAGCCAGGCCTGAGCCGTCGAGCGAAACCGCGCGATGCACCTGGCCAAGCGAAGCCGCGGCCGCGGGGTGGTGCTCGAAGCTTGCGAATTTTTTCTCCCAGCCCGGGCCGAGCTCCGCCATCATGCGGCGCTTGACGAAGGCCCAGCCCATCGGCGGCGCATCACTTTGCAGCTTCTGCAATTCGGCGGCATATTCCGGCGGCAACAGGTCGGGGATGGTCGCCATCAATTGCGCGACCTTCATCAGCGGACCTTTAAGCCGGCCAAGCGCCGAAGTCAGCGCGCTGGCATCGCCGGCGCGGTCGGGCTCGCTGCCCATCAGCCGGCGTCCGGCGTAACGCGCCGCCACACCACCGACATTGGCGCCGACCCGCGCATAGCGCGCGGCGCGGGCGGAGAAGCGGTTTTTCTCCGCGTCGCGGCCGCGCTTGTTACCGGTCTTGGACTTCTCGGTCATGCTCGCCATCGCTGAAATTGAACCATGGCCTACGCGTGGGCGGCAGCCGAGGCAAGTCCCGTTGCCCACGCATTGACAACGCCGAATGGGCAGGATCACGCTGTTGCAAGCAAAAACCGCGGCGCCGTAAAAAATGCCCGGGGAGGACATCATGACAATTCTACGTGAAGGTCTACGCGTTGCGTGCCTTGCGGTTGGGGCGGCCATTATTGCCGCGCCGGCGCTTGCCGAGGTGAAGCTTCCGGTTGCTGCGGTCGATCAGTCGATGGTGGCCAAACGCGGCTTCTTCTATGTCGGCGGTCATTATGTCGGCGAGCCCGGCAAAGACATCATGCAGGGCCAGATCTATGTCGAGGTCTTGGCGCCGAAGACGCAGCGCCGCCCCTACCCGCTCGTCCTCATCCATGGCGCGGCGCAGACCGCGACCAACTGGATGGGCACGCCGGACGGCCGCGAGGGCTGGGCGGAGTATTTCGTTGGCCTGGGCTATGTCGTCTACATGATCGACCAGCCGATGCGCGGCCGTTCCGCCTATCATCCCGGCGACGGCGCGACGCGAATGTTCACCGTGCAGAACGAGCAATTCCAGTTCACCGCGATCGAAAGCGACGGCACCTGGCCCGGCCGCGAGAAGCACACGCAATGGCCCGGCGAAGGCGCCAACAAGGGAAAAAAGGGCGATCCGGTATTCGATGCGTTCTACGCCACGCAGGTCGAAACCGTGATGTCCAATGAGGAGACGCAGGCGCGCAACCAGGATGCGGGCGCAGCCCTTCTCGACAAGATCGGGCCGGCGATCGTGCTGACGCATTCGCAGTCCGGACCGTTCGGCTGGCTCATCGCCGACGCCCGGCCGAAACTCGTCAAGGCCATCGTCGCAGTCGAGCCGTCCGGCCCGCCCTTCGAAAACACCATCATCGGCACCGGCAAGGGACGCGCCTGGGGCCCCACCGATATTGCGATCACCTACGATCCGCCGGTGAAGGATCCGAGCGAAATGGCGGTCGTGCGCGACGACAAAGCCGACGGCCCGGACATGTTCGTGTGCTGGATGCAGAAAGCGCCGGCGCGGCAATTGGTGAATCTGAAGACCATTCCCGCAGTCGTGATCTCGGCCGAGGCGTCCTATCACCAGATCTACGACAATTGCACGGCGAAGTACCTCAAGCAGGCCGGCATGAATGTCGAGTGGCTGCCGCTGCAGAGCAAGGGCATCCACGGCAATGGCCACATGGTGATGCTTGAGAAGAATAATCTGGCGATCGCCAAAGTGATCGACGATTGGGTGGTGAAGAACGTGAAGTAGCGCGCAGGCGCGCTACTTCTCTTTCGGCCAGTTGTCGCGGATCCAGCGCGCGAGACTCGCTTCGCTGACTTCGCCCGCGGCGAGAGCCAGGATTATTTTTGTGGCATGCGCCGGCGCCGGCGCGAATTTCACGCCGTTCTTGCGCAAGAAAGCCATCATGCTCATGAAGGCGATGCGTTTGTTGCCATCAACGAAGGCATGATTTTTGGCGAGACCGAAGGCGTAAGCCGCCGCGAGTTCGGGGAGTTCAGCCTGCTCATAGTGCCATTTGTTGATCGGACGTTCGACGGCCGACCGGAGGAGGCCGTCGTCGCGCAATCCCGCCGCACCACCGAAGCGACGCAACTGGCGGCTATGAAGCGCTGTGACCTGTTCGTAGGTCAGCCATTTGGGCCCGGTATTCATGGAACGATGCAATCATTTTGCGAGCGTCGCCAGCGTATCGCGATATTCGTCCATGATTTCATCAGCCACTTCCATCGTGGCTTCGAAATCAGGATCGTAGGGAAGCAATTGCAATCCGCCGCCAGCTAATTCGACGACGCTAAAGACCTGGCCCCGCTTGATGTCGAGCCGCTGCATCAATTCACGGGGCAGAAGAAACCCGTCGGAATTCCCGATCCGTTTCACTTCAATCTTCATCGGCGGCCTCGTAATGTATTACGAACCGTATAACACAACCATCGCTGCCGTTCAACAGATGTTTTACAGCGCTAAAGCGCCGTTATCCCAACCGTTCCAGCTCATCGATCAGCCGCTCGATGACCCCCAAGCCCCCATCCCAGAACTTCGGGTCGCTGGCGTTGAGCCCGAACGGGGCAAGGAGCTCGGTGTGGTGCTTGGTGCCGCCCGCCGACAGCATGGCGAGATAGCGTTCGGCGAAACCCTGGTCCGCCTTCTCGTAGACGGCGTAGAGCGAGTTCACCAGACAATCGCCGAAGGCATAGGCATAGACGTAGAACGGCGAGTGGATGAAATGCGGAATATAGGCCCAGAACGTCTCGTAGCCGGGTTTCAGCTCGATCGCGGGGCCTAAGCTTTCGCGCTGCACGTCGAGCCATAATTCGCCGATGCGCTCGGCGGTGAGTTCGCCGTTCTTGCGCTCGGTGTGAACGGCGCGTTCGAAAGTATAAAACGCGATCTGCCGCACCACGGTGTTGATCATGTCCTCGACCTTGGCCGCGAGCATGGCTTTGCGCTCTTTGCTGTCACGGGTCGCGGCCAGCAATTTCCTGAACGTCAGCATTTCGCCGAACACGCTCGCGGTCTCGGCGAGCGTCAACGGCGTCGGCGCCATCAAGGCGCCGTTCGGCGCGGCCAGCACCTGATGCACGCCGTGGCCGAGCTCATGCGCCAGTGTCATCACGTCGCGCGGCTTGCCCTGATAATTGAGCAGCACATAAGGATGCGCCGACGGCGTCGTCGGATGCGCGAAAGCGCCCGGCGCCTTGCCCGGGCGCACCGGCGCATCGATCCAGCGCTCGGCGAAGAAGCGCTCGGCGATCTCGGCCATCTTCGGCGAGAACGCGCCATAGGCTTCGAGCACCGTGTCCATGGCCTCGGTCCAGCCGACCGTGCGCGTCGGCACTTGCGGCAGCGGCGCGTTGCGGTCCCAATGCGGCAATCGCTTCTTGCCGAACCATTTGGCCTTGAGCGCGTAATAGCGGTGCGACAAACGCGGATAGGCGGCGCGCACCGCCGCGACCAGCGCATCGACCACTTCACGCTCGATCCGATTGGAGAGATGGCGCGCGTCGGCGATGTCGGCGAAGCCGCGCCAGCGGTCGGAGATTTCCTTGTCCTTGGCAAGCGTATTGGTGATCAGCGCGAAGCCTTGCACATTGTTCTGAAACGTCGCGGCAAGCGCCTGGGCGGCGGCCTTGCGCTTGGTCCCCGAGCGATCCTGCATCAGCGTGAGCGTCGGCTCGATCGCCAGCGTTTTGCCCAACACCTTGAAACGCAAATTCGCGATCGCGGCGTCGAATTGCCGGTTCCAGGCCGAGTAACCGGTCACCGACTTTTCGTGAAACAATTGCTCGACGCGATCTTCAAGCTGATAAGGCCTGTCCTTGCGCACATCTTCGAGCCACGGCCGGTAATGCCCGAGCGGCGGATCGGCCATCGCGGCTTCCAACAGCGCATCGTCGATGCGGTTGAGCTCAAGCGTGAAGAACAACAGATGGGTGGAGGCCGCCGTCATGCGGTCCTGCACGTCGCCGTAGAATTTGGTGCGCGCCGGATCGACGGTATTGCCGGCGTGAACGAGACCGGCATAAGAGCCGATGCGGCCCATCAGATCGTCGATCGCCTCGTAGCGCCGCACCGCGGCGGCAAGCTCCGATCCGGCCTGCGGCGAAGCCGCTATGGCCGCAAGCTTGCCTTTATAGGTCTCCTCGAAGGCGCCGCATTCGGCGTCGATGCGATCGAGGTCGCGCTTGATCGCCGGATCGTCGAGGCCGGTATAAAGATCGGCGAGATTCCATTCGGGCAAAGCCCCAGAACCGACACCACGGCCGGAGCGGCCAGGCTTTTTGCGGGCAAGCGTTGTCCGATTATGTGCTGACGGGTTATGTGCTGACCGGTTATGTCCAGCCGGCCGCCTGGCGGCCGTCTTTTTTGCGAGTTTCGGCATCTGACCTGATTTGCGCTGACCTGGTTTCCCCAGGCCTCATGTGGCGCAAGAGTGCGGCCCCCGCAAGACCACGCCAGCCGATCCGTTCACCGCGACAGTGCAGTAGCCTAATCGGTGCTGAATGGCTCGAAACTGACGATGCCGCGTTCGGTGGCCGGCAATTTCCTCACCGCCGTCTCAAGCCGCTTGGCTTCGTCTTCCAGCCCGGCCCAACGTAATTTGCGGATCAGGCGTGCCCGGTCCTGCGGCGCCGATTGCGTCGCTTGCGCCACATTGTCGTCATATCCCATCGCCATCGAGACCTCCCGAATCGTGGTCTTGATAGCAAATGCGCGCTGTAGGATTTTGATTTGGGTCAACGCGCGGCTCGGTCGATGTCGGCCGCGTGGTGGATTGTGACCTTAAGTTAGCAGGGCGCTAAGACCGCCTTGGGTCCAAATCAGAAACTGGGGTCCAATTCGAAAACAGGGGGGAATCCTCATGCGCCAATATCATCGTTTGTTTGTCGGGCTGGTGCTTGCCACGGCCGTCGCGGCGCCCGCTTGCGCCCAGCAAGGCACCAAGGTCGGCGTACTCAGCTGCCGAACTTCGGCCAGCATCGGCCTCATCGTCGGCTCGCACCAGCGGCTGCGCTGCTCATATGCGCCGGACAGTGGCGGACCGCCCGAATATTATGTCGGCACCATCAACCGCGTCGGACTCGATCTCGGCGTCACCTCAGGCGGCGTCATGACCTGGGGCGTCATCGCGCCGACGTCTGGCGTCCCGCGTGGCGCACTCGCCGGCAGCTATGGCGGCGCGAGCGGCAGCGCTTCGGTCGGCGTCGGCGTCGGTGTCAATCTCGCGCTCGGCGTCGCGGGCTTAAGCTTGCGCTCGGTGCACTAGCCGAAAAACGATCATGGCCACGCCGGCGCGTGCGTGCCGAGCGGAACGCTCGGCCGCGTCCAACGCGGCGGCGTCTCGCTCATTACCGCCGCGTGGCGCACCGCCGTGAGCCGGCCGAAGCCGGACGCGGTTTCTTCCAGGCAGTCGCTCACATCGTCAAATCCGGGATCGCGGCACGTGGTGCCGTCGATGCGGCCGAGCCGGCGCAGCCAATAGCCGGTTTGCGCCAGCGACAGGCGCACGTGCCAGGAGCCCCCTTCTTGGGCGCGGCGCATCAGCGCCGCGATCACCGCGAAGGCGAGCAGATAACCGGTGGCATGATCGAGCGCCTGCGCCGGCAGCACTTGCGGCGCGCCCGAGCCGAAGGCTGCCGCCTCCGCGACGTTCAACCCGCTTGCGGTTTGCACCAGTGAATCGAAACCGCGCCGCGCCGCCCACGGACCGGCGTGGCCGTAGGCGCATAGCGAGGCATAGACGATGCCGGGCCGCAGCCGGACTAAGTCCTGCGGACCAAACCCGTGCGCGGCGATGGCGCCGGGGCGATAGCCCTGCACCAACACATCGGCGTCGCGAATAAGGGCGGCAAGTTTCTCACGGCCGCCCGACTCGCGCAGATCGATCGCCGCCGACAATTTGCCGCGGCCGTTATCGATGACCAGCGGCAGCATCGAGGCCAGATGCGACGCGGTCACCAACAAGACGTCGGCGCCATGGACGGCGAGCGTGCGGCCGCATACCGGGCCGGCGATGATACGGGTGAGATCGAGCACCTTGATGCCGGCGAGCGGCCTTCCCGACGCAGCGAGTTCTTGCGGGGCTGCGTCGCCGATGCGCTCGATGCTCAACAGCGGCAGCTCGGCAATCGCGCGACCTTGCCGATGGCGATCCCATTCGGCGAACGAGCGGCACGCGGTGACGACAAGGCCGGCTTCAGCGGCCGCGGTCTCAAGCGCCTCGGCCTGCCAGCCGTCGAGCGCGCGCTGCACCTCGGCCTGATCGTGTGCGCAGCCGAGCAGTGTCAGCAGTCCGCTGCAATGATGCGGCAGATTGGTATGCAGCCGCACCCAGCGCCCGTCGCCGCAGCGATAGAGTCCGGCGATGGCGTCGTGATGATCCTGTGGGATTTCGCCGTCGACGCGCAGATAGCGCTCGCTGCGGAATTCGATCGCAGCATGACGCATATCGACGGCTACGCGCTGGCTGCGGCCGGTGCGCAGGCGGTGGAACTGCGCGGCGGCAAGCGCTGCCGCTGCGATCGTCGTCTGCGCCGCCGTGCCGACTGCGAAGGAGGACGGCAAGGCCGGTTCGGCGCCGGTGAGATCGACGTCGCGCAAGGCCGTGTCATCGCGGCAGGCCGTGCGCCACAGCCCGGCGAGCACAGTCATGGAAACGGGTGCCGGCATGGCGCCAAGCTTTAAGAAATGTCCGGGTACTCGCTCAACAGCATCCGCAGCGCCGCTTTGCCGGCGCGATTGGCTTCCGTCATCGAGTCGAAAAAAGTGGCGGAGTGATTGATCGGGCTGGTGCGGCCGGCGCGATAGATCTCCCACCGCCATGATTTCGGCGGCGGCGCCCGGTGCTTTACGACGACGGAAAAGTCGGAATGATCGAACATCGGGGCATATTATCACACAATAAGGCGGGAATGCTCGGAAATAGCGGTTTTGCGAATAAAACCGTCGATTTGCTTTATTCGATACTTTCGCGCCGCCAAAGAGCGTATGAAGTAAGAATTGGACCAGTGTGCAAAAATAGACAGAGGCGGGAGCGGTCATGAGCACAGGCACCGGCACGGCTAGCTTCGCCATCAAAGCAGGCTATTTCTTCATGGCGGCGGTGGTCGTGGTTTTTGTCGCCATGCTGGCGCTGACGGTTCTCCACCCGTAATTCGTGTCGATCCACGACCCTCGCGGGGGCGCCCGTGACCATTCTTAACGTCCGGCACACCACGGTATACCGGTACAGCCGCCCGGTCACGCTCGGCAACCATCGCATGATGCTGCGGCCGCGCGACAGCCACGATCTGCGCCTGATCAAGACCAATTTGAGCTTCTCGCCGCAGGCCTCGGTGTACTGGATGCACGACGTGTTCGGCAATTCGGTCGCCATCGCGTCGTTCGCCGAGCCGGCCTCCGAATTGCGCGTTGAGAGCAGCCTGGTGCTGGAGACCTACGCCACCGAGCGGCCGGTGTTTCAGATCACGGCCGACGCATCGCGCTATCCGTTCATCTATTCCGCCGACGACCGCATCGACCTCGGCCGTCTGCTGGAACGCCAATATCTCGATCCCAACGACCGGCTCGGCGCCTGGGCGAAAAGCTTCGTACGCAGCAACCCGACCGATACTTTGTCGCTGCTGGCCGATTTTAACAACGGCGTGGCCACCCAGATCTCCTACCAAAGCCGCGAAACCGAGGGCACGCAAACGCCCATCGAGACGCTGATCCGCGGCTGGGGCTCCTGCCGCGACCTCGCCGTGCTGTTCATCGAAGCGGCGCGCAGCTTAGGCTTCGGCGCGCGCGTGGTGACGGGCTATCTCTATCGCGCTTCAGCCGACGGCGGTTCGTCGGGGGGGATCGGCGCCGGCGCGACGCATGCCTGGGCCGACATCTACGTGCCCGGCGCCGGCTGGATTTCCTACGATCCCACCAACCGCACAGTTGGTGGCCACGATCTGATCCGCGTCGCCGTCACCCGCGACATCAGCCAGGCCGTGCCGATCAAAGGCAGCTTCGTCGGCCCGCCCGGGAGTTATCTCGGCATGACGGTGGATGTTGCGGTGGTGGCGGAAGGTGCGGGCGCGCGGGAGCGGCGGACGGCGTGAGTGGTGCGCGCTTCGGCGCGGGCCACAGCGTCGAATCGGTTTCGCATGTCCCGATCGATTGCCTTCAATTCACGCCTTTGCGTCTATTGAGAAGCACCCTGGCACCGTGCGCCGCTAACGCGCGGTCGAACTTATTTCCTGGGCGGGGAACGGAAATGAGCCCGAGGCGTTCTCGTGTCGATCACCCCAAGTCGTCTGATCGCCGAGTCGTCTGACCGCAAACATCCAGCCGCCGATGCGCTGATCCGCGGGCGACAGTCCATTGCGCTTCCAAAACAGGCAACTCGGCCTGCTACGCCAGAACCGAAAGCCAAGCCGGCGTCCGCCAGCTGACGTCATCGACCGAGATCGGCGCCACCGTGCTGTCTCGGGAGAAAATTTGTTTGGACGGGATCAAACAGCTCACCCGAAAGGCGACACACACCATGTCAGTCATCACCATACCGAAACCCGCAACCCAAGCGCGCGCCGCGACGGCGGCGACCATGAAAGCCTTCGTGTACCGGGGGCCGGGCAAAAAAGGCCTGGAAGATCGGCCGAAGCCGGAGATTACCGCGCCCACCGATGCCATCGTCAAAATCGTCAAGACGACGATTTGCGGAACCGACTTGCACATTCTCAAGGGCGACGTCCCGACCTGCCAGCCGGGCCGTATTCTCGGCCATGAGGGCGTCGGCATCGTCGACCAGGTCGGATCGGCCGTCACGGCGTTCAAGCCGGGCGATCGCGTTCTCATCTCCTGCGTGAGCGCCTGCGGCAAATGCGACTATTGCCGCAAGCAGATGTATTCGCACTGCACCACCGGCGGCTGGATCCTCGGCAACACCATCGACGGCACGCAAGCCGAATTCGTCCGCACGCCCTATGCCGACACCAGCCTCTATCCGATTCCCGAAGGGTCGGACGAAGAAGCGCTGGTGATGCTCAGCGACATCCTGCCGACCGGATTCGAATGCGGCGTGCTCAACGGCAAGATTCAGCCGGGCAGCGTCGTGGCGATCGTCGGCTCGGGACCGATCGGGCTTGCAGCACTGCTGACCGCGCAATTCTTCTCGCCGGCCGAGATCATCATGATCGATCTCGACGACAATCGCCTTGCGGTGGCCAAGCGGTTCGGCGCCACCGCGAGCATCAACAGCACCGACGGCAAAGCGGTGGCGAAACTCAAGGCGATGACCGGCAATCGCGGCGTCGACACCGCCATCGAGGCGGTCGGCATCCCGGCGACATTCGAATTGTGCCAGGACATCATCGCGCCCGGCGGCACCATCGCCAATATCGGCGTGCACGGCAAAAAGGTCGATCTGCATCTGGAGAGCCTGTGGGACCGCAACATTTCCATCACCACGCGGCTGGTCGACACCGCCACCATACCGATGCTGTTCAAGACCGTCGGAGCGCACAAGATCGATCCGAAACTTCTGATCACGCATCGTTTCAAGCTCGACCAAATCCTCGACGCCTACGAAACCTTCGGCAATGCCGCCAAGACCAAGGCGCTCAAGGTGATCATCGAGGCCTAGCGATCGCGGCGAATGCCGGCCTAAGGGCCGGCTTCGGCTGACTTAACACCCCGTTAAACCTCCTGCCGCAGACTGCCCCGAAACGGCACAGCGTGCGCCATTAAAGCCGCCGGGGCAGCCATGACCATTCTTATTGTCGATGACGATCCGGTGCAGTGCCGGCTCCTGGAGGGCATGCTGCACAAGTTCGAATATGAAACCATCACGCGCGATTCGGGCGATGGCGGATTGGCGGTTCTGACCGGACCGGACGGCGCGCATATCGATTGCGTGATTCTTGATCTGGTCATGCCCAATCTCGACGGCCTCGGCGTGCTCGCCAAAATGCGCCAGGCTGCGATCACCGTGCCGGTGATCGTGCAGACCGCGCATGGCGGCATCGACAATGTGGTATCGGCGATGCGCGCCGGCGCGGTCGATTTCGTGGTCAAGCCGGTCGGCGCCGAGCGCCTGCATGTCAGCCTGCGCAATGCGCTCAACGCCAGCGCGCTTGAAGGCGAATTGCAGCGGATGAAGAAGAGCCGCTCCGGCACGCTCTCTTTCAAAGACATCATCACCAAGAGCGCCGCCATGCATCCGGTGCTGCGCATGGCGGAGAAGGCGTCGGCCTCGACCATTCCGGTGCTGGTGTCGGGCGAATCCGGCGTCGGCAAGGAACTGATCGCGCGCGCCATTCACGGCTCCGGCGAGCGCCGCTCCAAACCCTTCATCGCGGTGAATTGCGGCGCCATGCCGGAAAACCTCGTCGAGTCGATCCTGTTCGGCCACGAGAGAGGCTCCTTCACCGGCGCCACCGAGCGCCATGTCGGCAAATTCGTCGAGGCCTCGGGCGGCACTTTGTTCCTCGACGAGGTCGGCGAATTGCCGGCCGCCGCCCAGGTGAAACTCCTGCGCGCGCTCCAGGAAGGCGAAGTCGAGCCGGTCGGTGCGCGGAAACCGATCAAGGTCGACGTGCGCCTCGTCTCCGCCACCAATCGCGACCTGATCGCCGACGTCAAAGCCGGCCGCTTCCGCGAAGATCTGTTCTACCGGCTGCACGTGTTTCCGATCACGGTGCCGCCGTTGCGCGCGCGGCCTGCCGATATTCCGGCACTGGCCCGGCATTTCCTGGCGCGCTTTGCTGCCGAAGAAGGCAAGCGCATTCGCGTGCTCACGCCCGAGGCGCTGCGCGTGCTCACCACGTTCCAATGGCCCGGCAATATCCGGCAGCTGGAAAACGCGGTGTTCCGCGCCGTGGTGCTGGCGGATAGCGATAGCCTGGGACTTGAGGAATTTCCGCAAATCGCGGCGCAAATCGGCAATCGGGCAAGTATGGCGGGCGACGCAGTCGCGACAGATTCGGGCGTGGTGCAGCAATCGGTGCCGGAACTGTCGGACGAGTTCGAGCCAGCCCTCATCGCCATGCCTTTGGACGACGAGGAGCCCGCTTCGCCGAGCTTCGTGCCGCAGCTCCCGGCCGCCGATTCGCTGTCGCTGCTTGACGCCGACGGCGAGGTGCGACCGTTGGATGAAATAGAATCCGAACTCATCCGTTACGCGATCGACCATTACCGCGGCCAGATGTCCGAGGTGGCAAGGCGGCTGCAGATCGGCCGTTCCACATTGTACCGCAAGCTTGAAGCGCTCGGCCTCCACAGCGAACCGGCCGAAACGGATAGTGATCGGCGTGAACCCGGGCGCGAACCCGTGGCCGCAGAGCGACAGCCCTGAAAAATCTCGTCGATGCGACCAATTCTCCCCGTTGACCACAGGGACAAAGCCCGGCGGCTCACGTAAGGTTTAGCGGGTGAGGTGCCATAATAAGGTGTCCTAGTCCGTCGCCAATGCAGCAATTGGGGGCCAAGGTCCCCGAAACGTAGGAGCTTTGCGGCCTTCCGGCCCCGGCTCTGGAGGAGAAGTTGCAATGCCCGGGATTCGTTTCGACCGGTTTCTCGTCTCGACCGCCATTTTACTTGTTCTGTCGGCTGGCGCCGGCGGCGCGCTTGCGGATCCCCTGAAGGCCGACATCCCGGATGGCGCTATCAGCGCCGCGCCGACGACGCCGGACGCCGTGAATGCGGCGCCTGCGACCGCGATGGAACCCGATAAGACCGCGACTCCGGCACAAGCGGCAGCACCCGCTGCGACCGATCAGCCCACCATCGCCGCACCGGCGGCCGAGCTAGCGACCCCCGCAGCGGCGGCCGCAACGTCGCAGCCGACCAGCTCCGCCAGCGCGCCGGCGACAAGCCCGGCGGTCATTGCGACGCCTGCGGCGACAGCGGCACCCGAAACGCCGACGCCCGCCGCAGCAGCGACGCCGGCGACAGCAACGCCGGCTGCAGCCGCGGCGACGCCCGAAACCACGACGCCGGCGGCCACGCTTGCGTCAGCCGACGCACCGATTGTCGACCAACTGCACAACCTCGCCACCGGCGGCTTCGACCACGTCATCGGCAATAAGAAAGACCGTACCCAGATCGATGCGTTCTATGCCGGCCGCAATTATGCGCCGCTGTGGATCACCGACGGCAAGGCCAATGCGCGCGCCAATGCGGCGATCGCCTATCTCGGCCATGTCGATGCCGACGGGCTCGATCCGGCCGACTATCCGGCGCCGAATTTCGCCATCGCGTCGAGCCCGGCCGAACTTGCAGCGGCCGAAATCAAGCTCACGCTCGACGTCATCACTTATGCGCATCATGCCAGCGTCGGCCGCGTGCATTGGTCGCGCGTGTCCGCCGACATTGAATACAATACGACGGCGCCGGAGTCGGGCGAGGTCCTTTCTACGCTCGCCGCGGCGAGCGACGTGGCCGCCGCACTCGACGCCTACGAGCCGAAAACTCCGGGCTATCTCGCGCTCAAGTCAAAGCTCGCCGATATCCGCGCCGGCAAACTCGACAAAGCCGGCACGCCGATCCCGAGCGGAGCGGTGCTCAAGGCCGGCATGCAGGACGACCGGGTGCCGGCGCTGCGCGAGCGGCTCGGCATTCTCAGCGATGGCGGCACGGGCTACGACAAGCCGCTCGCCGAGGCGGTGAAGAAATTCCAAGAGCAGCACCAGATCGCGGCGACCGGAACACTGACCGCAGCGACCGTCGAAGCGCTCAACGGCAAGACGCCCGATCGCGCCGCCGACATCATCCTTGCCAATATGGAACGCTGGCGCTGGGCGCCGCATCAGTTCCCGGCGACTTATGTCATCGTCAACCTGCCGGATTTCACGCTGCGCGTGATGCATGACGGCAAGCCGGTCTGGACCACCAAGATCGTCGACGGCAAGCCGGACAAACCGACGCCGATCATGACGGCGGACATGAAATACATCACGGTCAATCCGACCTGGAACGTGCCGCCCTCGATCATCAATCATGAGTATCTGCCGGCGCTGGCGCAGGATCCGACGGTGCTCGATCGCATGGGGCTCAAGCTCGTCCATAATCCCGACGGCTCGGTCCGCATCTATCAGCCGCCGGGCGACAAGAACGCGCTCGGCCGCATCCGCTTCAATTTCCCCAACAAATTCCTGGTCTATCAGCACGACACGCCGGACAAATATCTGTTCGCCAGTGAAAAGCGCGATTACAGCCACGGCTGCATGCGGGTCCAGGATCCGCAGCATTACGCCGAAGTTCTCTTGTCGCTGGTGCGTCCGAACGACGGCTATACCGAAGACCGCATCAAGAGGATGATCGCTGAAGGCGGCGAAACCGATATCTCGTTCCCGACCTACATTTCGGTCAACCTGACCTACCAGACCGCCTTCGTCGATGACTCAGGCAAACTCCAATTCCGCGACGACATGTATGGTCGCGACCGCGCGCTGTTGGCCATCCTCAAGGGCGACGATCGCCGGGTCGCGGATATCCCGGTCGAGCACAAAGAGGACATTTCGCAACGCGAAGTGCTGGCGATCCCGGATCAGGCGTCCGGGCGCGGCATCTTCGGCGGCGGAGGCAGCTATTATCCAAACGGCGGCGGCTCCGGCGGCGGCGACAACTTCTTTTCGCGGCTGTTCGGCGGCTTTGCTTCGGCGCCCCCGCCGGCCCCGCATAAGCCGGTGCCGCATCCGCGCAAAGAGACCCGCAAGAACGACACTATCGAGCGATAGCACCTGAGGCCGATGCTCCGGAATGCCCGATTCCGGCTTAGCGGGGCACCCTCTGCGGTGGTAATTAACCGCTTTTTCGCGCAACGGCTGAGCGATCAACCCAAAACGGCCTGAAAAGGCCGTGGCGGCCATATTTTGCCACACTGCATCGTTACCCCTGGACCGGTCGGGGGTGGGGTTGCGGCAAGTTCTCGTTAACCCTTCCCACATTTGCAACGCGTTAGCGTTATTCGGTGCGGTCCGGTGTCTTGGTGGGATGACCGCGGCGAATGACGTATTCGAACGCTTCAATGCGGGAATGCTTGTGCACGTCGGTAACGCGCGCCTAAAAACGTGTCGATTCTCAGTGGCCCGCGCCGGTTATTCCTGCGCTCTGGCGCTGCTGTGCTTCCTGCTCGGTTCGAAGGTGTTGCAGA
The DNA here is from genome assembly GCA_049519075.1 of Xanthobacteraceae bacterium. Lineage (GTDB taxonomy): Bacteria > Pseudomonadota > Alphaproteobacteria > Rhizobiales > Xanthobacteraceae > BOG-931. The sequence continues at coordinate 30,889 of JBEKRD010000043.1, read as the reverse complement.
ACGCGATCGCCGAAGGCGACACGCGCACCATCACGATGCACCACCTTCATACCGGCGAAGACATCACCATCACTTATAAGCGCGACGGCCGCTACGACGAGGCCGCGCTGGAAAAGCTCAATTGGTTCCTGCGCGACTGGCGCAAGAGCGAATCAACCCATATGGACCCGCGGCTGATCGACCTGGTGTGGGAAGTGCAGCGCGAAGCCACCACCAACCAGCCGATCCAGGTCGTCTGCGGCTACCGTTCGCCGGAGACCAATGCCATGCTGCGTCACCGCAGCGGCGGCGTCGCCCGCTTCAGCCAGCACATGCTGGGCCGCGCCATGGATTTCTTCATTCCCGGCGCGCCGCTCGAACAGCTTCGCGAGATCGGCTTGCGTCTGCAACGGGGCGGTGTCGGCTTTTATCCGGAGTCGGGCTCGCCTTTCGTGCACATGGACGTCGGCGGCATCCGGATGTGGCCGCGCATGTCGCGCGAAGAACTGGCGCGCGTGTTCCCCGACGGCCGCACCGTTCACATACCGACCGACGGCAAGCCGCTGCCGGGCTACGCGCTGGCGCTCGCCGACATCACCAAGCGCGGCAGCGCGCCTTCGCAGAATTCGCTGGAGGCCGCGCGCACCGCCGGCCTCAATGTCGACACGCTGTTGGCCAGCAACGATCGTCCCCCGGTCAATCCTTTCGCCAGACTGTTAGGCTTGGCGAAGGATGAGGATGACGAGGGCGACGCGGCGAGCGCGGCGACTTCGCCAAGCGCCAAGGCTGGCGCCACGCCACAGGCCGTCGCCGCCGCTGCAAGCCCATCGAGACACCCGGTCCTCGCCGCAATCGAACGCGGCGCCGAGACCGCCGGCAAAGCCACCGTAAAAGTCGCGGTCAAGGTCGCCGACGTAGCCGCAAAGGCCAAGCTGATCCGCACCGCCTCGGCGGCAACGGCGCCCCAGGCCGCTGTCCCGCCGAGCGTCGTTGCCAGCGCTGCGCCGACGCCGAACCAGGTCATCGCCACCCGTGGCTATTGGCAGGGCCCGGCTGACGCATCGGCCGCGGCCAATCCGCTCGCCGCCTCAGCCCAGCGTCAACGCCGCGCACCGACCGCCGTCGCCGAGGCAACCGGTTCGATCGGCCCGTTTGTGAATCCGCGCGACGACGTCGCGGCGCTCGCCTATGCCGAGCCGCCCGGTCACGATGCGGTAGGGATCGCCGCGCTGCGCACCGCCGCCATTTCGGCGCAGCAGACCGTCGCCGCCAGCACGACCATCGCGGTCAAACGCGCCGCCAATCAGGTCGCCTCCGCGATCACGACGACCGGCGCCACGTCGCTGAGGGTGATCAAGGCAGCGGACGCACGTTTCGCCAATCCGTGGCTGCGCGCCGTTGTGATGTCGCCGAGCGTACAGCACTTCCTCACCATCACCGCGCTCGGCGCGCGCGACTTCCGCTCGCTCGCGGCGTTGATGGTGAAACCCTCCAGTTCGGTGCTGATGACGTTCTCGGCCGAGCCCAATCCCGGCCTCGACAATGACCGTTTCAGCGGCTCAGCCATCGTCTTCGTGTCGACAGTGAGCTACCCGACGCGCACGGCCTCGCTGCAGTAAAGCCGCGGTCATTCCGGGGCGCGCCGAAGGCGCAAGCCCGGAGTGACGTGCCCGCTACCCCAACATCCCGAGCGCGTGCAGATAGGTCTCAAGAATGGCCTCCTGCTCCTTGCGCTCGTTGACGTCCTGCTTGCGCAAACGCACCACGACACGCAGCGCCTTGACGTCGAAGCCGTTGCCCTTGGCCTCGGCATAGACGTCGCGGATGTCGTCGGAGGTCGCCTTTTTCTCTTCTTCGAGCCGTTCGATGCGCTCGACGAAGGCTTTGAGCTGATCCTTGGCAAAGCGGTGGGCGGTCTGTTCGTCCTTGACGGCGGCGGCGGTGGCCATGGGTACTCCTCGCGATGAACTCGCATTTAGTTTGCGCATGATCTTTTCGGAAAACCGGTATCCACTTTTCCGGATCAGGCTCAGAGCCAGAGGTTTCGAAAGCGCACGGCCCCACGTCAAGCCGCGTCAGCGTTCATCCACAGCACTGCACAGGACGACCCTGCGAAGCGGGCGACTCAGTGCTTTTGGCTTGCTTTTTCGAATGCCGCCTTCTGCTCGGGCGAAGCGTCCTTTTGGTGTTTTGTGCGCCATTCCTCATAGGGCATGCCGTAGACGATCTCGCGGCTTTCGTCCTTGGTCATCGGCAGACCCTTGGCGTCGGCGGCGTCCTTCATCCAGTTGGACAGGCAGTTGCGGCAGAAGCCGGCCAGATTCATCATGTCGATGTTCTGCACGTCGGGGCGCGAACGCAGATGTTCGACCAGGCGGCGGTAGACGGCGGCTTCGAGCTCGGTTTTCTCGTCGGTAGCCATGATCACCTCCGCGGTTTAGGTATGACAAAGATAGAGGCGTGACCGCCTACTTGCCATAGGTCGCCGGGGAACTCAGTTTTGGCCACGCAAAATCGCGCATTGCTCGAATCGCTGTTCCGCGCGGCGGTCGCTGCGGCACATCCATCGCACTGCCTGCCGCCGCAGCTGCCGGAACCGCCAGCGCGCGGCCGGCTGATCGTGCTGGGAGCGGGTAAAGGCGGCGGCTCGCTGACCGAGGTGGCCGAACAGCACTATCTTGCCCGCATCCCCGCGAGCCGACTCGACGGCATCGCCGTGACCCGCCACGGCTATGGGCGTCCGACGCGGCATATTCCGGTGATCGAGGCCGGCCACCCGGTCCCCGACGCGGCAGGCCTTGCCGGCGCCGAGCGCATGCTTGCACTCGCCGACGCAGCGGGCGCCGACGATCTGGTGCTGGTGCTTTTGTCCGGCGGCGCTTCGGCCAATCTGATCGCACCCGCACCCGGGATCACGCTTGCGGAGAAGCAGGCGACAACGCGGGCGCTGTTGCGCAGCGGCGCCAATATCGGGGAGATCAACTGCGTCCGCAAACACCTGTCGAGGATCAAAGGCGGCCGGCTTGCGCTTCGCGCTCATCCGGCGCGCGTGGCCACCCTTGCCATTTCCGATGTGCCCGGCGACGACCCGGCGGTGATCGGTTCGGGGCCGACGGTGCCGGACCCGACCACGCTTAACGACGCGCGGGCCATCGTGCGCAAATACCGGCTGGAATTGCCCGAAACCGTCAGCCGGGCGCTCGACGATCCCGGCAACGAATCGCCAAAACCGGGCGATCCGGTTTTCGCCGGAAGTAGCTACCGGATCCTGGCCCGGCCGGCTGACGCGCTCGCCGCTGCCGAGACCTGCGCCCGGGCGGCCGGCTACGACTGCGTCGTGCTCGGTGACCGGCTGCAGGGCGAGGCGCGCGAGGTCGCCGCGGAGCACGCGCGGTTGGCGCGCGACTATGCGGCGGCGGGACGGCGGCTTGCGATCCTGTCCGGCGGCGAGTTGACTGTCACGCTCAAGGGCGGCGGCCGCGGCGGCCCGAACCAGGAATACGCTTTGGCGCTTGCCTACCATCTCGACGGCGCCGATGGCATTGCGGCGCTCGCCGCCGATACCGATGGAACCGATGGCGGCCGGGGTGAGCCAGACGATCCGGCCGGCGCCTTTATCGACGACCGCACCTTGGCGCGGGCCCGCTCCGCCGGCCTCGATCCCGCCGCGTTTCTCGCGGACAACGATTCCACGGGGTTTTTCAACGGCATCGGCGATTTGTTCACGCCCGGCCCGACGTTCACCAACGTCACCGACTTCCGCGCCATCGTCGTTGACAGGCCAGCATTTTGACGCGGAATCTGAACCGGCAATGAGGCAGGCGAGTTTTACCGGGAGGGCGACGGGCGCGCTGGTTTGCGGCGCGCTGGTGGCGTTCATGCTTCTGGCTGCCGCCGGTCCGGCCGCAGCCGATTTCCGGCTTTGCAACAATACCGCGAGCCGGGTCGGCGTCGCCGTCGGCTATAAGGACGCCGACGGCTGGACCACGGAAGGCTGGTGGAACCTGCCGGCGCGGACTTGCGAGACCGTGCTGAAGGGCAATCTCGTCGCCCGTTATTATTATGTCTACGCCATCGATTATGATCGCGGCGGCGAGTGGATGGGCCAAGCCTTTATGTGCACCCGCGACAAGGAATTTACGATCCGCGGCATCGGCGATTGCCTGGCGCGCGGCTATGACCGATCCGGCTTTTTCGAAGTCGATACCGGGGAACAGCGCGCCTGGACCGTGCAGCTCACCGAATCGAGCGAACAGCAAAAACCGCCGCCGGTGAGCTCAGCCCCGCCCGCCGGCGCCATGCCTGCCGCAGCGGTGCCATCGAGCACGCCCGGCGCAGCGCCGGGCGGGAGCAAAAGCCAATGAGGCGGCAGCGGCGTACCAAAGTCGTGGCGACGCTCGGTCCGGCCTCCGGCGACCACGCCATGATCGGCCGGCTGTTCGAGGCCGGCGCCGATGTCTTCCGCATCAATATGAGCCACACCAACCACGACCGCATGCGGGAACTCGTGACCACGATCCGCGCGGTCGAAGCCGAGCATGAGCGGCCGATCGGCATCCTGGTCGATCTGCAGGGTCCGAAACTGCGGCTCGGCACCTTCGCGGACGGCTCAGCCATGATCGAGAAGGGTCGGAATTTTGTCCTCGACGCCGATCCGGCGCCGGGCGACGCGCAGCGGGTGCAACTGCCGCACCCGGAAATTTTCGCCGCCATCAAGCCGGGCGATGCGCTCCTGATCGACGACGGCAAGCTGCGTCTGGTCGCGACCGAGGTCGAACCACAGCGCATCACGGCGCTCGTCGAGGTCGGCGGCAAAGTGTCGAACAGAAAGGGCGTCAGCCTGCCCGACACCACGGTGCCGGTGGCGGCGCTGGCGCCGAAGGATCTGGCCGATCTCGAAGCAGCCCTCGATGCCGGCATCGATTGGGTCGCGCTGTCGTTCATCCAGCGCCCGGAAGACATCGCCGAGGCGAAGAAGATCACCCGCGGCCGCGCCGCGGTGATGGCCAAGATCGAGAAGCCGCAGGCGGTGGCGCGGCTGGGCGACATCCTCGAACTCGCTGACGCGCTGATGGTGGCGCGCGGCGATCTCGGCGTCGAAATGCCTTTGGAAAAAGTCCCCGGCGTGCAGAAGGAAATGACCCGGCTGTGCCGCCGCGCCGGCAAGCCGGTCGTCGTCGCCACCCAGATGCTGGAATCGATGATCGCAAGCCCGGTGCCGACGCGGGCCGAAGTCTCCGATGTCGCCACCGCCATTTTCGACGGCGCCGACGCCATCATGCTGTCGGCGGAATCCGCCTCCGGCCAATACCCGGTCGAAGCGGTCGCGACCATGAATCGTATCGCCGAGGAAGTGGAGGATGATTCCGCTTATCTGCCGTCGGTGCATTTGCTGCATACCGAGCCGGAAGCGACCGGCGCCGACGCCATTGCGGCTGCGGCGCGGCAGGTCGCCGACACGCTCGACCTCTCCGCCATCGTGTGCTGGACCTCGTCCGGCTCGACCGGATTGCGGGTGTCGCGCGAGCGGCCCAATTGCCCGATCATCGCGATCTCGCCGAGCGAAGACACCGGGCGGAAATTATCGGTGGTCTGGGGCATCCATTGCGTCATCGACGAGGACGCCCACGACCAGGACGACATGGTGGAGCGCGCCTGCCGCATCGCCTTCCAGGAACGCTTCGCCAAAGCCGGCCAGCGCGTCATCATCGTCGCCGGCGTCCCGCTCGGCACGCCCGGCGCGACCAATTCCATTCGCATTGCTTATGTCGGCGGGGAGCGGGCGGACGAGTAGCGAACCGCTGATCAGTTACTTGCAATTCGCCCCAAGCGCCTCGATCTCCGCGACCACGCGATCTGCTGCGACGTGATGCACCATGTGGCCGATACCCGGCAGCATGACGAGCTTTGCCGCCGGAACGGCAATGGCGAAAGCTTTTGCATGATCCCGCGAAGGCACGACCATGTCGCAATCGCCGGCCATCACGATAGTCGGTGCGGCGAGCGTCGCGTAGCGCGCGGCTTGCGCCGCGAGATTCGTTTTGAGGTTGGCGACGTCGCGCGCATTCGCGAGAAAAGTCGACGGGCGCAACAGGAGCAATGCCGCCGAGCGTCTTAGGTAGGCGCGCGGCGGCAGTTGCGGCAGGAAAGCCGAGCCGAGCGCGAAGCCGATGAACACGACACCGAGCGGCAAAGCGAGCGTCCGCGCATAGAGCCATCCGACGACAGGCGTGGCGAAGGCAGCATAGAGCCAGGTCATGCTGCGCAATTGCGGGTAAAGCGGCGGCGCCAGCAAAACCAGACCGGCAACGCGGCCCGGATAATCCAACGCGAAAGCCACCGCCAGCGCCCCGCCCCAGGAATGCCCGACCACGATCGCGCGCGCGACGCCGAGCCGATCCAACACGCCGCGCAGCACCGCGGCCTGATAAGCCGGCGCGCTGCCGCGGCGCGTCCCGCGCTGGCTATAGCCCAAGCCGGCACGGTCGATCAGGATCACGCGGTGACGAGCCGCCAAACGCTCGCCGAGCGCAAGCCGCATGTCCTCGAGATTGCAACCGGCGCCGTGGATCAGAACGATCGGCAGCGCATGGTTTCGCGGCTCGCCAATATCGACCACGTGCTCACGCAACCCGTCGACATCGATGAAGCGGCCGCGCGGCGGATGCGCCCGCTCGATCAACCGCGCGCCGATCAAAGTGAAGACAGCGCCGACGGCGAGGATTTCGGCGACGATTGCGAGCGTATGGTGCATTCAGCTTAGAGCGCGCCGCCGCCGAGCCAATGCGCGCCGCGGGCGTAGAGCGCCTCAAGCTCGAGCCCGTCGATGCCGGGCATGTCGGGCTTCACCTTGTAGCCGATCTTGGTCTGCAGGTAAGCGAGATGGCGATAGCCCTCCGGAAATCGCTTGAGCAGATCCTGATCGAGCACGAGCTTGGCCGACGGATCGACCGGGTCGATCCGATCCTTCTCGTAGATCGGCTGACGCAGCGACAGGCCCCAGCGGCCGTCGCGCTTTTCGAAGAAGTCGTAGAAGCGGCCGGTGCAGACCACGTCGCAGATCACGCCCTCGACCGCGGCGCGCTGCGAGATCGTCATCTTGGTCTGGGCGATCGCGCGGGGGCCGGAAACGTCGATCGCACTGCCGCCGAGGAAATGCAGAATGCGCACGCCGCGCGACCAGCCTTCGTCATTGACCTTGATGAATTCCTCAAACGTGCCCTGAAACCAGGTCGCCATCATACGACCGTCGGAGTGAACGACGGTGCGGAAGCGATCCCACAGCCGCGCATCGCGCCACACCGCCCAGCATTCGACGAGTTCGCGGATGATCGATTTTTCGGCGTCGACGACAGTCATTCCCATTTTCCCCCGGGTTGCAAAGTCGCGCTAGTGTAGCCCGGGCGGCGCCGGCATTGCGAGCCAACGGGTCCGGCCCGAAGTGGCCGGCCCGATGACAAGCTCCGCGAAGCAATCCAGCCCGCTTGCTCAAAGCGGGATTGCTTCGTCGCTTGCGCTCCTCGCAACGACGAGCGTCCGAAGTTTGCTTAGATGTCGCGTCCCTCGACCTTCTCTTGCAGCGTCTTGACGGTGTCGGGAACACCCTCCAGACGCGGGTCGATCGCCAGCGCCTTGCGATAGGCTTCGAGCGCGTCTTTATCGTCGCCGAGTTCCTGCAACATCATGCCGAGACCGGACAGTGCGCCGAAGTGGCGCGGCTCGCGTGCCAAAACCTCGCCGATATCGGCAATCGCATGGCCGTAGTCCTGCTTGAGGTAATAGACGGTGGCACGGCGGTTCCAGGCTTCGACGTAATCCGGCTTGAGCGCGATGATGGCGTCGAGGAGCTTAACCGCGAGATCGTAATCCTTGTCGTCGGACGCCGCTCGCACCCGGCTCATCAGCAAGGTGCAGGTGTCGCTGTCGGAGGAGACCCAGGCCGACCAGATGCGGTCCTCGATCGCCTTTGCGCTCGCCTGATCGGGTGCGATCTTCAAGGCGCCGAATAGAGTATCGAGACTATAGGCCGGCTCGCCGTGCTCGCCCGCCGGAGGGTCGCTCGGCGGCGACAGCCAGTCTTGCGGGCCCGATGGGCCTTCCGCCCAAGCGGCGGTCATGGCCGGCGCGGCGAACAGGACGGCGAGGATGAGAACCGGGAATCGCACAGTCATGCCAATAGGAGTCTATTCCCCCGCCGCGGCGCGGCAAGCCGGAATAGTGCTCAATCAGGCTCGGCGAATGCGGCGGAAATGGGCAGCCGCAAACCGGCGGCAGGCCTTGTCGACCCTTTAGCCTTGGCGGGCCTTGAAGCGCCGCTGCGTCTTGTTAATGACGTAGACGCGGCCCTTGCGGCGTACGATGCGGTTGTCGCGGTGGCGACCGCGCAACGATTTCAATGAATTACGGACCTTCATGACGCTCTATTCCTTGACGCATGACCGGGTCCGAAAACCGGCAGCCGCTGTTCGGGATCATGCTGTGATCTGGCCGGTTGATTAAGGACCCGCGGTGGCCTTGTCAATGTCGGGACATGATCAGAACATGGCGCCGCGACACGCAGCCATCGCATTGAAGTATGGACCGAAATGCGACGTTTGCGGCGCCGGACCTGGCGCGGCTGATTGGGAGCGCGCCGCAACCGGAACGGGGCGCTATGCGGCCGTCGCCCGCTCGGGCTCGACGCGCTCGTCGGGTCTGCTCTCCAGCGGGTCGCCATCGTCGGCGGAAAGGCCGAAAATGCTTGAGAGCATGTTGCCGAGCTTGTTCCAGGCGCGCAACGCGAAACCGAATGGCCGCGGCATGCTCTGGCGGCAGAAGGCGAGCTTTCTGACCTCTTCGGTCACATGCCAGAGACTGCTTGAGCCGGCGGGAAAAAACACCACGTCGCCGGGTCCGAGACGGCGGCTTGCGCCGTCCTCGTCGGTGACGAAGACTTCGCCGGAGATGATGTGCAGGGTTTCGTCGACCGCATAATGCCAGTTGAAACGCCCGGGCGTACACGACCACGCCATGATCGAGGAGGTGCCGTCCGCGCTGCTTGCGAGCCGCTTCGAGTAAGCTTGTGGCGCGCCTTCGACGATCCAATGCGCCGGTATCGGCGCCGGCATCAATTGTTCGCTGGCCGGGACTGCAAAGACGATGGCATTCGACATGGCGTCACCCCCGAAAAAGCGGGTGATTAAACGGCCTTAGTCCCGAAAAAAGTGTAAACCCGCCAAAGCGGCTTAGCGCGCCGTGCTGTCGGCGGCACGCCGCAAAGCGGCCGGCCAATCGCGCCAGGTGCGCCGCAACCGGCCATTTACCATGCGCCGCTCTGCCTTGCGCGCGATCAAATAGGCAGCCCATTTCTGGTAAATGCCCAGCGCCGCTGCACGCCACGGATTTTGCAACCCCGCTTCAAGGGCGGCTTTCGGGAAATCCGCGAGGAGATCGCAACGCCGATCGGCAAGCCCCCGGGCGCGAAACGCTGCGGCGAGCGCACTCGCCTCACTATTAAAATAACCGAGCGGCGCCGCCGGATAGTCCGCGCGCTCGCCGGCAAGAAAGCGGGCGGCATCGCGGCGGTATTCGCGCAACAGCGTGTCGGCGTCATATTCCGGATGGCCCTGGAAGAACAGAAAGAAACTGCCGTCCTGCCTGGCGAAAGTGTCGACGCCCGCCTGAGCCGAGCGGGTGAGGATTTTGTAGCCGCACGCGGCGAGCGCCCGCTCCGGCAAATCGTTGTAGCGCGAATGCGGCACCCAGAGCGGCTCGGGGAAGTGCTGCGTCATCGGGTGATCCGCCGCCAGCCGGCAGTCGAACACGCCGAAGCATTTCTCGGAAAGCGCCTGGCGTTCGACGCCGTCGGCGGCAAGCACCGCGGCTTGCGCTGCAAGGCACGACCAGATGGTCGATGCGGTATGCTCGCGCGCCCAATTGACAAGCGCGCTCAACGTGTCCCAGTACGGCTCGTCCGTCAGGTCCGCAGCGCGCGGCTCGGTGCCGGTGACGATCAAGCCGTCGAGCGGCGTGTTCCACAGCTCGGCGATATCGCGGTACCGCTCGGCGAGGGCGCGGCGCATGGCGGCTTCGCGCGGCACCTGCGGGATCGTAAATAATTTCAGGAGAACGACGGCGTTCGGGGTCGCCGCCCGGATCAGGTCGGTGAATTGCCGCTCGGTCGCCTCGACCGCAGCGTCCGGCATATTGTTGACAAGCGCGATGGTGACGCAATTGGCGGCGTTGAGTTCGACGGCGGAGGTCGATCGGCCGGTGTCCAAAAACAACGCCATCGGCTTTGCTCTCCGAGCGGTTATTCGGCCGCGATCAAACTCGAACGACGTGATTGCGACACCGCAAGCGCCTGATCGATATCGGCGATGATGTCGTCAATATGTTCGATGCCGACGCTGAGCCGGATCATTTCCGGCCGCACGCCCGCCTTTTGTTGCTGCTCGGCCGACATCTGCCGGTGCGTCGTCGAAGCCGGATGGCAGGCGAGCGACTTGGCGTCGCCCATATTGACCAGCCGCTTGAATAGGCCGAGCGCGTCGTAGAAGTCCTTGCCGGCGGCAAGCCCGCCGGCGATGCCGAAGGTCAACAGCGAGCAAGCCCGCCCACCGAGATATTTTTGCGCCAGCGCGTGATACGGATTATCGGCAAAGCCGGTGTAATTGACCCATTCGACGCTTTCCTGCCGACGCAGGAATTCGGCGACGCGCCGCGCATTCTCGACATGGCGCTCGACGCGCAGCGCCACGGTTTCGATGCCTTGCAGCAACAGAAACGCCGAGAGCGGCGAGAGCACCGCACCGGTGGTGCGCAAGTAGACGCTGCGGCAGCGCGCACTGAAGGCCGAGGCGCCAAAATGATCGCTGTAGATCAGACCATGATAGGAGGCGTCCGGCGTGTTGAACATCGGGAAGCGGCGCGCATGCGCGCGCCAGTCGAATTTACCGCCGTCAACGATGGCGCCGCCGAGCGTCGTGCCGTGGCCGCCCATGAATTTGGTGAGCGAGTGGACGACGATATCGGCGCCGTAGTCGATCGGGCGGAGCAGGATCGGCGTCGCCACGGTATTGTCGACGATCAGCGGAACACCGTGGCGCTTGGCCACGGCGGCCAGCGCCTCGATGTCGCAGACATTGCCGGCCGGATTGCCGACGCTCTCGCAGAAGATCGCGCGGGTGTCCGCGTCGATCAGCTTTTCAATCGCATCGGAGCGGTCGGATTCGGCGAAGCGGACGGTAATGCCTTGGCTCGGCAAGACGTGCGCGAACAAGGTATAGGTCGTGCCGTAAAGCTGCGGCACCGACACGATATTGCTGCCCATAGCCGCAAGATTGAGCACCGCATAATTCAGCGCCGCCTGCCCTGTCGCGACGCACAGCGCCTCGACACCGCCTTCCAGCGCAGCGACCCGGCGTTCGAGCACCGCGGTGGTCGGATTGCTGATCCGGCTATAGCGGTAGCCTTCGGCCTCGAGATTGAACAAGGCGGCGCCGTGATCGGCACTGTCGAATTCGTAGGCCACTGTCTGATAGATCGGCACCGCGACCGCCTTGGTCGTCGGGTCGGTCTGATAGCCGCCGTGCACCGCCAATGTTTCGTTCTTCATGCTTCCCGCCGCGATCAGAAAACACGCCAATTCCCGGCCGCAATAGTCGGACGCGATCTTAGGACGATCCGGTTTCCTATCGGTGGCCGAACACCGCGGCGCGGCGAATTAGAGGGAATAACCTTAATCATTTGCCATGACGCAGGGGTCATAGCGACGGCCCGCGACGGGGTGCGCGAAACCTGCCAAAAGGTTCGCGTTTTAGCCATTGTTGAAGCGAAAGATTCACTTTGTTAGGCAATCATCGGCGCATGGCACGCGATATGGCCCTGGTCGAAACCGAACGGCAAACGCCAGTCGACGCCGGCAAGCAATCCGCGTCGCGCGATTGGCTGCGCGCGCTCGAAGCGACCGCGCCGATCGCCGGCAACGCGCTGCGCATCTTGCCGCGTGCAATCGAAGAGATCGCACAAAGCGCAGGCGCGTCGGAAGCGCTGATTTCGGCGCGCGGCACGCTCTCCTATCGGGCGCTGGTCGCGCGGGTCAATCGCTACGCGCGCTGGGCGCTCGAGCAAAAGCTCGGTGTCGGCGAGACGGTGTGTCTGATGCTGCCGAACCGGCCGGAGTATTTCGCGATCTGGCTCGGCATCACCTCCGTCGGCGGCGTCGTCGCGCTGATCAATACGCAACTGCGCGGCCCATCGCTCGCTTATTGCATCGACATCGTCGCGCCCAAGCACGTCATTGTCGCGGCCGAACTGGCTGAGCATTTCCGCTCCGCCGCGCCATCGACCGGCGCGAAAATCTGGTGGCACGGCGGGCGCGAGTTGCCGCGCATCGATCGTGAGGTCGAGCGGTTCGCGCCGGAGCCGCTGTCGGATGCCGAGCGCCGCCCGGTGACGCTCGCCGACCGCGCGCTCACGATCTATACCTCCGGCACCACCGGCCTGCCGAAAGCCGCCAATGTCAGCCATCGCCGGCTGATGCAATGGAGCTTCTGGTTCGCCGGCCTGATGAATACCGGCCCTGACGACCGCATGTATAACTGCCTGCCGATGTATCACTCCGTCGGCGGCGTGGCAGCGATCGGCGCGCTGTTGGTGCGCGGCGGATCGGTCGTGATCGCGGAAAAATTCTCTGTCCGCGAATTCTGGAACGACCTCGTCGCCTGGGACTGCACGCTGTTCCAATATATCGGCGAGCTGTGCCGCTATCTGATCAATGCGCCGGCGCACCCGTTGGAGCGCCGACATCGGCTGCGGCTTTGTTGCGGCAACGGATTGCGCGCCGAGGTCTGGCAGGAATTCCAGTCGCGTTTCAAGATTCCAAGAGTATTGGAATTCTACGCGGCGACCGAAGGCAATGTCTCGCTCTATAATGTCGAGGGCAAGGTCGGCGCGGTCGGCCGTGTGCCGCCGTTCTTGACACACCGCTTTCCCCTGGCGCTGGTGAAATTCGATGCCGCCGCGGCGGAGCCCGAGCGCGACGGCGATGGTCGTTGCCGCCGCTGCGCAACCGATGAAATCGGCGAGGCGATCGGACGAATCCGTGACGGCACAGCACGGCCGGGCGCCCCGTTCGAAGGCTATACGGTCGTCGCCGACACCGAACGCAAGATCCTGCGCAATGTATTCGAAGACGGCGATGCCTGGTACCGCACCGGCGACCTGATGCGCATGGACGCAGGCGGCTTCTTCTACTTCGTCGACCGCATCGGCGACACCTTTCGCTGGAAAGGCGAGAATGTGGCGACCTCCGAAGTCGCCGCCGCAATCATGGCGTTCCCCGGCATCACCGAGGCGAGCGTCTACGGCGTTTCCGTCCGCGGCACCGAAGGCAAAGCCGGCATGGCGACGCTCGTGACCTCCGGTGCGTTGGACGTCGCGGAACTGCGGCGGCATCTCGCGCGTCGGCTGCCGGCCTACGCCAGACCGCTCTTTCTGCGCATCAAAGATCGCATCGAATTGACGGCAACCTTTAAGCCCAAGAAAGACGAACTGGCACGCGAAGGTTACGAGCCCGCCATGGTTTCGGATGCCCTTTATTTCGACGATCCCGCCGCGCAATCCTACCTGCGGCTCGATGCCGCGCTTTACGCGCGCATCGACGCCGGCAAAATGCGGCTCTAGCCTCCAGCCTAAAGCAGAGCTTATTGAATGAGGCGCAGCCGCCACTGGCGGCTGCGGATTTCGACCGATAGGATTGGTGCGTCCCTTCACGACGCGCGCCGGGCGCCTCGGTCCTCATGCGGTTGCCAACTTCGCTTTATCCCGTCCCCGCTCAGGCCGCTGCGCCGGCCGACGCGGCGACAGCACCGATCCCGCCCCGAGGCTTGCCTCCTGGCTCGACGCGTGGCGCAATGCGCGCAGTCGATGTGCTCGCGGAGGGCCTGGTCATTGCAGCGCTGCTCGGCGAACTCGTCCTCGTTCTCGCCAATGTTTTTGCCCGCATTTATTTGCATCATTCGTTTCTTTGGTCGGACGAGGTCGCCCGGCTGACCTTGTCGGTCCTGACTTTCATCGGAGGCGCCGTCGCCTACCGGAGGCGCGACCACGCTTTCGTTCGCATCGTGCTCAATCTTGTCCCCCGACGGGTCGAACACGCCTGCGTCGCGCTTTCCGACGTCGTCGTCTTATTCGTCGTCGGGCTGGCCGGCATCGCGTCCGCCGAATTCATCGTTTCAAGCTGGGGCGAACGCACGCCGGTCTTGCAGGCGCCCGCGGCGCTAATCGCGCTGCCGCTCCCCGTCGGAATGGCGCTGATCGCGCTGCATGCCATCGATAATCTGTACCGCAAGGACAGGCGGATCGCGTGCGGCGTTGGCGCCGCCTTCGCGGTCGTGCTGGCAGTGACCGCCCTCACCCGCGAACTCTGGCTGCCGCAGCTTAGCGGCGATGCCGCCATCATCATGGCCCTGGTGCTATTCTTTGTCGCGATTTTCGCCGGCGTGCCGGTCGGCTTCGTGCTGCTGCTGGCGACGGCGGCCTATATCTGGGCCGCCGACGCCGGGTCCTTCGTGGTGCTGCCGCAGTCCATGGTCAACGGCACCGGCAATTTCATTCTGCTCGCCATCCCATTCTTCATCTTGGCCGGGCTAATCATGGAGCGCGGCGGCATCAGCGTGCGGCTGGTCCGCTTTATCCAGGCGCTGGTCGGTCACTGGCGCGGCGGGTTGCTCCAGGTCACGGTCGCCAGCATGTACCTGGTGTCCGGGCTGTCGGGCTCCAAGCCCGCCGACGTTGCCGCCGTGGGCACCATCATGCGATCGTCGGATCGATCACCAGCGTGTCGCTCGCGGCGATGTTCATCGGCGGCATCATTCCGGCGGCGGTGATGGCGCTATGCCTGATGGTGCTGATCTATGTGCGCGCCCGCCGCGCTGGCACGCCGCGCCTGCCGCGGGCGTCGTATCGGACGATGGCGGGCACCGGGCTCGGCGCAGTGCTGCCACTGTTGATGCCGGTGATGCTGATCGGCGGCATTTTGTTCGGCATCGCCACGCCGACCGAGGTCGCGGCATTCGCCGTCCTCTATGGACTGGCGCTCGCGGCGGTATTTTATCGCGAAATGGACTTCGGCAGCTTTTTGCGCACGGCGGCCGACACCGCGGCGCTGACCGGCGTGCTGCTCTTCATCTTTGCCGCCGCGTCGGCGTTTTCCTGGACGCTGACGGTGGCCTATCTGCCGCAGCGGCTGGTCGAGCTGTTGCACGCCATGGGCGACTCTACCGCGATCTTCATGATTGGCTCGATCGTGCTTTTGATCGTCGTCGGCGTGCTGCTCGAGGGGCTGCCGTCGCTCAACGTCGTCGCTCCGCTGCTGATCCCGATCGCCGGCAAGCTCGGCTTGAGCCAAATGCACTACTCGCTGGTGCTGATCATCGCCATGGGCGTCGGCGGCTTCATGCCGCTCGCCGGCGTAGGCTTCTACGTCTGCTGTGCTATCATGCGCTGCGACATCGAGCGGGCGTCGCGGGCGATGCTCCCCTATCTGGTCATGGTTATCGTCGGCCTGCTCATCGTCGCTTTCGCGCCGTGGTTCGCGCTGGCATTGCCGAGGTATTTCGGCTTTCGCGTGTAATAGAAGAGTAGGGGGAATGCCATGAATCCGAAAACGTTGCATCTGAAAGCAGTCGACCGCAGGACTTTGCTCAAGACCGGCGTCGCCGGCGCCGCTTTCACCTTGTCGGCGCCGTATGTGTCGCTTCATGCCGCACCGCTCACCTTGCGGTTTGCCCATTTCGGGGCGGAAGATCACCCCTCCAACATCGCCGCCAAGCAGTTTGTCAGCCGCGTCGAGGCGCGCACCGACGGTGCGATCAAGATCAATATCTTCCCGAATAATGTCCTTGGCGGGCCGCCAGAGCAGGCCCAGCAGATCAAGCTCGGCACCATCGACATGGGGCTGCCGACGCAGGGCCAATTGGACAAATACGACACCGCCTTTGCCGCCGTCGAGCTACCCTTCATCTGGGACAGCCCGCAACATGCCTTCCGCGTGCTCGACGGCCCCGCCATGACCTGGCTTTCGCCGCTCGCCGAACGGCAAGGTTTTATCCTGCTGCATAATTGGGAATACGGCTTCCGCAATGTGACCAACAACATCCGCCCGATCAACACACCCGAAGACGTCAAGGGTCTGAAGCTCCGCACACCGCCCGAATTGCAAATTCAGGCTTCGATGGAAGCGCTCGGTGCATCCGTGCAGGCCATTGCCTTTCCCGAACTCTATCTCGCGCTGTCGCAGAATGTCGTCGACGGCGAGGAGAACCCGGTCGCGGTGATCTATTTCAACAAGCTCTACGAGGTGCAGAAGCACCTGGCGATCACCCGGCACATCTACAACAACATGATCCACACGGTGAGCGCGTCGACCTGGAAAAAGCTCGATCCCGGCCAGCAGGCGATCTTCCGCGAGGAAAGCGCCACTGCCGGCAATCTCATGCGCAAGCTGATCGCCGACGACGAAGCCGAGCAGATCAACAAGATTGCGGCGGCGGGCGTGAACGTGACCCGACCCGATCTGGCGCCGTTCCGCGCCTTCATGGGCCCCGCTTATACCAGGATCGCAGCCTATGCGGGCGAGGACAACGTGAAAAAATTCCAGGACATGGCCGAACAAGGGCGCAAGGGCTGAGCCCGAAATGACCCCGGTCGAACAACGGCTTGAAAACTACCAAAAACTGTTTCGGCTCGACGGCAAGACCGCACTCGTCCTCGGCGCCGCGTCCGGCATCGGCAAGGCATCGGCCGAAGCTTTGGCGGCGCTCGGGGCCACCGTCATTTGCGCCGATAAAAACAAGGACGGCGTCGAAGCCACCGCGGCCGAGATCGCCATGCACGGCCACGCCGAAGTTCACATCCTCGATGCCGGCAACGCCGACGCCGTCAATGCGCTCGCGGCGGCGATCGAGAGCACGCATAAGCGGCTCGATATCGCGGTCACGACGCCGGCTATCCACGTCAGAAAGCTGATGCTGGATTACACCGATGACGAATACGACCGTGTCGCCGATCTCAATTTGCGCGGCACCTTCATGTTCCTGCGCGCTTTCGGCCGGATCATGGCGCGGCAAGGCCATGGCAGCCTGATCGCGAGCTCCTCGGTCCGCGCCACCACGCTCGAACCGGGCCTTGCCATCTACGGCGCCACCAAAGCCGGCATCATCCAAATGGTGCGCGGCCTGGCGTCCGAAATCGGTCCGCTCGGCGTTCGCGTCAACGCCATCGTGCCGAGCATCGTGGAGACGACGCTGGTCGCGCCGCTGAAAGCGCGGCCGGAAATCTGGAATGCCTTGGCCGCACACACGGTGTTCAATCGTTGGGCCCAGCCGAGCGAAGTTGCGGCGGCAGTCGCCTTCCTCGCGTCCGATGCCGCAAGCTACATCACCGGCACCGCGCTTCTGGTCGACGGCGGGTGGACCGCGATCGACGGCGCGCCGACGGGGCTGACGAAAACCCACAATGACGTGGGTCGGTAAGGCTGGCCCAAGCGGCATCTGCCGGGCGGTAACGTTACGCGGTCGCTCCGGCGTCAACGGTCAGCACCGTCCCGGAGATGCTCTGGCCCTTGTCGCTGAGCAAGAATTCGACGGCGTCTGCCACATCGTCGACGCTGGCGAGCCGGCGTAGCGCGCTTCTGCGCATCACTTTCTGGCGTTCGTCGCCGGCCAGACCGTGCGTCATGTCGGTGTCGAGGAAGCCGGGCGCCACGGCATTGACCGTAATGCCGAGGCGTCCGACTTCCCGCGCCAGCGAGCGGGTGAAACCGAGCATCGAGGCCTTGGTCGCGGCATAGACCGAAAGCCCGCTATAGCCGGTGAACCCGATGATCGAAGCGACATTGACGACGCGGCCAGTTCGCTCCGACATCATCGAGCGCACCACATATTTGCTGAGCACGATGGGAGACAGCGTGTTGACACGCACCAATTCCTCGATCTGCGAATTGTGCATGGTCGCGAGCACGCCGTCGAAGCCGACCGCGGCGTTGTTGACGAGCCCGTAGAGCGGACCGAAATCCCGGCGCAGCGTCCGCACTAGTTCCGGAATGGCGTCGATCTTACCGAGGTCGAAGGCGACGAAATGCAGCTCACCGCATTTGCTCCGCTTCGCTTGCGCCATCGCCGTGGCGAGATCCTTGTTGGTCTTGCGCGCCACCGCGATGACGTTATAGCCCGCCGCGACGAGCTTACGCGCGATGCCGAGCCCGAGCCCGCGGCTCGCGCCGGTGACCAAAACATTGCGTAGCGGTTTGCCTGGCTTTTTCGCCATCTTGCCTAACCTTGATCCCTAACCTTGCCGCCGCGCCAGTTTGCCGCTCGCGGCGACGTCCAGCGCGGCAACGAAGCTGATGGCGGCGGGGATTTTGTGTTGCGGCAACGCGTCACGGCAGAGCTGCAATAGTTCGCTTTTGACCTCGCGGGATTGGCTGCCGGATTTCAGCACCACGTCGGCGATCACGATGGAGCCGGTGATCGGACTTGCCTTCGGCCGCACCAGCGACATGCGCACCTGCGGGTGTCGGTTGATCACCGCTTCGATCTCTTCGGGATGAACTTTCAACCCGCCGATATTGATGATACCGCCGCGGCGGCCGGCGAAGACGTAACGATCGCCGCGCAACGCCAGAATATCGCCGGTATCGACAAAGCCTTCTGCATCAATGAGCGCCGCATCGCTGCCGATATAACGCGAGGCGGTCCGCGGCGAGCGGATGCGCAGCGAGCCGTCCTCGATTTTCACGACGACGCCGTCGCGCATCTCTTCGAAAAATCCGGCGGGAACGCCGGCTAGGCCGTCATTGACTTCGAAGGCGACGCCGGCTTCCGTCGAGGCGTAGGCGTGACCGACCGCGGCCTCCGGAAACATCGTATGCAGGCTATCGAGAATGGCCTGGTCGGCAATTTCCCCCGAGAGACGAACATAACGTGGCGAAATTTTGCGGATCGAAGGTGACATCAACGCGCGGCGCCAATGCGACGGCGTGCCCGAGAGATGCGTGATACCGTGCTGCGCGAGCCGCAGCAGATGCTCGACGATCGGTTCGCCTGAGCTCGACAGCACGAGCGATGCGCCGCCGATCACCGCGCGCAGAAATATTTGCAGGCCGCCGTAGCGGCGTATGTCGTAGAACGTGCCCCATACGGCGGCGCCGTCGAGGCGCCGGCCCGCGCCGATCGGGGCGGTGAGACCGTCGAGGCTGTGCACGACCATTTTCGGCACGCCCGTCGTTCCGGAGGTCAGCATCACCCACTCGGTCTCCAATGCCGCGGCAGGCAGGCGCTGGTCGGCGACAATGTCCGTCGTTGCGGTGACGCGAATCGGCAACGCCAAAGCGGCATGAGCTCGCGTGTCGCGGTCGACGACGACGGCGTCGACCTCGGCGCCGGCAAGGAGGGCTGCGAAATGTGCGGGCTCGGCATCGGGCGGCAAGATGGTGAGGCGGCGCGCGATGCCATCGAGTTCGATCAGCGCCAGCGCCGTCGTCAGCTGACTGCCGGTGGCGATGACGACGGATTTGCCGGCCAATTCGCAAAGCCGGCCGCCGAGGCTCGTTCCACCGACAAGGTCCGATATAGCCACGCGCGCGGCGCGATCCCAGAACAGGCCCGAACCGTCGCCGATGCGCTGCCGCAGCGATTGCGGCCTAGCGCGCGCCATTTTCGTAGACTTTCACGAAGTCACCGAAAGTCACGGGAAACAGCGCATCCTCGGACGCGGTGAACGGATCGACGCCGAGCTGGTCCTCCAGGCGGGCGACCAGCACGGCAAAGCCGAGCGAGTCGAGCCCGGAATCGAGCAGCACGAGATCGTCGCGCAACGGCGCCAGAATCTTGCCGTGCTCGCGCGCGATCTCGGACATCTGGTCCATTATGGTTAATTTTACCGACATTGCTGGCAGACCTACGGTTTATTCACTTCGCGTCGGTATATTCCGGGAACAATTACGATCAAGTTCACGTAAGCGACGTGGTCAATGCGAATGGTTTCTGCCCTTTCCGGAATCCGCTGCCGACAGATCGAAGAAAGCGACGTTGACGCCGTCGCCGCGCTCTTGACCCGCGGCTTTCCCAACCGCAATAGCCAGTTCTGGCACCACGCGCTCGATCAACTGACCCGGCGCGAACCGCCGCCGGGTTTGCAGAAATATGGTTACCTTCTGGAAACCGGCGGCACCCCGGTCGGCGCGATCCTGTTGATCTGCTCGGCGATGCGGACGGGCGACACCGTCGCGCCGCGCTGCAATTTGTCGAGCTGGTATGTCGACCCCGCGTACCGGGCCTATGCGCCGCTCCTGGTCTCCCATGCGCTGCGTCACAAAGAAGTCACCTATCTGAACGTCTCGGCGGCGCCGCATACCTGGCCGATCATCGAGGCGCAGGGCTTCTCGCGCTATAGCGACGGCCTCTTTGTTTGCTTCCCGGCGCTGAGCCGGATGCCTCCCGGCGACGACGTCACGGTGCTCGACGCGCGGCTTAAGCCCGCGGTCGCATTCGATCCGTTCGAGCAGGACGTCTTGCGTCAACACGCCGAGCACGGCTGCATCAGTCTGTGGTGCGCGACGGCTGAGCGGGCTTTCCCCTTCGTGTTCCGGCCGCGGCTGGCGAAAGGCGTCATCCCCTGCGCGCAACTGATCTACTGCCACGACATCGCCGACTTCGTCCGTTTCGCCGGATCGATCGGCCGGCATCTGGCGCTGCGCGGCCGGCCAATCGTCATCGTCGACGCGAACGGCCCGATTCCAGGCCTGGTCGGGATTTTCCGCCACGGTCGCAAGCCGAAATATTTCAAGGGTCCGCAACGGCCACGGCTTGGCGACTTGGCTTACACCGAATACGCGATCCTGGGAGTTTGACGGAAACGCGGCGCAAACCCGGCGCCGTCCGACTTGGCCCCCACCGAGGGCGCCTCGGCCCAGGCTCGCGCGTCTTCAGAGTCCTTGGGATATGTCGGTGTCGATCCCTATATTGATCGGTGAGACATGGCGCTGGAATCCACTGGCGCCGAAAGGCGCCCATCATGGCCGTTGCGGAACGCAGTCCGATACCCCCCGCCAATCCGCAATATTTTCCGACCGGCGAAGTGCTGGAACGGCCGCCCGCGACGCGCCCAAAGCACGACACCATCGATGCAATCATCGACTGGCTCGGGGGCCCCGCGCAGCAAATTCCAACCTTGATCGAAGAGTTCGACGAATTCTCATGGCGGATGCTGGCGGCAGGATTCCCGCTGCTGCGCACGACATTTCACTTGCGCACACTGCATCCGCAATACCTTGGCGCCACCTTTGTCTGGTGGCGGACCACCGGCCAAACCGTACAGACCTATGTCACCCATGAGGCGCAGGATTTGTACGGCCATGAGGATAACCCGGTCCGAAGGGTGCTGATCGGTGGCGAGACGCTGCGGCGGCGCGTCGATGTCGCCGACAAAGCACTCGATTTCCCGATTCTCCACGATCTCAAGGCCCAGGGCGCAACCGACTACTTCGCCTTGCCGGTCAGGAGTTCGTTCGGCACCAATTACATGGTGAGCTTTGTCACCGATCGTAGCGGCGGATTTTCGCCGCGAGAAATCTCGGAACTGACCCGCGTAACGCAGCGGCTGCCGCTGTTGGCCGATCTGCGCAACCATCGCCGCATCGCCAGCAACATTCTCAACGCCTATCTCGGACCCAAGGCAGGCCCGAAGGTGCTGGCGGGCCAGATCCGGCGGGGCACCGGCGAGGACATCATGGCCGTGCTGTGGTCGTCGGACCTGCGCGGCTTCACGGCGCGTTCCGACCGCCTTGCCGGACACCACATGATTGCGATGCTCAACGCGCTGTTCGACGCCCAAGCCAAGGCGATCGCGACTCACGGCGGTGAAATCCTGAAATTCATCGGCGACGGCCTGTTGGCGATCTTCCCGATCGAGCATCCCGGCAAGGCCGCCACGGCCGCGCGTTGCGCGCTCGATGCCGCGATCCAGGCGGTCGAGGCCGCGCGCGGGATCCTGCACGATCCGGCGCTCCTGGACGAACCGCCGCTCGAGATCGTGGTCGCGCTGCATGTCGGCACCGCAATTTACGGCAATATTGGCGCTGCCGACCGGCTCGATTTCACGGTGATCGGTCCCGCCGTCAACTTGGTCAGCCGGCTCGAAGGCGTGGCCAAAGCGCTGAACGAGCCGATCGTCGTCAGCGACGATTTCGCGCGGGCTTATGGTGAGCCGCTCAAGCCGCTCGGCCGTCATGAGCTTCGCGGGCTGGCGACGCCGCACGATCTGTTCGCGCCAATTCTGCCGCCGCCCGGACAATAGTTTTCGATGACCTGAGCGGAGCGACGGCAAAGTTCGTCGTCAAACCTCGATCGCCTGGCGCACCCGTGTCGGCCATTGCCCGAATTCGATGCCGTGGGTGGCGAACAGCGCCAGAGCCAGACGATCGATGCCGAAGGCGACGCAGCCCGTGTGGCAAACTTGGCCCGATTCGTTGCACAGATTCCACGCCGTGCCGAAATGGTCGCGGTGATAGTTGAAGCTCATGCAGGCGGTCGGCTGCTCTTGCGAATGCACCGGGATGAGCAACTCGAATTTCAGAGCCTGCTCGACCTGGCTCTTCGCCATCAGCTTGCCACCGCGGCCGAAGAACGGATCGCTCGCCTGGTCGATGCCGTAAGGCAGGTCGAGCTGAGCGGCGAATTTTTCTGCCCGTTTCATCCAGCGGGCGCGGAACTCCTGGATCTCTTCCGGCGTGCCGATGCAGACATATTCGCGCATGCGAAACGATTGCAGCCGGTCGAGCATTTTCGACGGTTCGCGGCGGAAGCAATCGCAGGCGACGTCCAATATAAGCCCGCCGGCCGGCACGTGGCCGCGGCTCGCGACCAACGGATAGACCGGATAGCAGGCCGCCGGGCTCAATACGAGATCAGCAGCGGCAAGCCCGCTCGTCCAATCGCCGCCCGCTTCGTAGCGCTCGACGCTCGCCCGGATATCATCCTCGGCGCCGCCAAGGCAGCTCACGCAACCGAGGAAATGCGGAAAGCTTTGCAGGTACCCCGACTTCTCCAATTGCCGGCGGCTCATCACCGGCGGAAATCGCAATACTTCCGTTTCAGGCTCGCGATAACGCGAGATCAGCGCGGCAAGCCCGTCGACGACCCGTTCGAACGCGGCGGTGCGGGCATAAACACCGTCAATGCCGGTCGGCAGTAGCAGCGCCTCGGCGATCGAATCGAATGAATGGACCGCCCGCACCGGTTGCTTGAATGCAACATTCATCTGATTTGCGCCTCGTTGCTGGACTAAACGCTGAGCGAATCTGGTACGCCGCTCAACAAGGCGGCGGCGGCGATATTGGCGAGGATGCGGTCGTTGCTGATCATGATCGGCGACGACAGCACGTCGCGCAGATGGCGGCCGATGCTGAACTCGCCGTCGTTGCGATAGCCCGCAAGTCCGCAGGTCTGCATCGCGCCCATCACCGTCGCGACCGCAAGCTCGGACGCATTGACCTTGAGCAGGTTCATGCCGGTCTGAAAGTCGAGCGCTTCAAGGGCTGTCGGATCCTCCGCGGCGGCGGCATATTTTTGCGTCGCCGCGGCAATGAGGCTGCGCAGCGTGCGCAGCGAAGCGTTGGCGCGCGTCAGATGGGCGGCGGCGGGCGGCAACGCGCCGCCGGAGCGTTGGACTGACTTGCGGACGAAAGCGCGGGCGCGCTCGACCGCCGCGGTGGCGATGCCGGCCCATGCGGCGCTCCAGGCAAGATGCGCGACCGGCATCGTGGTCTGGGCGTGAATCTTGTCATAGCCTACCGGCAGTATCTGCTCGCTCGAACCCGACGCGACCAGCCTGAACCCTTCGCTGCAAGTGCCGCGCATGCCGAAGGCGTCCCAGCCGACCATCGGCTCGAGCGTGTAGTCCTGCTTGAGGAAGGTGACGAGCACCTGGTCCGAGCTCGCGGCGTCGGCGGAGCGGCGCGCCGTCGTGACGACGGCGTCGGCGGAGCGGCCATAGGAGATGACGGTGGCCTGCCGTTCGAGCCTGATGCGCGAGCCGTCGCGCTCGATCGCGGCGGTGCTGTTGCGGATATCGCCGCCGCTTTGTCCCTCGGTGGTCGACGACGCGAGCAGCAATTGTTCGTTGCACAGCCGCCGCAGAAACAGCTGATGCCAGGCGCTCGAGCGGCCGTGACGGACGACACAGGCGAGCTTGGTCTGATGCATCGCGTAGATCATCGCCGTCGACGCGCAAGCGCGGCCGAGCGCGTAACAGACATCCACCACTTCGGCGATGCCGGCGCCCTCGCCGCCCAAGTCCCGCGGCACCGCGATGCTCAAGAGCCGCTCGGCGCGCGCGGCGGCGATAGCTTCATTGGGAAACCGCGAGCCGGCGTCTACCGCTGAGGCATGGCTCGCGGCAACCGCCGCAGCGCTGGCGATGCGGGCCGCGTGAGGGTCTTGATCGATCTCGAGAACCTTAGCGGGTCGGACATTCATTGCGGGTCTCGCTCAATAGGTCTCGCGATGCTTGGCGCCGTGTTCCGCATGCGAATGCGATCGTTAGCCCACCACCGCTAGCGCAAAACTTACAAATCCTCATGGCGTCCGGAGGGAATTAACACGCTTCTTTCGCGTCAAGGTTACCAATCGCAAACCCCTTGTGTGCTAACCATGCGTCGAACCTATCGACGCGAAGATGGCTGGGGACGCTATTATTCGGTCGACATTTGGGAATTATTCACCGTGCTTGATCGCAGCCCTTGTGCCAACGACCGGGTCACCGCGCTGGTGCGCCAGATCCTGGCGAAGCGGTCCATCGACCGGCCCATCGGCCGCGACGAGGATTTGACCGCAGCCGGCCTGTCCTCCCTCGACATGGTCAATCTTATGCTCGCGGTCGAGAGCGAATTCGACGTCAAAATCCCCGACCGCGACATGACGCCGGCGAATTTCCGCACCATTGCGCGGATCGACGCGCTGGTCGGCGTCCTCCTGCAATACGCCTGAATCGCCCAACCCCTCGCCCCTTCCGAATCGCTCTGGCTTAGCCCGCGTGGCGGTGAGATGATGTCGCCCAAGCGGGCGGCTTAAAGCCCGCAACCGGACGTAAAGCCAGGGAAACGGACAAGGAAGGCGGCACGCATGGAATTCGGCATTCTCTTCACGTCGCATCCCAACACCGAGGTCGAGCCCTATCCGCATCGCGACGTGCACACGCGGGTGACGCGGCAGGTGGTGCGGGCGGACGAGCTCGGCTACGACTATGCCTGGGTCGCCGAGCATCATTTCAGCAACGAATACGGCATCATGCCGGATGTCTTCGTCTATGCCGCCTATCTCGCGGCGCTGACCAGGCGCATCAAGCTCGGCACCGCGGTGGTCACGCTGCCGCTCGCCAACCCGCTGCGCGTCGCCGAGAACACCGCCTTCGTCGACATCTTGAGCAATGGGCGTTTCGCGCTGGGTCTCGGTTCCGGCTATCGCAAATACGAATTCGACGGCTTCGGCGCCTATTTCGAAGCGCGACGCGACGTTCAGGAAGAGGCGCTGCCGCTGTTGATGGAGCTGTTCCACAACAAACGCGCCGATCACCATGGCGATCATTTCAACGTCAAGGTCGACGGCGCCTACGAATTGTTTCCGCACGCGCTGCAGGAGCCGCACCCGCCGATCTTTCTGGCCGGCGCCACCGACCGCTCGATCGGCGCCGCCGCCCGGATGGGCTTCGGCCTGTTCCTGTCGAGCTGGACGCCGTTTGCCGAACTGGCGCGGCAGGCCGGCCATTACCGCAAGGGTCTCGAAGAAACCCCGGAGGCGCTACGCGGCAATCCGGCGCGCGGCCATGTCGACGTCGCGCGCTGGGTCTATGTCGCGGAAACCGACGCCAAGGCCAAGCGCGACAGCGAGGCGGGCATCATGCGCAATCTCGCGCATTTCGGCTCGGGCCATACCTCGGGCTATCTCGGCACCGTGTCGCAAGACCTCGGCGCCAAACCGCGCGACTACGACTCGCTCACCCGCGACATTATCTTGCACGGCTCGCCGGCAACGGTGATCGCCAAGATCGAAGAGCTGCATTCGATGGCCGGCAATGCGTCGGTCATGTTGCATTTCCCGCCGTGGTACGGCGCGGAGAAGGCGCTCGCCTCGCTCGAGCTGTTCGCGGGCGAAGTTATTCCCAAGTTCAAGGTAAGCCCGCGGTCGATAAAGCGCGCTTAGATGATGGCGCATTAGATCATGGCCCGAATTCCCGCGCCGCGCACGATATATTACGCCAGCATCGGACCAGCGCTGAGTTGGTTCGATCTCGACGTCGACCAGGCCACGCTGACCAAGCGCGGCACGGTAAAGCTCCCGGCAAATGTCCAATATGCCTGGCCGCATCCGTCGCGCCGCTGGCTCTACGTGGTGTCGAGCAGCGGCGGACCGGGTATTGCCGGGGACAAGCATTTCGCCAGCGCGCTATCGATCGATCCGGCGACGGGCGCGCTGCGCCTGTTTGGCGAGCCGGTGGCACTGCCGTCGCGCCCGATCCATTCTTGCGTCGACTCCACGGGCGAGTATCTGCTTGTCGCTTACAACGATCCGAGCAACGTCACCGTGCACCGCATTGCCGGCGACGGCACCATCGGCGCACCGGTCGCGCAGCCCGCTCAACTCGATACCGGCATCTTCGCCCATCAGGTCCGGGTGGCGCCCGGCAATCGCATCGTGCTGTTGGTGACGCGGGGCAATAACGCGGGCGCGGGCAAGCCGGAAGATCCCGGCGCGATCAAGACCTTCGGCTTCGACAACGGCGTATTGACCAATCTGGCGTCGATCGCACCCGGCAACGGTCTCGGTTTCGGGCCGCGCCATCTCGACTTTCATCAAAGCGAGCCCTGGGTGTTCGTTTCGGTCGAGCGGCAGAACAAGCTCTATGTTTATAAGCGCGATGCCCAAAGCGGGCTTTCCCGCGAACCCTTGTTTATCAAGGAGACGCTGTCCGATCCCGCTTCGCCCGCGCCGCAAGGCACCGGCGCGATCCACGTCCATCCCAATGGCCGCCTCGTTTACGTGACAAACCGCACCTTCCCGGCATCGGGGCCCGGTGCCCGCGTCATCGCCGCGGGCGGCGAGAACAGCGTCGCGGTCTTCGCCATCGACCAGACGACCGGCGAGCCGCGTCTCATCCAGAACATCGACGGCCGCGGCATCCAATTGCGCACCTTCGGCATCGACCCGACCGGCCGCGTGCTGGTCGCAGCCAGCATCCTGTCGGCTGAGGACGGCTCGCTTCCCGCCGGCATCACCGTCATGCGCATCGCCGAGAACGGCCGGCTGAACCTTGAGCGCAAATACGACGTCGATGTCGGCGCCGATCAGCAATTCTGGAGCGGCATGGTGACCTTGCCCTGACCTCCCCTCGTCATTGCGAGAAGCGAAGCGACGAAGCAATCCAGCGAACCTCGCCGCGGTGCTGGATTGCTTCGCTTCGCTCGCAATGACGATGGTATCAACGATGTGCCTTCTTGCCCGGGCAGATCGGCAACTTATTTTTGGTTGCAACAGGCTTCTGGAAACGCTCCAGCGCGAAAAGGTCAAACCCCAAAAAGGCAAACCGCCATGTCGATCAGACCGGTCAAAAGCATCATCACTTCCAAGCCCACCATCGAGGGCGCCGGCGTGAAACTGCGCCGCGCCTTCGGCTTCGGCAACACCAGCGAATTCGATCCGTTTCTGTTGCTCGACGACTTCCGCAACGACCGGCCGGACGATTACCGCGCCGGTTTCCCGTGGCATCCGCATCGCGGCATCGAGACGATTACCTATGTGCTGGCGGGAACCGTCGAACACGGCGACAGCCTCGGCAATCGCGGCAATCTTGAAGCCGGCGACGTGCAATGGATGACCGCCGGCCGCGGCATCATGCATCAGGAAATGCCGCAAGGCGACGCTGCCGGCCGCATGCACGGCTTTCAGCTGTGGGCCAACCTGCCGTCGTCGCTGAAGATGACGGCGCCGCGCTATCAAGACATCAAGGCCGCCGAGATCCCGGACATTGTCGACGACGATGGGACCCGCGTGCGCATAGTGTGCGGCGATTTTTTGGGCAAGCGCGGCCCCGTCGAAGGCGTTGCCGCCGATCCGCGCTATCTCGATATCTCGGTGCCGCCGGGTAAGCGCAAGACGTTGCGGGTCGAAGTCGAGCGCCACGCCTTCGCCTATGTGTTCGCCGGCTCCGGCGATTTCCGCGCCGCCTCGCAGCCGTTCGGGGTGCTCACCGAGAAGACCGACGGCGTCAACGAGATCAAGGTGCGGGAACAGACCGGCAATCGCTCGCTGGTTCTGTTTGACAGCGGCGACGAGGTGACCGTCCAGGCCGGCGACGAAGGCATTCGTTTCCTCCTGGTTTCCGGCAAGCCGATCGAAGAGCCGGTCGCCTGGTACGGCCCAATTGTGATGAACAGCGAAGCCGAGCTGCAACAGGCTTTTGCCGAATTGCGCAGCGGCACGTTTATCAAATAGCGCTGCAACTGCGGGCCGTCGTCCGCTCGTCCCCGCGAAAGCGGGGACCCAGCGTGTTGCCGCGCGACAGCGCTGGATTCCCGCCTGCGCGGGAATGAGCGGAATGCCGCAACCCGCTCGCGTACAAATCTGCTATCCTCCCCTGCAAGAAGGCGTGCGCCCCCGCAAGGCCGACGCCCGACAAAAAAGATTGCGAGAACCAGGGAGGAAGCACGCATGAAATATTTGCTTCGTATTTTCGTGGTCCAAATGCTCGTGGCAATTTGGGCGGTGGCGTTCAGCACAGCGCTCTATGCCGACGAGTTTCCCTCGCGGCCGATCACCTTCGTCGCCGCATTCGGTCCCGGCAGCGCCAGCGATACGCTGTGCCGCATTATCGGCGACCAGCTCAGCACCGCGCTGAAGCAACCGATCATTGTCGAGGACCGTCCCGGCGCCGACGGCGCGGTGGCGGCGCAATATGTCCAGCATGCTCCGGCGGACGGCTATACGCTGATGCTGGCGACCAATTCGCCGCTGTCGGCGGATCCGTTTCTGTTGCGGGAGGTCAGCTACGATCCGGCGCGGGATTTTGACCCCGTCACGCGGGTCGGAAGCTTCACCTTGATGCTGGTGATCAATCCGAACCTGCCGATCCATTCAGTCAGGGAACTGGTCGACTACGCCAGGGCCAATCCCGGCAAGCTGTCCTATGCCAGCGGCAATACCGCGGGCGTGGTCGGCGGCAAGACGCTGGCGCATTGGGCCGGCCTCGACATGTTGCATGTGCCGTACAAGAGCACGCCGCCGGCCATCGAGGACGTGATCGCCGGGCGGGTGTCGATGATGTTCGCCGATTTCACCGTCGCCATGCCGCATGTCTCCTCCGGCCAGGTGCGGGCGCTGGCGGTAACGCGGCTGCACCGCTCACCACTGTTTCCGGATTTGCCGACCATGGACGAAGCGGGCATCGAGGGCTTCGAACTGGATGCCTGGGCGGGCCTTGTGGCCCCGGCCAAGACCCCGCCCGCGGTCATCGCGAAGCTCAACGGCGCGCTCCGCAAGATCATCGAAGCGCCGGAGACCAAGGCGAAATTCCGTAACGTTGGCTTC
This sequence comes from Xanthobacteraceae bacterium, assembly GCA_049519075.1. Lineage (GTDB taxonomy): Bacteria > Pseudomonadota > Alphaproteobacteria > Rhizobiales > Xanthobacteraceae > BOG-931. The sequence continues at coordinate 1,289 of JBEKRD010000043.1, read as the reverse complement.
GAAGGATTTTCCTCAACGCCCGATGAGTTCGGCAACTTCATCCAGGTGCAACTCGGCAAGTGGGCGATCATGATCAAGAACGCCGGTATTCAGCCGGAGTGAGGCCAACGATCAATCGGAGCTGCGCTACTCCCCCTTCAACCCCGCCGCTTTCACGATCGGCCACCACTTATCCTGCTCCGCCTGCTGATAAGCCCCGAGCGCCGCCGGGGTCTGCTGGTCGAGCGGCACGATCTCCTGGCCGACGTCGACTAAGCGCGCTCTCACTGTCGGATCGGCGAGCGCCTGGCGGGCCGCGGAATTGAGCTTTCTGATCACGTCGTCAGGCGTGCCTTTGGGCGCCCACAATCCGTGCCAAAGCGAACCGTAGAAACCGGGCAGGCCTGCCTCGTCGGTGGTCGGCACGTCGGGCAACGCCGGCGATCGGGTTTTGGCCGCGATCGCATAGGCCCGGATGGTGCCGGCTTTGACTTGCGGGGTGGAATTCGACAATTGGTCGGTCATCAGATCGATGTGGCCTGCGATCAAATCCTGGATCGCCGGTGCGGCGCCGCGATAAGGCACGTGCTGGAATTGCATCCCCGTCATGGTCTCGAAATTGACCACGCTGACTTCCGCCACCGGGCCGGCGATCCCGACCGAGACGCTTTTCTGATTGGCCTTGAGCCAGGCCAAGAGCTCTTTCAGGTTCGTGGCAGGCACCGCGTTCTTGGTGACGATGATTTGCGGATTGACCGACAGTTCCGCTACCGGGGCGAAATCCTTGATGATATCGACCGGCAGCGCATAGAGAGCGCCGACCAACAAATTCGAGCCGTTATTGCCGATCTCGATCGTATAGCCGTCGGGCGCCGAGCGTGCGACGCGCGTGGCGGCGATGCTGCCGCCGGCGCCGCCGACATTCTCGATGACGAGCGCCTGGCCGAGCGGCGCCGCCATCTTGTCGACGATCACCCGCGCCACCAGGTCGGTCGGACCGCCGGCGGCGAACGGCACGATGACGGTGATGGGGCGCGTCGGGAAAGCTTGCGGCCATGCGGGCTGCGGTGCGGCCGCGAGCGCAGCGACGGTCGCGGCCAGAAATAAAAGACGGCGGCTCGGATTCATCTTCCCCCCGGTCTCAGCACATATTTCAAGTTGAGCGGCGATCTCCGTCGCCGTCGCGCAAACCGTGGTGGGGGTCGCGGTGCTCACCCCACCCATGTTTTAGCGAGAAACAATAAACAAAACAATTTAAGCAATGAAATAACATCCGCCGACGGCCCAACCCCGCACAGCCGCAGGCGATA